>NZ_JACOPR010000007.1:0-178207 GCF_014288125.1 Pseudoflavonifractor hominis | reverse complement strand
TCAGTGGGTCCCGGGTTCGAATCCCTGAAGGTGCACCAATGGCCCGTTGGTCAAGCGGTTAAGACGGCGGCCTCTCACGCCGCAAACATGGGTTCGATTCCCGTACGGGTCACCAATTTTCTCTTGACAAAGAGATGAAAATTGAATATAATAGCTTATCGTTGAGAAGAACGGTAAGGAGAAGAAATAAAATTTCTTTTGCTTACTTTTCTTCTCGGAGAAAAGTAAGTTGGTGTTGATTGCGGTGAGGGTCCACCCGTTCCCATTCCGAACACGGAAGTTAAGCTCACCTGCGCCGAAGATACTTGTCTGGAGACGGACCGGGAAAATAGGTAATGCCAACACAAGAGAGGGTCTGGTCTGACCAGACCGGACCCTTTTATATTCCTCCTTAGCTCAGTCGGTAGAGCATGCGGCTGTTAACCGCAGGGTCGTTGGTTCGAGTCCAACAGGGGGAGCCAGAAACGAGTGCGGCTTGCCGTCACGAATCATGGCGGCAAGCCATTCTCTTCTTACGAAGAACCGAACACCGGTAATGGGCCTTTAGCTCAGTTGGTTAGAGCAGCCGGCTCATAACCGGTCGGTCCACGGTTCGAGCCCGTGAAGGCCCACCATGTAGGGGTATAGCTCAGCAGGTAGAGCAGCGGTCTCCAAAACCGCGTGCCGAGGGTTCGATTCCTTCTGCCCCTGCCACAGAAAAAACAGTAAACGCTGATGATATAGAGTAGAAATGGCGCGGTAGTTCAGTTGGTTAGAACGCCGGCCTGTCACGCCGGAGGTCGAGGGTTCAAGTCCCTTCCGCGTCGCCATTTGCTGCTGTAGCTCAGTAGGTAGAGCACATCCTTGGTAAGGATGAGGTCTCCGGTTCAAATCCGGATAGCAGCTCCATAAAGCCACACCAATCTGGATATTTTAAGCGGAACGCTTAGAGTATCAGAGGGTGTGGCTTTTTTATTTTCCTGAAATTTGCGTTCTGGAAAAAAAGATATTTTCGAGGTTTATGGAGCCACAGAAGGACATTGCCCCCCGGATTGCTCCATAAAATACCGGTTAACCCTCCCCTGCGCCCTTTTTCAGGCTCCAAGGCCGCCAAATGGAGGAAAAAATATATACAAAAAGTAGCGCGTCGGTTTGTTGGTTTCACAACCATCAGACCGGCGCTTTTTTGTTGCCCAGGAAGTTCAAAAAGGGCGCACACTTTTGTGTCCGCTTTGCTGAATAGATTTTTATAGAGATGATGGTATGGTGAAATTCCCGGGCAGGGGTACAGAACGATAATCGAAAAAGGACGCTGAGTCCAAAGGAGGAATATGAATATGACCGCCAAAACCTATTTCGAAGAGCTGTCCTACGCCCTGCGACGGCGGGAGCTGCTGCCCCGTTCGCTGGAGGAGGACGGCCTGCTCCCGGTGGAGTGGAACGGCCGCATCCTGTGCCGGGTCACGGAGAGCGGCGTCGTCCGGTATGACCCCACCTGGGTGGACACCAGCAGGGCAAAGGCCGCCCTGGCCCAGGTCACGGAGGCGGCGGGGACGGTGATGGAGTACATGACACTTCTGGAGAATGCCGCACCTCTGAAGGCGGATGGCCTGGCGGACGGTTACCGGGTGCTGGCAGAGTTCAACGGCACAGTGCTGGCCGGGACAGAGACGCTGCTGGGGGCCCAGTTCGTCACCTGGGCCCGGGACTATGACCGGAGCGGGGTCAACAACGGCCACTACTACATGGAGGACTATCAGGGCGCCAGGGAGGACTTCGCCCTCCGCTCCGGGCTGGTGGCCAGGGAACGGGTCTTTGACCGGGAGCAGCTGGAGGGGCTGCGCCAGGCGGTGCAGGGCTTCCTCTATGGAGAGGGCCCCGCCTCCTACCAGCAGGAGTTCCAATGCCGGCGCCTCCTGGATCAGATCACAGCCCAGCTGCCGGAAAGAACCCAGGATCAGATGCAGAGCGAAAGTCAGAAGCTTGGACAGTCCATATGAGGGCGGTGCCAAATCAGGCGCCGCTTTTTTCTATACAGAAATTGTTGGTATCGCTTGGTTTGCGGCATTTTTTTCGTTACGTATGGTGATAGCTTTATCCCGCAAAAGCGGGTATTGTTGTGGTCAGAAGCCCACCAAAAAATAACGAGGAGGACACACGTATGAAACAGATTGAGAAGCATCCCGCGCCGGAGAAGCTGCTTCAGCAGATAACTGAGGAGGCAATCAATGCCCTGGCGCTGGGCGGGCCGGACAAGATCGGGGATGAGGCTCCCATGGAGGCAGGCGTGAAGCTGATTGCCAAAGCCTGGGGAGTGCCCCGGGAGAGCCTGCAGGCCAGCCTGGAGCTGATTGAAAGAGAACGGCAGCTTCTGCGCAGCGGGAGCAGCGAGGACGCTCTGCCCAACAGCGAACTGCTGAAGCCTTACGACGGCAAGATGATTGCCGAACTGCTCTGGGGCCTGTTTGAGACGACGGCCAGGCTGGAGGATGCCCAAGACCGGGCGGCGATGCACAAGCTGGCCCTTCTCATGGCGGAAAGCCTGAACCTGGATAGTTGGATCGCAGAGTGCGGGCTATCCAAGCCCTAAGACGGAAGCATACAGGAGGGGCTGTCCTTGGACAGCCCCTCGCCCTTGCGACAGAGAAGGACCGTTTACTTCCGCTGGAGTGGAAAGGCCGCTCTGACCCAGGGCGAGGCTAACTGCCGGCGGCAGCGCAATATCTAATAGAAAGTAGGGAGCAAATCTTGAACCGTCCATGTGAGGGCAGCGCCAAATCAGGCGCCGCCTTTTTCTATGCCCAGATTTTATTTCATTTCTGCGCCCACAAGTCGTACGCCCCGGAGCACCCGGCGGAACCGCCGCCCAGGCCGGTATGCACCCGCTCCCCCCTCTGCGTGGGCTGCCCCTACCCCGCCAACGGCTTCTTCTGCTGGGGAAAGGACGGGAAGTGCCTGCGCTCGGAGATGCGGCGGCTCAATGCCCCGGACAGGCAGGTGACACAAGAAGTGAAAGAGGAGTGATTTCGCGGTGAAACCAAATAGCAACTGCTTTTCCCTGCGGCCGGCCACCCGTGAGGAGGCCAGCTTATTCTACTCAGATGACCAGACAGACAGATCATTGGGTACAGTGGGCCATGTCCGGATGGACTTTGGCTCCAGCGGCAAGGGGTTTTACCATACCTGGTGGCCTCACAATGGGGAGCAGTTCAACACGCCGGAGTTCAAGGAGGCCCTGCAGCAGTTTGTGGACGCCGTGCGGGAGGATGGGCCGTTGAAGGATCTGCCCTCTATGGGCCAATTCTGCCGGCAGAACGGCGGGGCCATCACGGAGGACGGTCGGAGCTATGGGTATCTGGCGGAGATGGGCGACTACCGCTTCTGCCTCCGGTGTACCCCCAGCCCCGGGGAATACCAGTGCTATCTTTACTGCTATGACCTGCGCCAGCAGACACTGGACAGGCCGGTGGGCCGGGTGTCCTTTGCCAACGGCGAACACATGGAGTTCACAGCCCCGCAGGATTACCTCCGGACCATCCGGGAGGAGCTGCCCACAAAGGATGGGACCGGCTTCCGCTTTGAGACCCTGACGGATGACCCGGCGGTGCGCAAGGCGGTGGACGATATGGTCTATGACCTGTATGGGGAGGAGAACCCCAGACCGCTGGCGGATTACATTGCCCGCCATGGCCAGGAGATGGGAGGGCAGCAGATGTGACCACACAGAACAGACAGCCGGTGCTGCGCTGTGTCCTGAGCAACGTGGCGCACCCGGAGTATGGCCAGGTGACCATCCCCTTTCCCATCCCCGTCATGGAATATGAGCGCACCCTGGAATGCCTGGCCGCTAAGGAACTGGGAGCACCCCTGAAACGGGACTGCCGGGTGGACGAGCTGGAGAGCGGCTTTCCCATCCTCAAGCGCCTGGAGAAGGTGGGCGCCAATCTGGACGAGCTGGACTACCTGGCCCGGCGGCTGGACAGCTTTGACGACTATGAGGCCGCCCAGTTCCAGGCTATGGCGGTCAGGCTGGGTACGTTTGATATGACGGACTTTATCAATCTTACCTTCTGCTGCCAGCAGGCCACGGTAATTACAAGATTCTCAGATCTAGAGGGCATCGGAAAGGCGCACATCCTAACGCTCCATGGCGGCCACATGCCCGTGGACGAGCTGGAACAGGTAGACGGCAGGGCGGAGGCCCTGAAGTTGATCCTCAACGAGCACGGTACCGTAACCCCCTATGGGGTGGTCTATGATAACGGTATGGAGCTGGAACAGCTCTACAAGGAGGGCGGCCCCTTCCCGGACTATCTTGACCGGGAGTTCGTCATACTCCTGGAGGCATCCTCCGGCGAGGGGCAGAGCACTCTGCTGGTTCTGCCGGACAGCCCGGCCAGGCTGGAACGTCTCCTGTGTCGCACCGGTATACGGGACAGCCCCCAGGTACACTCCAGGGTAGTGGGCAGCACCCTGCCCGACAAGGTCATCCGCAGCATTCCATCGGAACATCTGTCCATCAATGGCCTCAACCGGCTGTGCCGGGCGGCGGAGCGGATTGCACCGGAGGATTTGAAGACCCTGGTACAACTGCTGACCGACAAAAATCAGCCTAGCCAGGGGCCATCCCTGGGCGGGCTATCCATGTGAACCGAGGGGGAGAGAATATGCAGAAAACAGAATTTATCCGGCAGCTCAATGAGCTGGTTCCCAGGCCGAACCCTGTCACCACCGAGGCGCTGTACCGCTTTGACCGGGAGTGTGCGGAGACGGAGTACATCGATATGCTCACCGCCCTGCGGGTAGTGGCGCGGAATTTCAGCGAGGAAACCCTCCAGGGCGCCTATGAGATCATCCAGCACCAAAACGCCGCCCTGCCCAGCGAGCTGTTCGCCGCTGCCGTCTACCTTCAGGCCGGGCGCACACCGGCAGAGGTGTCCGGCCTGGCAAAGGAGGGCCGGCTTATGGGCTTCTTTGGCCCGGAGCGGCCGGAGGAGCTCAGCCGGATTGCAACCTGCACCATTGCGGAGTCCGGGCAGGAGCAGCGGTTTTACACCATGGACTTTGGGCGGTTCAATCCGCAGCATGCCTTGAAGCGGGCCATCACATACGGCCGGGAAACAGGCATATCCGCCACCCAGGCCATGGCCCGCCTCACCATGGATCAACCGGAGTTTGCCGAAAAGCCCGGCGGGCCCCACTGTATCCTGGACGGCCTGGGCTCAGAGCTCACCGAGGCGTTGTTCCAGCTCTCGCCGGCCTGCCCTGCCGTGGCTGCCCATATCACCTGCAATGCAGACCTGGGTATCACAGAGATAGCTTATCATCCCCTGTGGCTGGAGCGAAGCCAGCGTCAGGCGGCCATCCAGCAGATGTGAAAAACTGCTGGATATCACGGGCACACTGTGGTATGTTGTGTGCTTACCAGAAGAAAGGGCGGGAAAGAGCTATGAACCATCAGAGAAAACAGAGCATGCGCAAGAACCCCGTTGAAGGCCGGCTTCCGCTTTGGAAGCCGGCCTTTTCTATCCGAATGACACTTGCGGCAAAATGAAGGGAGGCAGATCATTATGCAGGATGTATCGAAGGAGTGGCTGGATTTCCTACGGGGCCAGTTCCCCGCGGGCAGCCGGATCCAGACCTGGAAGCTGGATGATCCCAGAAACACGTTGAAGGAGGCTGGTACTCTGGAGCACATCGATGACGAGGGCCGGTTTCATGTCCGGCAGAGCGATGGAGGTGAACGTATCCTGACCCTTGGGGAGGAGATGTTCTCCGTCCACCCGCCGGAACCAAGTCTGCTCAAGCTGTACATGCCCCTCACCGCCAGCTTCTATGCCCGGAATGAGTGGGGAGATTGGGATGAGACGGGTGAGGAATGGGACGGCAGAACGCTTCTGGACTATGAGGGCAGCATCCTGAGCGCCTTGGTAAAAAACCGGATGCCGGAGGAGACGGAGCGGGGGCTCATGCACTGGTATGGTAAGCAGGACAGCCTGGACGCCAAGGTGCGCTCCGCCGTGATTACGGCAGAGGTCCGGGCCGGCCGGCTGTGGGGTGTGGCCGAGTGCCAGGTCATCGGTCGGCTCTCTCCGGAGGAACTGACAAGCCTAAAGGGCTACCTCAGCGGCCAGGCGTCAGACGGCTGGGGCGAGGGGTTCGAGCAGCGGGAGATCCAGGTGGACGGTGGGGAGCTCTACGTCCACCTGTGGCAATCGGAGGGCTGGAGCATCCAGACGGAGGCGGAGCGGTTCGGGCCGCAGCAGGTCCAGGAGTCACCCGATGACGGGATCCCCACCGAAGCCCAGCACAGCGGGTTCGGAGGGGAGAGGAGTTCCTGCGGAATGAGTGAGCCTTGTCCGCAGGGCGAGGCGAAGGATATAAAACACGGAACGACGATGGGGGGAATGGCATTTGGATAATAAGGTGTTTGAGGTGGCCCTGTCCAACCCGGACAACGGGGCCTACACCACCTTGGCGCTTCCCGCGGAGCCCTACGCCGTGCTGGACGCCTGGGATCGGCTGCGGCCGGCGCCGGATACGGCCATTCTCTGGGAGATAGGGGATTACGGGGAGTTCACCTGCCTGTTTCCCACCCTCCAGTCGGGAGAGGATTTCCCGGCGCTCAACGCCCTGGCGGAGCGGCTGGCCAGCCTGGACAGCCGGCAGCGCACTGCTTTCGAGGGGCTGGTTAGGCTGGAAAGCAGCCGGAGCGGTATCATCCCTCTGCGCATGTTTGCCGCATTGGCGGAACAGGCGGAGCACTGCCAGGTGGTGCCCGAGGCCACGGATGACGCCTCGTTGGGCCGGGTTTACGCGGCAAACGGTTCCATCCCCGAGGTGAAGGATGTGCCGGACAAGGTGTTTGAACTGCTGGACTTCCGGCTCCTGGGCCGCCGGGTCCGTCAGTCGGAGGGCGGTGTATTCACCAGGCAGGGGTATGTGGTACCGGATGGGAACTGGAAGCCCGAAAAGGGCCAGGAACCCCGCCGCGCGCCGGAGGCCCCGACTGGCTTCTTTCGGCTGGAGCTCCGGCTCGGGGAGGAACGGGCGGAGCTCACCCTCCCTGCCGGACAGGAGCTGGTGGAGGTGCGTGACCAGATGGAGGCTGTGGGCATCTCCAACTGCACCGTCACCGCCTTCCACAGCCTGGTGCCCCAGATTCCGGAAGCGTGGGCCACGCCGGAGCGGCTGGATACCCTGAACTGCCTGGCCATCCGGCTGACCGTGCTGGAGGACCGGGAGCCGCTGAAGCTGATCAAGTACAAGGCGGTACTGGAGGCGTCGCCTCCCACCAGCCTGGAGGATGCCATGGCCCTGACAGAACGGCTGGACGCCTACAATCTGAATTGGGCCGCCGCCTCCCCGGAGGACGTGGCCCGTGGGGAGCTGCGCCGCTCCATGGGGGAGGAGAATGCCGCCCTGCTGTGCCGGTACCTGAACCTCTACGGCTACGGCGAGGCGCTGATCCAGCAGTACGGGGGCGAGCTGACAGACTACGGCCTGCTAACCCGGGTGGATGGCCGGCCGGTGCAGGAACCGCTGCCACCTCAGCGTATGCTGGGCGGCATGGGGATGGGGTGACGACGATTGAACAGAGAAGAACTGACAAAGCTCCCAGGTAGGCCGGAGGAGCAGG
Source organism: Pseudoflavonifractor hominis (assembly GCF_014288125.1). Taxonomy (NCBI): domain Bacteria; kingdom Bacillati; phylum Bacillota; class Clostridia; order Eubacteriales; family Oscillospiraceae; genus Pseudoflavonifractor; species Pseudoflavonifractor hominis. The sequence continues at coordinate 170,589 of NZ_JACOPR010000007.1, read as the reverse complement.
CATGGCTGCGGGAACGGCTGGAGATGTTAACGGTGCGGGAGGGGATCGCCCTGGACGCGGCCCTCCAGCGCCATCCCGCCCAGGACAGTACAGAGGCGGTCAGCCTGCTGACCAGCCTGGACGGGTATGAGGTGTTGGGCGGCATCCAGAGTTATGAGGATCTAGGCCTGTACTACCTGGAGGAGAATGATACAAGGCTTCTGGCGCTGCGGGACTATATCGACCTGGACAAGCTGGGCAGGCAGTATGAGGCACAGCACCCCGGCCTGTTCGTGGGAGGCTGCTATGTGGTATACCCGGAGCGGGAGCAGCCAGAAGTATACGACGGCATCGCCCTGCCGGAGCCGGACTACAGCTGGAGCCTACGGCTGAAACTGGCATCCTCCGCGGTGCCGGATGGGGTGTGGCTGGCCCTGCCGGACTACAACGACATCATGGACGTGAGGCCGGGGGAGATCCAGCTGGCCCTGGACGCTTTGGGCGTACAGACCATCCGGGGGTGCACCCTGCTGGAAGCTCGGTGCAGCCTGCCGGGCATCACCGGGCTGGAGGACGCCTATGCCGGCCGGCTGGAGGATCTGATCTACGACGGCCAGAACCTAGGGTTCATTCTCCAGGAACAGAACCAGGGGCAGAAAGATTTCCTCCAGACCTACCTCTGGGCCCTGGAGCATGAGGGCTGCACCACCCTGCCCGCAGCCCTGGAGGTTGCTCAGCACCTGAACCGCTACCATGTGGTATATACAGACCAGCTTCAGGACGTTGCGAAAGCGGAGCTGCGGTCGGCAGGGAGTACGCTGGACACGGCAGTTGCCGGTTGCTTCAACCTGGAACAGTACGGGCTGGATTTGCTGCGGAACAAGGGCTATACCCAGACAGCGGACGGCAGGGCCTACATTCTCGGCCCGCATGCTCAGATTCGGGCGCCTATGCAGATGCAGCAGATGTAACCCCAGATCAAATCTATATCAAAACGAAACAGGGGCCGTTTTCCCGGAGGGGACAGCGGCCCCTGTTTTTTGTGCCCTTTTTCGGGAGGACGGCCCAGAGGAGGACGTCATGAGAGAAAAAGAAAAAGAGCTTCTGAAGTACCTGAAGAAGCACTGCCTTGGCCAGCGGAACGCCGTGGGCGGGGAGAGGCTGGTGAAGGTGTTCCGTACCAGCGGGACAGAGCTGCGGAAGCTGGTCCACAACCTGCGGGTAAACGGGGAGCCTATCTGCAGCGACCGCACCGGCTACTTCTACCCCGCAAACAGCGGGGAGGTGTATACCACAATCCTTCAGCTCCAAAGGATGGAGCTCGGGCTGCGGATGGCATCCTCGGGCATGATCCGGGCCATGGGCGCCTTCCGTCTGCCCGGGGGAGGTGAGGCGGATCGCTAAGCCCTTCTTCCCCTGGGTAGGCGGGAAGCTGTTCCTGCTCCCCTATATCTTTCAACTGCTCCCCAGGAAGGCGCCCCGCCTGCTGGAGGTCTGCGGCGGCAGCGGCGCGGTGACTCTGGGTCTGGGCGTCGGGTATGCCCCGCTCCGGGTGTATAACGACGTGGATGTGGATCTGGTCAACCTGTTCCGCTGTGCCAGGGACCGGCCCCTGGCGCTGCTCAGGGAGCTGGACTTCCTGCCCCTCCATGCCCGGGCGGACTTCGAGGTGGTGCTCCGCTTCCTCAACCACGAGTATGACCCCATGGACTACCTGGAGGAGGAGCTCCAGATCACAGAGGACTACTTCCCGCCCATGGACAGGCAGGCGGTGAAGAAGCTCCTGGTGGGCCGGGCCAACCTGCCGGACGTACAGCGGGCTGCGGCCTACTATCTGAGCATCCGGTACAGCTACAGTGCCACCGGAAACAGCTTCGGCGGGCGCAGCGTGGAGCTGCGCCGCTTCCTCGGACTGCTCCGACGCGCCTCAGACGCGCTCCAGGGCGTGGTGGTGGAGAACAAGGACTGCTGCGACGTAGTCCGGCAGTACGCCCGGCCCGGCGCGGTGATCTACGCGGACCCGCCCTATCTGGAGGCGGAGAGGATGTACGCCCCCTCCTTCGACCTCCGGGACCACGTCCGGCTCCACGACTGCCTGTGCGCCCCGGCGGCGCGGGACAGCCACATCGTTCTGTCCTATAACAGCCATCCGGACATTCTGGACCTCTTCGCCCCGGACTTTTACATTGTGGGCTTTGACCGCCCCAACCCCATGGCCCGGCAGGAGGACGCCAGGTACCACGAGCTGCTCATGACCAACTTTGACCCCGGCCCCATGCTCAACCGCCAGCTCTCCCTGCTGGATGACCTCGGACGGGTGTCCAGCGACCGGCCGGAGCTGCGGATCCTGTCCGCCCCCGCCGGGCGGCTGCCCCGGGTGCGGGACTGGCCGCAGGACTAAGAATACGAGGTGAAAACAGAAGATGAAATTTACCATCTGCCATGACACAAGCAAGAAGACCCTGGCCATCCCCCGGGCCGCCCTCCAGCTCTCCGGACTGGAGGATGCGGAGCGGCTGACCCTCCATGCAGGACATGGCTGCGTGGTGCTCACCCGACAGGAGCCCTCCGCCGCGGAGCTGCTGTCTGCCGTCCATCTGCTCCATGACCGGGCCGTACACTTCATTACCCTGCTGGCTCTGAAAAGCCACGGAGCGAAGGAGCTGCCCCACTCGAAACTGCGCAACCCACTTCAGAGATACGACAGCGCCTATCTGTCCATGCTGGAGCACTGTGGTGTGGAACTGGACAGGCTGGGCTGCCTGCTCAGCCAAGAGGCGAATAAGCATGGGTAAGAGCAACCTTTACCTCTACAGTTTGGAGGAGGCCCGCCGCCGTGGTGAGCTGCCGCTCTGGCAGGCCAGCCAACGGGCGAACATTGCCTGCGGGGACGCCCTCAGTGGCGCCGTCCAGGCCTGCGAGGACAGCGCGGCTTCAGACACGGACTGCATGGCCGAAATCATCCATAAGTTTGGCGGCCAGCGGACTGCATGGGTTCTGGCCAATACGCTCCAACACCTGAACTGGTGGCCCGGACTGTTCAGCCCGGCCAACCAGGTGTGGGCCAGACAGTTCTATATCCCATTGGACGGGTACAACGGCGATTATGTGGTACCGGGCAGTCCGGCGGTACTGGACTGCTTTGTCACTCAATACCGTAAATTCTGCCAGTCGTTGGGCCTGTTTGAGCTGGAACACTGCATACCCAATTCCAGGCACCAACTGGACTATACCGGCAGGGTTCTGGTGCTGTCACCCGCAGTACTGGACGAGCCCTGCTGGAGTCCCCAGGGCCAGCTTTGGTATGCCCATGACGGCCCCGGATGCAATCCCGATTCCATTGTCGGCTCCATACGCGCCACCCGGCTGGCAGATGGGGAGCAGGCCTGCTGGAACCGAACCAATTTCGCCGGCGCACTCCAGGATGAGCTTCTTCCGGACTGGGCCCGGAAACCTTTGCTGGCGCTGCGCAGCCAGGGGCGGCAGGACAAGCCCTCCATGTGCAGTATGAGAATGGGATAAGGAGGATCATGAGCATGACTTACTACACCATGGATGACCTGCGGCTGGGCCGGGGCGGCTTCCTACAGAAAGGCTGGACGATCCGGCAGCGCCCGGAGCTGGGGGAGGCCCTGGCGCACTACCGGGGCATCCCGATCACCAAGCGGAAGGTGCTGGGGCTGACGGACGGCTTCCACGTGCTGGAGATGGTGAAGAACGTGCCCCTCTTCCCAGATGATCCAGAGGGGGAGGACGTGCTGGCCACAGAGCTTGGGGAGCCGCTGCCTGTCTGGGCAGATAAGCCGGAGGCAAGACAGGCTGTCCGCGCCTGTGTAGAGGAGCTTGGCCTTCGCTACCAAATTGAGGGCAAGATCCTGGCACCCATCCCCGTCAACAAGAAGCAGCGCCGCAAGAAGCTGGCGGGGAAATACCTCTGGCCCGACGTCCCCGGTGATCCTGCCTCCGCCCTCCGGTGGGTGTATCTGGCCGGCAAGGGCTGGCTGGCCCCCACGGTGCTCAAAGAGCACGCCGCCGTATTCCCCTTGGTGCTCAAGGTGCGGGCGGACGGCATCACGGACAAAGGCGACTACCGCCCCCTGGAGCTGGAGCCCTGGGAGTTTCGCCTCCTGGCCCGGCGCACCCTGGAGCGGCTGGAGCAAAATATGACAAAATGTGAAGGAGGAACCCCATCGTGAAACACACCATTCTGAGATGCGCCGCCGGCCTGTTGATAGCCGCGGCGCTGCTCCCCACCGCCCTGGCGGCGGAGCCCTTCCCCGAAGTGCCCGAGGTGCAGGTCTGTTACCCAACCTCCGTCACACGCAGTGAGGACGGCACAGAGATCCGGAAGGTCTACGACCTGTCCCCGGAGCAGGACCCGGCCGGTATCCCCCGGTCAGATTTTGAGCAGGACGGCTTCCACTACACCCTGACAGACCTGCTCCAGCAGGAGTTGCCGGAGCATGAGAGCCGTCCGCACACGGAGACGGTATCGTTGGAGAGTAAAAGCAAGGATATGGAGTCCATCCTGACCCTTCTGCCCCAGGAGAAGGAGTTCGTCACAGAGGACGGACTGTCCGGTACCCTGTCCCTCCAGCTGGACACTGTCCAGGTGGCGGCGGCGGGCTACGGCAGCTCCACCCGGCAGGTGTCCGCCACCCGTTCCTACCCCAACCTGGCCAGCCAGGACACCGCCAGCATCCCCAAGAGCATCGAGGAGGACGGGCGTACCCTCACCCTCCAGAACATTGACTGGCGGACGGACAACACCACCGGCATGTCCGGCTACGCCATTGGAGACCGCTACACCGCCGTGGCCACCTATACCGGCACCGCCACCAGCAGCTATGTCACCGGATATACCGTCACGGCAGACTACACCGGTACCGTCAGCCGCATTGCCCTGAACCGGGTGCGTTACGTTGCAATTTTTGAGGGGGAACCCCTGGAGCCCACCGTACCCATGGAGGAGCCTGGGGACGGCCTGGCCCAGTTTAACTGGGCGGCCATCCTGCTCCCGCTGGGCGTGGTCTTTGCTGTGGGCGGCGTGATTGGAGCCTGCCTGTTCGTCAAACGGCGCCGGGAATTCAAGGAGGAGGATACGGAATGAAGAAGCTGACCACCCTTTGCCTGGCCGCCTGCCTGGCGGCAGCTATGGCCACTCCGGCGGGTGCTTTAGATTACGCCATTGACGCGCCGGAGGGGCCGGACTTCGGCAAACCTACCTCGGTGGAGGTGGTACATACGGCAGATAGCGGGGCCCTGAAAAATGAGGACATCAGCAAGAATGCCGCCCTCATCCCGCCGGGCTTTGGAAGCGCCAGTGCGGATACCCTGAACACCGGAACCTGGCTTACCCCCAACCTGGCCCCGGAGGGCATGGCAGTGGGCACCGTCAACGGCAGCGGGACACCCATCGTGTTCCCGCCCTCTGTAGATACCAACAGCTCCACTCCGGCTACCGAGGAGGAGCAGACCACCTCCCTAGGCTATACCCCGGTGACCTCGGATCTCTACTATTCCAGCGGATACCTGGGGACATTGAGAATCCCCGCCATCGGCCTGAGCGTGCGGGTCTATGAGGGTACAGACAGCTCCACGCTCATGAAGGGCGCGGGACATTTCAAAGGCACCAGCATCTGGGATGGAAACTGCGCCATCGCCGGGCACAACCGGGGGGTACGGGATGACTTTGGGGATCTTCACACCCTGGAACGGGGAGATACCATCACCTGGACCACCAAGCTGGGCGTCCGCACCTATGAGGTCACCAGTGTACAGAAGGTCAAGGAGACGGATACCAGCGGCACCGCCCCTTCTATCGAGAACATGCTCACTCTCTACACCTGCGTGCGTAATCAGAGGGCCTACCGCTGGCAGGTGCAGGCGGTGGAGGTTGTGTAACCTGCTTGAGTTTCCGGGCTCATTTTCTCCACAGGGGACTGCTCTTTGCTGTAGACTTTTCCCCAGATTTCCGGTATGTTGTTGCTGTAAGGAACACAAGAACAGCAGAGGAAAGAAGGAGGTCAACCGTATGAAAAGGAAACAGCTTATTCCAGCAGTATTGGCAGGTGCCTTGGCCGGCGCGGCCCTGGCAGGGCCAGCATCGGCGGGGGTGGCTGCCCTCACTGCAGCCCCAAGCACCCAAACCTTCTATGTGGACGGGAAACAGGTGGATCTGGAAGCGTATGTCATCCACGGCCACAACTATGTGCAGCTCCGGGATGTCGGCCGGGCGGTAGACTTCGGCGTGGCGTATGACCAGGGCGCCAACCGTGTCCTGGTAGACACCAGCTCCCCTTACACAGAGGAAAGCGCGGCGCCCGCCCCCTCCGGGGTGGTCGTCATCCCCCAGTCGGACGAGCCCCTCCGGTTACAGGAGGGAGACAAGGTGCTCTGCGATGACGGTACCACCTATGAGATTACCGATCTGAAGTTATGGGAGCCCCTGGCCCCGCTGCCCACGCCGACTTGTGACTGGAACCAGTTCCCAGAGCTGGAGCTGCCGGAAGTGAAGGTGTTGCGTTTCCAGAGCCAAACTGGGGATAGACTTCATATCCTGAACCTCTATGAGACCCGGCGGATGCTGTATACCTTGTATAATGCCGTACCTAACTGCCCGGACTTATGGGAGGCTGGAACCCTTAAGCTCAACTCTAAGGGGGATCCCATCTTACGCCTGTCTATGGGGATTACAGAGTCCAGCGGTGTGCAGACGTTCTGGCCTTGGCGGGACGAACAGCTCACCCGCGTCTTCTACTCCGCCCCAATGGCCCGGTTTGAGGTGGAGGCATGGGATGTCTATAAAAATGGGAAATACCTCTATACCGAATACAATGTAATGGGCATGTAACCACCCATAGCAAAAATAGCAAAACGATGTGTTACCGCTCCGAAACGGCCAATCACGAACCGTTTCGGGGCGTTTTTTACTTTGTTTAAATCCACCGAGGAGGAAATATTGTGAAAAAAGTAATATCGCTCCTGCTGACAGCTGTCCTAATCATAGGCATGCTGCCTTTATCCGCTGTTGCGGCATCTACTCCGGAAGAGGCTTTGGGCGAACTGGACATTTATAGCGGCGGATATTCCATGAACTATCTGGCTGTCAATGGCAAGGTGCAGACCCAATCTTATACCTACTTTTTATATGAAAATGCGCAGGGCAAGCAACAGGAGATCCCGGCATACTGTGTCAACCCCAACCAGTACGGCGTACCCCAAACGGTTCCCGAGGGGGAGAGTATCCGTTATCTGGCTGAGGAGAAGGCCAGCGATCCCAAGGTAGTGGGGCTGATTGCCAATATGTACCCCCACCGCTCCTTGGAGGAACTGGGGCTGGATAACAAATATCAGGCCTTTTACGCCGGCAAGATTGCCCTGTGGTGTTACCTGATCCCCGAGTGGGACATCAACGACATCACCGTGGCCCCCGGCCTTACCGGCTCAGAACGCACAATTGGAGAAAAGCTTCTGGATGCCACAACCAGGATTTATACCCAAGGCATGACCTGGGATCATGTGGCTGAACCCCAAATTACGGTCACTCCAGACCGGGAGCAGGCGTACCCTGTCACCCTTGACGGAGAAGCATATCTCCAGCAGGTATTTACTGCCACCTCGGATACTTGGGTGGTAAACCATATCGTCAATATCCAGTTTCAAAATCCCGGTGACGTACCTGATGGCACCAGAATTACAGACATGAACGGACAGGATATTACCCAGGTCAAGGTCTCCAATACCGGAGACGGCTACAGTGGACAATTTAAGGTGCTGTATCCGGCGGCCAGCGTGGAGGGACGGAGCGGCAGCGTCCAGCTTACCCTTTCTGCTGATGTCTACCGCTACGCCGTTTATTATGCCCTCTGCCAGGAAACGGATGAATACGGCAAGCTCCAGAGCTATCTTTGCGATACCGATCCCCAAACCAGCCTGCTGCGAAACGCCATCTCTAACTATTCGGATACCGACGAGCCGGATGACCCAGACGAGCCTACGCCCCCTCCCAGCGAAACCGCCCTCAAGATCACCAAGTATGAGGCGGGCACCACTGTCACCCTATCAGGCGCCACCTTCGAGGTGGTGGGCCCGGACGGGGACACCATCGGCGTCTACACCACGCCGGAATCCGGTTCCATCACTATCCCTCTCACCGAAGTGGGCAATTACACCATCTATGAGCGGGTACCCCCGGAGTATCATCTGCTGGACGAGGAGCCGGTCAAGCAGGTCACTGTGAAGTATGGTGAGGTGGCCGAAGTCGCCTTTGAAAACGAACCCTATGGCGATCTGCGGATTGAGAAGATTGACGAGGCCACCGGAGCCAGCCTGGCCGGGGCACGGATTCAGATCAAGCACATTGAGAGCGGCGCGACCTATACCGGTACCACCGGCACCGGAGGTTCCTATACCTTCACGAAGCTGAAGCCGGGGGCATACGAAATCCGGGAACTGTCCGCCCCGGAGGGGTGGGAGCGGGATCCCCAGACCTATACCACCACTGTGGTGGCAGGGGACTGCGTCACCTACACCCTGAAGAACGAGGCCCTGCCCGGCCTGAAGATTATCAAGTACGACCGAGAGAGCCATGAGACCATGTCCGGCGTCACCTTCCGCATCTGGCGGGATGGGGAGCTGCTGGGGGACTATGAGACAGACGCTTTGGGAGAAATCCTGCTGACGGACTGCCGGCCGGGCACCTACCGCGTCCAGGAGGTGGACACTGGGGATAGTGGACATCTGGTGGATTCCACGCCCCAGGAGATCGAACTCTCCGCCGGGGACGGCATCAAAGAGCTATACTTTTTCAACGATCAGAAGCCCGGCATCTGGCTGGTCAAGGTGGACAGCGCCAACCCCTCCAAGGTGATCCCCAACGCCAAGTTCCGCATTGAGGCGGTAGACGGTTCGTGGGGCCCGGCGGAGTTCACCACCGACCAAAACGGCGAAATCGACCTGTCTGAGCTGCCCACCGGGGCTTATGTGGTCACCGAGCTGGAGTGCCCCGGCTACATCATCGATGAGGCCCAGCGCATTATCCATCTGGAGGCCAACCAGACAGCCCGGTTTGTGTTCACCAACTCCATCCAGCCCTCCCTGCACCTCATCAAGCTGAGTGCGGACGGTTCCCGGCTGGCTGGGGTGACCTTCCGCATCGCCAGGATTGAGGATGGTTCGCACTACTTGGATCGCACCACTGATGAAAATGGCGAAATCCTGATTTCCGGCCTGGAGCCAGGGGTGTATTCGGTCAAGGAGCTGGATACGGTTTCAGACCACATCATCGACTCGGTGGAGTACCATGTGGAGCTCTTCCCCGGCAAGACCTCCACGATCATCCTAGAGAACGACATCCGCCCCAACCTGACGGTGGTGAAGCGGGATGCCGACACCGGCGCACCCGTGGCGGGGGCCGTGTTCACCGTCAAGGCGGCGGACGGCCACAGCGTGGATGAAATCAAGACCAGGGCAGACGGCACGGCCACCCTGGAAAATTTGCTGCCCGGAGTTTATGAGGTCACGGAGAAATCTGTACCCGCCCCCTATCTGCTGGATGCCCCCAGCCAGATGGTCACCCTCTATCCCAACCGGAACCACACCGTCTACTTCGAGAACCACAAAAAGCCCACCCTGACTATCCAGAAGGTAGACAGCATCACCGGCAGCCCCATCCAGGGGGCCAAATTTCAGGTCTGGTACGGCAGCAATGGCACCGACACCGGCGAGCTCAACGACCTGGGGACCTACTTCACCGACGCCAGCGGCCAGATCGTGCTGGAGGGCCTGCGGGACGGCTGGTACAAGGTGACGGAGCTGGAACCCGCCCCTGGCTTCACCATCAAAGAACCCGCCACCCAGGAGTTCTACATCACCGGCGGCAGGGACAGGACGGTGACCTTCCAAAATGTGCCCCTCAACGCCATTGTGGTGGAGAAATATGACAGTGTCACCGGTGAAGCCCTGGGTGGGGCCACCTTCCAGCTCCGCTACCTGGGCGGCGCCTCCGGTACCGGCGGCACGGTGATCGGCCAGAAGGTGACCGGCTCCAACGGCATGGCCATCTGGACGGGCCTGAAGCCAGGATCGTACATCGTGGAGGAGGTGGATCCGGCGGAGGGGTACAGCATCATCCAGTCCTCCGAGACCGTCTACCTGGCAGACAACGGGGAGCAGAGTGTCATCACTGTCCGCTTTGAAAACATGCCGGACGGGAATCTGCTCATCCGTAAGGTGTGCTCGGCCAACCCCAGCGTGACCCTGCCTGATGCTGAGTTCAAAATCACCTATGCGGACGGCACCATGATCGGAGATAGCAACGGGATTTTTGTCACCGACGAAAATGGCGAAATCCGTATTGACGGCCTGGAGCCGGGCAAAAGCGTCATTGTCACGGAGACGAGAGCCCCGGCCGGATACGAGATCGACACCCAATCCCAGACCATCCAAATCCAGGCGGGCCGCACCGTTTCCCTTACCTTCAAAAATGAACCCCATGGGGCCCTAATTATCCAGAAACGGGACAGCGTGACCGGTCAGCCCTTGGCCGGCGCCCAGTTCCGCGTCACGACCGCGTCGGGGTGCGAAGTGGGCCTGGACGGGGTGATCGGTGACAGCACCCTGACCCAGAACGGGGTGTTTACCACTGACAGCAGCGGTGAGATCCGCATCACCAATCTGGCCCCCGGCGCATACGTGCTCACGGAGATCAAGGCGCCCCAGGGGTACGTCATGGATGCCCCCTCCACCAATGTAGTCATCGGGGAGGGTGGAGACACCCAAACGGTGGTCATCACCAACACCCCCAAGGGCGGCCTTGTCATCAACAAGCTGGATTCCGTCACCCATGAGCCCCTGGAGGGGGTAGAGTTTGCCATCACCGAGGCGGACGGCACGGTGGTGGACGACAACGGCGGCATGACCTCCAGCATGGGCCTCTACCGCACCGATGAAAACGGCCAGATCATCATTGACGGTTTGGTGGGGACATTCATCATCACGGAAACCAAGACCATCGAGGGTTATACCATCCATGAGGAGACCCGTACCCAAACGGTGGTCATCAACCCCAACGACACCCAGACCATCACGGTGTATAACGACCCTGTGGGCGGCTTGGAGCTGATCAAGGTCAACGCGGATGACACCAAGGAGCGGATTCCCAACACTACATTTGAAATCCGCCGTATGGACGACGCCCTGGTGGGTACCGTGACAACAGACCGAAACGGCCGGGTGTTCCTGTCCCTGGAGAATGGATCGTACTATGCCGTGGAAACCGAGAGCGCGGAAGGCTTCCACATGGACGATACGCCCCACTATTTCGAGGTGGAGAACGGGGAGACAACCACCCTCCAGGTGGAGAATACGCCGGTCAGCGCCATCCTCATCCACAAGACGGACAGCGCCACCGGCGAGGGCATCTATGGGGTGCCGTTTATCCTCTATGACAGCACCAACACCCCCGTTGGCCAGTACACTTCGGATAACGAGGGGTATGTACTGATCGAGGGTCTGGAGGCCGGGCGGTATTATCTCAGAGAGTTAGAGAATGAGGGCTATGTTCCTGACACGGAGAAAAAGACCGTCTATGTGGAGTCTGGGGAGACCACCGAGGTGGAGTGGGAGAACACCCCCATCACTGGACAGATCCAGATAACAAAGACCTCCGCGGACTACAACAGTGTCAACGGCTGGCCCGCCGGCACCCCCATCCCCGGCACAGAGTTTGAGATCTACAACGCCCGGACCGGCAACTTGGTCGATACGGTTGAGACGGACAAGAACGGCGTTGCATCCTCCCGGCCTCTCCCCCTGGGCCGCTACAAAATCGTGGAATCCAAGGCCGCAGACTTTTACGGCCTGGACAAGACCCCCATCGAGGTGGAGATTGAGTTTGAAGGGCAGATCGTAAAGGCAGCCATGACCAACAAGGGCCTCTACACCAATGTAAGCATCCAAAAAACCGGCTATGTGGAGGTCATGCCCGGCCAACAGATCCGCTACGATTTCGGAGGCATCGGCAACAACTCCACCACCAGCCTTACATCGTTCTATTGGCGAGACACTCTGCCCGGCCAGGCGGTGCGGCTGGACAAGATTGTCACTGGCACCTACAACGTGCCGGGCAATTATAAGGTGGTCTACAAGACCAACCTGAGTGGCGGCACTTGGCGCACCTTGGCGGACAACCTGAGCACCCAGCAGAACTATGTATTGGACGCCTCCAGGGCCGCCCTGGGCCTGGCCTCCAACGAGTACGTCACCGAATTCATGGTGTCCTTCGGCGTGGTGCCCGCCAACTTCCGGCAGGTGGAGGCGCCCCAGGTCTATGCCACCGTCTACGCCTGGCTTACCGGTGGCAGCCAATTCGTCAACCAGGCGGATGTGGGCGGCGTGTACAACGGCCAGTGGATTATGGCCACCTCCCGGTGGGTGACCAAGGTCTACAAGCCCGCCGAGCCCCTGCCCCGCACCGGCTATTGATTCCAGCAAACTATCGTTAGAAGGGCCGCCCCAGTCGGGCGACCCTCCAATTTTATGGAGGTGTCAGAATGAGTATCAGAAAAAAGGGCATCCGGGTGCTGCTCCTGGCCCTGACGGTGGCCGCCCTGTGCATGGTCCCGGCCTTCGCCTCCTCCGCCGGCAATGTGGCGGACGCCGTGGAGCAGACCTGGACGGATGCCGCCGGCCAGATTAAGACCGTGGTGGATACTGTGGTGTTCCCCGCCCTCACCATGGTGCTGGGGATTGCATTCTTTGTCAAGGTGGCACTGTGCTTCTTCGACTATCGCAAGCACGGCCAGTTTGAGTGGACGGGGGCGGCCATCCTGTTCGTCTGCCTGATCTTCGTGCTGCTGGCCCCCAATTACATCTGGAATATCGTAGGCATCTGAGGCGGTGAAGGCGAGTGTTTATTTGGGACTTTGTGGCCAATCCGGTGATGGAGTCCATCCTGGACTGGTTTTACAGCCAGATGGTGGGCTTCCTGGGCGCCTTCTTCGCCCAGATGGGAAACATGGGGGTGGAGCTGTTTGACCTCTCCTGGGTGCGGTCAGTGGTGCGCTTCTTCTCCCAACTGGGCTGGGCCCTCTTTGCCGTCAGCGTGGTGGTATCTGCCTTTGAGTGCGGCATTGAGTACGCATCTGGCCGGGGCAATCTCCAGCAGCCCGCCCTCAACGCCCTCAAGGGCTTCTTTGCCGTCAGCCTGTTCACCACTGTGCCCGTTCGGCTGTACGCCCTCTCCGTCTCCCTCCAGGGTACCTTCGCCATGGAAATCACAGGGGCGGGAAAGAGCATCGGGGAGCTGGGCAATGAAATCCTCACAGGCCTTGAGGGGGCTGGCCTGACGGATATCGCGGCCCAGGCCAAATGGGGCCTGGGTACCAACCCCATCATGCTCCTCTTCGCCATGATCTTCATGGCCTATGCGGTAATCAAGGTGTTCTTCTCAAACTTGAAACGGGGCGGCATCCTGCTCATCCAGATCGCGGTGGGCTCCCTGTACATGTTCTCCATCCCCCGGGGCTATACGGACGGCTTCACCCAGTGGTGCAAGCAGGTCATTGGCCTGTGTCTCAGCGCCTTCCTCCAGGCCACCATTCTGGTGGCGGGGCTTATGGTGTTCAGCGACAAAGCCCTCCTGGGGCTTGGCCTCATGCTGGCCGCCGGAGAGGTGCCCCGCATCGCCGGGGCCTTCGGCCTGGACACCACCACCAGAGCCAATATCATGAGCGCCGTCTACACCGCCCAGGCTGCCGTCAATACCACCCGCACCATTGTCCAGGCGGTAAAATGACCCTTACCCTCGGAAGCTTGTTTGACGGCATCGGCGGCTTTCCGCTGGCCGCCATACGGCAGGGGATCACCCCACTGTGGGCCAGCGAGATTGAGCCCTTCCCCATTCAAGTCACGAAACATCATTTCCCGGAGACGCTCCATATGGGGGATATCACCAGGCTGGACGGGGCGAAGCTGCCGCCGGTGGACATTATCTGCGGCGGCTCACCCTGTCAGGACTTATCCGTGGCATCCTGTACCCGCGCCGGACTGGCCGGCGCACGGTCCGGGCTGTTCCTGGAGCAGATCCGGGTGACAAAGGAGATGCGGGATGCGGATATACGACGAGGGCGGACAGGCAAGTCTGTTCGCCCCAGATGGTTCTGCTGGGAGAATGTCCCCGGCGTGTTCAGCAGCGGCTTCCCTAAAGGGGAGGACTTCCGGTTCGTCCTGGAACAGATCGCCGGAATTGCAGGCAATTCCATACCTTTCACTCGACCTCACCCCTGGGGCTGGCAACCTGCTGGGAAATTACGAGTGGGAGCTGCATTCTCCCTGGCGTGGAAGGTCTTCGACGCTCAATACTGGCCCGGCACCCCCCAGCGGAGACGCAGGGTGTTCCTTGTCGCTGATTTTGCAGGACAATCCGCCCCGAAAATACTATTTGACCAGGAGAGCCTGCCTGGGCATTCTGCGCAGGGCGAAGGAGCGGGGCAAGCCTCTCCCGCCCCAGCTCCATGCGGCCCTCCTGGTGCAGGCGGGGCTGGCCGCCTGGGATGAGTGCGGCCTGGCGGATACCCGGGATATTACAGCCGGGTTTTCCGCCGGGGCGGGGGCCAGCGCGGGCAGTATTGGATACTCGGAGCGTGCGGCGCCCACCCTGAAGGCCGGCCAGAGCGGCAACCGCATGCCCTCCGTGCTCTGCCTCAACGACCAGGGCGGCAGCGTCATGGACTGCACTGAAGATAAGACCGGAACCCTGCGGGCACAACAGCACGGGCATCAGCCCCTGGTTTTTGAGAACCACGGCATTGACAGCCGATACACTGGGCCGCATCCGATCGTGCCCACACTATCCGCCAGGGCTGGTACCGGAGGCAACAACCTGCCTCTGGCCCTCCAGCCGGAGCCGACTATGTGTATCTGCGGCAATGCCATTGACCGGCAGCCCCGCAATGGCGGCAACGGCATTGGCATCCAAAATGATGTGGCCTATACCCTGACCAGTGTGGACCGGCACGCCATTTTTCGCCGCCAGCGGGTGGACAAATTCAGAGAGGACGATACCGCCTCCACCCAGAGTGCCCGTCAGGGGAAGGATGCCACCGATCTGATCTGCCAGCCAAGCCGTGATACACTGGCGGTTTTCCTGATCCGGCGTCTCACTCCACTGGAGTGTGAGCGGCTTCAGGGGTTCCCGGATGGGTGGACAGACCTGCCCGGCGCCTCGGACTCCGCCCGGTACAAGGCCTTGGGTAATAGTGTCCCAGTGCCATGCGTGGAGTATATCATGGCGGGCATCGCCCGGGCGGCGGAGGGGGGCTGACATTGTTGCTTATGCTTGCTTTCCGGCAAAATCTTTGTTGCTGTTGGTGATGGCTATTTACCGCCGGGATCGATATACTTGCGTTACCAAACAGAAGGGGGGCCAATCCATGGAAGAAAATGTGAAGAACCTCTGTGCACCCATCCCCGCCGGGCTTCACGCCCGGGTGCGGGAGGAGCAGGAGGTATCCGGAAAAACACTGGGCCAGTATATGGCCTGGTTGATCCAAACATTTTACGACAATCAGAAGGAGGAAACTACGATGAGCGGAGACAAGAGAACGGTGGTATTCCAGGTGCCCGGCGAGCTGTTCGAGCGATTTAAGGACTACCTGCAGGAGAAGGGCATCAAGCAGAACGCCTTCTTCCTGGACTGCATCCACAGGGCCCTGGCGGAGGCCCAGGAGGAATGTAAGGCTGCAGGGGATACCGCCAACGAGGGGCACGTGGAGCAGGAGGGCCGCCTCCCGGAGGAAGCCGTTGCAGAGACCGAGGGGGAAACAGATGGATGTGACGAGGATACGGAAGAAAGCAGTACAGAAGGATAAACTGCAGGAAGGGATCCGGCCGGACAGGCTGGGTCCCTTCCTGTTTTGGAGGTGTTTTCGTGTTCATCTACCCAGACAACCTGAAGGCCAAGGCCACCCTGCGGCTGTGGCAGCTGCGGGATGTGGCCATTATCGGGGTGGCCTTTCTGCTCTCTGTATTGGCGCTGGCCCAGACGGGGACCATGCTGCCCCTGGTGGGTACCGTGCTGTACGCCTTCCTCGCCATCCAGGTGGAGGGCTCCAGCGTCCTGGACTTCCTGCGGCGGGCGGCCTGCTTCCTGTTCCTGCAGCAGCAATACTATAAATGGGGGCAGAACAATGAATAGAAAGGAACAGCAGCTCCTGCGCCAGCGGCAGACCACCCGGCAGCTCATGGGTGTCACCCATCTGACGGAGCACGGCGCGGTGTGCGGCAGGGACGAACTGCTCTTCTACCTGCTCCGGCCGGACAATCTGTCCATCCTGTCCCCGGAGGGCATCCGGGGCCGGGTGCGGGCCCTCACCGGGCTTCTCCAGGGGATGGCATCCCTGGAGCTGCTGGCCCTGGACTCCAGGGAGTCATTTCTAAAAAACAAGCAGTATTACCAGAGGAGGCTGGAGGAGGAACCGTCTCCCGCCCTGCAGGAGCTGCTCCGGCAGGATATGGAGCACTTGGACGCACGCCAGTCCTCCACCGCCGCCTCCCGGGAGTTCGTCCTGGTCTGCCGGCTGGACAGCAAGGCCGCAGAGGATCGGGAGCTACCCCGGCGATTGGAGAAGCAGATCCAGGATCACGGCTTCCACGTCCGCCTGGCCGGGGAGCAGGATGTGAAGCGCATCCTGGCGGTGTACTACCAGCAGGACATGGTGACCGAACACTTTGATCAGGTGGACGGGGAGAGGTGGGTGACAGAGCATGGCTAAAAGTCAGAGGAAGCAAAGGAAGCCTGTGGAAAAACCAGCGCAGCTCTTCCAGTCCAAGGACTTTCTGGACCTGATTGCCCCAGCAGCCGTGAAGTTTAACACGGACTCCTATGTACTGGGCGGGCTGTACCGCTGCGTCCTGGCCCTCCGGGGCTACCCCGCCGTCACCGAGGAGCTGGCCCTGCTCTCCCACATCTGCAACCGGGCCGGCGTCACCCTCCATCTCTATGCCCGCCAGGTGACAGCGGCAGAGGAGGACGCCATCTACCATAAGGCCGTCAACAAGAACCGGCTGGACCGGAGCAGCCAGGACAACCTGAAGCGGAGTGTCACGGCGGAGGCCAACCTCCAGGATGTGGCCGCCATCATTGCCGGCGCCCGGAAGAACCGGGAGCCCCTCATCCACTGCGCCGTGTTCCTGGAGCTGGCCGCCCAAACCCCCGAGGAGCTGCGGCTGCTGCGGGACGAGGTGGGCGCCGAGCTCACCCGGGCCAAGCTCAGTGCAGATCCCCTGCTGCTCCGCCAGCGGGAGGGCTTCCTCTCCGCCAACCCGGCGGGGCGGAACGCCCTGGGCGCCCAGTTTGAGCGGGTGCTGCCCGCCAGCTCCACCGCCAACCTGTACCCCATCAACTACTCCGGCCGCAGCGATCCTCACGGGTTTTACATCGGCAATGACCACTACGGCTCGGACATCCTGCTGGATCTGGACCGCCGCACACCGGACAAGACCAATTCCAGCGTGCTCATCCTGGGCAACTCCGGCGAGGGCAAGAGCTACCTGCTCAAGCTGCTCATCTGCAACCTGCTGGAGAGCGGCAAGACGGTGATTTGCCTGGACCCGGAGCAGGAGCTGGCCTGGCTCTGCGGCAGGCTGGGCGGCTGTTACGCAGACCTCATGGGCGGGCAGTTCCGTATCAACTTTTTGGAGGCCAAGCGGTGGGATGTTGGCGACGACAGGGATGACGATCCAACTGTGCCCAATGCCTTCCGCCAGCAATCCCCCCTATCCCAGCACATCTCCTTCCTCAAGGACTTTTTCCGGGCCTACAAGCCCTTCACCCACCAACAGGTGGATACCTTGGAGCTGATGCTGGAGCGGCTGTACCGGAAATGGGGCATTTCGGACAAGACAAACTTCTCGGCCATGGGGCCGGAGGACTGGCCCATTGCGGAGGATCTGTACGCCGTCCTGGAGGACGCCTATGAACACTATGACCGGGAGGACAGCCCTCTGTATCCCAGGGAGCTGCTGCGGGAACTCTTGCTGGGGCTCCACTCCATGTGCCGGGGGGCGGAGAGCGTCTACTTCAACGGCCGCACGAACATCACCAGCGCAAGGTTCCTGGTGTTTGGCGTCAAGGATCTGATTCATGCCAACTCCTCGGTCAAGGACGCCCTGCTGTTCAACCTGCTGTCCTACCTCAGCGACCAGCTCCTTACCAAAGGCAACACCGTAGCCACCCTGGACGAGCTCTACCTCTGGCTGTCCAACCTGACCACCATCGAGTACATCCGCAACTGCCTCAAGCGGGTGCGAAAGCGCAATTCCGGCCTGATCCTATCCAGTCAAAATCTGGAAGATTTCGATATCCAGGGGGTGCGGGAGCTGACCCGGCCCCTGTTTGCCATCCCCACCCACCAGTTCCTCTTTCACGGCGGCAAGGTGGACAAGAAGTTCTACATGGATAACCTCCAGCTGGAGAGCGCCGAGTACGACCTGATCAGTTCCCCCAATAACGGCGTCTGCCTGTTCAAGTCCGGCGCGGACCGCAACCTGCTGGACGTCCATGCCCCGCCCCACAAGCACGCGCTGATCACAGGAGGCGGGGGATGACCGTGGTGGGATACGGCGCTGGGACTGACAGCACCGCCATGCTGGTGGGACTTTGGCAGAGGAGCGTCCCGGTGGATCTCATCCTCTTCGCGGACCCCGGCGGGGAACAGCCCCACACCTATGCCTATCTGGAAATTATGGGTCGGTGGCTGGCGGAGCACGGGATGCCGCCCATCACCCGGGTGTGGTACACCACACGGGCCGGCCGGCGGCTTACACTGGAGGACGAGTGCCTCCGCTCCGGTTCCCTCCCCTCCATTGCCTATGGCCACAAAAAGTGCTCCCTCAAGCACAAGGCCTTCCCCCAGGAGAAGTTCTGCCGGCACGATCCCCGCTGCCGGGCGGTATGGGCTGGCGGCGGCCGGGTGATCAAGTTCATCGGCTATGATGCCGGGGAACCGGAGCGTCGGGAGCGGGTGCGGGAGCGTGACGAAGCGGACAGCAAATATCAGAAGGGATACCCCCTCATGGAGTGGGGCTGGGACCGGGACAGGTGTATCCAGGCCATCCAAGAGGCAGGGCTTCCCTTGCCGGGGAAGTCCTCCTGCTTCTTCTGCCCCAGCATGAAGCGGCGGGAGATCCGCACCCTCTACCATAAATATCCGGAGCTGTTAGGCCGTGCCCTGGCCATGGAGGACAGGGCACGGCCTAATTTAGTTACGATCAAGGGGCTGGGCCGGAACTGGGCCTGGCGGGACTTTCTGGAGCACGACGAGGGGCAGCTGGCGTTCCCCCAGGTATTCCCGGAGGACAACCTGCCCTGTTCCTGCGGGGGGTGCATCACATGAGCCCCGCCATCTTAGTCAAGGCTGCCGCGTCCATCCTTACCAATGAAAAAAGCCGGAAAGCCGTGGGGTGGGTGCTGACAGCCGTACTCTCTCCCATCATTCTCCTTCTGGCCTTCTTCTGCACCACCTTCTCAGGAGGGGCGGAGCACAACCGCACTGTGGTGGATCTGTGCTTCCACGGCGGGGCCGTCCCGGAGGGAACCCCGGCGGAGTATCAGGCATACATCCAGGAGATGCGGGACAGCTTTGCCCTGCTGGATGCCGCCATGCAGGCCGTGGAGGGGCAGATGGAGGAGGGGGACGGCCTGGATGACATCCGGGTCAAGGCGGTGTTCTTCGCTCTGTACTTCGGCACGGATGACCCGGCAGCCCATGCCGGACAGACCTTTGTGGATTGCTTTGTCACCTATGAGGAGCGCACCCGTACGGTGACCACCGTGGATGAGGAGGGTAATGAGGTGGAGACCCAGGAGACTTATACCATGGCCGTCCCGATTTCAGATCTCCAGCAGATCTGGCAGAACCTCCAGCGGCTTACAGGGACGGAGGTTAGCCCGGAACAGCAGGCCAATGCGGACAGCGTCTACAACATTGTGAAGTATGGCGTGTCCACCGGCACGGAGGGCTGGATCCCCGGCGCCGACGTGCCCTTCATCGGGGCGGACGGCTTCTGCTCCCCCATTGGTGCCGGGTGGGAGAGCCGTGTTACCTCGGAGTTTGGTTACCGGAGAGACCCCTTCACCGGGGAGACCCGGGGCCACACCGGCATGGATTTGGCGGTACCCACCGGCACCCCCGTCCGGGCCGCCCTGCCCGGCACCGTCACCGCCGCCCAGTACCACAGCAGCTATGGTTACTATGTGATGATCGACCACGGCAGCGGCCTGTCCACTCTCTACGCCCACAACTCTCAACTGCTGGTGCGGGTGGGCCAAACGGTGGAGGCCGGCGATATCATATCTCTGTCCGGCAGCACCGGCCGGTCTACCGGCCCCCACCTCCACTTCGAGGTGCGCGTCAATGGACAGAGAACAAACCCCAGATACTACCTGCCAACCACATCATACGAGGAGTGAGAGAATATGAACTCAATCCAGAATACGGCTTGCCTTATTGCCGCCTATGAAACGGCGGCGGGGCTGCCGGACAACGAACGGATCACCCGGACAGATGGTACATGGAGGCCGGGGGTGACGGAGCAGCAGGCGGCGTCACTTTACCGGCAGGCACAGGCCCTGCTGGCTCCGGAGACCAAGCTGCTCTCCACAAGCCGCGAGTCACTGATCGACCAGATGCGGGACGCTTTGCTGTCCAGGGAGCTGTCCGTGGGAGACACGGTGCTCTTTGCCGCCACAGAACCCTATGGCGGTCCTGGAGACTTTGCCCTCCGTGGCGGCGTCATCCAGTCCATTGACCCGGAACGCAAAACCTGCTCCGTACAGGGACGTTTTTTCCCGATGGACGATGTTCCCCTTCACTATGTATTGGGGCGGTATGATTTGGACTTGCATGAGACTCACTACGGCGTCCCCTGTGTCCAGCCTCTGATGGGTGAACACCCTGAGCTGGCGGAGCGGTATCTGCGTGAAGCAGAGGCCCGGTGGAACACCCAATACGGGCCACCGGCAGCTTCATCAGAGGCCCCGAAAAACACAATGCAGGCGATGGGAGGCATGAGCTGACTATGGAAAAAACAGAACTGACGGTGAGCATGGAACCGGAGCGGCTGGACGCGCTCCGGTATTTTCTGGCCGCCAAGAACAAGCGCACGCCTCAGAAGGAGCTCCAGCGGGCGCTGGAGGAGCTGTACGAAACCTACGTCCCGGCCGAAACCCGGGCCTATCTGGACGCCCGGTGCCGGCCGGACAGGCACCGGCCCCGGCGGCCGACGGCATCCAAGGTCACACAGATGCAGAAGGAGGAAGCGACAGATGGAGACCATTGAACTGAGCGGCCGCACTGGACAGGAGGTCTATGAGGAGCTGAAGCACCGGTTGGAGGGCATGGGCTATCTGCCGGACGAGTATTTTCTGCTGGACGCCGACTGGGAGGACAGAAGGGTGATCCCCAGGAATGCGGATCTCTTCTGCACTACGGACTACGGGGACAGCGAGGGGATTTACCTGGATGTGTACCTGAAGTGGTATGGGGAGGACGGCAAGCCTGTGATCAAAAGCTTCGCCACGGGCAAGACCCTGGGCGAGAGCGGCGCCGATATGGACCGGATGGTCCTCATCTCCTCCGCCATCACCAAGGCATTTCACGGTGAGCACGGCGCTTATGCCAGATTCCAGAGTCAGGAGGACGGCACAAAAGCGGAAGGCGTGGTGCACCATCTCAGCCCGAAGGAACAGCGGGTGCTCATGGACGCGCTGCTGGAACAGCGGATGCGGCAGGAGGAGCAGATGACGGGTACCGAACAGCTCCTGCGCCGCATGGCGGGCAGCATCACCGCCTACATGGACGAGGTGGGCGCCCGCCCCCTGCGCATGAGCACAGCGGACCGGGCCCTGCTGGCCGTCCGGGATGGGGAGCTCTATGCCTTTTCCTCCCTGGCAGTCCAGATCACGAAGCCGGAGGAGCGGGGCAGCCTGCTGGCCGCAGCGGCAGGCAGGCCAGGCCCAGTGGGCAGACGGATGGCCAAACTGATGCTTGGGACAAAGTCACCCTACCCAGAGGACGTCTGGCTGGATGCCTGCAAACGGGCGGTGGACACCGGAGACCTCCAGCGGGTGCAGACGATGCTGGACCGGACAATGGACAAGGTGACCGATCCGTTCCCTGCCCTGCCCGGTGAGGTGCTGCGGTATGCCTACCTGCAAAACCCCGCCATGGCCAGGGATCTCATACGCTGGGCTCCACCAGAGCAGGTTGCCGCCGCCCCCATCGGTCTGCTCTATGATGCCGCCAGGGCCTGTGACCTGCACGCCCTCACCAACCTGACCCGGAAGGGGCTCCAGCCGCAGGGCAGCGCCGCGCCCGCTCTGCGGCCTCTGATCGCCAGGGGCAGCGAGTGGATGGCGGTGGAGCTGCTGCGGTCTGTGCTCCAGGTGCGCCAGGATGACTATGAAGCCCTGGATGCGTGCCTGCGGAAGCACGCGTCGTCAGCGGCGGAAGCCCTGCTGGAGAATGGCGTGGAGCTGGACGGCTACCTGGCGTGGGCGGCAAAACAGAACGTCCTTCTGGACACGCAGGCCCAGGAGATCCTGGACCGCCTGGCGGAACAGCAGGCCCAGGTAAACAGCGCGCCGGAGCAGAATGGGCCTGTACTGGGAGGGATGAGCCTGTGAGTGTTCCCGTACTGACCCACCGCAGGGATCTGCGGCAGGGGGATTTGGTGTTCCCGGAGGAGATCCTGCGCATCGGCCACACGCTGGATTTCCAGCTCGGCTGTGTCAGCAAAGAAGTTCAGCAGGAGGTGTTTGGTCCGGAGCTGGATACCAGTTCACTGTGTGACTGGCTGAACCTCCATACTGCCTATGATTTTGCGCTTCAGGATGTGGCGGACCACATAGAAATAACCCTCTGCCGGAATTTTGGAAAGAAGGCGCATCCGTTCCTGTATCCGCTTAACAGGGCGGAGCGGGACGTCCTGCGCGGGGAGATGGAGGCCTGCTGCCAGCTCCGTACCGGCCGCACACTGGCACAGCAGTACAACCATCTGCTGGTGCAGGAGGAGGTGGAGCCGCCGGAGCTCACGGCTGGGAAGCGCCGCATCCCCGTGGACAAGGTGAGTTTTGCGGATGAGCTCTCAGAGTGCGATGGGCTGCTCCAGTTCTATATACCGGTGACCTTTGACCCGGACGCAGTCTTTGGCACCCACGTGGCGACCGCGGAAAACGACGACTGGTTCAACGTGTACGCCGCCTATGACCTGAACGTCGGCCGGCCATGCTCCGCACTGGACGTCATCCTGATGTGCGAAGACGGCAATGAGTTCGCCTTCCGGTATCCGCTGACCGAATCGGAGCAGACGGTGCTGCTGGAGAAGATGGACGCCTGCTGCCTGGAGCAGACCGGCATGGCGCTGGCCGATTTCCGGGCCCGGTATCTGGTGGAGGAACCGCAGCCCCGCCAGGCCCCCAGTCTGGCCCAACTGTGAGCACGCCGTCGGCCCCGTGTGCGCCCTTTGTGCCGGTTTCAGGCAGAGGGTGGGCCAGGGCCCCGCCCAGCCAGAAAACTGCCCCGTTGGGGCCGGTGTCGCCCCGGTTTGGGGCGTTCGATTTTAGTACGAGGATAAAGGAGCGCCGTGGTGAGCCCCGGCGCTCAGGCCACAAAGCCCCGCAGTGCGGGGCTTTTCCCGGATTTGGGTACCGCCGTCGGTAAAGGCCCGTTCCGGGATTCGGAGCGGTGATGTGTTTGAAAAAGCACGGCGTCCCAAGGGCTTGAGGCCCTTTCGCGCCGCCGTGGTGAACAAGGAGGAAGCATGGACGAGGAAAACAGGCTGAAAATCACCCTCTGGCTCAAGCCGGGCATTGTCCGCCGGATGGACGGCTGGCTGGAGGAGGACAACTGCAAAAGCCGCGGGGAGTTTGCCGAAAAGGCCCTGCGGTTCTACATGGGCTACCTGGCCACGGAGGACACCTCGGAGTACCTCTCCCGCGCCATGGTGGACACCCTGCGGGGTACATTGGCAGATGACGAGAACCGGCTGCGCACTTTGCTGTTCAAGCTGTGCGTGGAGGTGAACATGATGGGCCACACCGTGGCCGCCCACTTCCGGGCAGACCCGGTGAACCGCCGGGAGCTGCGGGCCTACGCGGTGGACGAGGTGCTGCGCACCAACGGGAAGATCCGCTTCGACGACGCCATAGATCTCCAGCGACAGGTCTACCCTGACGGATGAGCCGCATCCGCTTCATGTCCCCCTACTTGAAGGGCGGCAGGGATGCGGCCAAGCTGTCCAACCGGGCCCGCTACATCGCCACCCGCCCCGGCGTGGAGGTGCTCAGGGGTGAGCACAGTAACCAGCCTGCAACAAAAAAGCAGCAGGCTTATATCCAGCGCCTGCTCCGGGACTTCCCCGGCGCGGAGGAACTGCTGGAGTACGAGGGCTACCGCAACACACCCACCCAGGCAAACGCCGATACTTTCATCCGCCAGGTGCAGGAGGACTTCGCGGAGCCCATGAGCCGGATGGAGAACTACCTGGACTACGTGTCCCACCGCCCCGGCGTGCAGATGGACGGTGAGCACGGCCTATGGTACACCGAGGGCAAGGTGCGCAACCTCTCCCAGGCCGTCCGGGAGGTGGCGGAGCACACCGGCAGCGTGTGGATGCCTGTGGTGGCCATCCGCCGGGAGGACGCGGAGCGGCTGGGCTACAACGACGCGGAGAGCTGGAGACAGCTGGTGTGCGCCTGTGCGCCTGAGATTGCCAGAGGATATAAAATTCCGCTGGAGCACCTGCGCTGGTACGCCGCCTTCCACCGCAAGGAGGACAGCGTCCATATCCACATGGTGGTGTTCTCCTCCGATCCCAAGGAGGGCTACCTCACCAGGCAGGGCATCCAGCAGGTGAAGTCCGCTTTCGGCCGGCGGATTTTCCAACAGGATTTGCTCCACGTCTACGAACAGAAAACCGAATACCGGGACACCCTAAGCCGGGACGCGGAGCGCGCCATGGCAGGGCTGATTGCACAGATGGAGACCGGCCAGTTCCAAAATGAAACCCTGGAGCGGCTGGTGCTGGAGCTGGCCCAGCGGCTGCAGAGCACCAAGGGTAAAAAGGTGTACGGCTATCTGCAGCCCAAAACTAAGGCGCTGGTGGACGCCATCGTGGATGAGCTGGCAAAGGACGAGCGTGTGGCCGCCGCCTATGACCTGTGGAACCAGATGCGGGAGGAGGTATGCCGCACCTATTCTGAGCAGCTGCCGGAGCGCCTACCTCTTTCCAAACAGAAGGAGTTCAAGGCCGTGCGCAACATGGTCATACGGGAGATGCTCCGGCTGGGGCGACGTGAGCCGCCTGCAACAGATGAGGTGGTACACGGGTTTACCCCATCTGGCACACCGCCTGCACAATCCGGTATGCCGCATGGGGCACATCACCCACAGCAGAAGGTCACGCACCACCAGCGTACACAGACACATCGGGCGGTATCCCACGCGGATACCGCCCGATGTGTCCTTCAGCTATTCCACAACATGGGCCGCATCTTCCGAGAGCAGTCCGCCTCCGATGCCATCCAGGCTTGCCTGCACATTGACAAGAAGCGCCGCCGGATGCTCCGGGAGAAGCGTATGGCCCTAGGACATAAGGCGGATGACCATGAGGAACTGCGGATGAACTAGTGGGGCTCGGATCAGTCCAAGCCCCAACTTCAACTATTCATCCAACTTGTGAAAGGAGTCGAGTCGAAGCTCCCGCTTCAACTCATCCTCCGTGGGCAGATAGGTTTTGTACTTGGAGGTGAAGATCTGGGTGTTGTTTTCCGGCAGCGTATAGCGTACCACCGCGTCGTTTTTCTCCGCACACAGCACAATGCCAATGGGCGGATTGTCCCCTTCATTCATCATCTCACGGGTGTAGTAGTTCACATGCATCTGCATCTGGCCGATGTCCTGGTGGGTCAGGGTATCTGTTTTCAGATCGATCAGCACAAAGCACTTGAGGATGTAGTTGTAAAACACCAGGTCAATAAAGAAACTCTGCCCGTCCAGAGTAAACCGCTTCTGGCGGGAGACGAAGGAAAAACCGCGGCCCAGTTCCAGGAGGAACTGCTGGAGGTGATCAATAAGGGCCTGCTCCAGATCACTCTCGTAGACATGGGTATCCGGCTGGATCTGAAGGAACTCCATGACATAGGGATCCTTTATGATCTTCTCGTATTCGGGCTTGGGCTCTCTGAGCTGAATTTCCGCAGCGACAGACGCCTTGTCCTGGCTGGCCAGGATCCGCCGGTAGTACATGGTGTTGATCTGGCGCTCCAGCTGGCGCACACTCCAGGCTGATTTGGCACACTCCTCCGCATAGAATGCGCGTGCCTTCTCGTCTGATATACGCATCAGCAGGCGGTAGTGGGACCAGCTCAATTCGCTCCACAGTGTGGAGCGAATTGGGAACGTGCAATAGAACTGGCGCATATTTCGGAGCCCCTGCACACTGAAGCCTTTTCCGAATTCAGCAGTCAGTTTTGCGGAGAGGTATTCTAAGAGCCTGCTTCCATACTCCGCCCGGTCATTTTCTCCACACGCCTTGTAGATCTGCTCTCCGATCTCCCAATAGGCGGTCACCATGGCGGAGTTGACCGCTTTGGCTACGGAGTGCTGGGCAGTCACAATGGAGCCGCGGATGGCGTGGTAGGTCTGCTCTGGGCTGACAGTTAAAATCTCATCCTGCTTGTTCATGGTCAGCCTCCTGGCACAGTCAAATTCTGTTTCTTTTATTTTACACAATCCAGGGAAAGACAGCAACCAAAACCGAGGTGATTTCTCACGGGAACCTATATCCACTTTACCTCTGAACAGAAGGAGCAGGCCAACTCCGTTGATCTGGAGGAGTTCCTGCGGCGGCGGGGCGAGAAGCTGCTCCGCGCTGGGCGGGAGTCCCGGCTGGCCAGGATCCGTCATATTACTGTCCGGGGCAGCGAATGGTACGACCATATTGCCCGGCGGGGCGGCCACGCGGTCAGCTTCGTCCAGCACTACTACGGAACAACCTATCAGGAGGCCATGGAGCTCCTGCTGGGGAATGAATTGGGGGAGGCATATCCCGCCGCGCAGCCAAAGCGGGAGGAGCCGCTCAAGCCCTTCGCCCTGCCGCCGCCCCACACCGATATGCGACGGGTGTACGCCTACCTGATGAAGCAGCGCCACATCAGCCGGAAGGTTATCACCCACTTCGCCCGGGCCGGCCTGCTGTACGAGGACGCCCAATATCACAACTGCGTCTTTGTGGGGACAGACGAGCAGGGCGTCCCCCGCCACGCCCATAAGCGGAGCACCAACAGTCTGGGTAAGTCCTTCAAGGTCAACGTGGAGGGCAGCAGGCCCCAGTACAGCTTCCGCCACGTGGGACAGGACGGCCTGCTCTATGTGTTTGAGGCCCCGATTGATCTGCTGAGCTTCCTCACGCTGTACCCGGACAGATGGCAGGAGCACAGCTATGTGGCCCTGTGCGGTACCGGCGGCCAGGCCATGCATTGGATGCTGGAGCAGAACACCCGCCTCCGGGATGTGGTGCTCTGCCTGGATCACGACGAGCCCGGACAGACGGCGGCCAAGCGCCTCCAGGAAGAGTTGCAGGAAGCAGGATACCACAGCGGCATCCTGCTCCCTGTGCATAAGGACTGGAACGACGATCTGGTGCAGGGGCAGGCCATGGCTGGCCCTGCCATGACTATGGGGCAGAGCATGTAGCCCCATCCCCGTGCCGAAATCGTACCATGCCCGCCAAGGGGGTGGTGCGCCCTGCCGCTGGACCGGGCCCCGGTTCATCCTGGCCCACCAAAGAAGGTCACACTGGAAGATAGATCAAACACAGAGAATGACCAGAAAGAGGGAGATATACACGTGAGTAACGATACCTGGACGCTGATTCTCCTGTTGGCAGCAGTATTCGGAGCCCTGGCGGCCATCGCCGCCTTCTCCAGCCGGGGCAGCCTGGACAGCATCAAGAGCAAGGACGTGGGCGACGGCCAGCACGGAACCGCCCGCTGGGCCACACCGGCGGAGGTGAGGAAGACCTTCCGTTCCGTGCCCTTCCAGCCCGCGCTGTGGCGGAAGGGGGAGCAGCTCCCGGACGCACAGGGGTTGGTGCTGGGCTGTGTGGGAAAGCTCCCGGCTCCGCCGGAGTTCTCTTTGCTTGGGAAGACCGTCCATCCGCTCATCCCAGAGAAGCTGTGGAAGCACGGTGGGATCCGGGCCCTGGTGGACTGTGACGACATCCATTGCCTCATGATCGGCGCCTCCGGCGTGGGCAAGACTGCATATTTCCTGTACCCCAATATCGAGTACGCATGTGCCAGCGGTATGAGTTTTTTCTCAAGTGACACGAAGGGAGATCTGGCCCGGAACTACGGCGCCATAGCCCGGGACTGCTACGGCTACCAGGTATCGGTGGTGGATCTTCGGAACCCCACCCGCTCCGACGGCTACAACCTGCTCACCCTGATCAACCACTATATGGATGTCTGCCGGAAAGATCCCACCAACCTGGCTGCCCGGGCCAAGGCGGAGAAGTACGCCAAAATCCTCTCCAAGACCATCATCAACCCAGACGGGGAGAACTTCGCACAAAATCAATATTTTTATGATGCAGCTGAGGGCGTGCTTACCGCTGTGACCCTCTTACTAGCGGAATATTTGCCGCCCAAAAGGATCCATGGTGAGCTGCGGGAGCGGCGGCACATTGTGTCCGTGTTCAAGCTGGTGCAGGAACTGATAGCCCCCAGCATCCTGCCGGGCAAGAACGAGTTCCAGCTCCTCATGGACCGCCTGCCGGAGGAGCACAAGGCCAAGTGGTTCTCCGGCTCCGCCCTCACCGCCGCCGAGCAGTCCATGGCCTCCGTCATGTCCACCGTGCTCTCCCGGCTAAATACCTTCCTGGACTCGGAGCTGGAGCAGGTGCTCTGCTTCGATAGCGCCATAGACGCCGAGAGCTTTGCCTCGAAGAGATCCGCGATATTCCTGATTTTACCAGAGGAAGATGACACGAAAAATTTCATGGCTGGGCTGATGATCCAGACCCTGAGCCGGGAGTTGTTCTCCGTGGCGGATGAGCACGACGGGAAGCTGCCCAACCGGGTGGTATTCTTCTGTGACGAGCTGGGCACCATGCCCGCCTTCGACATCCTGCCCCTGTTCTCGGCCGGCCGCTCCAGGCAGATGACCCTGGTACCCATCATCCAGAGCATTGCCCAAATTGAGAAAAACTACGGCAAGGAAGGGGCGGAGATCATCATGGACAATGTGCAGGACACCATCTTCGGAGGCTTTGCCCCAAACAGCCAAACCGCCGAGGTGCTGTCCAAGGCCCTGGGCAGCCGCACCGTGATGAGCGGTTCCATCTCCCGGGGGAAGAACGATACCAGCCAGAGCCTCCAGATGATCGAGCGGCCCCTCATGACCCCGGACGAGCTCAAGTCCATCCCCAAGGGACACTTCATCGTCATGAAAACCGGGACTCATCCCATGCAGACCCGCCTGCGGCTGTTCCTGGAGTGGGGGATCACTTTTGGGGAGCCCTACCAGGTGCCCCAGCGGGCAGCCCGGAAGGTGTACTACGCCAGCAAGGAGGAGTTGACCAGCGCAATCTACCGGGCGTTTCCCCTCCGGGCAGGGACAGTCAATTATCATATGGGAAAGGAACAGAAACAGAAATGAGCTACTTCAACGAGATCTACAATGACCCGGAGCTGAACGCCAGGGCCAAGCAGGTGCTGGTCTACCTCCACGACCGAGCAAACAAGGACGGCGAGAGCTGGTACGCTATTGGCACTATGGCAAAAGATCTGAGCCTCTCCCGTTCGACCATAAAACGGGCCCTGACGGAGCTAATCCGCCAGGGCCGGGTGGAGAAACAGGCAAGATTTCGGGAGAGCGGGGGGATTACCTCGAACTGTTACCGAGTAAAGGTAGGACAAGCTGAACTGACTGATGAGCTGTCTCGGACTTAATCCGATTTGATAGCAATGAGGAGGTTGTCCTCATGGGACGTACTCCCCACAAGAAGCTGATGGAGACAGACAACGACGAGGACTATGCATTAGCCTGGAAGGCGCTGGAGCTGGTTGGAATGGAGGGAATGGCTAACCGCAAATTCAACACGCTCTCCGGCGGCGAACGCCAGCGGGTTTTGATGGCGCGGGCCCTCACCCAGCAGCCGGAGGCTTTGATCCTGGATGAGCCCACGAACCATCTGGATATTCAATATCAGCTCCAGATCCTCCGAGTTGTAAAGAGCCTGGGTATCGAGGTCTTTGCGGCTATGCACGATCTCAACTTAGCTATCGACTATTGTGATTACCTCTATGTTATGAGCCGTGGCGCAGTTGTGGCCGAGGGAACACCGGAAACCATTTTGGAACCGGACCTGATCCGGACAGTTTTTGGGGTGGAATCCGTCTTGGTAGATGTCCCTGAGCTTAAACGAAAAACGATTGTCTTTGTCTGCTGATGCAGGCCGAACGGCATCAAGAGAAGCGAGATGACAACAGATAGGGCTCTTACCTTCACTAAGGTGACATTCCAATCCTGCTCTGCGCTCCGTTTACATATCTGCCTGTAGCATCCTTTTACGGTGTGTCCCATTAAATTACGAAGTAAAAACATGCGCCATAGGCCCTTTCGGGAATCTCCATGGCGCATGTTTTTACGTTCGACTTCACTTAAAGCCGCTCAGCTCGATAAATATCCTCCGCTTTGGCCGCCATCAGGCGGGCGGCCATGTCGCGTTTCATTCCGGCAAGCGCACGCTCCTCCGCCTCCGTGCGCCCCATCTTGCGGGCCAGTTGAATGAATTCCTCCCGCACGTAGCCGGGGCGGAGCGTGACTGCGACGGAACGCCCGCGGTAGCTCAACCGGAAGTAATAGCGCCCGCCGGGACTCTCCAGCTCGTTCGCCGCCTCGGGGAGCTCCTTGTCCACCACATACCTGCCGTCCGTAAGGCAGCGGGTGACTAGCTCAAAGGCATCCCGCGCCCCCGGCCCTGGAAAAGCCGTCACGAACGAGATCTCCCTGCGCTCCAGCAGGTTCCCGTCGTCCAGCAGCGGAAACGCCCTCTGCATGACCTTAAATCCGTGGGCCACGCCACCCGGGAAACCGGGGCCGTGATAGTTCAGCATCTCATCGAATCGGAAGGAGAGAAGCTTCCCCTCCTCCAAAACCTCGATCGACTCCATCTTACCCTCCTATTCATCCGATTTCAAGCGGCCGGGGATACAGACTTTTCTCCCCACCCGCTCCACATAGGTTAAGTAGAGGTCGCTGCGGTAGAGCGCACGAAGCCGCTCCTCCGTCATAACCTCCTCTGCATTGCCGACCAGAAAACGGCCGTCATTCCCCAGAATACCAACCTGCCCGCCCAGCAGAAGCACATGGTCGGGATTGTGGCTGGTCATAATGACGCCGAAGCCCCGCTTCACCAGGGCGCGCACCATGGAGAGTGCCCGGAGCTGATTGCCGTAATCCAGATGGTTGGTGGGCTCGTCCAGCAGGATCAGCTCCGGCTGCTGAACGATTACCCGGGCGATGGTTACCTGCTGGCGTTCCCCGCCGCTGAGCTCCGTATAGGGCCGGTTGGCCAGCGGGAGCAGGCCCATCTCCTCCAGCGTGGCGTCCACCAGGTCATAGTCCGCACGTCCAGGCTGCTGGAAGGTTCCCAGGTGAGGGGCCCGGCCCATGACTACAAAATCCCGTACTGTATAATCATAAGCGGGGGTGTGGCTCTGGGGAACATAGCCGATGATTCTGGAAATCTCCCGCAGTTCCAGCCGAGAGAGAGGCGTCCCGTGGAGACGGATTTCCCCCTGCTGAGGGAGCAGCAGATTTGCAATACAGTTGAGGAGGGTAGACTTGCCCGCTCCGTTTGCCCCCAGAATAGAGAGAACCTGTCCCTGCTCAAAGGCGAAGCTCACGTCATAAAACAGGGGGCGTTCCGGCCGGTAGGCGAAGGACAGATGTTCTACTTCCAGAATCATGACAGCTTCATCCTTTGTTTCAACAGGAGATAGAAATAAAAAGGGGCCCCGATAAGTCCGGTCAGGATGCTCAATGGGAGCTCCGCGCTGGTGAGCACCCGAGCCAGGGTATCAATCAGCAGAAGGAACGCAGCCCCCAGTACCGCGGATAGGGGGATCAGCTTGCGGTTGTCCGGCCCCACCATCATCCGCCCAAAATGGGGGATTACCAGCCCGATCCAGCCGATCGTTCCGCTGGTGCAGACGGCACAGGCGGTGAGCATCGTGGCACAGAAAATGATGATCCCACGGGCACGCCGAATATCCATGCCAAGCGACTTGGCCTCATTCTCGCCCAGAGAGAGGATGTTGATCCGCCACCGCATCAGCAGGAGAATTATGATTGCAGCCAAAATCGGTGGTCCCATGGTGAACACATCCCGCCACACTGCAGTCGCCAGGCTGCCAAGCTGCCAGTGCGTGATGGAGGCGAGCTGCGTCTCCGGGTCGGCCAGATATTTCAGCAGGCCCAGAATAGCGTTCATCAGCCCGCTGATAATCACGCCTGCCAGCACCAGGGTCATCATGGATTGATTCTTGATGACCTTTGGGATGGCGATGGCCAGCAGCACGGCAGCCAGGCCGCCCAGGAGCGCTCCGGCCTGAATTCCCACTCCGCCGGCGTTCATCAGGATTCCAACCGAGGCACCCACACAGGCGCCAGCCGAAACGCCCAGCATGTCGGGCGCCACCAGGGGGTTTTTAAAGACCCCCTGGTAGGCCGCTCCAGAGAGGGAGAGGGCGCTCCCCACCAGCAGGGCAGCCAGTATGCGGGGCAGACGCAGGGTAAAAATGACGCTCTCCGCCTGTCCCTCCCAGGTGGCCGGGATGGGCAGGAATCTGGAGAGGAGCACCCGCACCACGGTCGCCGGGGAGATGGCATAGCGCCCTACTCCGATGGCCAGGATGGTCAGGATGAGCAGCGCGGCCAGACATCCCAGAAACAGAACCGGAAAGGAGCAGGGCCGGCGGGGTGTTTGCTCCAGGGCCGGGGCTGGGTTACTGGCTGTCCGCATTGGCATCGGCGGCAAAGATCTGGGCCAGGTCTTCATCCGTCAGGCTGTAGCCGAAATAGTCCTGGAAAAAGGCCCTGGTGTCCTGCTCGATATCGATCTCGGCAAAAATTTCCGGCTGAATCAGTTGGGCCAGCCAGCGCATCATCAACGGAGTCTCCACGCCCGGGGCGTCCCAGCGGTAGATACCCATGGGGGTCTTATAGACGCGGTGATTGAGTACGGCGGATACCTGGCTCCAGTCCTGTCCATCCAGCCTGTTCTCGTACAGATCCGCCGGTGTAAAGGAGTCGAAATTGCTCATCAGAATGATATCAGGGTCAATGGCCAGGATCTCCTCCATGGTGATGCTGGACAGATCGGCGGCCACATTGTCTGCACCTGCCAGCTCCAGGGCCTCCGCGATAAACATGTCGTTGCCCTGCAGCTTCAGCTCGGCATTGCGCAGATAGAGCACCTTGGGCTTGTCCGCGGCATTCACCTGCTCCTGGAAGGACTGCAGATATTCATACGCCTCGGTATAAAGTGTGTTGAACTGCTCGGCCCGCTCCTCCTTGCCCAACATCTGACCAATGGCGGTAAAGCTGGCCTGGAGATCCTCGGTGGTCTCGTTCTTCACCATAACCGGCGTGATGCCCAGCGCCTTGAGCTGTTCCGCTTCCTCGGTCTGATAGTCCCAGATCACCACAGCCTGGACGCCTCGGCTGACCATTTCCTCCATGTTGATGGAGAAGTCGGAGCCGATGCTGGTGGTGTCCAGCTCCGCATAACCGCTGTCCAGCTTGGAGAAAAAACAGTTGGTATAGGCGGTCATGGCGCCGGGGTTGATGGAGACCATGTGCTCAGAGGTGCCGTCGATGGCATAGATCACGGAGGACCAGGGCAGCGGGGTAACCGCGATGCGGCTGAGCTCCGCCGGAACCTCCACCACGTTGCCCGCCGCATCCGTCACGGTGCGGGTTTCCGCCACAGCCTGCTCCGTCTGCTGTGCGGGGGATTCCGGTACAACAGACGGGGTCTCCGCGGTGATCCCCCCTCCACAGGCAGTCAGCAGGGAGGCCAGAAGCGCGCCGGACACGGCGGCCGCCCCGAGGCGGTGTAAATGTCGTTTCATAAGTACCATTCCTTTCCTGTTCCAATTTAAATTCTCTGTCCAGGGGGCCTGAGGCCAGGGCGGACGTCCCGGTCCTGCTCCCCGGCAAAAATAAACACCTTCTCCTGTATCTGAACAAGAGAAGGTGTTCCAAAAGAAGCGTACCGCAAAAAGCGCAGAGCAACCCGCGGCACCCTCATCTAATGGCTCGTTAGATACCAGGTGTCCCGGAGCATTTAAGTATCCTGACTCGACTTCTCCGCATCACCCCGACTTCCCAAGCCTGTCGGCTCAGTGTCATTGTGGGGGATGCTCCATCTCACAGTGGCGGCACCGTACCGGACTTTCACCGGTTTCCATGAAATGCTCCAATGCCTTTTCTATATTGAACTTTGTGATTACAGTATAGCACGTCGGCCGCCATCCGGCAACCACCGGGAGAAGTGCATTTTTCCATTACCAGGTATGACTTTTTCCAATAGCCGACATCACACACGCCACATCCTCCAGCCACCGTGCGGGCAGTCCACCCCTGCCGCACACTCCGGGCTCTGGACAGGCCAGAAGCTCCGCCCGTGGAAACCACGGCCGCAGGGAGGGGAAAAAGAGGGGATCTGCCAGCAGGACATCGGGCGTCGCCCAAGCGGCCAGCTCCGCCGGATCGCCAAACAGAAGCGTATCTGCGGTGAGAAAGGGCCGGTAAAGCTCCTTTAAAGTCCGGTAGGGGGCATAGAAGGCGCGGAGGATCCGGCAATTCGGATATTCCCCCCGGATCGCCCAGGCCAGTCCTTCCGTTGCAATGGGCGCTCCGATCAGGAGAAGGGTGCGGTTCCCTGTTTCATGTTCCACCGGCTTCTCTGGCGGGGCCCCCTTTGCCGCCGTGGAGAAACGGGACAGCCATCGCTCCAGTCCATAGCGTTCCAGCGGCAGGCCGCAGAAATAGGGGATTCCATAGTCGGCCTCCATTTGCCGTGCCGCCCCCAATCCTTCGGCCGTCACCACCCAGTTCAGGGCCGGCGCAGACCGGAGCTCTCCGCCCCCAAAACCTTCCTCCCCCCAGACACAGACCTGATACCCCCGGGTGGTCAAAGCCTCCGCCCCGAGGCGCAGCGGCTGTCTGGAGCCCAGCGCGAGATCGGAATAGCCCAGAATAGAGATCCTCTGGTTGTCACGCCCCTCCGGGCGCCTCCAAGTGGCCAGATTCCGCAGGGCCCGGTCCACGCCCACTGGTGCGGACTCAAATCCGGTGCAGGGGAACCTGAGTACCGGGACCCCCCGCTCGGCCAGACTCTCCTGTATCCCGGTATAGTCCATGCCGAGCAGTTCGGGAATTGCACTCCCCATAAGGCCGCAGAAAGCGCGGCCGCTGTGCGCAAAGCCTCTCGCAATTCCGTTGACTGCCGCTGCCTCGCAGCCCGCGGCCAGCTCCAGATCATCAAACCGTGAATGTTCCAGACGCAGTCCGGCGGTGGCGTCGTCCCCCAGTGTCAGACATCCGGTGCATCCTCCGGCAGTCAACAGAAAGGGGTAGGCGTCCCAGCTCTGGAGAAGGGACGCCACTCCGCTGAAATCCGGCGGCAGAACGGGCAGCGGCGCGCTGCCCCGGGGAATTTCCCCCACAGGCGGGGGAAAGGTGGACAGAATTTGCTCCAACTCTGCCACGGCATTCCGGGTGCGGGCCACCAGAGGCCCCCGCAGCAGAATCCGGACGGGAAGGCCAGCCTGCTCCGCAACCTGTTCCAGATCGCATTGCGTCAGCACCTCGGCACAGGAGGCGTAGAGCACGACCCCGCCTACGCCGGGGCGGCGTGCGGCCTCCCGAAGCCTGGCTGCCAGATGCTCCGCTGCCTGGCCGGCGGCGTAGTCCGCCCTCGTCAGCGGGCAGGGCAGGAATTGGTGAAGCTTCCCCAGCTCTGCCGCGCGCAGGTAAAGCGTCCGCACACAGGCCAGAGAACCGGCAGCCGCCAGGAGAAGATCCCCCCTTTGCCAAATGCGTTCCGGAAGGGTCATAAAATGCTTCCCGCCCCCCTCCGCCGAATAGGCTTCCACACGGCAGGCGTCACGCAAGCCCCTCCACCTCCTGTTCTGCTGCCCGGCGGCAGAATGCCTCCAGTGCCTCGTCCCCCAGTGGCCGGGGGCTGGTGGGCTGGGTATCCCAGAGCCGCTGGGCCAGTTCCAGAAAGCGCATGGCCGCCGCCCCGTCCGGTTCCAGATGGTGTACGGTGGTATGCAGATAATCCGCTCTTCGGAGCTGGCGGTCTTCCGGCAGGATACCGACGACTCTGGTCCCGGATTGCTCTGCGAAGGAGCGTACCAAGGCATCCTCTCCCGCTCCGTGGCTGCGGTTTTGGATCAGCCCGCCCAACAGGGGAGCGGCGCCGGAATAGCGGGCGACTCCGCGCATGATGTTGTTGGCGGCGTAGAGCGCCATGAAATCGGCAGAGGTGATCAGGTATACCCGGTCTACAAAATGTTTTCGCATGGGCACTGCGAACCCTCCGCATACCACATCGCCCAGGACATCGTACACCACCACGTCCCAGGGCTCCTCCAGAATGCCGAGCCGGTTGAGCTCGTCCGCCATGGCGGTGATGCCCAGGCCGGCGCACCCCGCGCCGGCCTGGGGACCTCCTGCCTCCACACAGGAGACGCCGAACGCCCCGGGAAAGACAAGCTGCTCCCGGGCTAGAAGCTCCTCCGACCTCCCCAGAGTCTCCAGCACAGTTGGGATTCGTCCCGACGTCAGGCAGCGGGTAGAGTCCGCCTTGGGGTCACAGCCGATGTGAAGCACCCGTTTCCCCGTTCGGGCAAAGGCCGCGGAGAGATGGGCGGCCACGGTGGACTTCCCGATCCCACCTTTTCCGTAAAACGCAATACGCAACATCTTGACTTTCTGCGCCTCCCTTGCATGTTGTCTGTAATTTTTAATTATATCACAGCGGAGACATCTTCCACTATTTCCATTTTCCCTTATTGAATATTGGTTTTTCCGATAGCAGATCTGCCCGTGCCTGCGGCTTCCCTGGGGGATCTGCTTGACTTCCGTGGGAAAGATTGCTATGATAATATCCACAATAAAATATTGTTTTTCGTCAAGTGTCCGCTTTGTTTGTGCGTTTCAGCGGAGAAAAGGGAATCGGGTGGAAGTCCCGAGCGATCCGGTCACTGTGAACAGGGAGCACTTT
The DNA here is from genome assembly GCF_014288125.1 of Pseudoflavonifractor hominis. Lineage (NCBI taxonomy): Bacteria > Bacillati > Bacillota > Clostridia > Eubacteriales > Oscillospiraceae > Pseudoflavonifractor > Pseudoflavonifractor hominis. Next base: position 133,242 of record NZ_JACOPR010000007.1, on the reverse strand, counting down.
CACATATGCCATTGTGTAAATTACACGAGAAGGCGTGTCAGTGCGGCGATCTGTGAGCCAGGAAACCTGCTTGATGAAGTATGTTGATGCTTCCGGTCAAGGCCTCTCGACACAAATGGGACAGGTGATTTCCGCTGGAAACCCGGAAACGCTGTTTGTGCGAAGCGGACCTTTAATGGTCTGCTTTTTTTCCTCTTATGGGGTCTGACTCTGGAAGACGGCCGTGGAACCGGCACATTTTCTGCATCCGCAGGACTTGCGCGTTTCCAGATATAAGTTGGACCGAAAGAAGGAGGATTCTATGAATCTGAAAAAACGCCTGACTGCTGCGCTGCTGAGCGCGGCACTTGCCCTGTCTCTGGTGGCCTGCGGCAGCCCCGCCACCCAAGAGAGCCCCTCAACTGCCCCCTCCCCCAGCGCGGAACCCGCATCCGCCGGTCACACCGCAGACGATATGATCGTTTTGGCTGGTGCCCGTACTCTGGCCCCTGGTCTGGAGGATGTCTATTTCTCCCACAAGCTCCTGGGTGCATGGGAACCGCTGATCTCCGTGGATGAGAGCGGAAACCCCATGGGGGTGCTGGCTGAGAGCTGGGAGCGCAACGAAGACGCCACTGTTTGGACGTTCCACCTTCGGCAGGGCGTTAAGTTCCAGAATGGAGAGGACTTCAACGCTGATATCGTGGTGGAGAACTTCAACCGTTACAAGCTCATGGAGAGCGGCTATTCCCAGTATACTACATTCAAGGTGGACGAGCTCTACCCCGGCCTCATTGGCTGTGAGAAGGTCGACGACTACACCGTCAATGTCAGCTTTACCGACCCCATCCCCCGGCTGTTATTTAACATGAAGGACACTGCAAGCTGTATTTTCTACCCCGGCTCCTGGGACACGGAAACCGGGTACTTCACTGAGCAGCCTGTCGGCACTGGCCCCTATATTATCAAGGATATCAAAGAGGATGAGTACGTTGATATCACTGCTTTTGACGGCTACTGGGGAGAGCCCGCCAAAACAAAGAATATCCGCGTGCGCATCATCACTGACCCTCAGGCCCGCTATGCCGCCTTGGACAGCGAGGAGGTCATGGGGGTGCTGGACCTCGGGGCTATGCCTGCCGCCCTGGGGGACGAGCTTCTCAAGGATGACCGCTTTGCCATGGCGGTGCAGACCTCCAATATTACCCATATAATGCTTCTTAAGGGTGAGGGCACCAAATTTTCCGACATGCGTTTGCGTCAGGCGGTAAGTCTGGCCATTGACCGTCAGCTTATTGTGGACCAGCTCTGGGGCGGCTATGCCATGCCAACGCAGAACCTGATTAACCGTATGTGCCCCGACTGGGTAGAACTGCCCGTAGAGTATGATATGGACAAGGCCAAGGAGCTGGCCCGTGAGGTGCTGGGGGACGAGCGCCTTCCGTTGGATATGTATACCCGCTCTCTGTATCTGGACCGCGGCCCTTATAAGGAGATGATGGAGTATATCCAGTCCCAGCTTTCCCAGATCGGTATCGATGCCACCGTGAATGTGATTGACTCCTCTACTTACTCTGAGATGTCCAAGGCCGGTGAACTGGGGGCAAACTTCATGACTCATGGTATGTCCAACCTCAATGCCTACCACTTCCTGGATATCTATATGAGCAGCGAAGGGTCTTACAATAAATCCCAGCATTTGGCCTACAGCAACCCCCACGTGGACGAGCTGCTGGCCGAGATGAAGACCACCCTGGACGACGACCGTTTCCATGAGTTGGCCGTGGAGCTCCAGGAGATTGCCAACACTGAGTTGCCTGTTATTCCTCTGTTCTACGACACCAGCAACCTCATCTACAATCAGGAGCAGATTACAGGCTACGAGGATTTCAGTGACCATTTGGATCTGAGTCATCTTTCCTGGGTGAACGCGCAGTAACCGCCACACCGCGCCAAAGCTGTGCTTTGGCGCGGTGTTTTTCAAGGGAGGAATTTCATTGAATCAAACCCTGCGCTATACCGCAAAAAAAATATTGTGGACAATTCCCATTCTGGTCGGCATCACCTTTCTGGCCTTCGGTCTGGGGCTGGTTGCACGGGGAGACCCCGCTACCAATCGGGCCAGCGCCGATCCCAACTATATCCCCACTGAGGAGGAAATCCAGGAGCTCCGGGCGGAAATGGGGTTAGATGATCCCATTTTGGTGCAATACGGGCGCTGGATCTGGAACGCAGCCCACGGTGATCTAGGGGAATCCTATATTGACGACAAGCCGGTGCTGGGTGAGATTCTCCGGCTGCTGCCCAACACCCTCCTGCTGAGCGGAATGGCGTTGCTGGTCATTACTGTGGTGGGGCTTGCTGGCGGCCTGCTGCTTACACTGTTCCGGGACAAATTCATTGACCTGCTCGGGCGAGTTTTACTGGTGTTTCTGATGTCTATTCCTGGTTTCTGCCTAGCCTATTTTATGATCTGGCTGTTCGCCCAAAAGCTGCGTATCTTGCCCACCAGCGGCGCGGAGACACTGTCCTGCTTCCTCATGCCCTGTCTTGCTATTTCCATCGGCTCGGCCTGTGTGGTTATCCGGCTGCTTCGCTCTTCCATTCTGGGGGAGCTTAGCAAGAATTACATTCTGACCGCCCAGGCCAAGGGCCTGCGGAGGGGCCAGCTCATTTCCCGTCATGCACTGCGAAATTCTCTAGTTCCCTCCATTACTTATATCGCCAATACCTTCGGCGGTCTTCTGGGAGGCTCCATGATCACGGAGAGCGTATTTTCCGTCCCAGGAATCGGAAGCTACGCCCTCACCGCCATCAATAATCGGGACTATATCGCCATACAGGGCTATGTGCTTTTTACCGGTGTTGTCTTTGTTCTGGTCTGCCTGCTGGCCGACCTGATCTGCGCCTGGCTGAACCCGCAGATTCGATTGGGGGGCTGAGCATGCGTGGTAAAAAAGTCTTGTTCATCCTTTCACTAACTGTGCTTGTTCTTTTCCTGCTGGTAGGGGTCTTTGCTGATTTTCTGGCACCCTGCGACCCCAACGCGGTGGATATGGCCAACGGCCTTGCCGCCCCCTCCACTGAACACTGGCTGGGTACCGACCATATCGGCCGTGATCTGCTGAGCCGGCTTATCTACGGCAGCCGCTCTTCTGTGTTCATCGCTTTCTTCGCCACCGGATGCACTCTGTTGCTGGGCATGACTATCGGCCTGGTGTCCGGTTATCTGGGGGGATGGATAGATCAACTGATTCAGGCTGTGGTCAATATCTTCCAAGGAATCCCCAGCGCCGCTTTTGTGGTCGCCATCCTGGGACTGCTGGGCCCCGGTATGCGCAGTCTGCTGATCGCCATTGTGGTCAGCTCCTGGGCTGGATTCTCCCGTATTGTGCGCAATCAAGTTCTGGAGATCCGCGAGCTGCACTATATCGAGGGCGCACGGGCCATGGGCGGCGGGAGCTTCTATATCATGCGGCGCCATATCCTGCCCAATATCTTGCTCCCTCTGCTGGTTCTAATCGCCACACGGATCGGCTCTACGGTGCTCACCGTGGCCGCCATGAGCTACCTGGGCCTGGGCCTGCGGGCACCCGCAGCGGACTGGGGGATCATGATTAACGACGCCAAGCTCTACTATGTGAAGGATTTTCTTGTTCTACTGGCCCCTGCGGCCTGCCTGACTCTGTTCTGCCTGAGCATCAACTTGATTGCTGATTATCTCCGGGACTGCCTTGACCACGATGACGGCGCGGCCCGCATGCTGTAAAGGGAGGACGCACATGGAACTGTATACAAAGGACCTCTGCGTCCGCTTTGCTACCCGTTCGGGTGATATTCCCGCCGTCAACCATGTCTCCCTCGCATTTTCGGAGCGACAGGTCACCGGCATCATTGGAGAGACGGGCAGCGGCAAGTCTGTGCTGGGCCTGTCTATTCTCGGACTGCTTCAGTCCAACGCCTCTGTCACCGGACAGATCTTTTTGGGAGAGCGGGAGCTCACTGCCCTGTCCGAGCGGGAGCTGTGCACAGTCCGCGGCAGAGAGATTGCTCTGGTGGCTCAGAACCCGGCCACCTCATTGAATCCCAGCGTGCGGGTGGGACGCCAGATCGAGGAGGTCTTCCGTCTGGCTGGAAAAAGTACCCCAGACTGCCGGAGACTCACGCTGGAGCTTCTCAGGCAGATGGCCTTTTCCGACCCGAAGCAGATTGCAGGTGCCTACCCCTTCGAGCTCTCCGGTGGCATGCGCCAGCGTGTACTGACAGCCATCGCTGTGGCTGCACGTCCGCAATGGCTGATCGCAGATGAGCCCACCAAGGGACTGGATGCAGTGGTGCGCAATCAGGTTTACGACACCTTCTGTATGGTACGGGACCAGTACCGCGTCGGCTTTATCGTCATTACCCACGACCTTCTGCTGGCCCGCAAATTCTGCGAGCGTATCGTTGTCATGTACTGCGGCCGTGTCCTGGAGACCAACGCGGCGCGGGAACTGTTTGAGCACCCTAGGCACCCCTATACCCAGGGGCTTATCGCCTCGCTGCCCCACCTGGGCATGAAGCCTATGGCGGGCTTTTCTCCCGCCTTTACCGACCAGCCCTCCGGCTGCGTATTCCATCCCCGGTGCCCTTACGCGGAGGCTCGTTGCCGGCATACAGAGCCGAAATCCATCCCCTGTGGAGAAGGGAGCGTGTGTTGCCATCGCTACGCTTGAAGTCCAGCACCTCTCAAAAAGTTTTCACTCCAACCGCCTTCGCGGACGCACCCACAAGGCGGTGGACGATGTTTCCCTCGCCATCGGGCCCGGACAAACTTATGGGCTGATGGGGGAGTCCGGTTGTGGCAAATCCACTTTGGGTCGGATGATTACCCGGCTTCTCCCGGCCTCCTCCGGGACAGTTCTCTATGACGGGACGGACCTCTTGGACATTCCTCAGCGAAAGATGCTCCCCTACCGCCGGCGCATTCAGATGCTTTTTCAGCACCCGGACACTTCGCTAAATCCGCGGATGACAGTGCTGGACAGTCTGCGGGAGCCCTTTCTGCTCCACGATCTGCCCGGCAAGCAGGATATGGATGAAATAATTCGCGCCCATATCGAGCCCTATGGCATTCAGCCGGAGCTGCTGGAGCGCCGGGCCTCCCAAGTCAGCGGCGGCCAGATCCAGCGCATTGTGCTGGCACGCATCATGCTGCTCCAGCCTGAGTTTATTGTACTGGATGAGCCCACTTCTATGCTGGATGTGTCGGTACAGGCCCAGATCATGGATCTGCTACACCAGGTTCAGCTCCGAACCGGAGTATCGTATCTTCTCATCTCCCACGACCTCGATCTGCTGCGCCACGCGAGCAGCCGGATTGGCATCATGTACCGGGGAAAGCTGCTGGAACAAGGGGAGACAGAGGCCGTACTGAATGCCCCTACCCACCCCTATACCCGGGAACTGATTGAGAACTTTTCCTATATGAGGGATTAAACGCCCATTGGGAGGTGACCTCTGTGACGCTTCAAAATCTAAAATATGTGGTTGCAGTGGCGGAGCACGGTTCGTTTTCTGCGGCCGCCAAGGCCCTTTACATCTCTCAGTCCACCCTGTCCTCCGCAATCAAGGAGCTGGAGGCCGAGCTTGGAACTCAACTCTTCCTGCGGAGTAACCGCGGTATCCAGCCCACCCCCGACGGGGAGGACTTCCTGCGCTATGCCCGCGAAATTGTGGAGCAGAGCCGCGCCCTGGAACGGCGTTATCGCCACCGGAGATATGCGCCTACACGGTTCGCGGTTTCGACCCAGCGGCTTCCCTTTGCCGTCCGGGCATTCCAGAGATTTATGGAGCAGCTCTCCTGGAACAGCTATGATATCGCCATCCGGGAGTGCCCAACCTATACCATTATTAGTGACGTGGCTGCTGGAAAAAGTGATGTGGGGGTGGTGGCCCTGCACGACCAGTACATTCCAGCACTGGAAAAGACCTTTGAGATAAACCATGTGACTTTCACCGAGTTAGAACGCTTGCCAACGTATGCCTTCCTGCGTAGAAGTCACCCTCTTGCGAAGCGGGACAAGGTCAGCATGGCCGAACTGCTCCAATACCCCTTCGTAACCTATGACCAGGAGGCGGATCGCTCTGAATACACCGAAGAAGTTGTGTTCCATCAGATTGCGGAAAAGACCGTTCACGTCTCCGACCGGTGCAGCAAGGTGGCGCTGGTTCGGTTTACCGATGCGTTCAGCATAGGTCCGGACCTGACCAACAGCAACGCCGATGCCTTCCACAGCGGGATGGGTGAGATTGTTGCCATGCCGGTAGAGGAGATCTCCGACTCACTCCATGTCGGATATCTGCTGCAAAAGAATGTGGCGGTCTCAGCCGCCATGGCAGTGTTTCTGGACTATCTGCGGGACGATATTATAGTGTTAAAGAAGACTCTTTAGTAACGTTAGATTCGTTTTTATTGAAGTGTCCGGCACAGGATCCACGGAAGACTGTATAAAAAATGCGCCGTCCGGCTTGAGCCGGATGGCGCACGTTTCTTTTGTTAGTGTAAAATTATCGTAGGCAAAAGAAAAAGGGAAACGGTGAAAACATCGCTTCCCTTGGGGCTCCAAAGTCAGTAGAATTGTGAGTTGAGAACAAACACCTACTGCAAAGGAGTCCCAAGGTAATGGTAACAAAGTTAGAGACACAAGGCAAGCAGATTTTTCAGTGGGGCGAGAAGTTTGTAGACATCGCCACACTGGAGAAAGCGGTGTACGAAGCCGTTCTCTCCCTCGGCCGCAATATCATGCGCCAGTGCATAGAGGAGGCGGATCGGACGCTCGCTCGGCAGCGGGACCGTGGGATGTACCGGGACAAGGGCTACCGGCCCACCACGCTCAAAACAGTGATGGGCGAGGTGGGGTACCAGCGCCATGTCTACCTGCTGTCCGGGGCCGCGGAGCAGCCCAGGGCAACGGTATACCTGCTGGACAGGAGCATGGGCCTTGACACGGTAGGCCTTTTCAGCGATACTGTGTGTATGATGGCGGTGGAAGCGGCCTGTGCGGTGAGTCACCGGACGGCAGCCGCCACACTCAACGATCTGACCGGGCTGAGCCTGAGCCACGAGAGCGTCTGGCGCATTGTCCAGAACGCTGGGAGCTGGGAGCAAGCCCGAGTGGACAGCCTGGCGGCGGCGGCAAAGGCCGAGTGTGGGTCTGGGACCTATGAAACGCCGGTACTGTATGAGGAGATGGACGGCGTGTACCTTGCTCTGCAAGGGAAAGACCGGCTGGAACACGGCCCCAGCAAAGAGATGAAGGTGTCTATTGCCTACTCCGGGATTTACGAGGACGCCAGCGGGCGGCGAGGCCTTGCCAACAAGGTTTCATACGCCAGCATGGAACAGGCGGAACACTTCCGCCGCCACGCCGAGGGTGTAGTGGCCGACTTCTATGCTGTGGACTGCGTGAAGCGACGGGTCTTTAACAGCGACGGCGGAACCTGGCTGCAACGGAATATGGTGCCTGGATGTACCTACCAGCTCGATTTGTTCCACCGGAACCGGGCTGTGCGTACCTGTGTGAATGACCCAGACCTCCAGGAAACCATCCTGGAGCTATTTCATGCACGTAAAGTCAAAGAAGCGATTGCTGTGGTGGAGGCATCTATTGAGAGCACACTGGATCCCGACGAACAAGAGAAGCGGCGGAAGCTGTTTACCTACTTCAACAACTACCGGAAATCCCTTATTCCATACTACCAACGGAGTGGAAGAAAACCCCCGCTGCCCAACGAGGGCCAGCAGCCCGCCCGGTGTGGGAGCATGGAGAGCAACATCTTTACCATTATTGGGAACCGGATGAAGCACAACCGCACCTGCTGGAGCGTGGCCGGGGCCAACAACCTTGCGGCTTTGCTCGCCTTGCACCGCACCGGCCATCTGCGGCGTGTTCTGCGGGATTGGACGGCCCACGGGGCCCCCTCTAAGCTATACACAATAACGGCTCCCATATCTGCAAAGCAAACCAACAAACAGATGAGTGAAATCTATATCCCACCGCATTTACTGTCTGCTGGTGACCTCCATCCAGCCGCGAAGTATTGCCTGACCAAATTCTTCCCGCTGTCCGAGATGCACACCACAGAATGACTGTGCTGGCTGAGTGCGCTTGGCCCGGTTTACGCCGAGGCCATTCACCTTGAACAACACTTTCTACTGGCTCCAATTTTGGTACCAGCACCCCTTGCCAACGATTTTGTTACACATACTTTCTTTTGTTCCATCTTGACATTCCGAGTGCACCCTGATAAAATAAAAAAACAAGTGAATATAGTTGGTACACAGGTGTCCATCCAATTGTGGTGGGTGAAAAGGGAAGCCGGGTGAGAATCCCGCACAAAGCCGTTGCTGTGTTGGCGGAGTGCCTCTCTGCTATGTCACTGGGATGTTTGTTCCGGGAAGACGGAGAGGTGCGTTTGAACGTCTGAGTCAGAAGACCTGCCTGTGTATAACGCACAAAAAAGCCTCCCCGGACCTGGGAGGGTGCAGTTTCAACCACAGTAGGAACCTGTGGAATTTGTTGCTGTATCCTTCAGGATACAGTTTTTTTGTTGCCGAATTCACTTGTCCCTCCTATTTCGTGCTGCTCCACACGGGACACGGGACTCTTCTGCAGGTCTCGCGTCATTTTGGAGCAATCGGCTGGAAGAAAAGGGCGCATAATATCGTGGGTAATATTATGTGTTCTTCCAGCCGGAACAAGAGAAGCACATGGCCTGAACCCGGCGCAGGGGTGGGCCATGTGCTTTTTATTATACCGCAGCGCTCGGCGAAAAGGCGATTATCAGGATCGCGAAATAGTGTTTGAAAAATTTTCCTGTTTACCCCTTGCATTTTAAGCGGAAAGTTGTATAATGAACTCAAAAGAAAGCCATTTGTAAAGTGCAAGTTTAACAAAAGATAGTTCTTTGAAGGGGATGGCTTCTGAGTTCTGCATGGGCAGAGTGGCATGCACCTTCCTGTAAAATTTAATATGAATCCGGCTTTTGTGGCAAATGCGCGACCCGACTCCCGTCAGGGAGCGGACACGCATCCTTGTTTCTGAACAAGGGAATCAGGTGAAATTCCTGGACATGTTTTGCAGCAGGAGCCGTGGCGAAAGCTACGGGGACGTGCAATTCAATAGCTGTGATTGTGGAGTATATCTGTTTTCTGCGAAAGCAGGTCACTGGCGGTCGTAATGGCTTAGCTGGGAAGGCGGCGGATATGCGCAGGCGGGCTTTAAGCCCGTCGGGACACATTAGTCAGAAGACCTACTAGGAGCTTACCCCCAATTCATTGGGGTTGCTCTGAGATAAATGCCAAATGTGAGGAGGGCACTGAATAAGTGGCCCCTTCTACCCGAAATGGGAGCAGAAGCGGACGCATATTTTGCGTCCGTTTTTTATTCGCAAGCTCGGGAGAAAGACGGACGTATCGGTATGCGTCCGTCTTTTTGTTTCGATTGCCCCAAGAGGTTTGCGGGGTAGCCGGATTGTGCCACAAGTCAGGAGGCTGTTTTGTGAACGGTAAGCATTTCATCGGCAACCAGCAGCTCAGCAGAAAGCTCATTGGGCGGACCAAGGAGGCGCTTCGTCAGCGAAACGTCCAGTTTGCCCAGGCGCATGGTGACGCCAGCGACGAAGCGCTGCTGGATTATGTCCGGAGCGAGGCGGCGCGCTTTGGCGGCTGGCAGAATGTGATCACGTCAGCAGGACTGCCCTCGCCGAAGAAGCAGAAGCCCACCTCCAAGCGGCAGATTTTCAAGGAGGAGTTCCGTTGCCAGGCGGAGAGCGGGAGTGCACAGAGCAACAGAACAGCAGCGAGCAATCCGGAGGAAGAAGGGGATCCCCTTCTTCCGTCATAGGGAAACCCCTATGACGATCTCTCTTTGAGCATTCAGCGGGCTATCGCCCGTCGCATATGGCCGGTACGCGGCTGACAATTGAATAACCCAGTACCAAAAGCGATATTCCGTGAGCGGAGTAGGCCAGGACGCCGGCAAGGCCGGCCGAGCCACCAACAGCGGAGAGACGTGGAGCAATGCGGGGCGGCAACTGCACAGGAACAGTATTGGTGTTTGGGCGGAGAGGATCAGCGGGAACGGGACAATCGGTGCGGCGGCCCCTGCGCTTTTTCCGGGAGCGCGGCGGCGGCCGCATTGACGGTTGATTAAAATGCGACTTCTCAGCGGAAGGAGGCGGTGAGAGTCAAAAAGAGTTGTAAACAGGAGTACAAGGGAAACGATCCAACGGAGAGACTTGAAGGAGGTTTACGTATGAAAACCAGAAAATTTACAGCGATGCTGCTGACCCTGGCTATGGCATTCAGCTTGCTGACGGTCAGTGCGGGAGCGGTAATGGACAATGACCATGACCGCATCAGCGTTGATACTGCAGGCCCTTTGTCGGTGGTATGGGATAGTGAAACCGTAGATTCCGAAGCTTATCACACAGGAGATATCGTGTCGAGTGAAGACGGCTACTATCCCTCCAGCTTCTACCTCTATGTAGACAGCGCCGAGGAGAACGGAATCACCGTTACTGGCGGCACCCTGTCTGCGCCTGTGGAGGAAACGGAGGGCGGCACCAAGTATTTGGTGACCAACAACAGCGGGGGCAGCATTGTGATTAGGCTGGCGAATGCGGCCCAGAGCAACAACGTCTACACGCTGACCTTTGCTGCGCCGGAGGGACAGATGGCCGGCGGCGCCATCACCGGAGTCTTGCAGGGGTATCTGCCGCTGGGCCAGTATGCCCGGGGCACGATGTGGGGCAGCCCTTATACCGACGGCAGCACGACGGCCGGCAGCACCCCCAAGGTTCTAGGCGGGTTCTCTTCTACCGGCGTCTCCTTGGGTGCCGGCGGCGGCTACGTCCAGTATGCCCTGCGGGACAGCGAAGGGAACCAGGCCTATATTGAAGATGACGCGAGCAATCCCTATGGCGTGGACTTCATCGTCTACGGCAACGCCTTCAACGGCAACCCTGAGGCGGCCTCTGTCCAGGTCTCCGAAGATGGAAAGACCTGGTATGAGCTGGCCGGAAGTTTGTACTATGACCCCAATACGCTTCGCGATGTGAACATCACCTATACCCTGAGCGGGAGCGATATTCAGTACAGCATCACGGATCCGAACGGGCGCAATCCCGGCGTTTCCTTCCCACTCACCGGGACGTTCAAGGCTGGCGCCGCTGCGTGGTTCCCCACCACGGCGAACTACGGCGGCGTGTGGAAGACGTCCGCCGTCTCCAGCGATCAGACCGTCGGCGCTTCCGCCTTTAACGGCGCCAGCGTGACTTATACCGGCGTTACACTGGTAAAGGACACGGATACCACCGCGGACTATCAGTTTGGCTATGCGGATATCCATGTGAATGGCGGCAATTATGGTACGGCGATCAATCCCTACACCGCCGCGGCCACCACGCAGGGTGGGGATGGCTTCGACATTGCGTGGGCGGTAAAGCCGGACGGCACACCTGCGGGGCTTATAAGGATCGGTTATATCCGGGTATATACATCCGCACTGATGAGCAGCACGGATAACACCACCATCCCCACACCCGGTATCTTCGGTGAGACCTCCGCTGAGGTTTGCGGCATCTACGCGGTGACAGGGAGCGGCTCTGCCAGCATCACGGAGGATCTGTTTATTGCCGATGCAGCGACAGAAGAGAACGAGGTGAATACGAGCAACGGGGGGAGCCAGGTAGTGGCCGCTGGCGAGTACCGTCTGTACTCCGATATGGAGCGTGTGTTGCTCAATGGCGAGACGATTAGCGATGCTGCGGATGGGCATGTGTTTACAATGGCAGCCGGAGACATGTTACAGATCATCACGCAGACCGGAGAAGAGGCCCCGTATATTACTGTGCTGATTTGCCAATAAAAAATGGATATGGATAAAATAGGAAAAGTGAGCGAGCGTCCTTTTGGACGCTCGCTCATCTCATTTATTTTGATTTTGACAATCCTGCTTGGGTTTTTACCGACAACTGCTTTTGCCGCCGAGACCATGACCGTATCGGACCCAGATGCTTTGGAGCAAATTGGAACTATAACAATTGAAGGAAATGATTATAATTTATACCGCCTTGTAGTAGATACTGTACAATATAATGCGATTGAGTTTTCGGATGCGTCAAGCTGCGCAATTACGACTGTCGTGCCAGTTATGGGTAAGAAACCAGCAGCTATAGGTGCGACAAACTTGATTAACGTGGCACCTGATTCGGAAAATTACTCGAAAGGTGAGGCCCTTTATCAAAGCAGTATTTCATCCAATCTGTCTGAAGAAATTTTAGATGGACTAAGAACAGACACAGACAAGCTTGGATACTACCTATATACTGTTAAACGGGGTAAAATTAATACCATAATTGGTGTCCTTATTTTGGAATGGCCAGAGGCATCGCAAGAAGTCGAAGGAGCAAATAAAGATGAGCTTCAACGTGTCATTGCTGGGGCTGGCTTAATAAGTAGTAGTGATTACTATCAGGCTGAGGATTATTACAACGGGAAGACAACGAGCAGTGACGGCTTTTGGCAGGACTTTCAGACGGCACTAAAAACAGCAAAGGAGATTTTAGATAATATAACTGCAACACAGGAGGATGTGAATGGTGCCACAGCTTCATTGAATGCGGCCATCGCCAACCTGATCCCTGCTAACCAGGTCAACGCCACTGTCCTGTATGAAGCCATCCAGGAGGTGGAAATCCGAGGGTACCGGCAGGAGGACTATACGCCGGAGACCTGGACTGCGTATAAGACAGTCTATGAGAAGGGCAAAGCTTACCTCGCTTCCCTCTATGACCAGGATGGGAACCCCACAACGGAGAACAAGGCTGAGCATCAGGACACTGTGGAGCAGTACGCGGAGGAGCTGCTGGCTGCCGCCGGCGATCTGGACGCTGTTTACAACGGCGGCGATGAGGTGACCAGCGCGTCGATCTATCAGCGGTCGCTTGCCGGTATGCTCGCTCAGTTCGCGGGCGCTTTGGAACATGAGAGCGGCTATACAGAGGAGAGCTTTACCGCGTTCCAGACGGCCTACCAGGAAGCCCAATCCTACTATCAGCAGCACGGTCTGGTAGGGACGTCGGTGTCCGCTTCTGTCCTGAATGGATATCAGAGACATGCGGCGGCGCTGTGGTCGGCCTACTACGAGGGGCTGGAGAGCGCGAAGGAAACAATTTCTGTCTCCCTCCGCGTGGCCGACAGCCAGGTTGCCTACGACCTCGCCAGCCCAGACGGAGCGGAGCTGGGACTCCCGCCCTCGGAAGGCATCTATGAGAACCCTGACGTCTCCCTGAGCGGTGCGGGCCGCACCGTTGCCGGACTGGTCGCGTCAGCCGGGCTCCAGCTGCAGGTGAAAGGCAATTCCTCGCTCACGTCAAACCGCCAAACCACGGTCGCGGTCTTCGTCAACGGCATTCAGCTCCGGGATGCCGGATTAAATCCGACACAGCTCGACGGAGTGGCCGTAAATCGAGCGAAGTGGGGCGACATAAAGCTCCGGGACGGCGATGAAGTTGTGATCCTGTTCGCCCCCGCTCCCATGGACAGGGAATACAGCGCCATGGGCGTAACGGCGTATGTCAACACGACAGACTTCTGGGGCCTGCTGTCGTTTGAAGACCATGCGGAGACCGTGGCAGAGGGCGAGGCGCTTACGCTGAAGGTGACCCGAACTGGAGGCTGGGTGGGAAGCTACGACGGCCGCTCTGCGCCGTTCAACGGCGCCCGCCTGCTGGCAGTGAAGCTGGATGAGAGAGGAGCGCCGTCCGGGGAGTACCAGCTTCTGGAGGGGATCACCGACGCAAGCGGGACGGTGACCACGCATCTCAATGAGGCGGGCCAATATGTGCTGGTTGCGGCGAATCCGGAATCCGTGATATTTGACCAGACGGCCAGCGGCGCCCAGCACCAGTACGCATCGCTGAACGCGCCCGCCCGGACCACAGTGACGGTCACCCCTCTGAATGAGGAAGAACTTGCGGCGGCGAAGGAAGCGCGCAAGAGCCTTCTGGCTGCGGTGCTGGCCGGATGCAACGCCACTGAGTTGGGAGAAGCCGTCTACGCCCAGGTCCAGGCGGCCCATGATGCGGGAGTGCAGGCCATCGAGGACGCGACAAGCCTTAAAGCGGCCGAAGACGCGCTCTCAAATGCGCTGACCCAAATCGAGAGCCTGGTGGAGAACGCGGAGAAATCCAATGAGGAATCTGTCTCTGCCATGCGGAAATACCTGGCGAAGCTCCCAACAGTGGCACAGATCGGGGAGGGACTCTTCCTGCAGAGCGACATCTCCACCATGCAGGAGGCGAGTTCCCACTATGCCGGAATGACCGGCTACCAGAAATCACAGCTCACCGGCCAGGAACAGGCACAGTGGGAGGCTCTGGTAGAAGCCTATGGTGAGGACGGAAGCAACCTGCCGGAAAAGACCTTTACGCTGACCTTTGAGTTCATTGGGCAGGAGGGATCCAGTGACCCATTCAAGAGCTTTTTGGCCCTTAAAAACAAAGGCTTTCGATATGCGAACGTCATTGAACTCTCGCCCAATGATGAGTGGTGGGTATATATCCGTACGGAAACCGGCACTGCATTGAATGAACTGGACTATGAGATCTATCGTGTGGAGTCCACGGGGGCGACACTGAGCGAATTGAGGCTGGATAGGCCCCCAACCGATCCGAAAGGCGGATACAACAAGGGTTGGGAAGGGGTTGCCCCTTTCTACTTCGCTGACTCCACATCAGCGTTCATGCCGAGGAACGATGTGACGATCACATTTTATATCCGAGGCAAAACATCGGTGGAAAGTCTGCGCAGCAGTGCGCTGGATCAACTGTCAGAGGCGTTCAATGGCTATAAGCGGTCTGATTACAGCGATACAAACTGGAAGACACTGACATCTGCGTATGACGAGGGCGTGTCCAAGATCAATGCGGCGGAGAACGCCGAAGCAATAGAAACAGCCTTGAGCGATGCCCTCAATGCGATGAAAGCCGTTGAGACGCGCGTTTCCAGCGGAGAGTTCGGCAGTGTGCATGTGACCGTTGAGAACACCACTTACGCGGACGGCTCTTTCTATCAAAATGGCGGCGCCTTTGTAGAGGCGGAGGTCGAGCTTTACAGTGATACCACTATGATGACTGCTGTGTTGGAAGCCCTGTCCGAGAACGGTTATGGTTGGAACAACGGGAATGACACGAGCGTCACTTACATCGAAAACATCTATAAAGATGTAAATCAGAATGGGCAGTGGGACAATGGCGAAGCCAAACTTGCGGCATTTGACGGCAGTGTGAGTTCCGGCTGGATGGGCGTGCTCAACGATTGGTTCACCAACTACGGATTTTCTTCCTATGCTGTTTCAAATACGGATCGCGATTACCGCCTGGTTGACGGAGACGAGATCCGCGTGATGTTCACGATGGACGGGTACGGAGACGATCTGGGCGGAACCTGGGGCAACGGAGACACCAGCCTCAAGGAACTAGAGGTCACCGGCGGTACGCTGTCGCCATCCTTCGACGGGGAGACCACCAGTTATGCCCTGACCCTGGACGGCGGAGATGTGTCGGTCACACCTACAGCGGCAAACAAAAATTTCCTGGTCAAGACATTTATCAATAACAAAACCACGGCCAACAATGTGGAGTACTATCGCCGTGGTGAAAATCTACCGGTCCAGCCAGGAGACACCATTTACATCGGTGTGGGCGAATACAAGTGGCCGTCCATGAACAACCAGTCCGGCAACACGCTCCGCTATACCGGCACCTGGTACACCATCCAGGTCTGCGAGAGCGGAGCGAAGGGAATCCAGGCCAGGATCGACGACCTGCCGGATAAGTCAGAAATCACATATAGCAACTATAAAAGCTTCCAACAGACGGTCAGTGCGCTACAAGCGGATTATAATGCACTGCCGGACAAATCACAGGTTTCTGCTGCTAAACTGACAGCAGCGGCGGAGCAGATCCAGTTCTTTGCGGCTATTGACAGCGTAAAAACTCAGATCGCCGACCTTCCCACTGCCGTAGAAATTACGGAGAATCCTGAGGCGCACCGTTCAAAAGTTGAAGCTGCAAAAACGGCTTACGAGGCATTGGGTATCAGCGGCCAACTTTATCTGAAGGCAGCGGAGGTCGCCCGTCTCAACGAGGCGGTGGAGGCCCTGGGCGGGAGCATATCGCCGGACGACGTGGCCGCAGTACAGGCGTTTAACGATCTGGTGGAAGCGATTGGGGAAAAAGTCAGCGCCGGGAGCAAGGATGCCATTGTAGCCGCCAGGACGGCATATGAGAACCTGACGGATGCGCAAAAAGCCCTGGTTGCAACCGCGCCGGATTCCTACAACACCCTCCTCAATGCGGAGGCCGCCCTGCCTGTGGTAGAACGGATCGCCGGAATCGGCACGGTTACGCTGGAGAGCGAGGCGGCCATCACCGCTGCCCGGCAGGCGTACACGGACTATGCCGGCAAGTTCAGCGGCAAGGACATGGTGTCCAACCTGAACGTGTTGGAGGCTGCCGAGGCCGCGCTGGAGATCCTCCAGGGCGGCGGACAGGACACCTCCGGCTACCGGGAGGTCATGAACGGCGTTCTGGAATATTTGGAGCAGAACGTCAAAAATCCGATTGTCGGCTCCACAAAAGGCGAGTGGGCCGTCCTGGCCCAGGCCCGGGCCGGCACCCTGTCCGAAGACGTCCGGGCGGCATATCTGGCCAACCTGGCGGATTATGTGGAGACCCATGACGGCATACTGGACACCTCCAAGAATGGAACCATGCACACAGAGTACGCCCGTGTCGTAGTAACCCTAACCGCTTTGGGCATGGACGCCACACAGTTCCAGGTCAGTGACGGTAAAACCTACAATCTGGTGAAGCCGTTGCTGGACGAGGCCGCCGAAGGCAGCAGCTACACCTATCAGGTCTCTGAGCAGGGCAACAACGGCACCATCTGGGCTCTCATTGCCTTGAATTCCGGCGATTATTACCGGGATGAAGCGGGCAACACGGCCCGGGCCGCATGGATTGACCTGCTGATTGACAAGCAGCAGTCCAACGGCAACTGGCCCATCTATAACCCGGACCAGGAGAATGACGGCTCCGGAAGCCAACTGGGCGGCGTGGACGTCTGCGCCATGGCACTCCAGGCGCTGGCACCCTACTATCTCGACGCAGGTGAGTTCAACCGTCTGGGCACAGCGCACAGCCATGAAGATCTGCAGAGCGCTGTAAAAAAAGCTTTGGATTTCCTGTCCACCTCGCAGAACAGCACCGGCGGATACGGCAGTTCGGAGTCCAGCGCGCAGGTCATTGTGGCCCTAGCTGCGCTCAAGAAGGATGCGGGGAGCTTTGCCAAGGGCAGCATCAGCGTTCTGGCGGACCTGCTGGGCTACCGGAAGACGGATGGCGGATTCAGCCACACCTCTGATGGTCCCATCGACCAAATGTCCACCGAGCAGGCAGCCTATGCCCTGGTGGCTTACGACCGCTACAAGAACAACAAGAAACCCCTCTATGACATGAGCGACGTGTTTGACGGTCCGACGGACGGTACTGATACCGACCACACCATCCACGCCTCGGCAGATGCCGGTGGCACCATCTCTCCCGTCGGTGATGTCACGGTGCCGGATGGGGCGAAGCAGTCCTTTACCGTCACGCCAAACGAGGGCTACCAGATTGAGGACATCCTCGTGGACGGGAAATCCGTCTGGGCCGGCGGTGCAACCGTGGCGCAGAAACTAGAACCGCCCGAATACCAGCTACCCACAGTTCCCGTTGAGGACGTGGAGCCGGAGGCCTGCGCCGACGGCATCCATGTGGGTGAGAACGTCGTCATCGGCCAGCGAGCGGCCACCTGCACAGAGCCTGGATACACTGGAGATACGATCTGCGGTGCCTGCGGCGAAGTGCTGGAGCAGGGCGCGGAAACCAGAACGGTTCCGCATCAGTACGGCGGCGCGTGGCAGATGGACGAGACGAGCCATTGGCAGGTGTGCCAGATCTGCGGCGCCAAAAGTAGCGCAGAACCCCATGTGTTCGAGCAGACGGAGGAGCCCGCTCCACCGGAGCTGGAGTTCCCGGAGCAGGGAGGCGCCACTCAGAAACCCACTACCGGCGAGGAAACCGAAGCGCCCGGGGCCGAACCGGAGATGCCCGATGCCGACGGACAACAGCCGGAGGAGACCGAGGGGCAAGATCCCGACACAATTCCTCCAGAAGGAGAATCCGATCCTGAAGTACCTGCCCCCGGAGAGGAAACCGGAGAAGACTCTGCCAACGAAAACGAGCCCCCGGCAGAGGAGCAGACCAAAATTCCGGAATCCGCCGAAGCCCCGGCCAGTGATGAGAGCCAGCCGGATATAAACCCCGGCAGCACGGGCGGGGAACTGGTCAGTGTTGTGGGAATCCACCCGATGCTCCTGATGAGCGTGGGCGCCGGTCTGCCCCAGACGGACGGGACAGCGGAGCCCCATGCAGAGGGGAGCGCCTGCCAGGTGTGCGGCTACAGCCCGGAGACGGGCGGCACGGCGGCGTGCAGCCACAGCGGCGGCACAGCCACCTGCACGGCCCTGGCGAGCTGCGACCTCTGCGGCCAGTCCTATGGCGATTACGCACAGCACGCCTTCACAGAGACAGCCCACAGCAGCGGGGTGCACTGGAACGTATGCGCCGCCTGCGGCCTGGAGGAGCTGTCCTCTCTGGCCCCCCACAGCTGGGAGCTGGACGCGGCGGCCTCCACGGAGACAATTTCCGTCTATGTGTGCCCGGACTGCGGCGCGGAGCGGACGGAGGCGGAATCTGCCGCCCCGACCACAGCCGCCAACGCCCTGGTCACCAGCGCGGACAGCAAATCCTACACCTACACCTTTGAGAACGTCACCGAGGACCACGCCATATCCGTCACCTTTGAGAAGCCCTCCCCTGTGATCGTGCAGGAGGTGACAATAAATGGCAATACTCAGACCGCGGTCATCGACGAAGCGGCGGTGCAGAAAGCGGTAGAAGCGGTGACTGCATCAGCGGCGGATACCATCACCATCATTCCCACGGCGGACAGCAGCAGCATTTCCTCGGTCAGCGTGGAACTGCCCGCGGGCGCGGCCCAGACCATCTCGGAGGCCAATGCCGGTGTGGAGATCCAGACGTCCAGGGGAACCGTCACCCTCCCCGCAAATGTCCTGGGCTCCATTGCCCAAAAAGAGACTGACGGGGAGAAGCTGTCCATCCATGTGGAGGAGAAGAGTCACAGCGCAATGGAGGACATAGTTCCCGATGGGACGAACCTCGCCGGTAGCGTGGCGGTGGAAGTGTCGGTCAGGGTGGGCAGCACAGAACTTACCTCTTTCGGTGGTCACGACCTTACCCTCACCATCCCCGTGGACAACAGCTTTACCCTGAGTAGAGAGTACAAAGTGCTGGTTATCAGCGATAACGGTAGCCATGAGATTCTTACCGGCACATGCCGCGTTTCTGACAGTGGCCGGGTGGTCAGCATCAGCGTGAACCACCTGAGCACCTTCATCGTCCTGGCAGAGACCACAGCGCAGACCTTTACCATCACGGCGACGGCTGGCGGCAATGGAGATATTGATCCGTTTGGCTCTGTCGAAGTGGATGCCGGCGAAGATCAGATCTTCCACATCACGCCGGACAACGGTTACGAGATCGCCACTCTGCGCGTAGACGGAAAGACGGTCGATCTGGACGAGCTGTACATCCGTTCGGACGGCAGCGCTTCCTATACCTTCTACGATGTGGATGCGAGCCACAGCATCCGCGCCACCTTCCAGCGTGGCACGGAGATCCCGGACTTTGGCCCCGTGGTAGGCGAGGTGTATATCAGCATTGAGAATAACACCTACTGGGGCGGAGACTTCACCGGCACCCTGGCGTCTGGCTGGTATGACTTGTGCGCCGAGGACACCATGATGACCATCGTACTCAAGGCCCTGGCCCTGGACGGCTACTCCTGGTGGGGTACCGGGGCCAGCGATACCGGAGGCTATGATATCACCTACCTGTCCGGCATCTATATGGATAAAAACGGAAATGGCCGGCGGGACAACAGCGAGCCCAGCTTGGCCGAGTTCGACGGTTCCCGGGGTGCCGGCTGGATGGGCACCCTCAACGACTGGTTTGTCAACGAAGGTTTCCAGTCCTTCCGGGTCGGAGGCCGCGGCACCTACGAGCTGGCAGACGGCGACTACCTGAACATCGTGTTCACCCAGAACCTGGGCGAAGATGTGGGGAGTCTCTGGGGCAATTCGGACACTAGTCTGGAGGACCTGCACATTAGCGGCGGGAGTCTCGCCCCCCGTTTTGACGGCGATACCTTGGAGTATACCCTGAGCATTACCGGGAACAGTGCGCGGGTCACCGTGACGCCCACCGCGGTCAACAAGAACTACATGGTTAAGACCTTCCTGAACCGCTACAACCGCGACTCTGCCTTCTACAAGCGCACGGAGAGCATCACAGTCAAGCCCGGCGACATCCTTTACATCGGCGTAGGCGACCCATCGTGGCCTTCTATGAACAACCAGAGCACGGAGGCCATTGACTACGAGGGTACCAAGTATACCATTACCGTGGTGAACGGCAACAGCGCGGAAGCGGTCATTGGGATGATCAAGGCAGTGCCGGAGATTACCTATGCCAACTACAAGACCCAGGCATCTAAGGTGTCGGCGGCGCGGGCGGCCTATGACGCGCTGACCCAAAAGGCGAAGGCTGAGATCAGCCAGACCCTCTTGAATAAGCTGGAGGCCGCCGAGGAGAAAATCGAGTTCTATGAGAAGATCGACGCAGCCAAAAAGCTCCTAAAGGAGCTGCCGGCGGTTAACAAGAACAAAGTCCCGACCAGTAGCCTGATCCGTCAGGTGCGGAAAGCCGCAGACGCATATGAGAAGCTGAACAGCAAGCAGCGGGAGTACATTACAGCAGAGGACGCAGGGCGGTATGAGGCCCTGCGGCTGTGGCTGATAGAGTCCGGTGCGGTCGGGCAGAATGAGCTGCCTGTCATTGACGGTAGCCTGACACTGCCAGAGCAGGACGGCGTTGAAGTTGTCCTGGAGCCCAAAGCGTCTGTGGATAATAGCGGAAACGCTTCTGCGGCAGTGACTGCGGCGGATCTCAACAAGCTCCTGGACGAGGCTCTCGAGGCCGAGGCCAGCGTGCTGGTCATCGCCCCGACGGGGGCGGAACAGGCGTCCGCTATCTCTGTGGAATTGCCCCGATGCACCCTGGACAACGCCCTTGACGAGACGAACGCGGATCTGGCTGTACGGACGCCGCTGGGCGAGCTGTCCATGCCAAATCTCACCCTTGCCAGAATCCTGAGTGGGGCAGGCGGGCAGGATCTGACCGTCAATATGGCACGGCGCACCATCTCCCAGGCAGAGGCTCTGCTGAACGGCAGGGCGGACGTTACGGAAGAGCAGATGAGCGGTGCCTCTGTGGTGGAGGTGTCCCTTACCTCCGGCAACAAGTCCATCACCAGCTTTGGCGGCCGGTCCATTACCCTGCTTCTGCCCGTGAATGCCGGTGCATTCCAGGCGGGCCAGGCCTGCACCGTATACCAGATCAGCGGAGGCGGCGCGGTAGAGAAGTTGGCTGGCGTCTGCCTGAGCCGGAACGGCGGGCTTTGGGTAAAGGTCAGCACGACCCAATTGGGCACCTTTGTTGCAGTACCGCCGGAACAGCCGGTGCAGCTCCCCTTCACCGACGTGCGTGAGGGAGACTGGTTCTACGACGCAGTGGCCTATGCCTATACAAACGAGCTCTTTAACGGCACCAGCGCCACCACCTTCTCTCCCAACGGCACCATGACCCGCGCCATGCTGGTTACGGCGCTGTGGCGGCTGGAGGGCGAGCCTGCGGCGGCTGGCACATCCGGTTTCCCGGATGTGAAGCCGGATGCGTGGTACACCGAGGCTGTGGATTGGGCCAGCCAGACTGATATCGTCAGCGGCACAGGTGCGGGCTTTGACCCGGAGGGCAGCGTGACCCGTGAGCAGATTGCCTCCATCCTGTATCGCTATGCGAAGCTCAAGGGCTGGGATGTAAGCAAAACGGCCAATCTGCAGGATTTTGCCGACGGTACGGATACCTCCGCTTGGGCAACCCGGGCTATGGAGTGGGCCTATGCGGAGAAGCTGATTACCGGAAAGGATGGAAAGTGTTTAGACCCGCAGGGCCAGGCCAGCCGCGCTGAGGTTGCCACCATTTTGATGCGCCTTCTGGAGAGTAAGGCAAAGAACGCCTGAGATGCCGGAAGAAACTATGAAACCCCCGTTCGGCTCCGGTCTGTAAACCCAGGCCGAGCCGCATGGGTGCTCCCCCTATCCACCCAGTAAGGATGGAGGGAGCACCTTCTTACTTGAGCAGGAGCCCGGCAGACCGAATTTGGTCTGCCGGGCGGCCCAGCCCACAATTAAACAGAGATGCAGTCAGGTGAAACTCCGGGAAACCGGTACGGGCCTGCCCCCGCCGTCTAGTCGGCAAGACCTGATTGTGAAGAAATGGGTGGGATATACAAATGTAAGGCACGCTCACCCAAGGGGAGGGCGTGCCTTTTACTTGTTGAGGTGAGCGGTATCATGCTCAAAGAGCAAAAGCTGACGGAAAAAGAGCTGCGGGGATACCGCCAGTGGCTCTCAGAACTGGACGTGGAAAGCCGGGAAGAACAAGAAAGTTCAAGACAAACGGTGGATCCGGACATCTGGCGGGTATTTAATCCCGAAGGGAATATCGGCCGGCAGATTTATGAGAGCTATACGGATGAGGCGCTTTTGGAGGCCGTGGTTGGGACAATGGATCATCCAGGCCATAAGCCACGGCTGTATCAGCTCAGCCTAATACGTCAGGTTTATTTGAAACGGCGCTTTGGAAGTACCAATAAAGCGTGCTGGGCAGCCAAAGGATTTCGAAAAAGGCTGGAAGAGCAAAAGCGGTGGCCGCCAGACTGGCCGGAGCGGGTGTCCGCAGACAGATTCAGGGCGTATTGCGAACGGATTGGTTCTCCCTTGACGGAGCGGGAGTCAGAACTGGTAGAACGCATGTGCAAGTCTGTCAAAGAAAGCTGGCGGCCGCCGGGAGAAGAAGAAATCACACCAGAGCTTAAGAAGCTGTTTCAAAAAAAGCGATGTACCAATAAAAGGGCCATGGAGCTGATGGGCATACCTGTCCTTAGCAAGCTGGCCATGAAGCATTTGTGGAGCTATTGGCTCAGTGCCTGGAGGGAACCTGCAGGGCCTTCCGAAAGAAAAACAGGAGGAGACGCGGTCATATGAAGAAATGGAAACAGCGTGGATTCGCATTTGTGCTTGCCCTGTCCCTGACCACGGGTATGTTGACGGGAGCGCAGGCGGCCGTATCCAAAGAGACCTTGAACGAGGCGGTGCAGGATACCGCAGAATATATGTACCGCACCGTACAGAACCCGCAGGTAGGGTCTATCGGCGGTGAATGGGCTGTGCTGGGGCTGGCCCGAAGTGGGTACGATGTACCGGACAGCTATTATCAGGACTACTATGCCACTGTGGAGGCCTATGTAACGGCCTGCGACGGCAAGCTGCACGATAAGAAATATACGGAGTATTCCCGTGTGATAGTTGCTCTCAGCTCAATCGGGAAAGATGCCAGAAATGTGGCTGGATATGACCTGACCAAACCGCTGGGCGACTACGAAAAAACGATTTGGCAGGGGCTTAACGGCCCAATTTGGGCGTTGATTGCACTGGATAGCGCAGGCTATCCCATGCCGGAGAACCCGGAGGCAAATGTACAGGCGACCCGTCAAATGTATATCGACCGCATTTTGGAGTGCCAGCTGCCCGATGGAGGGTGGAGCCTGTTCGGAGGAACAGAGGCAGCCAGTTCTGGCGATGGAATATCCGATCCAGACATCACCGGTATGGCTCTGCAGGCACTGGCCAAGTATCAAGATCAGCCGGAGGTAGCGCGGGCTACTAAGGAAGCACTGACGTGCATGTCGGAACAGCAGAGCGACGATGGCGGTTTTGCGTCCTGGGGGACGGCTAACTCCGAGAGTTGTGTGCAGATGATCGTGGCTCTGTGTGAGCTGGGCATCGAACTGGATGATCCTCGGTTTGTAAAGAACGGAAACACCATGCTGGACAATTTGATGACCTTCTACCGGCAGGGGGAGGGCTTCCTGCACACCCAGTCCGGCTCCGGGTCCAACCAGATGGCGACGGAGCAGGGCTTCTACGGCCTGGTGGCCGCCCAGCGGGCGGCGGAGGGGCGCAGCAGCCTCTACCGCATGTCCGACGCCCTCTCCATCCCCGACGCCGTGGAGACAGAGATGAGCGGGCAGGGACAGGGCTTGGAGGGCAAGGATCCCGCCGTGACCGCCCAGCCTATCACGTCACCGGGCAAGACCTTCCCGGACATCGCCTTCAGTGACCAGATCACCGCCATCGAGGCTTTGGCCGCCCGAGGCATCATTGACGGCAAGTCCGACGGAAATTTTGACCCGGATGGAAGCATGACCCGGGCAGAGTTTGCAACCATCGTGGTACGGGCCCTGGGGCTGACACCAGCGGACACCGGCGCCTTCGTGGACGTGGCCTCCACTGCCTGGTATTCCCCCTATGTGGGCGCGGCCAGCACATACGGCCTTATCAACGGCGTGGGCGAGGGCCGGTTCAGCCCGGACGGGACTATCACCCGGCAGGAGGCGGCCGTCATGGTGTCCCGCGCGGCGGAGCTGTGCGGACTCGAGACGGAGATGGATACCGCAGCTGTGCGGAATATGCTGGCGCAGTTCCCGGACTATATGAGCTCCGCGGAGTGGGCCAGGGCCCAGCTGGCCTTCTGCTACCAGGAGGGGATCCTGAGCCAAACGGAGTTGAACGTCCGGCCCCAGGACGCTGTGACCCGAGCAGAGGTTGCTCAGATGCTTTTCAACCTTCTGAGTAGCGCTGAGCTGCTCTGACGATTACAGAAAGGGGACGAAACAGTATGATGAACGTAGCTTGGTTCAAGAATCCGGATCATGTGGCTTACTGTAAGGAGGAGGAGATACTTCCAAAGCTCTCCCGGGAGCTGGGCATCAACGACCTGGCCCAGCGGGTGGAGGCGTTCCGGAAGGAGCCCTCACCTGAAGGGGAAAATATCAAGGGCCGTAAGCGCACCACTCTCAAGCTGATGATCCCCAATCTGACATTCTCCGAGCCCGTCGACATGGGAGAGAACGTGTGGATCTATATGGGCGACCTGTGCCCGGCCTACTGCCTGTACACGCCGTGGGAAGACAGTGAGGCGGCCGAATGAAGCTGACAAAAGGGAAAATCATTGCCGCTGTGGCCGTGATCGCGGTCCTGGCAGGGGCGTTCTGGTATGGCGGCAACGCGCCAGGTCTTCAGGGCTGGACGGTGCAGGAGCAGGAGAGCAGCGCAGTGCTGGAGGCCGCGCCGCCCGCCTCCGGTCCGGAGGAATCCATAGCGCCTATCGTGACACCTGGCGGGGAGGCGGAAAGCCCCCCGCCGACGGTGAGCGGTAGTCCGGTGCCGTCCGAGACCCCCCAGGAGACTGATGCCCTTGCGCCATCCCCAACACCCGGTGGGCTGGATGCCCGCCCGGGCGGTGCGGAGGGCGGCATGACTGCCCGGGAGAAGGTGGAGGCCGCGGCCGAGCTGGCGGGCGGCTCCTCCGCCGGTGTGGAAAAGGGCGACAAGGCGTACTCAGAGGCCAACGGCATGGAGATCAATCCGGAGACTGGAAAGGACAAGTATCTTACGGATCCAGTGCCGGAAGGAAAGCCTCTGCCGGTGGAGCCGCAGGATGTGGAGTTCTCCGATGTGACCCATACCTGTACGCTCTCTGTCCGCTGTGACACCATTCTGGACAACATGGACTGGCTGGATCCAGAGAAGGTGGAGCTGGTACCGGAAGACGGAGTCATATTCCCTACGACGACTGTTACGTTCTACGAGGGGGAGAGTGTGTTCAATGTGCTCCAGCGCGAGATGCGGAAGGCTGGCATCCACATGGAGTTCGAGGACACCCCCATGTATAACTCCGCTTATATTGAGGGGATTAACAACCTCTATGAGTTTGACTGCGGCGAGCTGTCCGGCTGGATGTATAAAGTGAACGGGTGGTTCCCCAATTATGGCTGCTCACGCTATCAGCTCAAAGAGGGGGATGTAATAGAGTGGGTCTACACCTGCGACCTGGGTGTGGATGTGGGCGGTTTTTATTCGACTGGAGAGTGATCTGAAATTCTTTCAGAGGGATAATGCTCATGCCGTATACGGTAGAGGCAAATGCAGTTGCCGTTCCTGTAAGAACCTATCTGAACGAGTGCGTGGTTGCGGGACGATTCCTGCACTACTGCAGGGAGTGTGGCAACTGCAATACCGGGAAGGCAGGACGTTTTCTTTCTCCTCCAATAAGGCGTGGGAGCGCTATCCCTGCCGTGCCATGCGGAAGGGATGGAACTCGGCCGCCTGTTCCGCTATCGTCCGATGTATATGTTGGGCAGAACGTGCGGAGATGCTTCACCATTTGGAGAACGGCGTTAAGGATTGCAGCAAATGCCTGATACCGCACCAAAGGGACAACTATGGCTATCTTGCTGGCCGCTTTCAAGAGATTGCCGGCGAGATAGCGAGGCATGAACAGGAGCCGCGGGCAGAGCAGGCCTAGTAGCGCGCATACCGGGAATGCCTCGCAACAGAAATGCACACCGGGTACGGCTGACTGCCGTACCCGGTGTTTAGAGGGGATGCCTTATCCGAAACAGAGATACCTTTTCCAGCTATCACCCGATAATAAATTTTCTGTATTTTGGAATGGTGATAGCCTTTACAATGTTTTTCATGCACCCGGTCAGCCTCGGCATTTCCCTTGGAGCGGCGCTGGCCTATGCGGTCTATCTGAGGGGGCGGAAGGCGATACGCTTCTCGCTTGTCTTTATGCTCCCCATGATGGTGATGGCCGCCCTGATCAACCCGGCCTTCAACCATGAGGGGGCGACCCTGCTTACATACCTGCCATCGGGAAATCCGCTCACATTGGAGAGTATCCTGTATGGATTAGCGGCGGCAGCCATGTTGGCCGCAGTGGTGACATGGTTTTCCTGTTACACAGCGGTAATGACCTCGGACAAATTTGTCTACCTGTTTGGAAGGCTCATACCGGCCCTCTCGCTGGTGCTGAGCATGGCACTGCGGTTTGTCCCAAAGTTCCAGGCCCAGTTCCACGTTGTGTCGGAGGCGCAGCGATGCATCGGACGGGATGTCTCCGATGGTGGGGTTATCCGGCGGATTCGAAACGCTGTCACGATTTTCTCCATCATGCTTACCTGGAGCCTGGAAAATGCAATTGAGACAGCTGACAGCATGAAGAGCCGGGGGTATGGGCTTCCTGGGCGGACGGCCTTCTCCATTTACCGCTTTGATGACCGGGACAAGATGGCGCTGGGATGGCTGCTCTATTGCGGGTTCTTCCTCTGCTGCGGAGCGGCGCTGGGCGGCTTTGCCTGGAGATACTACCCGACGGCCAAGGGAGCGCCTGCGGCGCCGCTGACAGTCTGCCTACAGGCGGTCTATTTGGCATTATGCCTGACGCCGGTGTTCCTGAATATCCGCGCAGACCGTACCTGGAGCAGACTGGACGCCCGAAATGAGGTGAAGCCATGTACCAAATGATGAGCCTGCCTCTGTACTCCGGGACTCTTGGGGAGTACAACAGTTGGCGTGATCTAGGCCAGGAATTGGAACGGCTGGGCTGCGACGGCATCGAGGGCGTCTGGGGCGGAGAGGATCTGCCAAAGGATTTGCCTGCCGAGCTTATTCTTGGGTACCACCTGATTTTTTACCCGGACTGGCTGGACTTCTATCGAGATGACCGGGCGGCACTGAAACAAAAATTCGGCTCACTGGAGGTTACGGCCAGCTTCTATGGCGGGCTGGGGCCAGATACGCTGCTGGAGCAATACCGCGCGGATTTACGGCGGGCGGTGAACCTGGGCGCCCGTTATGTGGTCTTCCATGTGTCGGACGTATCGCTGGAGGAGGGATATACCTACCGCTGGCTGCACACCAACCAGGAGGTCATTGACGCGGCGGTAGAGGTGGTGAACCTCATTCTTGGCGAGGAGAGATGGCCGTTTGAATTCCTGGTGGAAAATCAGTGGTGGCCAGGCTTTACCTTTACGGAACCGGAGGAGACGGCCCGGCTGCTGGAGGGAATCCGCTTTGCGGGGAAAGGGATTCTGCTGGACACCGGACATCTGATGAATGCTTGTACTGAGTTGAAAACTGAGGCAGAGGGAGCAGACTACATCCGGCGTATGCTGAACCGGCATGGCAGCCTGGCAAAGTGGGTGCGGGGCGTCCATCTACACCAGTCCCTGAGTGGGGCCTATGTGAAGGCGCACACTGGTTCACTGCCAGCGGGGCTGCCGGAGGACTATATGGAGCGGTTTGGAGTGAGCTATCAGCACATCCTCCAGATTGATCAGCATCGCCCCTGGGCAGACCCCGCCATCCTGTCAGTTCTGGAGCAGATTGAACCGCGATACCTGACCCACGAGCTGTCCTCTCGCGGGCGCATGGCCCGGGCGGAGGCCGTGAGCGTACAGACAAGATTATTACGGCAGGGAGGACGGATGCGTGTCTGAGCAGAAGAAGCCAAGTATTGAAATTGAACACTTTTCCTTCTATTACCCGGAGCAGGCGGAGAAGACGCTGGACGATTTAACGCTGACCGTGGAGCGGGGGGAATTCCTGGTGTTGTGCGGCCCGTCAGGCTGTGGGAAATCCACGTTGCTGCGTCAGCTCAAGACCGTACTGGCCCCCCATGGCCGCCGGATGGGTCACATCCGCTTTGAGGGACGGCCGCTGGAGGAGCTGGATCAGCGCGAGCAGAGCGCAAGAATCGGCTTTGTGCAGCAGAGCCCGGAGAACCAGATTGTCACCGACAAGGTGTGGCATGAGCTGGCCTTCGGCTTGGAGAGCCTGGGATATGATACGCCCACCATCCGGCGCCGGGTGGCCGAGATGGCCTCCTTTTTCGGCATTCAGACATGGTTCTACAAGAATGTCACAGAGCTGTCCGGCGGGCAGAAACAGCTCCTGAATTTGGCGTCTATCATGGCGATGCAGCCCAGTGTGCTCATTCTGGACGAACCGACCAGTCAGCTTGATCCCATTGCAGCGGCAGACTTTTTGGCGACGCTGGGGAAAATCAACCGGGAGCTGGGGACGACGGTCGTGTTGACGGAGCACCGGCTGGAGGACGCCTTCCTGTTGGCCAGCCGTGTGGCGGTCATGGACCGCGGGCGGCTGCTCTGCACAGGGAGTCCCGCGGAGGTGGGGGCGATCCTGCGCGGGGCGGGACACTCAATGTTCCTGGCCATGCCAACCCCGATGCGGATCTGGGCATCCGCGCCGGATGCGGGCGGACACTGCCCGGTCACGGTGCGGGAGGGCCGGGATTGGCTGACGAAGTTCGCGGATGGACACCCCCTGATGGAGCTGCCGTCTGAGCCGCGCCGCACATATCCGAATGAACCGGCCATCACGGCGGAAGGCCTGTGGTTCAAATACGAAAAAGAGCTGCCGGACGTGGTGAAGGGGTTGAGCCTCACCGTGAGGCGGGGCGAGTTTCTGGCCCTGCTGGGCGGCAACGGAACGGGAAAGACCACCAGCCTGAAGCTGTTGTCCGGACTCCAGAAGCCCTACCGAGGCGAGGTGAGGCTGGCGGGGAGCGTGGGCGTGTTGCCGCAGAATCCCCAGGCGCTTTTTGTGAAGAAAACCGTTCGAGAGGATCTCTTTGAGATTCTCAAGGGCCGGAATTTCTCGGGGAAGGCGCAGGAGGAGCGGGTGGCCTGGGCGGTGCGGCTGTGCCGCCTGGAGGGATTACTGGATCGGCACCCCTATGATCTGTCCGGCGGTGAACAGCAGCGGGCGGCTCTGGCAAAAGTGCTCCTGCTGGGGCCGGAGATCCTGTTGATGGATGAGCCGACCAAGGGGCTGGATGCAGAGTTCAAGCAGGTGTTTGCCGAGATCCTGCAAAGCCTCTTGCGTCAGGGTGTGACCCTGCTCATGGTCAGCCACGACATTGAGTTCTGCGCCCGGTATGCCCACCGTTGCGCTCTGTTTTTTGACGGCTCCATTGTGACGGAAGCCCCACCGCGGGCCTTTTTCTCCGGTAATAGCTTCTATACCACCTCAGCCAACCGCATGGCCCGCGGCCTGCTTCCGGAGGCGGTAACTGCGGAGGACGTCATACAGGCATGCGGGGGAAATCTACCGCCGGCGCCAGAGCTTCCGGACAGCGGGGAGCCGCTCCCGGAACCAGAGGAAGCCAGCGCAGACTACAAGCCTAAACCGCTGCCCTGGTGGCGCAAGCTGGGGGCAGTGCTGACAGGAACGGTGTCTTTCCTCCTGTTCCTGTCGTTTATGAACGTTACGGATCTGACCCAACTGATTACTGCCGACGGCATGACAGAACTGGCAAACCATCAAATGATTCTATACGCACTCTTTATTCTCTCGCTCTTTCTGTTTGCTACCTGCATCACCCGGAGATCCCACCGAAAGGATTATGCCTTACAGGTACCCAAGGCCAAGCGGAAGCTGGCCAAGCGAACCGTTGTGGCGGCTGTACTAGTGCTGCTGATGATCCCTCTGACCCTGTATATCGGTGTGTTTTATCTGGACAATAAGAAGTATTACTTTATCTCTCTACTGGTTCTGCTGGAGTGTATGCTCCCCTTTTTCCTGATTTTTGAGGGCCGGAAGCCGCAGGCCAGGGAACTGGTGATCATAGCGGTTCTGTGTGCCATTGGAATTGCAGGGCGGGCGGCGCTTTTTATGCTGCCGCAGTTCAAGCCGGTGATGGCGGTGACCATTATCGCCGGCGTGGCTTTCGGTGGTGAAACTGGCTTCCTGGTGGGTGCAATGACCATGCTGGCCTCCAACGTGCTCTTCGGGCAGGGGCCACTGACCCCCTGGCAGATGTTTTCCATGGGGATCATCGGCTTCCTGGCAGGCATCCTGTTCCGAAAGGGGCTGCTGCGGCGCAACCGGGGTGCACTATGCGTGTTTGGCGCACTGGCCGCCATACTGATCTACGGCGGAATTATGAATCCGGCATCCGCCCTCACCTGGGTGGGAGAGCTCAATGAAAAGGTCCTGCTGACCTACTACATCTCCGGACTCCCCTTCGACTGTATCCAGGCGGCTGCCACTTGGCTTTTTCTCTGGTTTGGGGCAGAGCCCATGCTGGAGAAGCTGGACCGCGTAAAGGTCAAGTATGGAATGGTGGAGAGATAGTAGTTCAACGGCAAAGATCTTTTGCATAACCGTTTGACGGGAATTTATTTACAGGCAGGAGCTGCCCATGTTGGAACGGCCATATGGCTCTTCCGACATGGGCAGTTTTCTTTGTATTCCAAACGAGCCTGTCATATTGCATAAAAGAATGGCTTTTAATCTGGCATAATGCCGAAATTGCATTATCAGATCATAAAAATTTTTAAACCGGAAATTGGTCTTCCGCTTTAACCTTTATACTTCTAATCACAGGGCAAGACGAGGCGGTGAGAGAGATGACCCCGTCAGAGCGGAGAAGCGAAATTCTGCATCTGCTATGCAAAAGGCGCCATGAGACCGCCATAAATCTCTCGGCAGAACTTGGCGTTTCCGAGCGGACAATCCGTGCAGACCTGGTGATTCTCTCGTGCTACTATCCAATCCAAGTTGTGCGTGGACGTTTTGGTGGAGGGATCCATTTGCCAGACTGGTTTCACATGGAGAGCCGCACACTATCCTCTAAGCAACAAGTATTATTGATGAAGGTTCGTAAAACCTTGTCTGGAGATGATCTTCAGGTCATGAACAGCATCCTGGCACAGTTTGCCCTGTATTGGGAGTATCGGTGATCTACCGATTTCCGTCCTGATCCTTGCAAATAGAATATCCGGCAGCGGGATACGTCCACTGATGAGAGCCCCTCTGTAAGGAGGGCTAAAGCGACGCTGGAGGATGCGCCAAGACCACCTGTGCGGACCGTGAGCCCGCATCAAAGACGGCCAAGGAAGGTGCAGAGCGGTGCCCATACGTCCACAAAGCAGCCTGTGGCGGGCTGTTTCGCATTGCGGCTGGTTTACCCGGCCCGACCCTCGTCAGCAATCTGATAATGATACTCCTGTCCAGCCACAGCCCCGGGTGATACCGGGATCAAGCAATGGGGGCAGCTCGGAGAGATCCTCGGAGGGGTGAGATTCCCGTGATGCGCGCCAGCGCAGTCCGTCTGCTGCCGCCCTGACACCTGGGGGAGTAGTGTCGAATACAGGTGCGGAATGATTGCCTTTGGAAATCCAAAATAGGAAGCGGAGGCCGCTCCCTGCCTATTGGGGGTGGCCTCCCTCTGAAACGAGGGTTGGTTATGAACCAGAATATCAATTATATCGGGCTGATAATTCTCCTTCGCCACCTTCAGAGCGCCGGCCTTGTTAGTCGGAAGGAGGCTGGGAGGATCGCCGCCCGGCTCCGTGTAGAGACCGGGGCGGACGTCATATTTTCCCCCTGATTTTTGTTGCGTTTGGATATGGATATTTTGTGGCGGTGCTGGTATTGTGTGTTGCTGACAGGAGGCAATTTCGTGGACGAGCAAAAGAAAACCAGTGGTTCCCTGGCATTGAACAGCACGCCCCGGGTAATCACCATCGCGCCCAGCACCCCGGTCAGGGACAGCAAGCTGCGTGTGGCGGCCTACGCCAGGGTGAGCTCCAGCTCAGAGGATCAGCTCAACTCCTTTGCCGCCCAGAACGCCCACTACACGGAGCTCATCACCGACAACCCGGAGTGGGAGTTTGTGGACGTGTACGCGGACAAGGGTATCACCGGCACCTCGGCGGAAAAGCGGGACGACTTCCAACGGCTGCTGGCGGACTGCCGGCGGGGTCGGGTGGACAAGATCCTGGTGAAGTCCTCCTCCCGGTTCGCCCGGAACGCCAAGGAGTGCCTGGAGACCGTCCGGGAACTGAAGGCCCTGGGGGTGGGGGTATGCTTCGAGGAGCAGGGCATCGACACCTCAGAGTTGGCCGGTGAGTTTCTTACCGCCATCTTCGCCATGATGGACCAGAAGGAGAGCGAAAACATCTCAGACAACCTCCGGTGGAGCATCGACATGAGGATGAGGGCGGGAAAGTACAACACCTGCACCGCACCCTTCGGATACCGCCTGGTCAAAGGGAAGCTGGAGCTGATCCCCGAGCAGGTGCCAATCATCCGGTATATCTACGAAGCGTACCTGTCCGGTAAGACGGCGGGGGATATCGCAGCGGCGCTGAACCTGTTCTCTAAAGGAAAACTCTGGAAGCCACAGCGGATTGACTACATCCTCACCAATGAGCGGTACAGCGGCAACGCCTTTCTGCGGAAACGGTATACGACGGATACCCTGCCACGCAAAATAAAGTATAACCATGGCCAAAAGCCCATGTACTTTGTGGAAGGGATTAACGAGGCAGCGATTTCCCAAGAGGTGTTTAATAAAGCACAGGAATTGCGTCGGAGGCGCGGGGACAGCCAGGTGCCCGGAATCGCAGGCCAACGTCCCCTTGCCAATGGCTGGCTATATTGTGGCTGCTGTGGGAAGGCGCTTCGCCCTAAATGTATAAACAGGAAATGGTACATGGCATGTCGTGGGCATGAAGAATCCACGGAGTTGTGCGACCTCCTGCCCATTGCTGAGGAAGCGGTAGTATCAGCAGTGTTCCACCTGTACTATAAGCTCCGTCACCAGGGAGTGCCTATCCTCACCCAACTGCTCGCAGATCTCCAGAACGCCCGGAAGGGTAAGCTGCTCTGGAGCCTGGACATCGTGGCACTCAACCAGAAAATTGCAGACATCACCCGTCAGGATCGACTGTTGGCCCAGCTCAAGCAGCAAGGGCTTGTTGGCCCTGACATTTTTATATCCCGCCAAAACGAGCTGGCGGAACAACTCCGCGCCGCGAAGCTGGAAAAGGAACGGTTCCTGGAGGCCGAGGAAGATCAGACGATCCAGCAGACCCAGGAGTTGATCGAAGCCCTGGAGGCCGGGCCGGACTTCCTGGACGCCTTTGATGGGGAGTTGTTCCGCGAGCTCGTGGACAAGATTATCGTGGAGAGCAATGATCGCCTGCGGTTCCGGTTGGTCAACAGCCTGGAGCTGACAGAGCCCATAGAAAGGACGATGCGGTGATGGGGAGCAACCGGAAGCGGCCCTTCGGCTACAAAATGGAGCTAGGCGAAATCGTGCTCCACCCGGCAGAGGCGGCGACGGTGCGCTGGCTCTACGACAGCTACCTGGCCGGTGCCAGCTACAATGCCTTGGTAGACAAGCTCCGGGAGAGAGGCATCTCCTATGACGGGGACAAGCCCTGGAACAAGAACATGGCAGCCCGTATCCTAGCGGACCGCCGGTACACCGGCGAAGGTGGATTCCCGTCCATCATCCCGGAGGCCCGGTTCAACATGGTTCAGGCTCAAAGGCAAGAAAAATTCTCCCCCTGCAAAAAGACGCCGGCCCAGAAGGAGCTGCGGAAACTGTGCGGCGGCAGCCCACCGGCCTGGGTGGAGCGGCAGGTGTTGGGCCTCCTGAACCGCCTGACCCAGCATCCGGAGCGTATCACCTGTCCGGCCCCGGTGGCTGGATCGCCGCCGGAGACAGAGAATCTGCGCCGGGAGCTGGACGAGCTCCTGCACCGCCCGCCGGTGGACGAGACACAGGTCAAATGCTTGGCCTTCCAGTTGGCCGCCCTCCAGTTAAACGCCATCGGGCCGGAGGAGTATGAAACCCTAGGCCTCCGGATGCTGTTCCAGGAGCGGGCTCCCATGGTGGAGTTGGAGCAGGAACTGCTCCATGAGAGCGTCCGCCGCATCACTGTCAGCAACGGGACGGTTACCATCCTGCTGAAAAATAACCAGACCTTGGAAGGAGGAAATGGTATATGAATAATACCGCACCCAACGTCATCGTCATCCCAGCCAAAGTGGAGACGCCCCAGGAACAGGAGAAGAAGCGCCACCTGCGGGTGGCGGCCTACTGCCGGGTGTCCACGGACAGCGAGGAGCAGCTCTCCAGCTATGAAAACCAGCTTTCCTACTATACCGAGAAGATCATGAAGGAACCGGGCTGGACCATGGCCGGGGTGTTCGCCGACGAGGGCATCACCGGCACCTCCACCTGCAAGCGGAAGGAGTTCCTGCGGATGATCCGCCAGTGCAGGCAGGGGAAGATCGACATGATTCTGGCTAAATCCGTCTCCCGCTTCGCCCGCAATACCGTGGATACCCTCAACTTCACCCGGGAGCTGCGGAGCCTGGGTATACCAGTCATCTTCGAGGAACAGAACATCAACTCCATCTACCCGGAGAGCGAGTTCCTCATCACCCTACACGGGGCCTTCGCCCAGGCCGAGAGCGAGAGCACCAGCAGCCGGGTGCGCTGGGGCAAGCGTCAGGCCATGAAATCCGGCCATGTCGCCATGCAGTACAAGCAGCTGCTGGGCTATGAGAAGGGCCCCGACGGCAAGCCAAGGATCGTGCCGGAGCAGGCGGAGACCGTCCGCTTCATCTATGACCGCTATCTGGCCGGGGACAGCATCCGGGAGATCAAGGCGGCCCTGGAGGGCCAGGGAATTCCCACGGTCTCCGGAAAAGCAGAGTGGATGGCATCCCATATCCGAAGCATCCTGACCAACGAGAAATACTGCGGGGATGTCCTGCTCCAGAAGACCTTCATCCAGGACTGCATCAGCAAGAAGGTGATCCCCAATACCGGACAGCTGCCCAAATACCTGATTCAAAACCACCATGAGGGTATCGTCAGCCGGGAGACCTTCGATGCCGTCCAGCTGGAGATGGCCCGGCGGAACGCCAAGGCGGGCGCCACGCGAAAGAGCACCCCCACTGGCCGGGGTAAGTACAGTGGCAAGCATGTCCTCAGCAACCTGCTGTTCTGCGGGGAGTGCGGGACGGCCTACCGGCGGTGCGTGTGGACCCAGCACGGGGTCAAACGGCCCGTTTGGCGGTGCGTCAGCCGCCTGGACTATGGGAAGAAGTTCTGTACCCAATCACCCACCCTGGACGAGGAACCGCTCCAGCAGGCCATCCTGGCCGCCGTCAACGCCGTCATGCTGGACCGCGATACCCTGGCCCGTCAGCTCGCCGCAGTCATGGAGTGGGAGCTTGCTCCGATGTTGGGTGAGAGTATGAGCCTGGCGAACATTGACAGAGCCCTAGAGGAACTGAGTAGCCAGTTCAGTAGCCTGCTGGCTGAGGCGTCAGCCAACCCGGCAGAGGACTATACGGGGCGGTTCCGGGAGCTGTCCGAGTCCACCGCCCGTCTCAAAGAACGGAAGGCACAGCTGGAGGGGGCCTGCCAGGAGCAGGGCCGGCTCCAGAACCGTCTGCGGGTGGTCTCGGCCGCCATGGAGCATATGACAGCGGCGATGACGGAGTGGGACGAGGAGGTCATCCACCAGCTGCTGGAGAAGGTGACGGTGCTCTCCCGGGAGAAGATCCGGGTGACCTTCCGGGATGGCCGGGAGATCGAGCAGGCGGTCAACCAGCCAAAAAGGAGATGTATCACGGCATGAAGATCTTTGTAACGGGCGATACCCACGGGAATTTTGAGCAGTTCCGCCCGGAATACTTCCCGGAGGGCCTGGAACTCACCAAGGAGGATGTGGTACTCCAGCTGGGAGACTTCGGCGGCGTGTGGTTCGGGGATGAACGGGACGATGAGTCCCTGGACTGGCTGGAGGGCCTGCCCTTCACGGTGGCCTTCGTCTCGGGAAACCATGAAAACTACGACGCCCTTGTGAAATACCCGATAGAGAACTGGCACGGCGGCAGGGTGCGGCCCATCCGGCCCCACGTGCTCCACCTGATGCGGGGGCAGGTATTTGAGCTGGCCGGGCGTACCTTCTTCACTATGGGCGGGGCGGCCTCCCACGACATTGAGGACGGCATCCTGAGCCTGGACGATCCCAACTTTGAGCAGAAATACCTGACATTGAAGCGGAAAGAGCACACCCGATTCCGCATCGAACACCTGTCCTGGTGGAGGGAGGAACTGCCCTGGGATGAGGAGTATGCGGAGGCGCGTAAAAACCTGGACGCCCACGGTTGGGCGGTGGACTACATCCTCACCCACTGCGCCCCCACCAGCATCGCCCTCCAGTTCTCCCGGCACAATGTGGCGGATCACCTGACAGACTTCCTCCAGGAGGTCAAAGACCGGGCCCAATACCACTACTGGCTGTTTGGCCACTACCATGACAACAAAGCCATTGATACCAAGCACATCCTCCTGTGGGAGCAAATCGTGCAGATCCTATAAGCAGAAGGCCATAAGGGAAAGGGCGGCGGTTCCGCCGCCTTTTCCTTTGTGGCTTTCCAGATAAGGCAATCCGTCGGAAAGGACAAGAAGATGAACAAGCGAAAGCTGGTTGACTATACCTCAATGTACAAAGCCCTGGACACGCTGATGCAGACCGAGCTACCGGAGGTGGAGTTGTATTTCGAGATCGGCCGGGCTGTCTGTATACGCCCGGAGAAGGGCGCGGCGGTCATGGCCGCTGAGCATCTCCAGGCAAGCTGCCCTGAAAGCAAGGGCTTCTCCCCACGAAACCTGCGACGGATGCGGGAGTTCTACCGTGCCTACGCAGATAGCCGGGGACTGCAGGTGCTGGCCCTAAAGCTGGGCTGGACGCAGAACGTGGCCATTCTGGAGGGCTGTGAAGGTAGCCAGGAACGCGCCTGGTATCTCCGGGCCGCGCTGGAGCACCGCTGGACAAAGGCGAAGCTGATGGAGCAGATCCAGGCCGGGGCATGGCTGCAGGAAGGACTCGACGAGCTGGGCAATACCTGCTATACTGAGAGCAACACAGTATCAGCGGGGTGTCTGGAGCATGAAGAAGATCCTTTTTGTGTGTCACGGCAATATTTGTCGGAGTCCGATGGCCGAGTATGTGATGAAGGACTTGGTGAAAAAGTCAGGTCTGGAGGAGGAGTTCCAGATCGCCTCGGCGGCCACCAGCCGGGAGAAGATTGGCAACCCGATCTACCCTCCGGCCCGGCGGAAGCTGGCGGAGCACGGCATCCCCTGCGAGAGCCACGCCGCCCGGCAGCTCCGCAACCACGACTACGAGGAATACGACCTGATCATTGGAATGGACAAGGCCAACCTCCGCAACATGTACCGCATCTGCGGCGGCGACTTCAACGACAAGATGCACCTTCTGATGGAATATGCCGGCCGCCCGGAGCAGGAGGTAGCCGATCCCTGCTACACCGACGACTTCGACGCCACCTGGCGGGATGTGTTGGAGGGGTGTCAAGGGCTGCTAGACCATTTGAAATGCAGGGGGTGAACGATAGGTGGATAAACTGATTGTCCGTGGAGCAGAAGTCAGTATCCAATGGAATATGGAGCGGGATGACTATATCAGCCTGACCGATATTGCAAAAGTGAAGGACAGCGATAACCCTAGATACATTATCCAGAACTGGATGCGGAACCGAAATACGATCGAGTTTCTTGATGTCTGCTACTCCCTCTGCAACCCCAATTTTAACCGTGTCAAATTCGATGCGTTTAAAAGCAGGCTGGCCTGAACAGTTTTGTAATGACTCCCCAGAAATGGATTGATACTACAGTTGCGATATACTTTATATGCAAATCAGTTTGTTGCCGTTGTAGGGGTCATCTTTGTAGGATATAATAGAAACAATCAAATAGACATAAGGAAGGGAGCTTATATGATTGCATTTAAAAGCATTAAACTCAGAAATTGGAAGAACTTTGGGAATGTAACTGCTACCCTGTCTGATAGGATATTTGTGATTGGCGCAAACGCATCTGGTAAATCAAATTTTCTGGATTCGTTCCGCTTTTTGAAAGATGTTGCAACAGATGGCCTTCAAAAGGCTGTAAAAGCAAGGGGAGGCATTGAGAAGATCCGCAATTTAAACGCACGTAATCCCAGTTATGTGGAAATATCAGTGATACTCCAAGAACTGAATGACGGAAAGACAACTGATTGGCAATACATCCTACAATTCAACTATGCTGGCGGTAGCCAGGGGAAAAGAGATACCAACATTAGTTTGGAGAAAATAATCAAAGACGGGGAAATTATTAAGGAAAGAAGGTACAATGACTCAGGAGAAGACTACCTCTCAAAACAGTTTACTTTACTGGAGCAACCGGCAATTAATGGATCCTTCCGTCCGATTTACGAGGGCTTCAGAAATATCTCTTATGTCAATATTATCCCTCAGCTTATACGGGAATCTGACTCCTTTATTCCTTCCAATGCAGCAGAGGATTTTTATGGAAGAAATCTTCTGGAAACAATATCTGCCACGCCAGAGAGAACTCGGAATTCTCGATTAAATGTAATCAATAAAGTTTTAAAAATGGCCGTTCCTCAGTTTTCAAACTTGTCTTTTATTCCCGACGAAAAAGGGCGTCCCCATCTTCAGGTAAAATACAATCATTTTAGGCCCCAGGGCGCATATCAGAGGGAAGACCAGTTTTCAGATGGCACATTACGTCTCTTCGGAATTATATGGGCTATTTTAGATGGAGAAGGATTAATGCTTTTGGAAGAACCTGAGTTATACCTTCATTCGGAGATTGTAAAACAATTACCGATGTTTATTGCCAATGCCCAGAAATTGAAAAACGGGGGTAAGCGACAGGTTATCATTTCATCGCATAGTTATGATCTCCTGAATACTGATACGATCGCTCTAGATGAGATCATTCTTTTAAAGCAAGGAAAAGAAGATACAACGATAGAAGCGGCAGATGAATTAGAATCTGTTAATGTAAAAATTCAGGCTGGCTACACCCCTGCAGATGCGGTAATCCCTCAAGTTGCTCCAGAAGGGATTCGCGATGGGCAGTTGTCCCTTTTTGAGTTTAATTAGGGAGAAGCGCAATGATAGTATATTATGGTGGTGAAGATCAAGTTACGAAGTTGATTGCCAAACAACTAATACGGTATGCGGCTCAACTGGAAGGACTTGACAATCTCACCTTAGATGATGCCAACCCTCGTGATTATGGTACTCGTGCATTAGAAAAATTGAAATTAATAATACGACTTAGCAATGCAGCTCCTGTGATATGTGTATTTGATTCAGATAACGACTGTGTGATAGAAATTTTGAACAGGTATGCAAGAGACGGCTGGAAAAACAGCATCTAGCAATAAACATTGCCATTGACGAAGGAGAAACTTGGTTAATGGCCGATAGGCAAAGTTTTTCCGACTATTTTGGGATAAGGCTATCATTAATACCTGATATAAAGAAAAACTCGCAAGAATTGTCAGAATCAATCCCATACAAAACTAGTCTCTATTTTTTGCAACAAATGGTTCCATATTCGAGGAAAAAGAGAGTTCTGGAGAATTTATCGTGTGAGCGGCCTGGAAAAAAGCCGCCTACATATAATGCCCTGTGGGCTGACTTTATTGAAAACCATTGGAATATGGAGATAGCAAGCCATAACTCTGAGAGTTTGTTGCGTGCAATTAACAGAGTGCAACTAGCCCTGAGAGAATAATTATTACCCTTTATCAAAGCTATATTTTCTGTTTTAAAGTCGAAAACATCACCGCTGGGCAAAAAGATAGCCCCGCAAAAATAATTCTCACTTTGGGATTTCGGTGACCAGGGTAGCCTTCCCCCTTAGATTTTGTATGGTCGGAGCAAATGAATTGCCTCTGTGCCGAGATTTTGCCTATGGCAAAGTACTCGTACCGCGTAAAAGCGTCGCCGTCTAGAAGGCCGGATTTTCCGAGCTATAAATATCCAGATTGATCTGGCATTTCAAAAAGCCTTGAAAACTTCGGTTTTCGAGGCTTTTTTGTTGCTGAAAAGCGGATGGATTTTGTATGGGCCGGTGTGCGGATCAGAGTAGATCCGCACACCGGCCCATGTCATTTTTATTTTTCACCGATAAACAGCAGGTGATCGGAAGCGCCCAGGTGTTCGGGCTTTTCGCAGATGTAAAAGTGATACCGCAGATATTGGGCATAGCTCTCGTCATCCATTGCATTGATCTTATCGTGAAGCAGTTCACTGATACCGTCGGAGGCGACCTCGTGCAGGATTTTGATACCACCCGCACAGAGCAGATCCCGACAGGCGTCGATGGTATGAAATACAAAGGGGAAATCATCACAGCGGAATGTTTCTTTGTTGTAGTCCCCGTTTACAAAATAGTCCGGTATCTCGTGGAACATAGTGAGTATGACCATGTCATTGGAAATAAACGCAAAGAACAGTTTGCCATCGGGTTTGCACACACGCTTTGCC
The DNA here is from genome assembly GCF_014288125.1 of Pseudoflavonifractor hominis. NCBI lineage: Bacteria > Bacillati > Bacillota > Clostridia > Eubacteriales > Oscillospiraceae > Pseudoflavonifractor > Pseudoflavonifractor hominis. The sequence continues at coordinate 91,852 of NZ_JACOPR010000007.1, read as the reverse complement.
TCGGCAATGGACCGGAGCTTGTCCGCTTCGCTGTGTAAGTGGTACAGGGGGCCCAGGAGAAGGACGATATCAAAGGAATCGTCGGGGTAGCGGCTGAGATCCATAGCGTTGCCCTGTACCAAATCAATGGAGTCCTGAGGAGTCAGCTTTTTTGAAAGGCTTCGATGTTTCGGTCGGACAGTTCCAAAGCGGAGACGGCATAGCCCTTGCGGGCAAAATACAGGCTATATTCCCCTGCGCCGGCTCCTACATCCAGGATTTTTGTCCCCGGAGCAAGGTACTGCTCTATATATCGCACCGTGGTCAAGAACTCCACACGGGCAGCTTTGGAGCGATTCAGACGGCTGTTTTCGTCCAAGCGGGAATACAGGGTCTGTACAAGTTCGGTGTCATTTTCAAACGAGAGGCCATTTGAAAAAAGCGCGGGTCTGTCCCAGTCATTTTTCAGAATGGCGTAATGGGCGGTATCACAGACCCCCTGGTTGTTGCGGCCGGACTGTCTGGTGGTACCCTCATATTTCATGCCGCATTTTTTCATGACAGCGCCAGAATGGGGATTGTTGGGGTCGTGTCTGGCAGTAATGCGGTTGAAATCACAGGTGTCAAAAAGGTAGTGGATGACCGCTTGCAGCGCTTCGGTCATGATGCCCTGATGCCACCAGCGTCGTCCGATGCAATATCCGATTTCAATGGAAGAGAGCTGTTCGTTGGGGTCCATGCCACTGATACTTCCGATGGGCTGTCCCACCTCTTTTAGGACAATGAGCCACTGGTAGTAATCGCTTTGGACGTAGTGATTGATCCAATCCTGCAGAACCTGTTGGGAAGCTTCTACACTGCTGTGGACGGGCCAGGTCAAGTATTTTACCACGTCCGGATCAGAGGCCCAGTTGTCAAACATCGATTGTGCATCTTCCGGTACGGCTCTGCGGAGAAGAAGTCTCTGGGTTTCAATGGTTTAGGTTCCCCTGTGGATCGCCATAAAATCAGTCCTTTCCATGTAGCGTACAAAATAAAAAAGCAGTGTGGGCCAACCGTGGAAGGTTTTGGCCCACACTGCTCTGTTTTCGCTCCAGATCCGCCTGGATTATTGGAAAAAAGAGTATGACAATGTAAGCCCCATGCAGCAAGTAGGCATAGGGTTACCGAATACATGGTCCACATGGCAAACAGAAAAACGGTTGTGCATTGTCACACCTCCTGCGATTTTTGGGGTATTATACGCCTGCATGGAGAAAAAGTCAATAGGTTACACCCCGGAAGGAGCCTCCTGAACACTGTCTTGCGGTGGCTGGGGACGATCTCCATTCTCAGAGGGAGCACCGCTGGGTTGGGTGCCCGGATTGCCGCGAAGACCACCGCGGCCGCCCATACCGCCCCCCATCTGGCCGGGATTTTGCTCTGAGCCGTCATTGGTGGTGACTGTGCCGCCGTTGTTGGTATAAGTGCCGTCGCAGTCCAGCGCCGTATTCCCGCTGCCATTGCAGATCAGATCCAACGTTCCGCCGTTGATGGTCAGATCTCCGTTGGAATCCACACAGTCCCCTGTGGAGACAATGGTGAACTCTCCGCCGTTGATGAGGATAAAGCTGTCCGTGCCGCTGGAAAAGGTGTCCTGGGACTGCCCGCCAGGTCCGCGGAAACCGGAGCTGTCGGCCCCTCCGGCGGCGTTGAGCCCGTCGTCGGAGGAGGTAATATCAAATGTGCCGGCATCAACTGTGATGCTCAACCCCTCGATCCCCTCGTAACAATAGGGGATGGTAAAGGAGCTGTTCTGGATGGTGAGGGCGGCGTCGGAGTGGATGGCGTCGTCACCGCTGCGGAGGGAGAAGGTGCCGCCGGTGATGAGAGCCTCCCCGCCGGCGTGGAGGCCGTCATCGACGGTATCCAGGGTAAAAGTACCGCCCGCTATGGTGAAGCTGCCCTCGGCCTTTATGCCCTTCTGGCTCACGGTGTCCGCTTCGGTCTCTGCGGCAGTGGTTTCACTCTGCGCTACCCCGCTCTTTTGCTGTCCACCGTCCATGGGGCCAAACGCATCCTCGCTACTGCTTAGATCTACGCTGGCGCTGCCTGCCCCCGTGTGTAGGTCAAAGGTCCCTCCGTCGATCTGGAGGGCGCCGGCGGCGCTGATGGCATCTCCCTGCGCGGTAACCGAGAAGCTGCCCTCAGCAAGGTAGAGGAAGCCCAGAGAGGGATCGTCGCTGTTCTCTGCATGGAGGCCGTCCTTACCCGAGGTAATGGTAAAGCTGCCGTCGGCAATGGCGATGCTGTCGTTTCCGGACAGGCCGTGGTTGGCGGCAGTGATGGTATAGCTGCCGCCGGTGATCACCAGCTCATCCTTGGACACCACCCCGTGCCCGGCCGGAGACTGGATGGTAAGACTGCCGGTGCCGTTGAGAGTCAGGTCGGTCTTGGAAAAAAGAACCGCGTCAATGTTGTTTTCATCTATGGCCACATACTCCCCGCCATTGGCAAGGTAGTTCTCAGTCCCATCCGCCAGAGTAAGGAACACCTTATCCGCCGACAGAGCATAGATGGGAGCGGAGGTGGCGCTGGTCACATCCACGCCGTTGAGGACAAGTTGGACTTTGTCGCTCTCGCCGGCGTTGACAACGATCTGCCCGTCCGTGAGGGTGCCCGAGAGGAGATATACGCCCTCGGAGGATAGGATGACCCGGCTGCCTTCGATGGTCACGGCATCGGAAGCGGAGGAGATATACGCCCTCGGAGGATAGGATGACCCGGCTGCCTTCGATGGTCACGGCATCGGAAGCGCAGGAGGCACTGTCCCCATTGAGTTGGATGGGGATGGCGGCGCTCTCGTCATAGGTGCCCGCCAGATCCCGGTCACTGAAAAGCGCCTGGGTATCGATGGCGGCAGCAGTGGGCTCTGCCGTCTGAGCGGCAGTTTCAACGGCGGCAGAGGGAGTAGCCTGGGTGTTCTGCGCTCCACAGCTGCTGAGGAGCAGCAGAGCGGACAGCAGGGGAGGGGTTAGCCGCAGGATTGGGTGTTTCATAAAAACTTCCTCCTTTACAGGGCGGCGGCGCTGGTATCCTGGTGGCCCAGGGAGATCTCCAGGTTCCCGTTGCGCAGCCGCAGCTGGTCGATAAAGCGTTTTTCCTGGGAAGGGTCCTTTAAGGTCAGATCATAGGTCAGCTTAAAGAGACTGCCCATGTTGGTGGTCTTGACCTGCGTGAGGGAATACCGGCGGGCATACTGATGCAAAACGGGATCAAATACCCCGGCATAGTCCAGGTCCTCAGGAATGGTAATATGGAGGGTGCGCTCGGGGGTATTCTGGGCCCAGGGACGCAGGCTCAGGGCGTTATAGAGCATCATGGCTCCGCCCAGGATGAGGGTAAAGAGAGCCCCATAACCAAGGTAGCCCATGCCGGTAATGAGGCCTGTTCCCATGGCCACAAAGAGGGCCCCGATCTCCCGGGCGGAGCCCGGGGCAGAGCGGAAGCGCACCAGGTTGAAGGCTCCGGCCACGGCCACCCCGGTGCCCACATTGCCGTTGACCATCAGGATGACCACGCAGACCACTGCGGGCAGGATGGCGAGTGTTACGGCCAGGCTCCGGCTGAAGTGGGAGCGCCACAGGGTCATGGCACACAACAGAAGGCCCAGAATCAGGGACACCCCCACACACAGCAGAAAGGCGCCGGGGGCAATGGTATTAGTCAAAGCGGTATCGAAGAGACCTTGAAACAAGTTGTCAGGCATATTTTTGTTCTCCTCTCTGCTGGGAAAGCAGGATTGTTTGATAGGCGGTTCCATATTTGGAAAAAGAAGTTTTAAAGATGCCCAGTTCGGACAGGGTACGGGCCATCCAGAGGGGCAGGCTGCCCGCGGTCTTGACCTCCATGAGCACCTGGTCGGCAGGAAGGATGGGAATGCCACAGGGGTCAGAGTTCAGGGTAAGAGCCTCCTGGCGGTAGCGGATTTCAGTATCAAAGGTGACCCGGAACGCCTCGTCCTCCACCCCGCGGTAGGAGTCCCGCTCATAGGAGAGGAAGACGGCCGGGCGTAGGGCGGCGTAAAATCCCGCCGTATAGGCCAGCTCCCCGCCGATCTGGGTCTCCGGCCAGGAGGCACTGCCCGCAATACAGTCCAAGGGCCTCCCTTTGGGGCATGGTGAGACGGCGCTTGTAGACCACGGAACAGTATTTCTTCTTCAACTCCACGAATACCGGCGCCTCCAGACCGGCCCGGCCGTAGCTGCGGACACGGAGCTTTTCCTTGTAGACCGGCCGCTCCAGGCTGCGGCGGATGAGGCGGAAGTCGGGGGTATCCAGGTAGAGATTGCGGATGGAGCTGTGGCTGTACTCGTCGGGCACCACATAGGGCGCCATCGCGGCCAGGATGGCCTGCTGCTGCCGGCGGCTCATCTGATATTTGATCTCATATCGCTGAAAGACCATCTGATTTTTCACGGGTGTGGCCTCCTTTTTGAACATCGTGAGGTCAGTATAGAGATCCAACCCTAATTGAACTTAAAATCCGCCCACTCTTTTCGGCTGACATTTTTCGCCCCCGGTGCTATTCTTTTAATTAGAGTTAAGGAGCGTATGCTATTCTTGCCTTATAACACAGGAGAGAAGGTGGCGCAATGCGCATTTTATTGGCAGAGGACGAGCGGTCCCTGTCCCGGGCCGTGGTGGCCCTGCTGGAAAAACACAACTATTCCGCTGACGCGGTATATGACGGAGAAGAGGCCCTGGATTATCTGGAGGCGGGGAATTACGACGCCCTGATCCTGGATATCATGATGCCCAAGCTGGATGGACTGGAGGTCCTGCGGCGGCTGCGGGCGGCGGGGAATCCCATCCCGGTGCTGCTGCTCACCGCCCGGTCAGAAATAGAGGATAAGGTGACCGGATTGGACACCGGGGCCAACGATTATCTCACCAAGCCGTTTTCCACCGAGGAGCTCATGGCGCGCATCCGGGCCATAACCCGCAGCCAGACCGGCGGCCAGCTGACCAGCCGCCTGAGCCTGGGCAACATCACCCTGGATCAGACCACCTTTGAGCTATCCTCTCCCCACGGAAGTTTCCGCCTGGCCAACAAGGAATATCAGATGATGGAGCTGCTCCTGCGCAATCCCCGGCAGCTCATCTCCAGCGAGCGGTTTTTCGAGCGGATCTGGGGCTATGACAGCGAGGTGGAGCTGAATGTGGTGTGGGTGTATATCTCCTATCTGCGGAAAAAGCTCGCGGCCCTTCAGGCGGATATTCAAATTAAGGCGACCCGCAACGCGGGCTATTCCCTGGAGGAGCGGCCATGATCAGACGTCTGCGGCATAAGCTGATCGCCGCCTGTATGCTCTCCCTGGCCATCGTTTTGCTGGTGATCCTGGGGGGCGTGAACCTGATGAGCTATCACAAGGTGGTCTCTGACGCCGATGCCATCCTGGCCGTGCTGGCCACCAATGACGGGACCTTTCCCAAACACCAGGGAGGGCTCCAGCAGCCCCCGCCCGGTGAGCTGGGAAGGAAACCGGACCTCTTTGACCAGCGGGGCATGTCCCCGGAGACGCCGTATGAGTCCCGCTTCTTTTCGGTGCTCCTCAGCGAAGACGGCCAGGTGCTCCAGACAGACACCGGTCAGATCGCCGCTGTGGATGCCGAGGACGCCGCCGCCTATGCTCAGAGTGTAGTGAAATCCGGGCACAGCACCGGTTTCTGGGGAAACTACCGCTATCTGCTCTGTGATGATGAGTTGGGCAGCCGGGTCATTTTTCTGGACTGCGGCCGCAGTCTCTCTTCCTTCCGCAGCACCCTTCTTGCCAGCCTGTCGCTGGCCCTGCTGGGGCTGGCGGCGGTCTTGATTTTGCTGCTGATCCTGTCCAAGCATATTGTCCGGCCAGTGGCGGAGAGCTATGAAAAGCAGAAGCAATTCATCACCGATGCCGGCCATGAGCTGAAGACCCCCATGACCATCATCAGCGCCGACGCGGATTTGGCAGAGATGGAGTGCGGAGAAAACCAGTGGCTCACCGACATCCGCCGTCAGGCCAGGCGCCTGACCGAGCTGACCAATGATCTCATTTATCTCTCCCGCATGGAGGAGGAGCAGCCCAAGCTGCAGTGCATTGAGTTTCCCATTTCCGACGTGGCAGAGGAGATGGCCGACTCCTTCCAGGCCCCCGCCAAGAGCCAGGAAAAGGACTTCTCTCTCTCCATCCAGCCCATGCTCTCCTTTACGGGGGATGAAAAAAACATCCGAAAGCTCATCTCCATCCTGTTGGACAACGCCTTGAAATATTCCCCACGGGGAGGAAAAATAGAGCTGCGGCTGGAAAAGCAGGGGCGTACCCTCCAGCTGACCGTGTCCAATACCGTCGAGCAGCCGCTGGAGCGGGAAAAACTCTCCCATCTCTTCGATCGGTTTTACCGGACGGACCAGTCCCGCAACAGTCAGACCGGTGGCTACGGGCTGGGACTGTCCATTGCCCGGAGCATCGTGGTGGCCCATAAGGGAAAGATCCGGGCGGAGAGCCCGGACGGAACGACACTGTCGGTGGTGGTCCTTCTCCCGCGATGACAGTTTCGTTTGATTTTTAAGTTCAATTAGGGTTGCTCTTTTATCCTGATGGCAGAAACCTGAGAGAAATACGCCAAATGGAAAAGGAGTATGTCCTATGAAAAAAACAGATATCTCTATGGAAAATCCATCTCCCTCCCCCCGACTCCCATGCCGCAAATGGACCAGAGGGCAAAAAAGCCCGCACAGAAGGCCTGGCGGCGGCTGACCTCTTTGGTGCTGAGCGCTGCACTGTTCGGGGCGGTCTCCGCCGGAAGTTTTTATGGTGTGGGGAAAATGCTCTCTCCGGAGAGCGAGGCGGAAGGTACCCTGAGCGCCGGGACTTCGGGGGAGGTAGCCACCACTCTGGCCAGCACTTCCTACACTGCTGCCCGGTATGGCATGGATGTGTCGGACATCGCCTCTGCCGCATTGCCCAGCGTGGTGGCCATCACCAACATCTCCGTACAGGAGGTGCGCAGCTACTTTAACCGCTTTGGGCCTAACGGAGCGGGACAGACCCAGTTGGAGGAGACCACCAGCTGCGGCTCAGGAGTCATCATTGCCAACGACGGGACCTACCTCTACATGGTCACCAACCAGCACGTGGTGGCAAACGCCACCACCCTCTCGGTGAGCTTTGTGGATCACTCGGTCTATGAGGCCCAGCTGTGCGGGACTGACGAGGAGGCCGACCTTGCGGTGATCAAGGTGGCTGTTGCCGACCTGTCTTCGAATACGCTGTCCCAGATCGCAGTCATTTCCATCGGGGACTCGGATGAGCTGGAAGTAGGGGAACAGGTCGTGGCCATCGGAAATGCCCTGGGCTATGGCCAGTCGGTGACCACGGGCATTGCCAGCGCCCTGGACCGCAGCCTCACCAATGAGAGCGGCACCACCGCCTCCTATATTCAGACGGACGCCGCCATCAACCCGGGCAACAGCGGCGGCGCACTGCTCAATTTGGATGGGGAGCTCATCGGCATCAACACCGCCAAGCTCTCGGATACCGATGTGGAGGGCATGGGCTACGCCATCCCCATCTCGAATGTGGCGGAGCGGATTGCTGAGCTCATGACCCAAACCACGCAAGGAAATTCAACCAGCTCCAGCGCGGCCCAGCAGACCGGATGGGATAGGCCGGGCCGGTGGGAAACCTGGCCGAGCGCATAAGAAGCGGGGATGATGTTTCGCTCCGCCGACACCGGAGCGGGATCTGTATTTTAATTGGAAACAGCGTGTCGAGAGAAATTTTGTACTGAGATTCATCAAAAATGGTCTCTTTTGCTGGATTTATCTTTGATTTTTTTCTTTACACATGGAATAAACTATGATATAGTAGACAAGCACGCATTAGGTGCAGTCCCGTGACTTAGTCCAGGGAGTTTGCCCGCTTTGACGCGGGGGATTCACCCGCCCTGCACTCAGTTACCGGGAAGAATATCAGAAAGGTGGAATTTTCCCATGATCCGTAAGGACGAGAAGACGGCTGTTATCGAGGCCAACCGCACCCACGAGACCGATACTGGTTCCCCCGAGGTCCAGATCGCGATCCTGACTGCCCGCATCCAGGAGCTCACCGAGCATCTGAAGGTGCACATCCATGACAACCACAGCCGCCGCGGCCTGCTCAAGATGGTCGGTAAGCGCCGCAAGATGCTGGACTACCTGGCTGCCAAGGACATCGAGCGTTACCGTGCGATCATCGCCAAGCTCGGCATCCGCAAGTAAGAACCAAGCGTAACGCCGGAAGCGCGGAGCGTCCGGGAGCAGGTGCACAGGAGACCGCGCAGACGGAAAAACAGGTGCCGCCCCGGCGGCGCGGATTTTTCGCGGAGCGGTGCGCCGTGTGCCGCTGCGGAGGACGCGCAGCATGAGAAAATAGGGGTGGTGTGGGATTCCACACCACCCTTTTCTCCAATTATCATTTCACCGAACACGACACGCAGAGCCGGAACGCTTTTTTAGCAGTTGAATGCGGGACGAATGGGGATTCGCCTTGGATTCAAGTGCTAAAAGGCCGACGGGCTCTGCTGTGCCAGCGAAAAGGAGGACAACATATGTCTACTGTTATCAAGCACAGAGAATTCCCCGGCTTCAAGACCTATTCCATGGACCTGGCCGGCCGCCCCCTGGTCATCGAGATCGGCAAGGTGGCCGAGCTGGCCAACGCCGCCTGCATGGTCAAGTACGGCGAGACCACCGTCATGGTGGCTGTCACCGCCTCCGCCCGTCCCCGGGACGGCGTGGATTTCTTCCCCTTGAGCGTGGACTTTGAGGAGAAGCTCTACGCGGTGGGCCGCATCCCCGGCTCCTTTATGCGCCGGGAGGGCCGCCCCTCTCTGCCCGCCGTGCTGGCCTCCCGCCTCATCGACCGTCCCATCCGTCCCCTCTTCCCCTATGACTTCCGCAACGATGTGTGCGTTACCTGCACCGTCATGAGCGTGGACTATGACTGCTCCCCCGAGGTGGCCGCCATGATCGGCACCTCCGTGTGCCTCTCCTACTCCGACATTCCCTGGGCCGGCCCCATCGGCTGCCTGGAGGTGGGCTACTGCGACGGCCAGATCGTCTTCAACCCCACCCAGGAGCAGCGGGCTACCTCCCAGATGGACGTGACCGTGGCCGCCACCGACGGTAAGGTGGTCATGATCGAGGCCGGTGCCAAGGAGATCCCCGACGAGATCATGTACGAGGGCATCGTGAAGGCCCACGAGGAGATCCGCAAGCAGGTGGCCTTTATCAACGGCATCGTGGCCGAGATCGGCAAGCCCAAGATGGAGTATGAGCACGCGGACTTCGATCAGGAGCTCTTCGACAAGATCGTGGAGGCCACCATGGACGAGGCCAAGGCCGCCATGGACACCGACGACAAGAACGTCCGCGAGACCCGCTGGAATGCCCTCATCGATCACTGGCACGAGCTCTTCCTGGAGGACTATCCTGAGATGGACAAGTACCTGGAGGAGATCACCTACAAGTTCCAGAAGAAGATCGTCAAGGCCTGGCTCCTGGAGGGCCACCGTGTGGACGGCCGCGCCAAGAACGAGATCCGTCCCCTCTCCGCCGAGGTGGGCGTGCTGCCCCGTGTTCACGGCTCCGGCCTCTTCACCCGCGGTCAGACCCAGGTGCTCAGCGTCTGTACCTTGAACACCCTCTCCGCCGCCCAGAAGCTGGATACCATCTGGGAGGAGACCGAGAAGCGGTACATGCACCACTATAACTTCCCCTCCTACTCCGTGGGTGAGGCCCGCGGCGCCCGGTCCACCAACCGCCGTGAGTACGGCCACGGTGCCCTGGCCGAGCGTGCTCTGGAGCCCGTCATCCCCAGCGTGGAGGAGTTCCCCTATGCCATCCGCGTGGTGTCTGAGGTCCTCAGCTCCAACGGCTCCACCTCTCAGGGCTCCATCTGCGGCTCCACCCTGGCCCTCATGGACGCCGGTGTGCCCATCAAGGCCCCCGTGGCCGGCATCTCCTGCGGCCTGATCCAGGACGACAACGGCGGCTTCACCACCTTCATCGACATCCAGGGCGTGGAGGACTTCCACGGCGAGATGGACTTCAAGGTGGCCGGCACCAAGAAGGGCATCACCGCCATCCAGATGGACCTGAAGAACGATGGCCTCTCCCATGAGATCATCAAGGAAGCCCTGGAGATCACCAAGGACGCCCGCTTTGCCATCCTGGACGAGATCATGCTGCCCTGCATCGCCGAGCCCCGGCCCGAGGTGGCTCCCACCGCCCCCAAGATGGTGAAGATGAAGATCGACGTGGACAAGATCCGCGAGGTCATCGGCTCCGGCGGCAAGGTCATCCAGAAGATCTGTGCCGACACCGGCGCCAAGATCGACATCGAGGACGACGGCACCATCTACATTGCCGGCGAGAATGCCGAGAGCTGCGACGCCGCCAAGAAGATCATCGAGACCATCGTCTTTGTGCCCGAGGTGGGTCAGCTCTACTACGGCAAGGTGGTCCGCATCCTCCAGTTCGGCGCCTTTGTGGAACTGGCTCCCGGTAAGGACGGCATGGTCCACATCTCCAAGCTGGCCGACCGCCGGGTGGAGAAGGTGGAGGACGTGGTCAACATCGGCGATATGATCTGGGTCAAGGTCACCGACATCGACGAGAAGGGCCGTGTGAACCTCTCCTACAAGGACGCTCTGAAGGAGATCAAGGCCAAGCAGGCCGCCGGCGAGAGCGTGAAGTAAATTATGAACAGAACAGCCGCCCCGAAACCAAGGTTCCGGGGCGGCTGTTGCTTTGTTGCATTAATATAGTAAATTGACATTGCAAAAGCAGGCCCACCCCAGTATAATAGACAGGAAACAGCAGAACATAGCGCGTACTGCGTTCGGAGGTGCATGTATTATGGCAAAAATCCAGATGAGAACTCCCCTGGTGGAGATGGACGGCGACGAGATGACCCGCATCCTGTGGAAGGACATCAAGGACATCCTGCTCACCCCCTATATTGACCTGAAGACAGAATATTATGACCTGGGCCTTCCCGAGCGGGACCGGACGGGAGACCAGGTGACGGTGGATGCCGCCGAGGCCACCAAGAAGTACGGCGTGGCGGTGAAATGCGCCACCATCACCCCCAATGCCCAGCGCATGGAGGAGTATCAGCTCCATGAGATGTGGAAGTCCCCCAACGGCACCATCCGGGCCATTCTGGACGGCACCGTGTTCCGTGCCCCCATTATGGTCAAGGGGATCTCTCCGGTGGTGAAAAACTGGAAGAAGCCCATCACCATTGCCCGTCACGCCTACGGCGACGTATACAAGTCCACCGAGTACCGGGTCCCCGGCCCCGGCCGGGCCGAGCTGGTCTTCCACGGGGAGGATGGGCAGGAGCTGTGCCAGACCATCTACGACTTTGAGTGCGCCGGCGTGCTCCAGGGTCAGTACAACAAGGACTCCTCCATCTACTCCTTTGCCCGGGCCTGCTTCCAGTACGCGGTGGACACCCGGCAGGATCTGTGGTTTGCCACCAAGGACACCATCTCCAAGAAGTATGACCACACCTTCAAGGATATTTTCCAGGAAGTCTATGAGAAGGAGTACCAGGAGCGCTTTGAGACCATGGGCCTGACCTACTTCTACACCCTCATTGATGACGCGGTGGCCCGTGTCATCCGCTCCGAGGGCGGCTATATCTGGGCCTGCAAGAACTACGACGGTGACGTGATGAGCGACATGGTTTCCACTGCCTTCGGTTCTCTGGCCATGATGACCTCGGTCCTGGTCTCTCCCGACGGGAAGTACGAGTACGAGGCCGCCCACGGCACCGTGACCCGCCACTACTACAAGTACCTCAAGGGGGAGAGCACCTCCACCAACCCGGTGGCCACCATCTTCGCCTGGACCGGCGCCCTGCGCAAGCGCGGAGAGCTGGACTGCCTGGTGGAGCTGCGGGAGTTTGCCGACCAGCTGGAGGCGGCCACCCTGGCCACCATCGAGGGGGGTACCATGACCAAGGACCTGGCTGGACTCTGGGAGGGGGAGACCCCTGCTAATGCGGTGGACAGCCGGGCCTTCCTGGAGGCCATCAAGGCAGAGCTGGACAAGCGGCGCTAAGAGTTGAACGAAAAAAATTGGGCAGGCGCGGCCATTGGCCGCGCCTGCCCGCTGTTATGGGCGGACTCAGAGCTCCTCCACCAGCTCCCGCAGAAGCTGGGCGTGACGGGCCTCATCCCGGGCCAGCTCCTGGTAGAGGGCGCGCAGGGCGGGATCGGCACACTCCTCCGCAGCGGCCAGATAGGCCAGCGCCCCCCGCTGCTCGGCACAGAAGCACTGCCGCAAAGCCGCAGGCAGTGCACCCCGGGGCGTGGGCAGAGAGGACTCGGAGGGGAAATACCGTACCCCGGAGATGAGAAAGTAGGCCGCCGAGAGGCGTTTTGCGTGGCGGCGTTCTTCCGCCGCCATAGCGGCCAGTACCCGGGCACACCCGCCGGGCGAGCGGCGGGAGAGGGAGAGGTAGGTCCGCCAGTCGGCGGCCTCCTGGTCGATGTACATCTGGAGCTGCTCCCCGTAGATGGCGGAACCCGATCCTAGAAGGGGGACATCCGGCTGCGTGGCGGGGGAGATGTGGGCCCTGGACGGGGGAGGAGCCTCCCGGGGACAGGGCAGGGGAGTGGGGACTTCCGGGACAGCGGGGGTGGAGGAGCACATGTCTTCTCGCTCCTGGGGCGGGGCGGAGGGCGATTCCTCCGGCGGACGCCCCACCCGGATGGGACATCCGGCCTGCTCCAGTGGCATGACCCGGCCCCAGATCCGGGCAAAGTCCTGTTCGTTCCGGCCGTCCACAGTGGGCGGGCTGCCGGCGGGGGTTGGAACTTGCGTCATGGGAAATACCTCCCGTTTGTTTGGATTTCCCTCCATCCTATGTCCGAGGCGAAGAAATTGCCCCTGTTTTGGGTATCCTATAACGGGCTTTGGCGGGGGCAAGCTTGTATAATGGGGGAAAGAATGCTATAATAATGCCTGCTGAATCAACCGCATAGCGGTTGATTCGTGCGGCTGCGCCGCACAATTCTTTTCCGAAAACTGCCAGCAGTTCTCGGAAAAGAAGGATCCATTGTTGCAATGCGTATTTCCATCCGGGCATACACGGCCCGGATGGAAGGCGCAGGGATAAAACCCTGCGCCCAAACAAAGCCATCGTGCCTTGTAAGCATGGGCTTTCAAGGCTTGTGGCTTTGTTTCTTACGTATTATAATACACCATTGAGAAAAGAATATCTCTGGATACAAGGAGTATCGGTATTATGCTGGAAATCAAAGGGCTGAAATACCAGGTGGCGGACGAGAGCGGCGAGTCCCTTGGTATTCTCAACGACGTATCCCTCGAGATCGAGGATCATAAACTGGTGGTCATCACCGGCCCCAATGGCGGCGGTAAGACCACGCTGGCCAAGGCAGTCATGGGCCTGGTGCAGCCCACGGGCGGTTCCATCCTCTGGAATGGCGTGGACATCACCGAAAAGAGCATCACTGAGCGGGCCCGCATGGGCATTAGCTACGGCTTTCAGCAGCCCCCCCGGTTCAAGGGCCTGCGGGTGAAGGATCTGCTCTGTCTGGCCTCCGGCCGGGAGAATCTGGCCACGGAGGAGGCCTGCCAGTATCTGACCAAGGTGGGTCTGTGTGCCCATGACTACATTGACCGGGAGGTGGATGCCTCCCTCTCCGGCGGCGAGGTCAAGCGCATTGAGATCGCCACCATTCTGGCCCGCAAGAGCGGTCTGATGATCTTTGACGAGCCGGAGGCCGGCATCGACCTGTGGTCTTTTGCCAAGCTGACCGAGACCTTCCAGGCCATCCATGCCCGGGGGGAGGCCACCCTTCTCATCATCTCCCACCAGGAGCGGATCATCAATCTGGCCGACGAGATCGTCATGATCGAGGACGGCCGCGTGGCCCAGCACGGGCCCAAGGAGGAGATCTTCCCCCTCATTCTGGAGCGGACCTCCGCCGGATGCACCTATCTCAGCCAGGAGGCGAACAAGTAATGATGGACAAGACCGACTGGAAGCTCCTCAAGGAGATCGCGGACCTGGAAAAGACCCCCCAGGGCGCCTACAATATCCGCGTCAACGGCCAGATGGACTCCCGTTCCACCACGGCCAACATCGACATTACCACCAAGACCGACGGAAAGTCGGGCATCGATATCCGGGTCAAGCCGGGCACCAAGAAGGAGTCGGTGCACATCCCCGTCATCATCCACGCCACCGGTTTCACCGAGCTGGTCTACAACGATTTCTTCATCGGCGAGGACTGCGACATCGACATCGTGGCGGGCTGCGGCATCCATAATACCGGCTGTGAGACCGCCCAGCACGACGGCCTGCACACCTTCTACATCGGAAAGAACTCCAAGGTGCGCTATGTGGAGCGCCACTACGGCGAGGGCGAGGGGACCGGCGAGCGGATCTTCAATCCCCAGACCGTGGTCTATCTGGAGGAGGGGGCCTCTATCCAGATGGAGACCACCCAGATCCGGGGCGTGGACTCCACCAAGCGGGACACCAAGATCGTAGTGGGGAAGAACGCCGAAGCGGTCATCACCGAAAAGCTCCTTACCCACGGCAGCCAGACCGCCGAGTCCGACATGGAGATTATCCTGGACGGCGAGGGGGCCAGCGGCCGGGTGATCTCCCGTTCCGTGGCACAGGAGGAGTCCAAGCAGATCTTCTACCCCAAGATGACGGGCAACAACAAGTGCTTTGGCCATGTGCAGTGTGACTCCATCATCATGGGGAATGCCCAGGTATCTTCTATCCCGGCCATCGTGGCCAACCACGTGGACGCGCAGCTGATCCACGAGGCTGCCATCGGCCGGATCGCCGGCGATCAGCTCCTCAAGCTGATGACGCTGGGCCTGACCGAGGAAGAGGCAGAGGAGAAAATTTTGGATGGATTCTTACAGTAACCTGCGGGCCCGTGCCAAGTGCAACCGCTTTGCCGAGCACAACGGCATCGAGCTTACCTTGATCGAGACCGACCATGTGGAGGGGGAGATCACTGTCACCGAGGCCCATCTCAACCCCATGGGGATGGTCCATGGCGGCTGTCTCGCCACTCTGGCCGACACGGTCACCGGTACGGCGGTGGCCACCCGGGGCCGGGTGGGCGTGACCATGGACTGCCGGATGGACTACCTCCGGCCGGCGGTCAACACGAAAAAGATCCGCTGCGTGGCCATTCCCCAGAAGATCGGGAAGACCATTACCCTCTATCGGGCGGAGCTCACCAACGACGAGGGCGCGCTGGTGGCGGTGGGGACCTTCAGCTTTTTCCTCACCGATAAACCCCTGCCCAACTTTGAAGAGCTGGTGGAGCGGGCCAAAGCATACGGACAGACGCAGAAAAGCGAATAAAACCAGCGGGACCATTTCCACGGAAATGGTCCCGCTTTTTTCTAGGGGAGGGTATCGTCTGTGGGAAGGGTACCGCTCTCCAGGGCGAGAAAGCGGAGCAGGGCCGCCAGGAGAGTGAGGAGCGAGGCAGCGCTCTCCAGCCCGGCGGCCCGCCGCTCCTCCGCAGGGGCGGAGCGCTGATTTTTCCAGGCCAGACAGAGAAAGAAGAGTCCGCCCCCCACCTCCAGCGCGGCACTCCCCCAGGAGAGGGGGAGGGAGTCGGTTTCCCGGGGGGTGCGGCCCTCCAGCTGGGCATCCAGAGATTCCCGTTCCCAGAGTGCTGCCTGAAGGGCGAGCAGCAGAGAGAGGACGGCAAACAGCAGAAAGAGGATGGTACAGGTTACATCCCGCTGCCCCTCCAAAAGGGAAGAACGTTCGGTTTCGATCCATACCGCCCCCTTTCTATGCCATCTTATGCCGCAGAAGACGGAAAGTGCAGACTGGAAAGCCTAAAAAATAAAATGCAATTCCAGACATATAAGAACGTGGAGGGGTTGCTTTTTCTGTCTAAATATGCTAAAATTTTATAAGCAATAAAAAATATTTTTTAGAAAAAGAGGGAGGGCGCATCATGCAGCGTCACACACTCGCCTGCCGGTACGGCATCTTTTTCGGAGGGGTGGTCCTGTCTGCCCTGGGCATTGCGCTCATCACCAAGGCGGGGCTGGGGACCAGTGCCATCTCCAGTCTGGCCTATGTCATGACCTTTGTGGTCCCGGGCGTCTCGCTGGGGACCTTTACGCTGCTGGTGAATCTGGCGGCGCTGGGAGCCCAGATCCTGCTGTTGAGACGGGAATTTCGGCCCATTCAGTTTCTCCAGCTGCCGGCTACCGTCATTTTCTCGGCGGGGATTGATCTCTGGACCTACCTGATGCGGGATTGGACCGTGGGCGCCTACCCCATGGGATGGATTCCCCTCCTGGCGGGCTGTGTGATCCTGGGCCTGGGCGTGGCGCTGGAGGTGCTGGGCGATGTGCTCTATCTGCCCTGCGAAGGGGTGGTCAAGGCCATCAGCTACAAGAGCCACGCCGAGTTTGGGACGATTAAGACCCTCTTTGATCTGAGCATGGTGCTCTCGGCCATTGTGGTATCGGTGCTCTGTCTGGGGCACATCAGCGGCCTGCGGGAGGGCACGATCGTAGCGGCGGCCACCGTAGGCGGCATCTCCCGCTTTTTCCGGGAGAAGCTTGGGAGCCTCCTGGACCGGACAACGGAGGAGACCGACCCATCCGAGGTCTCCGTCCAAAGCTGAAAACAGAGGAAAGCTGCCGGTCTCCCGCGGGAGACCGGCAGCTTTATACATTGAACCGAATGGATAAACGAGAATCCCCGCCCGGCATGCGCTCCGGGCGGGGATTCTCGTTTGCAGAGTTGAGAAAGAAGAAAGGGGTTTTATCGGAACACGCTTACTTCAGCAGATAGCTGTAATTGGCGTAGACCGCACAGATGAGCTTCCGCAGGTCCTCGTACAGGCCGCAGGAGGCGTCCTCCACGTGGTACTCCTTGACCTGGCCGCCCAGGCGTACCCGGGTCAGATCGCCCTCCAGACGGAGGAAGCCCTCGTTCTCGCTGTTGTTGAAGTCCTCCTCGCTCCAGAAGAGGGTGAACTTATCCTTGTAGGGACGGGAGTCATAGGGGCAGAAGGTGGCGCAGTTGCCGCACTCGTTGCACATGCCGTCCACGTGGATGATCTGGCGCATCCGCTTTCCGGGGACCCAGACGGCCACGTTGGCGCGGTTGGGGCAGACCTCAGTACAGGTCTCACAGACGGTGGCGCAGCCCAGGCAGCGGATCTCGTCGCAGCTCTTGCAGTCGTTGCAGAGGATGCCGCGCTTGGCCAGAGGAGCCTGGTAGTCGGCATTGACGTTCTTCTCCACATACTTCTCGGTGTCGAAGGCCTGGATCGCCTTGGCGGCCTTGGTGGCGCCGGCAATGGCCTCCACCACGGTGCCGGGGCCCTTCTGACCGTCGCCGATCACAAAGACGTTCTTGACGCTGGACTCCAGAGTCTCCGCGTTGACCACAGCCTTGCCGCGGTTATCCACAGCCAGTCCGTTGGCGGTGTAGAGAGCGGTGTCCACCTTCTCGCCCACGGCAGTGATGACGGTGCAGGCGGGGACCTCCACCACGCGGCCGGTATCCACGGGGGTGCGGCGGCCGGTCGCATCGGGAGCGCCCAGTTCCATCTCGTGGCAGGTGAGGACGCCGTCCTTCACACCCACGGGAGCCAGCAGCTCACGGAACTCCACGCCGTCCTCCAGAGCCAGCTCCAGCTCCTCCTGATCGGCGGGCATATAGCGCTTGGTGCGGCGGTAGACCAGGGAGACCTTCTTAACGCCGGGGATGCGCTTGGCAGCCCGGGCGGCGTCCATGGCGGTGTTGCCGCCGCCGATGACCACCACGTTCTCGCCCAGCTGGAGGGACTCGGGGGCCTTCTTGGCCTTCTCCAGGAACTCGATGACGTTCATCTCCTCGCCGTACTCCAGACCGGCGCTGCCCTTGTTCCAGGCGCCGGTGGCGAAGATGACGTGGGTATAGCCCTGATCAAAGAGCTCCTGCGCGCTCTTGACCTCGGTGTTGAGGACCACCTTGGCACCCATGGCCTCCATGAGCTTCACATCGTTGTCGATGGCGGAGGCGGGGATACGGAAGGCGGGGATCACGTGGCGCACGATGCCGCCCAGGGAATCCTTGCGCTCAAAGATGGTCACGTCCACGCCGGCACGGCCCAGGAAGTAGGCGGCAGACATACCGGCCGGGCCGCCGCCGATGACGGCAACCTTCTTGCCGGAGACCGGCGCGCCCGCCTTCAGCTTGGGCAGCAGAGCGGAGAAGCCGCCCTCAGCTGCCTTGAGCTTCTGGGTACGGATGTACACGCTCTCCTCATAGGCGTTGCGCATGCACTTGTCCTGGCAGCGGTGCGAGCAGATGGTGCCGGTGATGAAGGGCAGAGCATTGCGGTGGGTGATGACCTCCAGGGCCTCCTCATACTTACCGGCGTTGACCAGCATCAGGTAAGCGGGAATATCCTGCTCGATGGGGCAGCCGTTGCGGCAGGGGGCGGTGAAGCAGTCGATGAGGGGGACCTTCTTGTCCAGCTTGCGGCTGGGCAGAGGCTTCATGGGCTTCTGGTAGTGGCAGTCGGCAAAGAGCTGAGCCAGCAGGGCGTCCAGCTTGGCCACATCCACGCCCTGGAAGGCGCCGTTTTCCTTGTCGTCAAACTGAGCGGCGATCTGGGCCAGACGGTTGTAGCCGCCGGACTTGAGCATGGTGGTAGCCATGGTGACAGGCCAGATGCCGCAGTCCACCAGCGCCTTGATGTTGTGATAATCCGCGCCGCCGGAGTAGGAGATGCGCAGCTTGCCGTCGAACTCGTGGGAGAGCTTGCCAGCCAGAGACAGGGTCAGGGGGTACAGGGAGC
Organism: Pseudoflavonifractor hominis; assembly: GCF_014288125.1. Lineage (NCBI taxonomy): Bacteria > Bacillati > Bacillota > Clostridia > Eubacteriales > Oscillospiraceae > Pseudoflavonifractor > Pseudoflavonifractor hominis. Next base: position 72,979 of record NZ_JACOPR010000007.1, on the reverse strand, counting down.
GGCCGGACATGTACATCTCCTCGCTGGGCAGCTCGCTGGCGGCCACGTCCACGGGGAAGGTGTTGGTCAGCTTGACGCCGAACTCCAGACCCTTCTCGGCACACAGGGCCATCAGGCGGCGGAGCATGGGCACCGCATCACAGAACTGGAGATCCTCCAGGAAGTGATGGTCGTCAAACTGGATGTAGTCAAAGCCCAGGGAATCTAGGGTCTTGCGGGCAAACTCATAGCCCAGCAGAGTGGGGTTGCACTTGATGAAGGTATTGAAGCCCTTGTTCTGGATGAGATGGTTGGCAATGCGCTCGATCTCATCCGGGGGGCAGCCGTGCAGGGTGGAGATGGTGACCGACTCACTGATCCGGGGGGTGATGGCCTTCACATAGGCCTCATCCACGTTCTGGAACCGGTCCAGATTGTTCAGGGCCCAGTCCATGCACTCCTTCCACACCTCGGTGTTGGAGGCATCCCGCATCTCATTGAGGTACTTGTCGATCTTCTCGGACTGGATACCGGCCAGATCGTAACCCACGCTCATGTTGAACACGAAGCCGTCGGGATCGCCCAGGCCGTACTCCTTGGCCAGCAGCTTGCAGGCGAACCAAGCCTTCACATACTCGGCAAAAGCCTGGGGTACATAGAGCTCGGTGGACCACTCACAGTTGTAGCACTCATCCTCGGCGGTGATACAGGGCTTGGCCACGCACTTGGACAGCTCGTCGCCGTCCATGATCTGGACTGTCTTGACCTCGAAGAAACGGCTGCCGCCGGCATAGGCGGCGATCAGGTTCTGGGCCAGCTGGGTATGAGGACCGGCGGCCGGACCAAAGGGAGACTCAATCTTCTCCTGGAAGATGGGACGGGCCTGGCCGTCCTTGTGCTCGACGATCTTAGAGACGCCGAAGATAGTACCCTGGTCATGATGCTCGGTCAGGATCCAGTTCATCAGATGGGCAAAGGACATGGGACGCATAATATCGCTCATAAAGAAAACCTCCCGGCTTATTTCCGTATTTTCTCCAGACAAATAGGGACATCCCTCCGCGAAGCGGGGGCTTACCGCCCCGCGGAGGATAAAATCGGTTTACAGTGCTTAGTAGGTGCAGTGATTGAGGGTACCCCAGAGTTTTTTGGACTGCTCCATGCACCAGGCGTTGATCTTGCTCCCACACGGCGGGCCGTGTGGGAACCCTGCTTTGATCTGCACGGGGCGAGTGAATCGCCCCGGCATCAAGGTTTTGCCTTTGGCAAAACGCTTGGTGAGGACAAGCTCAATGTGCGTTGCACTTAGTAGGTGCAGTGATTGAGAGTGCCCCAGAGCTTCTTGGACTGCTCCATGCACCAAGCATTGATCTTGTCCTCGTCGATGCCGACGAACTCGCGGTCCTTGTAGACCACCTTGCCGTTGATGATGGTGGTGCGGCAGTTCTTGCCCATCATGCCGAAGAGCATGTGGCCGTCGATGTTGGCGTCGGAGAAGGGGGTGAAGGGCTTGTAGTCCATGACGATCACGTCGGCCGCGGCACCCTCGGCCAGGATGCCCAGAGGCTTCTTGAAGTAGCGGGCGCCGATCTTGGCGTTGTTCTGGAAGAGCATGCCGGTGGCCTCACACCAGCCCACGTTGGGCTGGGCGGTGTTGTGGCGCTGCATGGGCAGCAGGACCTTCAGGCTCTCCAGCATGTCGTGGGTGTAGGCGTCGGTGCCCAGACCGATGAGGATGCCCTTCTGATACATCTGGAGGACCGGCGCGCAGCCCACGGCGTTGCCCATGTTGGACTCGGGGTTGTTGACCGCCATGGTGTTGGTCTCCTTGATGATGTCCATCTCGGCGGGAGAGACGTGGATGCAGTGGCCCAGCATGGTCTTCTCACCCAGAATGCCGTTGTAGAGCAGGCGGTTGACCGGGCGGCAGCCGTAGTTGCGCAGAGAGTCATACACATCGTTCATGCCCTCGGCCACGTGGATGTGGAAGCCGGTCATGCCGTCGTTGGCCTTGACCATCTTCTCGAAGGTCTTGTCCGAGATGGTGAAGAGGGCGTGGCCGCCGAACATGGCCTTGATCATGTCGTCGTCCTGCTCCTTACACCACTTGGCAAAGTCGGCGTTCTCCTGGATGGCCTGGTCGCACTTCTCCATGCCGTCGCGCTCGCTGACCTCGTAGCAGAGGTTGGCACGGATGCCCACTTCCTGGCAAACATCCTTGATGGCGAAGAGGGAGCCGGGGATCTCACAGAAGGAGGCGTGATGGTCAAAGATGGTGGTCACGCCGTCCCGGATGCAGTCCAGCACCGTAGCATAGGCGCAGGCGCGGGTGCCGTCCAGGGTCAGATTCCGGTCGATGTACCACCACTGGCCGTCCAGCACCTCAAAAAAATTGGTGGGGTTGAAGCCGTTGATGGACAGGCCGCGGGCCAGGCCGGAGTAGATGTGGGTGTGGGCGTTGATGAGGCCGGGCATGATCACGCCGCCCTTGGCGTCCACAAATTCAGCCTCGGGATACTTGGCCTTCAGGTCGGCAAAGGAGCCGATCTCCTTGATGACCTGGCCGTCGATCACGACAGCGCCATCCTCCACATAGGGGAGGGCTTCGTTGCGGGTGATGAGTTTACCGTTTCCCACTAGCAGCATATGGTTGTCCTCCTTATTTGTTCGGCGGGTCTGCACGAGATGCCCCTGTTCCCCTTTGCGCGGCGGAATAAAAAAGGACCCTCATGGAAATGAGCGTCCTGCCGGTTGCGGCCCATGACCAGCAATCGGATTCAGAAACACTCCTCCAGCCCGTGCGCGAAGCACTTCGTTGCAGCCACGACCAATATGATGACTTTTTAGTGGATTTGCACAGGCAAATCACTTTTTATACTCCAAGTCTAACACAGAGTGCACCGAAAATCAACCCTTTTTTAGAGTACCAGAAAATTTTTCAGGCATAACGATTTTTCTTGTAATTCTTCCATGATATGATACAATATTCTCAATGCATATGTGGCTTTTACGACCGATTCTGAGGCAGAGAAGGAGAGAATGGGGACAGAAGAGCCAAAAAAAGGTACATTTTCCGCAAAAAGGCGCTTGACTGCCGGCCTCTGGCGGAAGGAAGGAATGAATTATGCTCAACGCATCCATGCTTCAGTTTTTGTTTCAGCTGGCCAAGGGAATTGCCCAGCAATTTGGCCCCAACTGTGAAGTGGTGGTCCACGATCTGATCTCCAATGATCCGGACAGCTCCATTGTGGCCATTGAAAACGGCCATGTGACCGGCCGGAAGGTGGGAGACGGCCCTTCCCATGTGGTGCTGGAGGCTCTGCGCAGCGAGCGGGCCAATCTGCAGGACCACCTGAGCTACCTGACCCGGACCAAGGATGGCAAGATCCTCAAGTCCAGCACCTTCTATATCCGGGATGACGATGGAAATGCCGTTGGCATTTTCGGCATCAACTACGACATTACCCTCATGCTGGCCATGGAGAACAGCCTCAAGCAGTTTACCTCCACCGAGCAGGAGAACCAAGAGCCGGAGGAGATCTCCCGCAACGTCAGCGACCTGCTGGACGAGCTCATCGAGCAGAGCGTCCGGGTGGTGGGTAAGCCGGTGGCGCTGATGAACAAGGAGGACAAGGTCAAGGCCATCCAGTTCCTCAATAACTCGGGGGCCTTCCTCATCACCAAGAGCGGTGATAAAGTGTGCAAATTCTTTGGGATCTCCAAATATACGCTGTACAGCTACATCGACGAGGCCAAAGAGGCCGCCAACTGAGAGAAACAGAGACAAAAAGCCGGCGAAAGCCGGCTTTTTTGGCCCAATTATCACCTTGCCGTACCGGCCTGGACATGGTACACTAGACAGGTGATTTTTGCGGAAGGAGAGCAGTGCCATGCGAGAGACGGACGGCATTTTATTTGATCTGGACGGAACCCTCTGGGACGCCGTGGAGGGAATCTGCCAGGGCTGGAACGCCGGATTTCAGGAGTGTGGGCTGGAGCCTGTACTGACCGTGCCCCAGCTGCGCAGCTGCATGGGGCTGCTGATGGAGGACATCGCCGCCCGGATCCTGCCACAGATCGAAGACGGGGCGCGGCGGATGGAGATCATGGAGGTATGCTACCGCCACCAGCTCCGCTATCTGGGGGAGCACGGCGGGAAGCTCTACCCCGGTGTGGCGGAGACGCTGGAGGAGCTGTCCGGGCGCGTTCCCCTCTTCATCGTGAGCAACTGCCAGGATGGCTATATCCAGTGCTTCTTGAAAGTCCACGGGTTGGAGAAGTATATCCGGGATTTTGAGTGCCCGGGCCGGACCGGACAGGCCAAGGCCGCGAACATCGCCCTGGTGGCGAGGCGCAACGGACTCTCCGCACCGGTCTATGTGGGGGATACCCAGGGGGACTGCGACGCCGCCCACGGGGCGGGCGTGCCCTTTTTCCATGCGGCCTATGGGTTTGGTAGCGTCGACCAGGCCGAGGGGCGCATTCAGTCCATCTCGGAGCTGACCGGTCTGCTCACGCCCCCCTGAAGGAATGAGACCGCCCGGCGGGGTCCCTTGTGACGAGGGCGGCATATGTGATAAAATAAAATGCTATTTTTGAAATGAAGGACGGTTTTTGCCTTGTCAAAATATGAATCGGAAATCAAGCGCCGGCGCACCTTTGCCATCATCAGCCACCCCGACGCCGGTAAGACGACCCTGACCGAAAAGTTCCTCCTCTACGGAGGGGCCATTGCCCAGGCCGGCCAGGTCAAGGGCAAGAAGAACACCCGTGCCGCCACCTCCGACTGGATGGAGATCGAGAAGCAGCGCGGCATCTCGGTGACCTCTTCGGTCATGCAGTTCCAGTATGACGGATACTGCATCAATATTCTGGACACCCCCGGCCACCAGGACTTCTCGGAGGATACCTACCGCACCCTAATGGCAGCCGACTCCGCGGTCATGGTCATCGACGCGGCCAAGGGCGTGGAGGCCCAGACCCGCAAGCTCTTCAAGGTCTGCGCCATGCGGGACATTCCCATCTTCACCTTTATCAACAAGATGGACCGGGAGGCCCGGGACTCCTTCGAGCTGCTGGAAGAGCTGGAGAAGGAGCTGGGGATCGAGACCTACCCCGTCAACTGGCCCATTGGCTGCGGCAAAGATTTTAAAGGTGTCTACGACCGGGGCAGCCGGAAGATCATCCACTTTACCAGCAACGGCGGTTCCAAGGCGGCTACGGCCACCGAGGTGGAGCTGGGGGATCCCAACCTGGACGGCCTGATCGGCTCCACCCTCCACCAGCAGCTGGTGGACGAGATCGAGCTGCTGGACGGCGCCGCCGCCGAGTTTGACCTGGACCGGGTGCGCCACGGCAAGCTCTCCCCGGTGTTCTTCGGTTCGGCCCTGACCAACTTCGGCGTGGAGCCCTTCCTGGAGCACTTCCTCCAGATGACCACCGCGCCCCTGCCCCGGAAGGCGGGGGAGGAGATCATCGACTCCATGGACGACAATTTCTCCGCCTTTGTCTTTAAGATCCAGGCCAACATGAACAAGGCCCACCGGGACCGGATCGCCTTCATGCGCCTGGTCTCCGGCCGCTTTGACGCGGACAAGGAGGTCTACCATGTCCAGGGCGGGAAGAAGATCCGCCTCTCCCGTCCGCAGCAGCTGATGGCCGCCGAGCGGGAGATCATCGAGGAGGCCTATGCCGGAGACATCATCGGCGTGTTTGATCCCGGCATCTTCTCCATCGGCGACACCCTGTGCACTGCCGCCAAGAAGTTTAAGTTTGATCCCATCCCTACCTTCGCGCCCGAGCACTTCAAGCGGGTGCGCAGCCTGGATACCATGAAGCGCAAGCAGTTCCTCAAGGGCATGGAGCAGATCGCCCAGGAGGGCGCCATCCAGATCTTCAAGACCCCCTATTCCGGTATGGAGGAGGTCATCGTGGGCGTGGTGGGTACCCTTCAGTTCGACGTGCTGGAGTACCGCCTGAAAAACGAGTATAACGTGGACCTCTATATGGAGGGCCTGCCCTACGAGTATCTGCGCTGGATCGTCCGGGAGGACGAGGACGCCGAGCCGCTCAAGGAGGAGGATCTGATTCTGGGCACCGATACCAAGCTGGTGGAGGACTACAAGGGCAATCAGCTCCTGCTCTTCGGGTCCCAGTGGGCCATCCAGTGGACGGCCGACCGGAACAAGAACCTCACCCTGCGGGAGTTTGGCGGCAGTGCCGCCGATGCCTGATTCGGTTTGAAAAAGAAAACGCCCCGGTCTCCCTTGGGAGACCGGGGCGTTTTTGTATCATTACTCGAGGGCGCCGCTCTGACAAAGGCGCTTTGTAAGCGGAGCCAGACGGCGGCAGAAGAAGCCGGAGATATGACCCACGATGAGCGTTCCAATGATGGTGCCCTCCCGCAGTCCGGCCAGACGGCCCAGTCCTGCAAAGGAGGTCAGAATGGCCAGAACCAGGATGGTGTTGTCCACCACCAGCTCGGTGTGTCCGAAATCCCGGTGGAAGCGCTGGCTCAGTGCCTTGACAAAGCCCTCGTAGGAGAGGATGAGTACATCGGCCACCACTTCCAGGGCCACACCAAAGCCAAGCAGAACGCAGCCGATCAGCAAGAGGAGCAGCCGCACCGGATAGGGCAGGACCTCCGGGATAAAGAAATGCAGCACCCACATCCAGAGGTCAATGCAGTAAGAAAAGACAAAGTTGGCGGGCAGCTGAAGAAATTGGACCCGGCTGAATGCCCGGCCCAGCAGGGCGGCCTGCCCCAAAAAGAGCAGGATCTCAAAGATAAAATTGAAGGTACCAAAGGAGAGTGCGGGGAAAATCAGACTGCACACATAGGGCAGGCCGGACACCGCACTGGTGCCCAGCCCGGCACGGGTGATGAGAGAAATTCCAAGGGCAGCAAAGATAACACCGGAGGTAAAAATGCCGTAACGCCGCACAAGTTCCGAACGGGACATAGGACAAGCTCCTCTCCTATTAGTACCATTATGCTACTATTATTATTTCGTTCATTATAGCATAGCAGACCATAGAAGACAAGGGCAGAGCGGGTCAGGAACTCAGCGGTAGAGCGGCCAGTTCCGGCTGAACCGGGGACGACGTATCCAGAATATAGAGGTCGGAATCTGTGTGGGGAAGTTCGGGCAGCTCCACCTGGGCAAGGCCGTCGAACAGGGTGCAAGCGGTGCCCTGGGGTGCAAGGGTGATGGCCACGGGGGAGAAGTGGATTCCCTGGCTAAAGCAGAGCTCCCAGACTGGCAGGGTGACCACTGCGAAACGCCGCCGGTACTGCCAGCCCGGCTGATAGGCCAGCCGGATCTCCAGCGCCAGGAGATCTTCGGAATGTACACACAGGCCCAGGCGGCAGCGGTTTTGGGGCAGGTCGGTCTCTGCTGTGGAGAAGAGGAGGTTGCCGTGGCGGGTGTGGGCGGTCACATCCAGAATGGATACGTCCCAGACCTCGTCGGGCAGGATCCCCAGGCGCTGAAGACACAGGCCCTGTAAGGCGGCCAGGTCGGTAAATTCATAGATAAAACGCATCCACAGCACCTCCTGATTGCAAACTAGGAAAAGAGAAGACAATTACATGTCATTTTGTAACTCTTGGTGCTATTGTAACACGGCGCGGTTACAGGAATGGTTACATTTTTGATTGAGGTGGCACAAAAATAAAATATTTTGAAATGAGCAAAAAAGAAAACATCCGCTCCGGAGTTCCGGAGCGGATGTTTTTGTGTGATAGAAAGGAAATACAGGAGCCAATTAGCCGAAGCTGCGGTTCCACTTGTGGCCCTCGCGGCGGTTGGTGATGTGGCCGCGCTCGCACAGGTCCTCGGCGCACTTCTGCACCTTGCGGTAGATCTCCTTTTCGTCCTTGACGGTGGTGATGACGCCGTTCTCCATGACCACCTTGCCGTCTACCATGGCGCCCACGATGTTCTTCATGGAGGCGGAGTAGACGAGAGTGGACACGGGGTTGTGCATGGGGATGGCCTTGGGGCACTCCAGCGGATCGAAGATGACCAGGTCCGCCTTCTTGCCGGCCTCCAGGGAGCCGATCTCGTCCTCCATGCCCAGAGCGCGGGCGCCGTCGATGGTGGCCATCTCCAGCACCTTCTCGGCGGTCATGGCCAGGGGATCCCGGGTGGCGACCTTGTGCTGGAGGGCGGTGAACTTCATGAGCTCCACCATGTCCTGGGCGTTGTTGGAGGCAGCGCCGTCCACGCCCAGGGAGACCGTGATGCCGTTGCGGAGCATCTTGGGCACATCGGCCACGCCGGAGGAGAGGTACTGGTTGGAGCAGACGTTGTGGGACACCTTCATGTCGTACTTCTTGGCCATGGCGATGTCCTTGTCGGTGAGGTAGCAGCAGTGGACCATCAGCACGTTGGGGCCCACGATGCCCAGGTCCTCCAGGACCTCGGCGTCAGGCAGACCATGCAGCTCCTGCGCGGCGTCGCGGTCGAAGGGAGTCTCGGAGATGTGAACGGTAAAGCCGGACTTGTACTCGTTGGTCACACGCCAGAGCATCTGCAGCAGGTCCTTGGAGTTGGACCAGATGGCAGCGGGAGCCACCCAGATCTTGATGCGGCCGTCCTCGCTGTTGTGATAGGTCTCAAAGAGGCGGCGCAGGTCCTTCTCAATGGTGTCCACATCCTGCATGATGCCGGGATGAACGCCGAACTGCTTGCCGGTGTTCATGCAGCCACGGCCCAGGATGCCGCGGATGCCCAGCTCCTTCATGGCGTCGATGACGCCGTCGGAGAGTTCTCCGGTGGGATGGGGATACATATAATCCAGCATGGTGGTGATACCGCTGTGCAGACCCTCCATGCAGCCCAGCATGGCGGCCAGGTAGCAGTCATTGCGGGTCAGGTTGGTGGCAGCGGGGAAGGTCATGGTCTCCAGCCAGTCCTTGAGCACCATGTCATCGCCCAGGCCCTTGAGCAGGGTCTGGAAGAGGTGGTTGTGGGTGTTGACAAAGCCGGGGAAGACGATCTTGCCGTCCAGGTCGGTGACCTTGGCGGCGTCGGTGTACTTGGCTTCCAGAGCGTCGCTGGGGCCGACCTCCACGATGCGGTTGCCCTGGATGGCCACAGCACCGTGGAAAAAGACCTCACGGTCGGGATTGACGGTGACAATGATTCCGTTTTTCAGCAGATGGTCGATCATAGTAGTTGCGCTCCTTTCCAAATCAGTCGGCGGAAGCTTCCGCGTCCAGATCCTCCTGCGTCTTGGGCAGGACGATATTCAGCACGATGGCAGTCAGGGCCACCAGAATGATGCTGGACTCACCGAAGAACATCTGCACATAGCCGCCCACCAGATCCAGGGTGTCCTTGGCAAAGGAGATACCCAGGCCCAGAGTGATGGAGATGCCGCAGATGAGCATGGAACGGCTGGTAAAGCGGCTCTTGGCCACCAGGCTCATGCCGCTCATGGCGATCATGGAGAAGACCACGATGGTAGCGCCGCCCACCACGCAGTTGGGGATGGTGGAGAGAAGGCCGGCCAGCTTGGGGCAGAAGGCGGCCACAATGAGGGTCAGGGCGCCGGTGCCCATGACCCAGCGGGAGCAGACCTTGGTCATGGCCACGATGCCGGAGCACTGGCTGTAAGAGCCGGTGGCAAAGCAGTTGAAGACAGAGGCAAACATGCAGGCGAAGGCGTTGCCCAGGATACCGCCGGAGAGCTCCTCGTCCTTGGGCTGACGGCCCAGGCCGCCGGTGGCGGACACGGTCATATCGCCCACCATCTCCACGGCGTTGATGAAATAGAGCAGAATAAAGACCAGGATGAACTCGGGCTTGAAGACCAGAGCGGGGCCGCCGTCGCCGAAGGCCAGGGGACGGGGAATGTCAAACCACTTGGCGGAGGCGATGTTGCTGAAGTCCACATAGCCGGTCACCGCGGCCACCACATAGCCAACCACGATGCCGATGAGCACGGCCGCGGCGCTGACCATGCCCTTGCCGAAGGCGGAGCAGGCCACGATCACCACGATGACCAGGCCGCCGATCAGCCAGTTATGAAGCTGTCCCATGGTGGGATCTCCCTGACCGCCGGCCAGGTTGTAGGCGGCGATGGAGAAGCAGGAGATACCGATGGAGACGATTATAGTACCCGTCACGATGGGCGGGAAGAATTTACGAATGTAAGGCAGCACAAATGCTACAAAGACCGAGGACAGGGCCGCCACCAGCTGGGCACCGAACAAAACGGGAAGTCCCAGCTCTTCGTTGGTCGCCACGGCCAAACAGATGGGCAGGAAGGTATAGGTGAGGCCCAGCATAATGGGAAGGCCGGAACCGATGCGGATCTTGCCCAGATGGATGGGGAAAGCCTGGATCAGCGTAGCCACGCCTGCGCCCAGAACAGAGCACTGAATGAGCAGGGTGGAATAGTAGCTGTCCATATTGGCGGCGCTGGCCACCAGGATCATGGGAACGATGTTGCCCACGAACATAGCCAGCAGCTGCTGGAAGCCAAGGGGAAAGGCCTGAAGGAACGGCGGTCTGCCGTCCAACTCATAGATGGCATTGCTTTTTGCGCTTTTGAACTGTTTCAACGTTGTATGTCCCTCCACAGGATGTCCACGGGAAGGGGCGTTCCCTTCCATTTCATCTCATCTCGTTGCGGACGAAGCGGCACTGTCGGGGGAACTCGGTGGGTGCCGCCTGCCTGTCGGCTGGTCATAAAAAGTACCGCCGTCCCCCAGGGGACGCCGGCTGAGCCGTTTCGGTATACAGGCTTGAGGGTGGAATAAGACAAGAAAAGAATTCCGGCCCTCCCGCGCATTCACTGCAAGCGCGGCCGAATTGCCTTCACCTCCTTATCTAGAGAGATTATATAACACTTTATAAGAGTAGTCCATACCTTTTTGTAAAAACCGACTGTCAAAAAAGGGTGAAAATAATTTTTCTTTGGAGCCCACTATGCAAAATGATATACAGGATATGTGGATTGGAAGAAAAAGGCTATCCTTGTGAGAGTAAGTTTTCCACATTATCCACATAGTTATCCACAAGGTGGTGGACAAGTTATGTGGATGCATTATTCAAAATATTGTTTACATAACGCAAAATATAACGAAAAAAGACGGCAGAATATCCAAAGGAAAAGGGGCGGGACTTGCCCCCCTCCGGAGAACCGTGCTAGAATAAACAGCGACAAGGCACCGCCCGCTGTGCAGGCGGTGTATTCTGCATGAAAACCGGCGCACCATGGAGCGCCGGTCGATGAGGTGAGACCATGAGGGATACCATTGCCGCCATTGCTACGGGGCCGGTCCGCTCGGCGGTGGGAATCATACGCCTGTCCGGGCCGGAGGCCATTGCGGCGGCCGCCGCTGTTTTCCGGGCGATAAGCGGCCGAAGCCTGACCGAGTATGAAAATCGCCGCCTGGTACTGGGCGCTCTGCTGGACCGGGCGGGAAACCCGGTGGACCAGGTGCTGGCCACGGTGTCCCGGGCGCCGGAGAGCTATACGGGGGAGGATACGGCGGAATTGCAGTGCCACGGCTCCCCGGCGGTGCTGACGCTGGGGCTGGAGGCCCTGTTTGCCCAGGGCGTGCGCCAGGCAAGGCCGGGCGAATTTACCCGCCGGGCCTTCCTGAATGGAAAGCTGGACCTGACCCAGGCCGAGGCCGTGGCCGACCTGATCGACGCGGAGACCCAGGCGGCGGCCCGGATCGCGGGGGGACAGCTTTCAGGTGCCCTCAGCCGCCGGATTGGGGCGGTCTATGACGCGCTGGTGGACGTGAGCGCCCATTTCCACGCGGTGCTGGACTACCCGGATGAGGACATCGATGCCTTTGGGGCGGAGACCCTGGACCGCGCGCTGGAAGGGGCGGAGCGGGATCTCTCCGCCCTGCTGGATACCTACCGCCGGGGCAAGCTGCTGGTAGGGGGGATCCCCTGTGCCATCGTGGGGCAGCCGAACGCGGGAAAGTCCTCTCTGCTCAACGCCCTGCTGGGCTATGAACGGGCCATCGTCACCGATATCCCGGGCACCACCCGGGATACGGTCGAGGAAAAGTGCACGCTGGGCGGGCGGCTGCTGCGTCTCATCGACACTGCGGGCATCCGGGAGACCGGAGACGCGGTGGAGCGCATCGGCGTGGAGCGCAGCCGCCGGGCGCTGGCCGGTGCGGAACTGGCTCTGGTGCTGGTGGATCTGACCCGGCCCCTGGATGAGGTGGACAAGGACCTCTTCCGGGAGGCGGTGGAGCGGGCCGGACAGGTGATCCTGGTGGGCACCAAGGCCGATCTGCCCCAGGCCCATCCCCTTTCGTTGCCCTGGAGTGCGGAGAAGCCGGTACCGGTGGTCTCTCTGAGCAGCCGTACGGGAGAGGGTCTTCCGGCCCTGGAGGAGGCCATCGCCGCCTGCTTCCCCTCGGAGGGAGGGGAAGAGCGGGGCGAGATGCTCACTAACGCCCGGCAGGCGGGCGCCGCCAGGCGGGCCCTGGAGCAGGTCCGCGCCGCCCGGGAGAGCCTTGCCTTAGGTATGACGCCCGACGCGGTGCTGGTGGATGTGGAAGGGGCCATGGAGGCTCTGGGAGAACTCACCGGACGGACGCTCCGGGAGGATGTGACGGCGCGGATCTTTGAGCGGTTCTGTGTGGGAAAATAAGAGTATGACAGGAGGATGGAGGATGCAGAAGAAGCGAGCAGCCGCGGCCCTGTTGGCGGCCGCCATGATCCTGGGGGTCCCGGCGCAGGCCGGGAGCCGGGGCGCCTTTTCGGATGTCCTGGAGAAGCACTGGGCCTTTGCGGCCATTGAGCAGGCCTATGCGGATGGAGTGATGACGGGGACCTACTATGACGCCGTGACCGGAGTACGGCAGTTTTCCCCCGAGGGCTCCCTCAGCATGGCGGAGTGGCTGAGCATGCTGACCCGCGCCTGCTGGCCGGAGGAGGTGGCGTCCGCCCCGTCCTCCGGAAGCTGGTATGCCGGTGCGGCGGCGGTAGCAGAGCACCACGGCCTGCTGGATGGGGTGGAGGATGTGCCCCTGGAAGGGGCCCTGACCCGAAATGCCATGGCGGTGGTCATCCGGCATGTGCTGGAGGAGCAGGGCGTGGCCATGCCGGATGAGGAGGCCCTGCGGGATACCCAGGCCAAGATCGGGGACTGGGCCCAGATCCCCGCGCGATATCAGGAGTCCGTGGCGGCGGTCATGGCTCTGGGCATCCTCTCTGGTACGGACAGCAGCGGCACCTTTGCCGGTGGTGCGACCTTTACCCGGGCCCAGGCCGCTGCGGTATATGGCCGTCTGGAGGGTGTGCTTACAGCGGGAGCGGGGCTCCCCTCCCAGGAGACCACGCCCGAGGCAGAGGACCCGGTGGCGGCGGTGGTGCGTCTGGTCAATGAGGTCCGGGCCCAGGAGGGCCTGCCCCCGCTGGAGGTCCTCTCCGAACTGGAGACAGCGGCTGAGATTCGGGCCCAGGAGCTGGGAACACTCTTTGAGCACACCCGGCCCGATGGGCGCAGCTGCTTTACGGTCCTGGAGGAGTGCGGCGTGTCCTCTTATCGCGCCGCCGGAGAGAACATCGCCATGGGGACCGATGATCCGGAGCGGGTTATGGAGCTGTGGATGAACTCGCCGGGCCACCGGGCCAACATCCTCAAGAGCACGTTTACCCACATCGGCGTGGGTTACCATGAGGGCGGATGGGTCCAGCTTTTCCTGGGGCAGTGACGCATCCCAAACAGATCCAATCCATCGGATATGCAAAGAGAGCGCCTGTCCCTTCTGGGACAGGCGCTCTTTCTCTGGAAATTTACAGGGTGGACAGACGCTGGGCCAAATCCATAAGCTGTGTCTGGATCTCCGGGCGCTGGGGAAGTGGGCGGCGGTCGGCGTCATCCATGCGGATGATGTCCTCACAGCTGGCGTGCAGATCGGAGAGAACGCCCCGCAGCATGAGCTCAGCGGGAAGGAACTGCCCCTCAAAGGGAGGTGCGCCCCCCACCAGCAGCAGCGCGCCCCGCTTGGTGGAGATCTGATCTTCGTCCCCCCGGACGGTGGCGGCCCAGTAGGGCTGGAGCCGGTCGATGATGGTCTTCAGGGGAGCGGGCACCGAGTGGAAGTAGAGGGGCGAGGCAATAATCAGATTGTCACACCCCTCGATGGCCGGATAGAGATCCTGCATCTCATCTTTTACGGCACAGCCCGGGTGGGAGAGACAGTAGCGGCAGTCCCGGCAGGGGGAGACTGGGGTGTCATAGGCCCGGACCACGGTGACCTCGCCGGGCAGGCGCAGACGGAGGAATTCCACCAGTTCGGCCGTGCGGCCCCGGCGGCGGGCGGAGCCCTCCAGAATTATCGTTTTCACGGCTTTAACCCTCCCTTTTCCCGGAGCAGAGCGGCCTCCTCCTGGAGGCGGAAGACCGAGCGGGCCTCCTCGATGCGGGTGAGGCGGCCGTCCTCCAGCACCACCTCGCCCTCCACCAGTGTGGTGCGGACGCCGGCCGGGCTGGCGTTATAGATAATAGAGGTGACCGGATCAAAGCTGGGGACGGTGGTGCAGTTCATGGGATCGTAGAGGAAGAGATCGGCCCGCTTTCCCACCTCCAGGGAGCCCAGGTCCTTTTCGCGGTGGATGCTCCGGGCGCCGTCGATGGTGGCCATCTCCAGAAGGCGCATGGCGGGGAGGACCGTGGGGTCCCGGTAGAAGGCCTTCTGCCACAGGGCGGAGATCTTCAGCACCTCCAGCATGTTCTGACTGTCGTTGGAGGCCGCTCCGTCCGTAGCCAGGCCTACGGGGATGCCGTGCTCCAGCAGCTGGCACACCGGCAGGGTCTGGTACCCCATGAGCATGTTGGAGATGGCATTGTAGGAGACGCTTACCCCGTGGCGAGCCAGGGTCTCCACCTCGTGGGGCTGAATCAGGGCGCAGTGGACGGCCAGGAGCTTGGTGTCCAGAACGCCGGTCTTTTCGTAAAATTCAATGGTGGATACCCCGTGGCGCTCCAGACAGAAGGCGTTGTCCTCCTCGATCTCCAGCGTGTGGATGGTCAGGAGGGTGTCCAGCTCCCGGGCCAGATCGGCGCAGCGGCGGAAGCCGTCCTCGGACAGGCTCCAGACAATGCCGGGGGCGATGGCGACATCGATGCGGGGGTCGGAGCGGTACTGGCTGTGGAGACGGCGCACGTTGTCAAAGAAGTCCTCCATGGTCTCCACATGGGGCGGCTTGCAGGGGTCGGGGTAGTCCTCCGTGTTGGCATGTCCCCGGGCCAGCACGCCCCGGATGCCAATGTCCTGAAAGGCCTTGATGACCGCATCGCTCAGGCCGGGCCGTCCGTGGGCGTACTGGTAGTCCACACAGGTGGTCACACCGCTGTGGAGATGCTCCGCACAGCCCACCAGAGCGGCCCAGTAGATGTTTTCCGGGGTAATGTTGCGGTAATGGGCGATAATGCACTCATCCAGCCAGCGGATGAGCCCCAGATCCTTGCCGAGATTTTTCAGTAGCATCTGGAAGAGGTGGTTGTGGGTGTTGATAAAGCCGGGGTATGCAATGGAGCCGGAGGCGTCCAGAACATGGGGGGCGCTGTACTGCTCCAGCAGCGCTTGGGTGGGAAGGATGGCGGCGATCCGGCCATCCCGGATGGCGATGCCGTGGTCGGAAAGAATGCGGCGCTGGGGATCCATGGTGACCAGGGTTGCGTGAACGATCAGACGGTCTGCCTGCATAAGTATCCCTCCTGAACCAGATATGGATGGTTCTATTATGCTCTGATTTTTATAAATGTCAATAAAATTTTATAATTATAAAAAAGCTTTGACGGGCGAGGGATACGACTGCTATAATAGACAAAAACGGCCGACAGGAGGAACGGGAATGGAAGTGGGAGAAAAGCTCAAGCGCCTGCGGAAAGAGCGGGGGCTCACGCTTCAGGCGCTGGCCGACAAAAGCGGGCTCTCGGTGAGCTACCTGAGCAATGTGGAGCGGGAGGCCACCAGTCCCACGCTCCAGCATCTGGGACAGATCTGCCAGGCGCTGGACATCCTGATTGCGGATTTTTTGACAGAGCCCGCCCAGGAGCACCGCCTCTATGCCCGGCGGGAGGAGTTTGAGCCGGTGTTCCGCCTCCACTCCCGGGTGCAGTATGAGCTGGCCCTGTGCGGCAATCCGCCCTACAAATGCGTCTGCATCACCATGCAGGGGGGCGGGGAGGAAAAGGAGTACAGTATGGGCCTGCCCGAGGGGAATTTTCTCCTGGTCACCCAGGGGAGCATGCGTCTGGAGATGGAGGGCATGTCCTGTACTCTGCACCCCATGGACGTGGCGCTGGTACCCGCCCACACCCCCCATACCTACGCCAATGCCGGGGAGGAGCCCTGCATTTCCTACTGGTTTTCCCTGGCACCGGCAGAGCCATCCCGATTTTAAGCAAACAGAGCGGCCCCGGCACCTCTCCTGCGGGAGATGGTACCGGGGCCACTGTATTTTTGAATGAGAATTAAGCCGCCCGGCCCAGAGTGGCGCTTTGGGCGGGGGAGAGCAGGGTGACGGGGGCCTCTTCCACGACCGGGGGCGTCAGACGGAGGAGCTCTGCCACGGCACAGAGCTTGTCCATGGCGCCCACCACCACGGACTCCAGGCAGTGATGGGGGCGGGTGATGGCGAGAGGGAACATATGGGTGGCGATGATGTCGGCCTCTGTGGGGTTGAGCGGAAAGCGCGCCTGGGCATTCTCCAGCGCCACCAGCGGGTGGTCAAAGGCGTGGTTCACATGGGGATGGGTGGACTTGTCCTGCCAGTTGTAGAGGTAGAGGTCGTGGAGCAGTCCGCCCCGGGCGGCCGAGCGCATATCCAGGCCCAGGGCGCGGCAGAGGCGGAAGCTGAGATAGGATACCAGCAGGCTGTGGTGAAAACAGCTGAATCCCTTGGCATGCTGGGGAAGCTGGCGCATGGCGCACACATCCGGATGGGCCAGAAGATCCTCCACAAAGGGAAGATATTCGTCTCTGTATTTGAAATTCCACATAGGGCGGACTCCTTTCTCTGGTTGTAGCTCTAGGATACCAGAGGAAGGTAAAGAACATGAGACGAACTCTTTAAGATTTTCAAAAGAGCGGGTAAAACTTTTGGAAAGAGAGGAAGAAACGGCGGCCTGTACACGATAAAAAAGACGCCCGCAGACATGCGGGCGTCTTTGATGACGCAATAAAGGAGAGCGTGGAGCGGAAATCAACCCTCCACCAGAGAGTAGATCAGATCAGTGCAGCGATCCACACCCAGCACGCTGCTGTCCAGGCAGAGGTGGTAGTTGGCGGCCTGCCCCCAGTTGCGGTCGGTATAGTACTTATAGTAGGCGATGCGGCGCTTATCCTTGTCCAGGATGCGCTTTTCCGGCGTGTCCGCCTTTTCGCCGTAGAGCCGGACGATGCGGTCCTTTTTAAACTCCATATTGGCGTGGATAAAGACGTTGAGACAGTCGGTGCGCTCCTTGAGGAAATAGTCGGCGCAGCGGCCCACGATGACGCAGGGACCCTGCTCGGCCAGATCCTGAATGATCTTGCGCTGGGTGATATAGATCTGATCGGAGAGGGCGTTGTTGGCCCAGTTGTTCAGGGTAAACAGGAAGCTGCTGGTGGCGCTGGCCTCCTCGCTGAAGCTCTGGATAAAGCTCTGGGACATACCGCTCTCCTTGGCAATCTGGGTGACCAGCTCCTCATCGTAGCAGGTCACGCCCATGCGCTGGGCCACCTGCTTGCCGATGGTGCGTCCTCCGCTGCCAAATTCCCGGTTGATGGTGACGATACGAAAGCCCATTACACTCCGTTCCTCCCTTGGATGGTTTCACAGCCCGGAAGAACGGGCCATGGTAAAGGTCTGTGCCCGGTTCCGCCAAGGCAGGGCGGAATGGGCTTACTTCCCTATTTTACCATGTGCCGTCAAGGGGCGCAAGACCCGCCCTCAGTCCCGGAGGAAGGCGTCGGCGGCCTGGATGGCCTGGGAGAGGGGGTCTCCCTCCGTGTCCAGCCAGAGGACGTCCCGGTCCTTTTTGAACCATACCATCTGACGCTTGGCAAAGCGCTTGATGGCCCGGCCCAGCTCGTCAAAGAGCTCGTCCTGGGAGGAGAGCTTGCCGGTGAGATACCAGAGGATGTAGCGGTATTCCAGCCCCAATCCCTCCAGGAAGGCGTCGGTGGCCCCCTCCGCCCGGAGACGTGCCACCTCCTCGATCATGCCGTCGTCCAGCCGCTTCTGGAGCCGCTCGTCGATGCGCCGGCAGAGGACATCCCGGGGATAGGTCATGCCCAGCTGGAGGACCTCATACCGGGGCACACGGGGGGATTCGGTGAGGGAATCTCCCGAGAGAAGTTTTTCCATGGTGCGCACCAGTCGGTGACGGTTCTTCTCCTCGCCGCCCGAGAGGGTGCGCCCGGTCTGGGCGCGGAACATGGCGTAGAGCTCCTCGGTGCTCTTGCGCTCCAGCTGCGTCCGGAGGACGGGGTCGGGCTGGCTCTCCTGAAAGGTGTACCCCTCGGCCACCGCCCGGACATAGAGCCCGGTGCCCCCCACCAGGAGGGGGACCTTCCCCCGGGCCAGGATGTCGTCGATGGCGGCGTAGGCGTCCCGCTGGAACTCGGCCACCGAATAGCTCTGGTTGGGGGAGACCACGTCCAGCAGGTGGTGAGATATCCCGTCCATCTCCTCCTCTGTGACCTTACCGGTGCCCAGGTCCAGGCCTCGATAGACCTGCCGGGAGTCGGCGGAGACGATCTCGCCTCCCACATGCTTGGCCAGCTCCACACCCAGGCCGCTTTTGCCGCAGGCGGTGGTGCCCAGTATCACGATCAGTTTTGGCAGCGCCATGTTCGCACATCCTTCTGTCAGCCCGCGCTCGGCCGGGCGTGGTGTTTCGGCTATTCTACCACAAAAGCAGGGCAGGGGCAACTTGGGGACGGAGGGGCGTGTGAATGTGGGGTGTCAAAAACTATTGACATTTTGAAAGACCGGTGCTATCCTTAAAGTGTAAAAAGTATTTGACATTTTGAAAAGGAGGACTATCGATGGAACAGATTTTGATTGCGGGCTTCCTGGGATTTCTCGGCATCCTGATCCTATTGGATGTGGCGATGGTAGTCTCTCTGGTGCGGCTGGGGGACGAGCGCAGGCAGATGATCGTCTGGAAGGCCAGCACCTGGACACTCCTGGGCATGACGGGCGGTATGATCATCGATATAATAGAGTCCCTCGTGCGGGGGCAGGCGGTGACGGCGAACCCCTTTATTCAGTTGGGGACTGGGGCGATCCTCTATTTTATCATCCTATTGTATTTCCGGCGCAGATACGGGGGATGAACATGGAAAATGAGATCAAAGAGCGGCGGCGGGAGCTGGGGATCTCGCAGGAGGAGCTGGCGAAGATCTGCGGTGTATCCCGGCAGACGGTAAACGCCATCGAAAACAAGAAGTATGACCCCACACTCGGACTGGCCTTCCATCTGGCTCAGGCTCTGGGGACCACGGTGGACGCGCTGTTCCACCCGGGGCAAAGGTAGACAACGGCGGCGCCCTCTTTTGGAGGGCGCCGCCGTTGTGCTGTCATCAGAATTCCGCCTGTGTAAAGACGCTGCAAGGCGGGTGCGGGCGGTCATGCCACGGGAAGCACGCAGTCCCCGATGGCAATGGAGGCAATCTCGCCGGGGTCCCAGAAAGTAAAGGCGGAATCCGAGCAAAGAGGCCTGGAGAGGGAGAGGACACAGCAGCTCTCTCCGGCAAATTCGCTCACATAGCCGCCGGTACACTCCAGGGAAAGAACGGTGCCGTCTGTTTTGGTGAGAGAGCAGGGGATCTGCGTGTCCTGATAGAGGCATTCATAGGGGGTGAGATCATTCCCCGCACCGATCAGGGAGATCCCCAGGGGGGTGACCTGCAAGGTGTGGATGGGCAAGGTTTGGCCGGCCAGCTCCAGTCCGTCCAGCGGAACGGAGATGCTTGTGACGGTATCTACCTGGAAGGGGATGGAGAAGGAGGAGTCAGGCACCAGCGGAGTACAGGCATAGACGACCTCCAGCTCCAGCCAGGGGAGGTCCTCCGGGGTAAGAGGGCAGTCCTGGAAGCTGTACACATAGGAGCCTTCCCCGTTTTCCAGCTCATAGCGGCGCATGGAGCCATGATAGTACCGCGCACCGGTGCGGGTATCGACGATGGCGTTGGGGTAGACCTTATCACAGAGGATGTTGTTCTGTACGCCCATGTCCGGAGCGCTGATCCCGATGGAAAGGCCCTTCTCCTCCAGCATGACCGCACCATGAAGAACAGCACCGGAGAAACCATCGACAGCCGGGACCGGGAGAGCGGCATTCTGGCGGGAGAGCGCGGCGGAGATCCCGGAAAAATCAGAGGGGAAATAGGTGTCCCAGTGCTCTGCGGAGAGCTCCGCCAGAGACAAAACCGCTGTTTTGTTGTATGGGGTCGTTCCCAGGGCAAAGAGGTCCAGGGTCAGGGTTTCACCCGCCAGGGAGGCGGCCTGGTCGTCAGTGGAGGCCTGAAGGACATAGTAGAGGGCCTTTTGGTCTGTGCTCTGCTGCGGGGGAGAAACCGCGTGCAGGGACAGAGATGTGCCGTTGGACAGAGAGAGGGACGGGGCGCGGCGCAGGGAGGAGAGGTTGAGGCCCACCGCCGGGTCGATCACCCCGCCATCCGCCCGGGTGAGGGAGAGGAGGAGCAGGACGCCGGTATCCTCGGCCACCGCGTCCTCCAGCGTGAGGGTGTATTCCCCTTTGGTCTGGGAGAGCCCCAGCTCGGTCACCGCGCTGGCAGGAATGGGCGAGGAGAAGAAATACCGCCAGGCGTCCGTGAGACCGACGGCCGCCGCGGCAGCGCCCAAAACGGCCAGCAGACAGGCACAGACCAGGGCCATGCGGACATAAGGGCGCCGGGGCGTTCTGCGCGCGGCGAGGCGGGCATGGATGCCCGCTTCCAGCGGGGCGGGGGGCGTTTGGATGGAGGAGAGGGCCTGGAAGATCCGCTCTTCTTCCGGTGTGCGTTTCATAGAGATTCCTCCTGTTCGGTCAGAGCCCGGGCCAGTTTATGCCGGGCGCGCTCATAGCGTTTCCGCAGGGTGGCCGCGCTGTGCCCTAACATTTGGGAGAGCTCCTCATAGCTGCGCTCCTCCATGACGCGGCCAAAGACCAGCGCCCGCTCCTGCGGGGAGAGAGTCAGGAGCGCCGCGCGGAGCTGGGGACCGATGTAGTCCGGATCAGACACAGGGGCGGCCGGGGGAGAAAAGAGCTGCCGCTTCCGGCGGCGCAGGAGATCTATGCAGGTGGTATAGGCCAGCCGGTAGAGCCAGGCGGAGAGGTTGGAGCCGCGCCGGAACCGGGCGCGGCGGGTATAAGCTTTACAAAACGTAATCTGGACTGCGTCCTGCGCCTCATGGTAATCACATAAAATGTGGTGACAGTAGCGCAGCAGAGGAGGGCCATACCGAGAGACGGCCTCTGAGAGGATCTCGTCATCTGCCTCGGGGAAGCGCTCCTCCAGTGCCTGTGTGTCCATCCTACCACTTCCTTTCTGCTGGATTGGAAAACCGGTTTTCACCCATATAACGCACGGTAAAGCGGTTTTGTGACAGGCGTACAGAACGGCGGCGCCCTTAAAGAGGGCGCCGCCGCTCTGCCGTACTATTCGGATTCTGCCTGTGCAAAGACGCTGGTGAGGAGGGTGTCTTTCTGCTCCACCCGTGTGCAGCGTTTGACGCCGTCGGAACCGGTGGTCTCCTCATAGGTCACAAGGGGGATGTTCAGGGCGTTATAGACCATCTGGGCGGCCATATCCCGAGTCAGGGGCGTGGAGCTGTCAAAGGAGCCCATGTCCGCATAGAGCCCGGCCTGATCGGCCAGAATATCTACCGTGATGCGCCATGTGGCACCGCTGATCCCCTCGTAGTCCGCCCGATAGCCCAGGGCGGAGAGGAGCATCCGTGCCCCCTCCGCAATGGTGACCGGGTCGTCGGGGGCAAAGACCGTCTCGCTCCGGCCGGAGATAATCCCAAGGGAGGCACAGTAGGTAATACAGTCCTTGGCCCAGTGGCCCTCGGTGTCCGGGAAGGACGCGGCGGCATTCTCCAGGGTGGGGATCTTTCCGCCGTTGAGCATGAGGGTGACCAGCCGGGCGAAGGAGGCCCGGTCGATGTTCTGTGCGGGGGCAAAGGAGCCATCCGGCAGACCGGCAAAGAGCCCCAGGTCGGCCACGGCAGTGACGGCATCCGGATGAACGATCTGGTCCTGGTCGGAGAAGGCCGCCGCGGCGGCCCCGGGACAGAGCAGGCCCAGGGTCAGGGCCGACGCAAGGCCCAGAGAGAGGAGCGGGTGCAGACGTTTCATGTGAGATTCCTCCTTTTTCCGCTGTTTGTGTAGAGTCGAGAACGGCGGCCTCCCGTTAGAAGCGCCTGTTCGGCGGGGGCGGAAAGCCGGGGTTCTTTTTCTATAACGTACGGAAGGCCCATTTTGAGACAGAAAAAGTAAAAAAACGGGCGCGCAGCCGCGCGCCCGTTTTTGACCGATGGGGAAAAACTTACTTGGTAGTGACCGTCAGCACGCCGTCGGCCTCAACCGCAGAGACGCCCAGAAGAGCGTTCAGTCCATCCGCGGAGACATAGTAGTTGCCGCCGATGAGCAGAGTGGAGGTCTCCACATCGACGCCATCCACCTGAATGGTGATGTTGGCGTAATCAATGGCGGAGCCTTCCGGACGGGGGGCGAGAGACGCAGCGGTGTACTCGCTGCCCTTGGTGATGGCCACCTGGCCATTCCACTCTACATTGAACATAGCAGGGGTGCCGTTGAAGGCGACTGCCAGATCACGCAGACGGTAGAAGACCGTATCACCCAGACCGCTGCTGACTGCGCTGTCGACCTGGAAAGCGTTGCCGTCCACAATGACATTGCGGGACTGAGCCTCCGCAATCAGGGCGTCATAGTCGGCCAGATTGTAGCTCTTGTTGTAGGGAGTGTCCAGCTTGCCCACGTTGATGAGGTTGATGATCTCCTGGCGGCGAGGATCGTCCTTGCTCAGATCCACACCGGTGATCTTCCAGTTGTTGTCCACGGTGGGCTGGAGAGGATCATGCTCGGCCAGATAGGCCACCAGCATGTCGCGCACGGAGTTGGGGGACTCCCACTCCTTCTCGCCGGAGATGATGCCCTCATTCTTGAGGCCGGTATAGCGGTAGTCGTTGACGCAGAGGGTGAGCACCTGGTCGTCGGCCAGAGGCTTGCCCTGGAAGGTCACGTTCTCGATGCGCTCTCCAGCGGGCTTGGAGAGGTTCACCTCATAGTTCAGGCCGATGAAGTGGTCGTGGAGGTAGCCGGGCTTGTCGGGATTGAAGGAGATGTTGATGTCGCCCTCCTGCCACTGGTTCCAGCACGCGGCCGCCCACTCCATGTAGGCCTTCATCTCGGCGCCGGTGACCTTGACGGTGTAGAGCACGTTGGGGAACTTGTAGATGTCGAACATGTTGCCGTAGTTGAGATCGCCCTTCTTCAGATCGCTGGTGTCCTTGAAGAGGGCCACGGCGGTCACATCGGCGCCGGAGTTCTCCAGCTGCACGGTGCCGATGAGGTCGATGACGGCGGTGTCCTGGAGACGGCCCTCGGGCAGGCCCTTGATCTCGTTGGCGGGCTGGAAGTCCGCGGCGGCATGGCCCAGAACGTTATCCTGGATAAAGGAAACGGTCTTTTCCTGGGCAGCCTTGATGGCGGGCACATCCCGCAGACCCTGGTCGGGCTCCACGCCTTCCATGGAGACGGTCTCCACGGTAGCGGTGGTGATCTCCTTGTCGGCGTTCAGGGTCAGGTCATAGCGGACCACCTCGCCGGCGTTGCTCTTGACCTCGCCCACGGGGATCTTCTCATTGTTGATATAGGTGGTGTGGGTGTGGCCCAGCTGGAGCACGTCCACTTCGGGGCACTTGTCCAGGATGGTCTGAGCGGCATCGGAGCCGTCGGTGGAGTACTCGGCCTCCAGACCGGCGTGAGTGGAGACCATGATGACGTCGGCCTTGTCGCCGATCTCCTGGATGCACTCGGCCACCGCGTCGGCCATGGGCTCAAAGGTCAGGTCGGACACGCCCTGCTTGGTGCCGTCCCAGCGGGGGATGTTGGGCGTGGTGACGCCGATGATGGCCACCTTCACACCGCCCCGCTCCACAATGGTGTAGCCGGCGCCGGTGAGATAGCTGCCGTCCGCGTTCTTGATGTTGGCCGAGAGCACGGGAACATCGGTCTGCTCCAGGATGGACTTGAGCTTGTCCACACCGAAGTTGAACTCGTGGTTGCCCAGGGTCCAGGCGTCATACTTCATGTAGTTGAGAGCCGCGGGCACGGGATGGCCGGCGGTGTCCTTGGAGTAGAGGTCGTCGGTCATGATGGTGCCCTGGATGGTGTCACCAGCGTCCACCAGGATGGTGTTGGGATTCTCGGCACGCACCTGATTGACATAGGTGGAGACACGGGCCAGGCCGTCCTTGGAGCTCTCCTTCATGTCCTCATAGGAATAGCCCCAGATATTGCCATGGGTGTCGGATGTACCGATGATGGTGAGGTGAGTCTCCCCCTCCGCGGCCAGAGCGGCCGGGACGAGACCGGCCAGCATGGCCACAGCCATGGCAGAGGCCAGAGCCCTGCGCAGATACTGTTTCTTCATACAAGATCCTCCTTTTTACAAGTTGTCCAAAAGGAATGAGACGCCCGCTCCAGCCTCCGGGCCCGACCGGAGACAGCGGACAGGGCGCCGCCTGCCCATAGGGTACCACAAAATATACGGGAAGTCGAGGCAAACTAAAAGGTGATTCGGTCAAAATGACGGGCCCAAAGGACGGAAGAGGGAAGAAAAGGAGGGCAGAAAGGGCGTTTGTTCATAATTTCCCCTTTTTTATTACAGGGGGATGTGCTATACTCTAACATGACGTTTTACAGGCATTGGTTTTCCCGCACCATGCAAGAAAGGTGAATGACCTAACATGAATTTCTTAAAAAAGCTGTTTGGCAGCAGCTCCGCCAAAGAGCTGAAAGCCATCTATCCCATTGTGGACAAGATCGAAGCGCTGGACGCGGAGTACAGCAAGCTCACCGATGAGCAGCTGAAAGCCAAGACCCCCGAATTCAAAGAGCGCCTGCGCAACGGTGAGACGCTGGACGATATCCTGCCCGAGGCCTTTGCCACCTGCCGTGAGGCCGCGTGGCGTGTGCTGGGCATGAAGCCCTACCGGGTGCAGCTGGTGGGCGGCATCATCCTCCACCAGGGCCGCATCGCTGAGATGCGCACCGGTGAAGGTAAGACCCTGGTGGCTACCCTGCCCGCCTATCTGAACGCCCTGACCGGCGAGGGTGTGCACGTGATCACCGTCAACGACTACCTGGCCAAGCGCGACAGCGAGTGGATGGGCAAGGTCTACCGCTTCCTGGGCCTGACCGTGGGCCTGGTGATCCACGACATCCTGCCCCAGATGCGCAAGCTCTCCTATCAGGCCGACATCACCTACGGCACCAACAACGAGTTCGGCTTTGACTATCTGCGTGACAACATGGCCATCTACGCCGCCGAGATGGTGCAGCGCGGCCATGCCTTTGCCATCGTGGACGAGGTGGACTCCATCCTCATCGACGAGGCCCGTACCCCCCTCATCATTTCCGGTCAGGGGGATCAGTCCACCCAGCTCTACACCATTGTGGACAATTTTGTGGCCAAGCTGAAGGGTAAGCGCGTGGCCAAGGTGGATACCAAGGAAGAGGAAGATCCCGACGAGGACGCCGACTACATCGTGGATGAGAAGGCGCGCACCGTCACCCTTACCGCCCGCGGCATCAAGAAGGCGGAGGAGGCCTTCAATCTGGAGAACCTGGCCGACGTGGAGAACACCACCCTCTCCCACCACATCAACCAGGCCATCCGCGCCAGGGGCCTCATGCAGCGGGATATCGACTACGTGGTCAAGGACGGCGAGGTCATCATCGTGGACGAGTTCACCGGCCGCCTGATGTACGGCCGCCGCTACTCCGAGGGCCTGCACCAGGCCATCGAGGCCAAGGAGAAGGTGGAGGTCGCCCGGGAGTCCAAGACTCTGGCCACCATCACCTTCCAGAACTACTTCCGCCTCTACAACAAGCTCTCCGGCATGACGGGTACCGCCATGACCGAGGAGGAGGAGTTCGGCACCATCTACTCCCTGGATATCGTGGAGATCCCCACCAACAAGCCTGTGCAGCGTGTGGATCACCCCGACGTGGTCTATAAGAACGAGGCGGGCAAGTTCCGCGCCATCGTCCAGCAGATCGAGGAGTGCCACAAGAAGGGCCAGCCCGTGCTGGTGGGTACTATCTCCATCGAGAAGTCGGAGGAGCTCTCCGGCATGCTCAAGCGCAAGGGGATCCCCCACAAGGTTCTGAACGCCAAGTTCCATGAGAAGGAAGCCGAGATCGTGGCCCAGGCCGGTAAGCTGGGTGCCGTCACCGTGGCCACCAACATGGCCGGCCGCGGTACCGACATCATGCTGGGCGGTAACGCCGAGTATCTGGCCATGGCCGACCTGCGCAAGGCCGGACTGAGCGATGAGCTGATGGCCGAGGCCACCGGCTACGCCGAGACCGACAATGAGGAAATCCTCAATGCCCGCAAGATGTTTGCGGACGCCGAGGCCAAGTATAAGGAGACCATCAAAGTCGAGGCCGAGAAGGTCCGTGCGGTGGGCGGCCTGTTCATTCTGGGCACCGAGCGGCACGAATCCCGCCGTATCGACAACCAGCTGCGGGGCCGTGCCGGCCGTCAGGGCGACCCCGGTGAGACCCGGTTCTACCTCTCCCTGGAGGACGACATCATGCGCCTGTTCGGCTCCGAGCGGGTCATGGGCATGATGGAGCGCCTGGGCGTGGATGAGGACACCCCCATCGACGCCAAGATGCTCTCCGGCGCCATTGAGAACGCCCAGAAGCAGGTGGAATCCCGCAACTTCCAGACCCGTAAGACGGTGCTGGAGTACGACGACGTGATGAACACCCAGCGTAAGGTCATCTATGAGGAGCGCCGCAAGGTCCTGGACGGCGAGAACCTGAAGGACGCCATCCAGAAGATGCTCTCCACGGTGATCAACCGGGCGGTCATGGGCCAGATGGGCGAGCAGAAGCACCTGGACGCCGAGACCTGGCGCGAGGTGTGCGCTCCCTTCCGTGGCCTGTTCCTGCGGCCCGATGAGCTCAAGTACACCGACGGCGAGCTGCAGCAGTACAGCGGCGAGCAGCTGGTGGAGCAGCTCATGGAGCGGGCCACTGAGATCTATACCCGCAAGGAGCAGGAGCTGGGTGAGCCCCTCATGCGTGAGCTGGAGCGGGTAATGATGCTGCGCGTGGTGGACGAGTACTGGATGGACAACATCGACGCCATGCAGGAGCTGCGCCAGGGCATCGGCCTGCGGGCTTACGGTCAGAACGACCCGGTGGTGGAGTACAAGCGGGAAGGCTACGAGATGTTCGAGAACATGATCGCCGCCATCCAGGAGGAGACCATCCGCCGGATCTACCTGGCCCGGGTGCAGGTGGGCGGTGCCGTCAAGCGCGAGCGTGTGGCCCGTGTCACCGGCGAGTCGGGCGGCAGCGACGAGACCGTGAAGAAGCAGCCCGTCAAGAAGGGCGTTCAGATCGGCCGCAACGATCCCTGCCCCTGCGGCAGCGGCAAGAAGTGGAAGAAGTGCGACTGCGCGGAGTACCACGGCCCTGAATATCAGTAAGACGGCCTCCGGCCCCGTGAGGGGCCGCGCCCTGTGAAAACCGAAAACCGATGGGAAAAGCAGAATGAGACAGCCTCTGAGGGACCATTCTGCTTTTCTCTGTTTCACTGAGGATTTTGACTATGAGCATTGTGACTTGCGTCAACAAAAATGTCCCCTTCCTGGCCAGCGAGGGCTTTTTACAGGCGGGGGGTGTGGCCCACGGCTTTTCCACCCGGGAAGGGGGCGTGAGCGAGGGGACCTATGCCACCCTCAATCTGGGATTCTGCCGGGGGGATGACCGGGAAAAAGTACTGGAGAATTACCGCCGCTTCACCGCCGCCATCGGCGCGGACTATGAGGGACTGGTCCTGTCCAACCAGGTCCACGGGGACACGGTGCGCACCGTGACCGCCGCCGACAAGGGGAAGGGCATCCACAGCAAGGGCGATTATGAGGCGGACGGACTCATCACTGACATTCCGGGCCTGTGCCTCACGGTCTTTGGGGCGGACTGTCTGCCTATTCTGTTCTATGACCCGGTGCGCCGGGTCATCGCGGCCGTCCATGCGGGCTGGCGGGGCACCGCCAACGGGATCGCGGGCCGTGCCGTAGAAAAGATGGTGGAGGTATACGGCTCCAAGCCCGGGGACATCCTGGCCGCCATTGGCCCGGGGATCTCCAAGTGCTGCTTTGAGACCGATGAGGATGTGCCCAACGCTCTCACCGGCGCGCTGGGTGCCTCCGCGCTGAAGTGCATCGAGCTGCAGGAGAGCGGGAAGTTCCATGTGGACCTCAAGGGGCTCAATGTCCTGCGCCTGGAAAAGATGGGTCTGGAACGGGACCATATCGCGGTCTCCGAGGCCTGCACCATGTGTGAGCACGAGCGCTTCTGGTCCCACCGCTACACCCAGGGCGTGCGGGGAAGCCAGGCCGCTATGGTCCAGCTGCTGGGATAAGGAAAGCCATGAAAAAGCGGAAGAAAAACCTGCGGCTCCTGGCCGCCGTCCTGCTATTGAGCACCGTTCTGAGCGCCTGTGGGGAGGAAGAGCCCGCTCCCACGCCCACGCAGACCCCTACGCCCACTGCTACGGCCACGGCACAGCCCAAGGAATTTGCGCTGCCCTGCTATCCGGAGGCCGGTTTTCACCCCATCCAGGGGACCAACCGGACCAATCTGGCCCTGGGAGGGCTGCTCTATGACGGCCTCTATGAGCTGGATCAGACCTTTACGCCCCAGCCTGCCCTGGCGACGGGGTATACTGTCTCAGAGGACGGACTCACCTGGACCTTTACCCTGCGCGGCGGCGTCACCTTCTCGGACGGTACCCCCATGGCGGCGGCCGATGTGGCCGCTTCCCTGACCCAGGCCAAGACCAGCGCCCTGTACGGCAACCGCCTGGCGGGGATTGCCTCGGTCCAGGCCGGAGAGGGCGCTGTGACCGTGCGCCTGACCAGTCCCAACGGAAATCTGCCGGCCCTGCTGGACATCCCGGTCATCCGGGAGACTGGAGGCGTGCCTCTGGGGACGGGCTCCTATGTGCTCCAGCAGAGCGGGGAGAGCTATATCCTCCAGCGGCGGAATGACAGCTGGCGTACCCCCGCGCCCGCGCTGGAGACCATTCCTCTGCGGACGGTGGAGGAGGCCAACGACCTGCTCTATGCCTTTGACACCCAGGAGATCTCCCTGGTGGGGACCGACTCCACCGGTGTGGGCGCCCTGGGGTTCTCGGGCAGCTTTGAGACCATGGACTATCCCACGACAAATATGCTCTATATCGGGTTTAATACGGCCCAGGGCCCCTGTCGGGACGCAGCGGTCCGCCAGGCGCTGGGGCGGGGGATGGACCGGGACAGCATCTGCTCGGCCCTGCTCTCCCGGCATGCGGTGGCCGCTATGCTGCCCGCCCACCCGGTGAGCAGCGTCTATGACGCCGAGACGGCGGGCACCCTCAACTACTCCCTCCAGGAGATGGATTCCATTCTCACGCAGGCCGGATGGAGCCGGAGCGACGGCGTCTATCAGAAGGGGAGAGAGAAGCTGGAGCTGACCCTGTTGGTCAACCAGGACAACTCCTATAAGACGGGAGTGGCCGACGCCATTGGGCGGGATCTGACGGCAGCGGGTGTATCGGTGACGGTGAAAAAGCTCTCCTGGGAGGATTTTACCGCCGCCCTGAGCGCGGGGGAGTTTGATCTTTACCTGGGCGAGGTCAAACTGAGCGCCGACTTTGATCCCTCTCCGCTGCTGAGCGGCGGGGCCCTCAATTACGGTAAGTACAACGATCCCACGGCAACGGGACTGCTCTCTGCCTTCCGGGCGGCCCAGGGGGAGGAGCGGACCACGGCGGCCAAGGCGCTCTATGAGCGGCTGGGGGAACAAGCGCCCTTTGCAGTGCTCTGCTTCAAGAACTGGTCCATGCTGAGCCAGTGGGGGCAGGTGTCCAATGCCACGCCCACCCAACAAAATCTGTTCTATGGATTTGGAAATTGGAGTTTCGCCAATTGAGTTCCTGCGTTTTTTCGGGTATGATGTAAGAGGAACCGACAGGCGCGGAGGGATGCGCCCCTCCGCGCCTGTTTTTTATTCAACTATATATGAGAATAAGGGGTTATGGTAATGGGTAACGTATTTCGCTGCTATGCCGAAAAGAAGCCCGGCTTCGACGTGGAGGCCCGGCGCCTGCTGGGTGAGCTGAGAAGCGAGCTGGGACTTCAGGGCCTGACGGGCGTCCGCATCCTCCACCGCTACGACGTGGAGGGGATCGACGGGGACACCTATCAGGCTGTGCGCACCACCGTGCTCAGTGAGCCGCAGGTGGACGCCGTCTATGACGAGACTTTCCCCGATGCCCCCGCGCCCTGCCGGGTCTTCGCGGTGGAGGCCCTGCCGGGGCAGTATGACCAGCGGGCCGACTCCTGCGCCCAGTGCATCCAGCTCCTCACGGGCGGAGAGCGGCCTCTGGCCGCCGCCGCCACCGTCTACATCCTCCAGGGCGAGGTGAGCGACGGAGAGCTGGAGCGGGTCAAGAGCTACCTCATCAACCCGGTGGAGAGCCGGGAGGCCGGACTGGACCGGGTGGAGACCCTGGAGCGCACCTATGCCGTGCCCGCCGATGTGGCGGTGCTGGAGGGCTTCCGGGACCGGGACGAGGCCGGTCTCTCCGACCTGATCGGCGAGTACGGCCTTGCCATGGACCTGGCCGATCTGAAGTTCCTCCAGACCTATTTCCGGGACGAGGAGAAGCGGGACCCCACCCTGACCGAGCTGCGCCTGGTGGATACTTACTGGTCCGACCACTGCCGCCACACCACTTTCTCCACCCATATCGATGACGTGGAGATCCATGACGCCGACGTGGCGGCCGCCTATCAGATGTACCTGGCCGCCCGGGAGGAGGTCTACGGCAAGGAGAAGGCCGCCAAGCGGCCCCAGACCCTCATGGACCTGGCCACCATCGCGGGCAAGGTCCTCAAGAAGCGGGGCGTCCTGAAGAACCTGGACGAGAGCGAGGAGATCAACGCCTGCTCGGTCCATGTCACCGCCACCGTGGACGGGGAGGAGCAGGACTGGCTCCTCATGTTCAAAAACGAGACCCATAACCACCCCACCGAGATCGAGCCCTTCGGCGGCGCGGCCACCTGCATCGGCGGCGCCATCCGGGACCCCCTGTCCGGCCGCTCCTATGTCTATCAGGCTATGCGCGTCACCGGCTGCGGCGATCCCCGCGTCCCCCTGAGCCAGACCATGGAGGGCAAGCTCCCCCAGCGCAAGCTGGCCCAGACGGCCGCGGCGGGCTACTCCTCCTACGGCAACCAGATCGGCCTGGCCACCGGACACGTGGCCGAGGTCTATCACAAGGGCTACATTGCCAAGCACCTGGAGACCGGCGCCGTAG
Source organism: Pseudoflavonifractor hominis (assembly GCF_014288125.1). NCBI lineage: Bacteria > Bacillati > Bacillota > Clostridia > Eubacteriales > Oscillospiraceae > Pseudoflavonifractor > Pseudoflavonifractor hominis. Next base: position 41,376 of record NZ_JACOPR010000007.1, on the reverse strand, counting down.
TGGGCGCCGCCCCCGCCTCCAATGTCCGGCGGGAGGTCCCCGCCCCCGGGGATAAGGTGATCCTTCTGGGCGGCCGTACCGGCCGGGACGGCATTGGCGGCGCCACCGGCTCCTCCAAGAGCCACAACCAGAAGTCCCTGGCCACCATGGCCTCCGAGGTCCAGAAGGGCAATGCCCCCGAGGAGCGCAAGATCCAGCGCCTGTTCCGCAACGGCGAGGTGACCCGCCTCATCAAGCGGTGCAACGACTTCGGCGCGGGCGGCGTCAGCGTGGCCATCGGTGAGCTGGCCGACGGCCTGGCCATCGACCTGGACGCCGTGCGCAAGAAGTACGACGGCCTGGACGGCACCGAGCTGGCCATCTCCGAGAGCCAGGAGCGTATGGCCGTGGTGGTGGCTCCCGCCGACGTGGACACCTTCATCGCCCATGCCGAGGCCGAGAACCTGGAGGCCTATGTGGTGGCCGAGGTCACCGAGTCTCCCCGGATGGTCATGACCTGGCGGGGCAAGAAGGTGGCCGACCTCTCCCGTGCCTTCCTGAATACCAACGGCGCAGCCAAGCACACCACCGTGCGGGTGCCCGACTACTTTACCCCGGAGAGCCTCTTCCACAAGGGGAGCCTCCGGTCCACCGCTGCCAGCCTCAAGACCGCCAGCCGCCGCGGTCTGGTGGAGCGCTTTGACAGCTCCATCGGCGCGGGCAGCGTCCTGATGCCCTTCGGCGGAAAGACCCAGCGTACCCCCACCCAGGCCATGGCTGCCCTCCTCCCGGTGGGACCGGGCCACACCACCGACACCTGCTCGGTGATGGCCTGGGGCTTTGATCCCGACCTCATGGAGCGCAATCCCTACACCGGCGCCTTTATCTCGGTGCTGACCTCCATGGCCAAGCTGGTGGCGGCGGGCTGTGACCCCACGGCCGCCTACGCCTCCTTCCAGGAGTACTTTGAGAAGCTGCGGGACGAGCCGGAGCGCTGGGGCAAGCCCTTTGCCGCTCTCCTGGGCGCCCTCTCCGCCCAGCTGGGCCTGGGTGTGGCCGCCATCGGCGGCAAGGACTCCATGTCTGGCTCCTTCCTGGATCTGGATGTGCCCCCCACACTCATCTCCTTTGCCATCGCGCCCGCCAAGGCCGAGAAGGTGCTCTCCCCTGAGTTCAAGGAGGCGGGCCACCCGGTCTATCTCTTCCAGGCGGACAATGCTCTGGACTGCGATGAGATCAACGCCTGCTTTGCCCGTGTCCACGCCCTGAGCGAGGCCGGTAAGATCCGGGCCGCCTGGGCGGTGGAGGAGAATGTGGCCGAGGGCATCATGAAGATGTCCTTCGGCAACGAGATCGGCTTTGCCGCCCGGGAGGACGCGCAGAACCTGTGGTTCGGCGCCCGGCCCGGCGCCATCCTGGCCGAGTGCGACGGCGAGGTGGAGGGCGGCCTCCTGCTGGGCTACACCACCCAGGAGCCGGTCATCCGTCTGGGCGGGGAGGAAGTCCCGGTTGCCGAGCTCCTCTCCATCAGCGAGGGTGTGCTGGAGGAGGTCTATCCCACCCGCACCGCCGACACCGGCGCGGTGGAGCCCATCTCCTGCACCGAGCGCGCTCCCATCGTGGCCAAGCACAAGGTGGCCATGCCCAAGGCGGTCATCCCTGTGTTCCCCGGCACCAACTGTGAATATGACACCGCTGCGGCCTGCCTGCGGGCCGGGATCGAGCCGGAAATTCTGGTGGTGCGCAACCTGACCGGCAGTGCTCTGGCCCAGTCGGCCGACGCGCTGGAAAAGGCCATTCAGGGCGCCCAGATGATGGTGCTGCCCGGCGGATTCTCCGGCGGCGACGAGCCCGACGGTTCGGCCAAGTTCATCTGCTCCTTCCTGCGCAATCCCCGCATCACCGACGCCATCCACGATCTGCTCAAGAACCGGGACGGCCTGATGCTGGGCATCTGCAACGGCTTCCAGGCGCTGGTGAAGCTGGGACTGGTGCCCTATGGCGAGATCCGTCCCATGGATGAGAGCTGCGCCACCCTGACCTTCAACAACATCGGCCGCCATCAGAGCCGCTATGTGACCACCCGCATCGCCTCGGTCCGCTCTCCCTGGATGCTCCAGAGCCAGGTGGGCGATCTGCACGCCATCCCCATCTCCCACGGCGAGGGCCGCTTCGTGGCGCCCGAGGCCCTGCTGGATCAGCTGGTCGCCAACGGCCAGGTGGCCACCCAGTATGTGGACGCCGCAGGCATCCCCTCCCTGGACATCGACGTGAACCCCAACGGCGCCCTGCGGGCTATCGAGGGCATCTTCTCCCCCGACGGCCGGGTCTTCGGTAAGATGGGCCACTCGGAGCGCCGTGGCGCGTTCGTGGGCAAGAATATCCCGGGCGAGCGCCATCAGCCCCTCTTTGAGAGCGGCGCGGCTTACTTCAAGTAAGCGCGGAAGGCTGTGTTTACATATTGTTCACAGGCCTTTCAAAAACTGTCCAACAATTGGAGAGAAAAGGGTGGTATCCTATCTATGCAGTCGGGGGAAAACCCCAAAACGATCACTGCTCCGGGCTGCGGGAGCAGACAAGCAATTCCACGGAGAGCTCCGTGTTTGCGTATATAGATAACATTGTGTACCTCCTCTCTCTCTCTCTTTTCAAGCAAAGAACCCCGTCCAAATGGACGGGGTTTTTTGTGTGGACAGGGAGAAGGGCAGTTTACAGAACATTTAAAATTCTGCCAAAGATCGTTCAACATTCTCCGCGGGAGGAGTGGTATCCTATAGATGCAGTCAGGGAATACCCAACCACCACTGCTCCAGACTGCGGGAGCAGACAAACAATTCCACGGAATCTTCCGTGTTTTGGATACAGATTCTTTTCATTTTCTCTCTCTTTTTCTCATGGAATGGGGAGGACGGCCGACCGGCCGTCCTCCCCATTCCATTTCTATCAGAAAAAAGTAAAAAAGGTATTGACAAAAAAAGATGTATGGTCTATAATAAACTACGCTGTTCGGACGATTAGCTCAGCTGGTAGAGCATCCGCTTGACGTGCGGGAGGTCACAGGTTCAAGTCCTGTATCGTCCACCAACATCCCCTGGAACGATTTGTTCCAGGGGTTTTTTGTTATCATCACACCGGAGAAGCGGGGAGGAAAGGGATATGAACGAGACATCCACAGGACGCGCCGTCCTCATTACCGGGGGGAGCCGCGGGATCGGGGCGGCCTGCGCCCGACGGTTTGCCGCCGCGGGGGACCGGGTGGCGATCAATTACCACCACGCCCAGGCGGCGGCCGAGGCGCTGGTGGAGGAGATCCGGGCCGCGGGGGGTACGGCCATCGCGGTACAGGCCGACGTGGGCGATTCCGAGCAGGTGGCACGCATGGTTGACAATGTGTTGGATAAATTTTGTCAACTTGACATTCTGGTATGCAATGCCGGGATTGCCCGCCAACAGCTGTTCACGGACATCAGCGATGGAGACTGGCGGACACTCTTCCGCACCAACGTGGACGGGACCTTCTACTGTTGCCGGGCGGTACTGCCCCATTTTATCCACCGGAAGGCGGGAAAAATCGTGACCATGTCCTCCATGTGGGGGCTTACGGGAGGTTCCTGTGAAGTGGCCTATTCAGCCACAAAAGCGGCCGTTATTGGCCTTACCAAGGCACTTTCCAAGGAAGTTGGACCCTCTGGAATCACTGTAAACTGCGTGGCTCCCGGGGTCATCGACACCGAGATGAACGCCAATCTCACACCGGAGGATCTGGAGGCTCTGCGGCAGGAGACCCCCCTGGAGAGCATCGGCCGGCCGGAGGATGTGGCCGAGAGCGTCTTTTTCCTCACATCGGAGGGAGCCCGCTTTATCACCGGCCAGATTCTCAGCCCCAACGGCGGTATTTTGATTTAAGGTTGTGCGATATGTCCATAGTGTAGAGACATTGTAGGCGGATGTATTGAGCAAAATGACAAGTTGACAATTTAGTGTGCTGAGCGTATAATGTCAACAACCTATAAGGAGGGTACATGATTATGAAACAGATGCGTGTTTTGTCTCTTGCTGCGACCGCTGCTCTGACGGTCTCGCTCCTGGCCGGCTGCGGCGGCTCTGAAACGGCGAATACTCCGGCTCCCGGCAGCTCGGATGCTCCTTCCGGCGGCTCTTCCGCTGCTACCATCAAGATCGGCGGCATCGGCCCTCTGACCGGCTCGGCTGCCGTGTACGGCGTGGCTACCCAGCAGGGTGCCCAGCTGGCGGTGGATGAGATCAATGCCAAGGGCGGCCTCCAGTTCGAGCTCAACTTCCAGGACGATGAGAACGACGCTGAGAAGGCCACCAACGCCTATAACGTGCTCCAGGACTGGGGCATGCAGGTCCTCTATGGATGCACCACCACCAACCCCTGTGTGGCTGTGGCCAGCTCCACCTATGCTGACCGCTACTTCCAGCTGACTCCTTCCGCCTCCTCCACCGACGTGACCAGCGGCAAGGATAACGCGTTCCAGATCTGCTTCACTGACCCCAACCAGGGCTCCACCGCTGCCGACTACATCGCTGAGCATCCGGAGCTGGGCAGCAAGATCGCCATCATCTACAACAACGGCGACGCCTACTCCACCGGTATTGCCACCGCTTTCCGTGCCGAGGCCGAGGCCAAGGGCCTGGAAGTGGTTTCTGAGACCACCTTCCCCTCGGATGACAACACCGACTTCTCCGTGCAGCTGGGCGATGCCCAGAGCAACGGGGCCGACCTGGTGTTCATGCCCATCTACTACACGCCCGCCTCTCTGATCCTGAACCAGGCCAAGAACATGGGCTATGCTCCCACCTTCTTCGGCTGCGACGGTATGGACGGTATCCTGGCTGTGGAGGGCTTTGACACCTCTCTGGCCGACGGCCTGGTCCTCATGACCGCCTTCAACCCCTGGGGCACCGACGATTTGAGCGCCAACTTCACCAAGTCCTACGAGGAGAAGTACGGTTCCACTCCCAACCAGTTTGCCGCCGACGGCTATGACTGCATCTACGCCATCGCCGCCGCCTGTGAGAAGGCCGGTGTCACTGCCGATATGAGCCACGAGGACGTGTGTGAGGCGCTCATCAGCACCTTTACCGCCTCTGACTTCAGCGTGGACGGCCTGACCGGCGCCGGCATGACCTGGGGTACCAACGGCGAAGTCTCCAAGGCTCCCGTTGTGGTCAAGGTCGAGGATGCCAAGTACGTCACCATGGAGTAATCCAGACCAGATCAGCAGCTTCCAAACGGAAGAATAAGTAAGGGAGGGCTGCCGGAGCGCCCGGCAGCCCTCCTCCCTTATCGGGGGGAAAGCGCCGTGGACACTGTCCCGGCGCCGCGGCATTTTCCCCTGGATAAGGAGACCTAAGATATTGAGGTGTGTGGTATGTTACTGGGGTTCCTCAACAACCTGATCAACGGCATCAGCCTGGGCAGTATCTACGCCATTATTGCCCTGGGCTACACCATGGTCTACGGCATCGCCAAGATGCTCAACTTTGCCCATGGTGACGTCATCATGGTGGGCGCGTATGTTTGCTTCTTTGCCACTGGCTCCTTTGGATTGCCGCCGGTGGTGGGGGTCCTGCTGGCAATGGTGGTATGTACGGTCCTGGGCGTGGTCATTGAGCGCCTGGCCTATAAACCGCTGCGCCAGGCGCCCTCTCTGGCGGTGCTCATCACCGCCATCGGCGTGAGCTACTTTTTACAGAATATGGCCCTCCAGCTCTGGGGCTCCGATCCGAAATCCTTCCGCTCCGTGGTGCCCACGGGCAGTGTCTCTCTCCTGGGCGGTCAGATCTCGGTGTCCTATGTGACGCTGGTCACCGTGCTGGCCTGCGTGATCATCATGATCGCCCTTACGGCTTTCACCGGCAACACCAAGCTGGGCAAGGCCATGCGGGCCTGCTCGGAGGATAAGGGGGCGGCCCAGCTCATGGGGATCGATGTGAATTTCACCATCTCCATGACCTTTGCCATCGGCTCCGCCCTGGCGGCCATTGCAGGCGTACTGCTCTGCTCCACCTATCCCACCCTGATGCCCACCACCGGCTCCATGCCCGGCATCAAGGCCTTTACCGCCGCCGTGTTCGGCGGGATCGGCTCCATCCCGGGCGCCCTGCTGGGCGGCATTCTGCTGGGGGTCATTGAGATCTTCGGTAAGGCCTATATCTCCACTCAGCTCTCCGACGCGGTGGTCTTTGCCGTGCTTATCGTGGTGCTTCTGGTCAAGCCCACCGGTCTGCTGGGCAAGAAGATCAGCGAGAAAGTTTGAGGTGGACGCCATGAAACAACTCTCTGCGCGCAAGAACAAAAGACTGCTGGACAATCTGATCACCTATGGTATCGTGGTGATCGCCTTCCTGGTGGTCCAGTTTATTCAGGCCGGCGGCGGCCTTTCCAGCTCCCTCAAGGGACAGCTGGTCCCCATCTGCTGCTATGTGGTCATGGCGGTTTCCCTGAACCTGGTGGTGGGCGTCTCGGGCGAACTGAGCCTGGGCCACGCCGGCTTTATGAGCGTGGGTGCCTTCTCCGGCGTAGTGGCCTCGGTGGCCCTTCAGGACCTCATCCCCCTGGGCCCCGCCCGCCTCTTTGTGTGCATGCTCATCGGCGCGGTGTTTGCGGGGATCGCCGGAATCATCGTGGGCGTGCCGGTGCTCCGTCTGCGGGGCGACTATCTGGCCATCGTGACCCTGGCCTTCGGCGAGATCATCAAAAATATCATCAACTGCCTCTACATCGGCGTGGACGGGAACGGCCTGCATTTCTCGGTCACCAGTGAGATGGCCCTCAACCTGGCCGAGGGAGGCACGGCGGTCATCAAGGGGCCCATGGGAGCCACCGGATACGCCAAACTTGCCACCTTCACTGCTGGCTTCCTGCTGGTCATCGTCTCCCTGGTGGTGGTGCTCAACCTGATTCACAGCCGGGCGGGCCGGGCCATTATGGCCCTGCGGGACAACCGCATCGCCGCCGAGAGCGTGGGCATCGGCGCCACCAAGTATAAGCTCATGGCCTTTGTCACCTCCGCGGTGCTGGCGGGTGCGGCCGGCGCTCTGTACGCCATGAATTACGGCTCCATCGCCGCCAAGAAATTTGACTTCAATACCTCCATCCTGGTGCTGGTCTTTGTGGTCCTGGGCGGTATGGGCAACATCCGCGGCTCCATCATTGCCGCCGCAGTGCTCACCGTGCTGCCCGAGATGCTCCGTGCGGTGGGCGAGTACCGGATGCTCATCTACGCGGTGGTCCTCATCCTGGTAATGATCGCCACCAACAACGCCACGATCCGCCAGTTCTTTGCTGAGAAGCTGCATGGAGCGCAGGAGGATGGTAAGATGAGCAGAAAGGGGGCGGCGAAATGAGCCGACTGGAAAAGCGACAGGCCACCAAGATGGTGCCTGTGCCCAGCCACTCCATCGTGCCGGAGCGGGACGTCGATAAGGCCCCCATCCTGGAGTGCAGCCATCTGGGCATCGATTTCGGCGGACTGACCGCCGTCAATGACTTCAATCTCACGGTGGGCCGGACCGAGATCGCCGGACTCATCGGCCCCAACGGTGCGGGCAAGACCACCGTCTTTAACCTGTTGACCAAGGTGTACCAGCCCACCCGTGGCACCATCCTCATCGATGGCAAGGACACCCATGGCATGAACACCGTCCAGGTCAACCGTGCGGGCATCGCCCGTACCTTCCAGAACATCCGCCTCTTCGACAAGCTGAGCGTGGAGGACAATGTAAAGATCGGCCTGCACAACCAGATCCGCTATCCCATGTGGAGCGGCGTGTTCCGTATGCCGGGCTACTGGAAGAAGGAGAAGCTGGCCCATGAGAGCGCCATGGAGCTCCTCCACCTCTTTGATATGGAGGGTCTGGCCAACCACCAGGCGGGCTCCCTGCCCTATGGCGCCCAGCGCCGGCTGGAGATTGTCCGGGCCCTGGCCACCAATCCCAGCCTGCTGCTCCTGGACGAGCCGGCGGCGGGCATGAACCCCTCTGAGACGGCCGACCTGATGGAGAATATCCTCAAGATCCGGGATACCTTCCAGATCGCCATCATGCTTATCGAGCACGATATGAACCTGGTCATGGGTATCTGCGAGGGCATCTGTGTGCTCAACTTCGGGCAGGTCATCGCCAAGGGTACCCCGGAGGAGATCCAGAACAATCCCAGGGTCATTGAGGCCTATCTGGGCAGCCAGAAGAAGGAGGGATGACGCCATGCTGAAGGTAGAGAACATCAATGTCTATTATGGCGCCATCCACGCCATCAAGAATGTGTCCTTTGAGGTCAACGACGGCGAGATCGTCACCCTCATCGGAGCCAACGGCGCAGGCAAGTCCACCACCCTTCAGACGGTGTCCGGCCTGCTCCACTCCCACACCGGCTCCATTGAGTTCATGGGGAAGAGCCTGGCGGGCATTCCGCCCCACAAGGTGGTCTCTCTGGGTCTGGCCCATGTGCCGGAGGGACGCCGGGTATTCCTCCAGATGAGCGTGGAGGAGAATCTGGAGATGGGTGCCTATACCCGTCCCAACAGCGAGATTGCCGACGGGATCGCCGATATCTACCAGCGCTTCCCCCGGCTGAAGGAGCGGCGCAAGCAGGTGGCGGGGACCCTCTCCGGCGGCGAGCAGCAGATGCTGGCCATGGGCCGGGCCATGATGTCCAAGCCCAAGCTCCTCATGCTGGATGAGCCCTCCATGGGCCTGGCCCCCATCCTGGTGGAGCAGATCTTTGACATCATCCAGGAGCTCAACCGGGCGGGCACCACCATCCTGCTGGTGGAGCAGAATGCGCAGATGGCCCTCTCCATCGCCCACCGCGGCTATGTGCTGGAGACCGGAAAGGTAGTCGCCACCGGTACCGGTGAGCAGCTGCTGGAGGATGAGGCGGTCAAGAAGGCGTACCTGGGCGGCTAAAGACAGCGTACTCTTCTTTTATAAAGAAAAACGTGCGGCGAATTGTCTTCTTGACAATTCGCCGCATATTTTCATGGCTCTTTCGGCCAAGTGGGAATGACACATGGGATATGGACGATATCCTAGGGCTAACCAACCAAAAAGAACCCGATCCACCGGCATAAACGGGTGGAGATTTCCACTTTCCCGGCGGAAGAGATTGTGCTATGCTAAAAAACAGAGAGAAGCCAGTCTGGAAGGACGGATGTTCCATGCCCAATTATTTTGCACACCTGCTTTTTGGAGCGAAAATGCTCAAACAGCTGCCGGAAGAGGCTGCCGCGCCCATTCGGGCACAGCGGGAGGCCTTTAATCTGGGGTGCCTGGGACCCGACCCGCTGTTTTTTTACCGACCTGTGCTGCCCAACGCAGCCCGCCGGGAGGGCCTGGAGATGCACCACGAGAGCGCGGCCCCGGTGTTTGCCCGCCTGGCCCGGGCACTGGGGAGCGGCATACCCGAGGCGGAGGGATATGCCGCCGGGTTCCTGTGTCATTTCGCGCTGGATGCCGCCTGTCACCCCTATGTGAATGCCCGGGCGGCGGAGGGGACGGTGGCTCACCTGGCAGTGGAGGCCGAGTTGGACCGCAGTCTGATGGAGAACCGGGGACTGCCTGCCCGGGGACAGGTCTATCTTCCCCCCATTCGGGAGGAGGCGGTATTTGCCGCGGCGGAGCGGGCCTATCTGTGGGCGGGAGCCGCCGAGGTGCGCCGAGGCTATGCCGCCATGCGGCGGGACAGCCTTATCTTTGCCCGGGGACATGGGACCCGTCTGGGAGTGACGGCCAACCGGATGGTGGCGCTCCTCCCGGCCTGCCGGAGTCTGGAGGGGGTGATTCTCCCGTCCTCCTATCTGCCGGAGCGGGAGACCTTCTGCCGCGCACTGATCGATATTTTGCAGGGCGAGAGTGAAACCGCCGCGGAGAAATGGCTGGAATTCCGGCGGTATGTCCGGAATGGGGGGCGGCTCTCCCCCTGGTTCCACCGGGATTTTAACGGTAATTTCAAAGGGGAGGAGCAATCCCCGTCCTAACACGCGGACAACGCCGCAGCACCCTTAAAAGTGCTGCGGCGTTGTTTTTTCGATTCAGGTGGGAAGGGAAAGGGGAGGGGGTGAGACCGGTCGGCCGGCGGGAACGGGCTCATCCTCCTGGAATTCCGTCATGGTATTCCAGTAACGCTTGGGCATATGGCTCATACGGCAGCGGGGATTTTCCCGTCCCTCAATGGAGATCGTCGTATAGAACCGCCGCCAGAGGGCCCGGTAGCCCCGCTCTTCCTCTTTGGCCTCCCCCAGGGTGAACTGCTCCAGGGGCAGGATGGCCCAGCTGCCCTTCTGGTGAAAGAGGGCCTCCCGGTGGGTACGGTCGTAGATGAGGAAATCCTCGTCCGGATACCGGGCGCAGAAGTGGGGGCGCAGAAGGGGGAGCACCCGGTTTTTGGGCTCGATCTCCCCGGCCAGGACGCCGTCCAGATCGGAGAAGCGGAGGAAGCCCTTGAACAGGTGCACCTCGTTGCGCAGATGGCGCACCGCCTTTTCCAGCGCGGCCACCCGGGGATCGCTCAAATCGTACCCGGCGGCCCGTCCCCGGGCATAGCCGTACCAGATGTAGTTCCACAGCAGCAGCTCCCGTTCCTCCGTGCAGGTGAGAAAGCCCAGGGTGACCAGCTCCCGGGCGGAGGGAGAGATTTTCCGGGCCAGGGAGAGATAGACCTGTCGGGCCTTGGCCGGATCGCTCTTCACCGGCCGTTCGGGATAGAGGGAGATCCGGGGGTCCTCCGGTGTGGAGAAGGCGGCGGGGGCCTCCTTGTGGCGGTAGCTCTCATAGACACAGGTCAGGAAGCCGGAAAAGCTGCCGTCATAGGTATAGGATACCTGAGTCCAGGACATGACATACACCTCCAGAGATCACGTGACAGGGTCGAAGAGGGAGAGCTGCTCCGGCATGGTCTGGAGCAGCATCGGGCGCTCCTGGGCGGCCAGATGGCCCAGGATCCGGTCGGGCCGCACCCGCAGTCCGTCCAGCATCTTTCCCCCGCAGGTGAGGAAATACTGGGCCCGCTTCAGCACTACGCCCAGCCGCTTCAGGCCTTCAAAGGAGAGGGGGCCTGCCCGCCGGGCGGTCAGGATCCGCCGGGCGCTCTTCACGCCCACTCCGGGCACCCGGAGGAGGGCCTCATAGTCGGCGGTGCGGACCTCCACCGGAAAAAAGTCCATGTGCCGCAGGGCCCAGGTACACTTGGGGTCCACTCTGGGGTCCAGATTAGGATGAGACTCGTCCAGCAGCTCCTCCGCCCGGAAGTGATAGAAGCGCAGCAGCCAGTCGGCCTGGTAGAGCCGGTGTTCCCGCAGCAGGGGCGGGCGAAAGCTCTGGGGAGCGGGGAGAAGGCGGCTGTTGGACACAGGCATATAGGCCGAGTAAAAGACCCGCTTGAGCTGATAGCGGTCGTACAGCCCCTGAGTGAGGGAGAGGATGTGCCGGTCGCTCTCCGGGGTGGCGCCGATGATCATCTGAGTGGACTGGCCGGCCGGGGCAAACCGGGGCGCACCCCGGTACTGCGTCAGCTCCTGGCGGGAGTGGGCGATGGAATCCCGGATCTGGGCCATGGGGGAGAGGATGGCCGTCTTGGCCTTGTCCGGGGCCAAAAGGGCCAGACTCTGCTCAGAGGGAAGCTCAATGTTCACACTGAGCCGGTCGGAGAGCAGGCCCAGCCGGTGGGTGAGCAGAGGGTCGGCCCCCGGAATGGCCTTTGCATGGATATATCCGCCAAAGCCGTACTCCCGCCGCAGCAGGGTAAGGGTCTCGATCATGCGCTCGGTGGTATAGTCCGCATCCCGGAGCACGGCCGAGGAGAGAAAGAGCCCCTCAATGTAGTTGCGCCGGTAAAAGCCTATGGTGAGCTCGCACAGCTCCCGGGGCGTAAAGGAGGCCCGGGGCACGTCGTTGGAGCGGCGGTTCACGCAGTATTGACAGTCGTAGGCGCAGACATTGGTCAGGAGCACCTTGAGCAGGGAGATACACCGTCCGTCCGCCGAAAAAGAGTGACAGCAGCCCGACGCCATGGTACTGCCCAGCTTCCCGGGGCGGCCGCCCCGGCTCAGCCCGCTGGAGGTGCAGGCGGCGTCATATTTGGCCGCATCGGCCAGGATGGTCAGTTTGTCCATAAGCTCCACAGGAATCCCTCCAAAATAGAACTGATGTACGAACATATTAGCATCGAACAGATGTTTTGTCAATGGAAAAACATGGTGTGCATGGGGGTATAAGGGGTGGAGGCAAGGGGGATACTGGAGGCAGCCTAAAACAAGGAGTGATTACCATGGAATGGACAGACAGTGAGACCAGGCATCATCTGATGCAGGCCTTTTTTATGGAGAGTCAGGCCCACAGCCGCTATGCCTTTGCCGCCCTTCAGGCCGAGCAGGGAGGTCTGGAGGTGGTACGGCGGAGCTTTGCCGCTGCAGCCGCCCAGGAGGAGGTCCATGCCAGGGCCTTTTACCGTCTCCTGGCCCCCTGTGCCGGGCAGATCCTGCCGCTGGAGGGCTGCTGTGCTGTAAGTGGAGGCGGGGGGATTTCGGCTATGCTCCGGGAGGCGGGGCAGAGTGAGCGGGAGGAATTTCAGCGCCCCTATACCCGGTGGGCCGAGGCGGCCCGGAGGGAGGGCTGTCCGGAGGCGGGGGCCCTCTTTGCCGCCGTGGCGGGGGCGGAGGGCCTCCACGGGGAGACCTTTGACCGTCTGGCCCAGGCGCTGGAGGACGGATGCCTCTTTGTGGCAGAGGAACCGGTAGAGTGGGTCTGTCTGGAGTGCGGCCATGTCCTGTGGAGCCGGGGGGCCCCGGCCCGATGTCCCGTGTGTTCCCGGCCCCAGGGATATTTCTGCCGCCGGGAGCACGGACCGTCCGCTGTGGATGGACAACATATCTAAAAAACCGATACAGAACAGGAGTGTTATGCGTTAAAGTGACAAAGGAACGGGACACTTTCCCAAAAACATACCAATAAATACCGAATTATGGAGAAATGGGGGCAAAAAAGAGAAAAAGAGGGGCTTGACAGAGACAATTTCGGGGTGTAAAATACAGCCCAAGAACCAATTGTCGCGGGGTAACCCCGCTGCAAGGATAGAGGCGCGAAACAGCAAGAGTATCCGGTATCCACGGGCAGAGCACCCCGCCGGAGAAAGGGCGTTTCGCCGAAGGGCCGGACCTTTGCCTGGGGGCCGGTAACCTGGGCCGTAGGGAGAAGATCTCACGGACTGCCACATCATCTGTGTGGAGCGCTATCGTTGAGACAAGAGGGCATCATAAGTTTCGCCGTCTGATGCATTTTGTCGCCATGAACGCTTCCACCAGGAAGGTTCGTGGCGTTTTTTCTTATCCGGAAAAGACGCAAAACAAACTGACTGGAGGAACCAAACATGAGAAAGACTGTCACTGCCCTGTCCCTGAGCGCCGCGCTGGCGCTGACCCTGACCGCCTGCGGCGGCACCCCCACCCAGTCCTCTGCACCCCAGGCCTCTGCTCCGGTGAGCGCTGCTGCCGGTTCCGGTGTGGAGGACGGTGTCCTCACCGTGGGTATGGAGTGCGCCTACGCTCCCTATAACTGGACCCAGATGGACGACTCCAACGGCGCCGTGCCCATCAAGAACGTCCCCGGCAGCTATGCCAACGGCTATGACGTGATGATCGCCCAGAAGATCTGCGAGGAGAACGGCTGGGAGCTGGAAGTGGTCTCCACTGCCTGGGACTCCCTGACCCCCTCCCTCCAGAGCGGCACCATTGACGTGGCCATCGCCGGTCAGTCCATGACCGCCGACCGGATGGCCCAGGTGGATATGGCCGGTCCCTACTACTATGCGCAGATCGTGTGCCTGACCACCAAGGACAGCACCTACGCCTCCGCCCAGGGCATTGCCGATCTGGCCGGCGGCAAGGGCACTGCTCAGACCGGCACCATTTGGTATGACACCTGCCTGCCCCAGATCCCCGACGCCCAGATCCAGCCCGCCGCGGAGACCGCTCCCGCCATGGTGATGCAGCTCCAGACCGGCACCGTGGACTTTGTGGTCACCGACCTGCCCACCGCCAACGGCGCCGTGGCCAAGGACGAGAACCTGGTGGTCCTTAACTTCGCCGGCACCGAGGGCGACTTCCAGTTCGCCAGCGAGGAGGAGCGGGCCGAGAACGTGAACATCGGCATGTCCGTGGCCAAGGGCAACACCGAGCTGCTGGACGCGATGAACAGCGTGCTCTCCACCATGACCGAGGATGACTTCAACACCATCATGGACCAGGCCATCGCCGTGCAGCCTGAGGTTTAATATATGGAACGTTTTATGCAGCTGGGCCAGGATGTGGCCCTTTTGCTGGGGGCCTATTGGAAACAGTACCTGAGCGGCCTGGGCAACACCCTCGCCCTGGCCATCATCGCCACGGTGATCGGCTGTGTCATCGGTCTGGCCTGCGGCATTCTCAATACGATTCCGTGCAGTCCCCATGATCCCATGCCCAAGCGGGTGCTGCTGCGGCTGGTGCGCATCCTGGTGCGGGTATATGTGGAGGTATTCCGCGGCACGCCCATGGTGCTCCAGTCGGTGTTCATCTACTATGGCCTGCCCTATTTCTCCAATAACACCATGCGCTTTGACAACATCTGGAGCGCGGCCATCCTGATCGTGTCCATCAACACGGGCGCCTATATGGCCGAGTCGGTGCGGGGCGGTATCCTCTCCATCGACCCGGGCCAGACCGAGGGCGCCAAGGCCATCGGCATGACCCATGTGCAGACCATGCTTCACGTGATCCTGCCCCAGGCCTTCCGCAATATCCTGCCCCAGATCGGCAACAACTTCATCATCAACATCAAGGACACCTCCGTGATGTTCATCATCGGATTTACCGAGCTCTTTGCCGCCCACCGGTATATTACCGGCGTGAATCTGATGTACTTCCCCTCCGCTGCCATTGAGATGATCGCCTATCTCACCATGACCCTGATTGCCTCCGCCCTGCTGCGGCTGTTGGAGAAGGTCCTGGACGGCTCGGACAACTATGAGCTGGTGCAGACCGACTCCCTCACCATGACGGCAGGCACCTACAATCATCCCGCCAAGGGCAGCCCCTTTGACGAGCGGAGCAAGGAGCAGCGGGAGCGCGTTGAGCAGGAGCTCAAGTTTGGACGGAACAGGGGGGATCGCTGATATGAGTATGGAAGCCATTCTGGAGGTCAAGCACCTCTCCAAGGCCTTTGGAAAGCATCAGGTGCTCCGGGACATCGACTTTACGGTCCGCCCCGGTGACGTGACCAGCATCATCGGCGCCTCCGGCTCGGGTAAGTCCACCCTGCTGCGGTGCATCAATCTGCTGGAGACCCCCAGCGCCGGAGAGATCCTCTTCCACGGAAAGGATATTACCGGACGGGGCGTGAACGCCCCCGCCTACCGGACCAAGGTGGGCATGGTGTTCCAGTCCTTTAACCTTTTCAACAATATGACCGTGCTGGAGAACTGCATGGTGGGCCAGACCAAGGTGCTCAAGAAGAGCCGGGAAGAGGCCAAGGCCAACGCCATGAAGTACCTCAAGAAGGTGGGCATGGATCCCTATGTCCATGCCAAGCCCCGCCAGATTTCCGGCGGCCAGAAGCAGCGTGTGGCCATTGCCCGTGCCCTGGCCATGGAGCCCGAGGTCCTGCTCTTTGACGAGCCCACCTCCGCCCTGGACCCGGAGATGGTGGGCGAGGTGCTCTCGGTCATGCGGGACCTGGCGGATGAGGGTATGACCATGCTGGTGGTCACCCACGAGATGGCCTTTGCCCGGGACGTGAGCAACCATGTGGTGTTCATGGCTGACGGCGTCATCTGCGAGGAGGGAGAGCCTCAGGAGCTCTTTGCCCATCCCAAGCAGGATCGCACCCGGGAATTTCTCTCCCGCTTTATGGCAAAATAAAGAGAAGAATGAGAAGAGACCGTTACAGATTTCTGTAACGGTCTCTCTTTTTTTATGGGATTTTTTCGGATTTAAGTGCACTTTACGGAGCCATATATTCGACGAAGCGCATGAGCATCATGGCCACCTGTGCACGCGTGGCCTTGCCCTGAGGGGCCAGTGTGCTGGAATCCGTACCGGAGATCAGGCCGGCATCGACCGCCCAAGACATGGCGTCGGATGCCCAGACGCTGACATCCTCGCAATCACGGAAGCCGGAGAGGGCGCCCTGGGGGGCAGGGCTGCCTGCATACCGCCAGAGCATTGCGGCCAGCTGCTCCCGGGTGAGGACTGCATCCAGATGGGAGCCATCGGAGATGCCATTTGCAGTGGCCCACTGGGCGCCGGCTTCATACCAGGTCGCTCCGGCGGAGGTATCGATACCCTCCAGACGGGCCAGAACGGTGACGATCATGGCCCGATCCATGGGGGCGTCAGGGGAGAAGGTCTCCTTACCGGTGCCGGAGAAGAGCTCCCGGCTGGAGGCAAAGGCGACTGCGTCAGCCCCCCAATAAGAGGTGTCTACGTCGAGAAAATGCTTGCTGTTCTCTACGATTTTGACGGTATCCCCATTGGTGAGGGCCACAGCTACGCCGGTCTCAGTGGTCAGGCTGCGCTTAATGATTTCCTCCGTACCGTCGGATTTTACCAGCACAGCAACGGTACCGGCCGTGACATTGGATACCGGGATTTCCACCGGGACAGCGCCATTGCCGGGCAGCTTTACGGTAACGGCAGGGGCCTGCTCCCGGTCGGAGGTCGCGGACAGGGCGGGCATGGGGAGCGGTACAGCTTCATTCCGGGCCTCCACGGCCTTGGCAGAGAGTGTCACTTCGCTCTTTACCATACCATCCGCATGGACGGATGTAGCGGAGGAGGAACCGTCCGCATGTTTTACGGTGGTGGAGCTGGAGCCATCCGGCTGGACAATGACCTGAGTCTTGGTCCCGGCAGCGTCGGTGGTTGTGGTGGTGACCTTGCCGTCCTTGGTGGTCTCGACCACTTCCTTAGAGCCGTCCGGCTTCTTGGTGGTTTCCGTGACAGTACCGTCGGGGCTGGTCACAGTGGTTGTGGTGGAACCGTCTGGGTTTGTTGTGATCTGAGTTTTGTCGCCGGAGCCACTGGAGGACCCGCCGCCGGAGGGGGGCGTGACCAGCTCACCACGGACCTCCGGATAGAGGAACTGGTCGGCAGAGATCAAGAAGTGATCGATCTGCGCAAGATCTTCCTGTTTTACGGTAAAGCAGTAGGAGCCATCCTCCTGCTTCTTGCCGGAAGCAAGTATATTTTCAAACTCATCCCGAAGGTCCACAAAGGAGATGGTCTCTCCGGGAATGGAGAGGCGCACCGGACGGGAAGTGATGCTTTCGTTTTCTGCGGTACCGGAGTCAAACTGGATGACATCATCCACCTGGAAGGCCGAAGCATCGCCGGCAAACAGGTGGAAGGAAAGGGTGTCCCGCTGAATGGTCTCGGGCGCGTCACTGCCGGTACGAAGATACTCGACCACGGGGGTAATATACTGTGCACCGGAGAAAGGGGCTTCCTGGGTCAAAGCCACCTGGAAGGAGATGGTGTTGCCATCAACGGTGATGTTCTGTGCCTCTAGACCCTCGACGGGAGCATCATAGGCCTTTCCGGCGACAAAGAACTGGATGGAGGAGACTTCGGAGAGTTCCACCGGGTCACCGGAAGTGGCGTTCAGGCGGATGGTCAGGGGCGTGGAGGCCTCTGCACCGGCAGCGGTATCAATGATGGAGAAGGAGGAATTGCCCTCCCAGGACAGTTCAGCCTGGTAGAGCGGATCCTGCCGCAGCTCCACCGGCAGATAGAGGGTGTAGACAAAGGGAAGTGTTTCGGTAAAAGTCTCAAAGTCCATGGCAGTCACCGCATAGGTGAGACAAAGATCTCCCTGCTCCCGCAGAGCGCTGCCATAGGTGCGGTTTTCAAAGGTAAAGGTTGCCTGGTCAGGAATCGGATACCCGTCGTCATCGGTCTGAAAATCGACACTCACACCCTCCACCGCCTGGTCCATCTCGGCCTCTATGGCGGGGGAGATGCTCCAATCGGAGGGCTCCCGGTAGAGTGCGTCGATGCCGGTGACAGCAGGCACCGTGAGGGTTACATCACCGCCTGAAGGCTGAGCCTGGACCACTGCCGGCTCCCAGTCGGGAAGGGACTGGTTGTTGGCCTCAATGCGGCAGGCATCCCCTGCCATGATTCCGTCCAGATAGGAGGAGATGGCGGTGAGATCGGTGATGTGATTGGCGTTGAGCTTGATATAGTTTAGGTTTTGCAGCCCGGCAAGGGCGGCCATATCCTCGTTCACCAGATCATTGCTCTCGATGCTGATATACTCCAGGGCAGTCATACCGGCCAGAGCATCAATGGGAAGGTGAGCCGCGCCTCGGTTGGCGTAGTGGAGATCAAACCAGTTTATCTGATCCAGCGTGGAGAGGGGCGTAATGTCGTAGATGAGGTTGTTGTACAGATTCAGATGCTCCAGACCCGTGAGTCCGCTGAGGGGCGCAAGATCGGTGATGTTATTTCGGTCCAGCTCCAGATAGGTCAGGTTCTCCAGCCCGGCCAGGGGGGACAGATCGGTAATGGAGTTTTCACTCAGATCCAGGCTCTTCAGGTTGACGGCGTATTGCATTCCCTCCAGGCTGTGGATACCGTGACTGGGGTTGAGAGAGACAGGGTCTTGTTCCAGGTAATCCAAATTGTCGGAGCAGAGGCCCTTCAGGTCAAAGAGTGCATCGTCTTCTGCGGCGTCGATTTCAGCGGCGTCGCTGCCCACCAATTGTTTCATATCTTCCGCAGAAATGGGGGCGTCGTCCGCGCGGGGCGCCTCCTCGGTACTCAGGGTCTGGTTGATGACGGCCCGAAGCACAGGGTCCGGTACCACATCACTGAGCGCATCTGCTTCCGCGGCGGCGGCCGGTGCGGCTAGTCCCAAAATCAGAGCCGTACAAGTAACAATAGGAACGATTTTTTTATAAGATGTATCCACAGTCCTGCCTCCATTTCGTAGATTGGTTCTGGAAACCTATTATAAGCGTTTGGAAGTATGACGGTCAATTAAGGAACAGCTTGTTTTATAAATACAATAATTCACGTTTTTGCTATTACTATTTTGAATAAAGTGACCTCTGGAGCTATGAGTAGAAAGCGCTGGATCGGTAAAATAGACTATAAAAAAGCACCCCCTGTGTAGGTAAAAACTACATCAGGGGGTGCTTGTATTTTGCAGGACTGCAATTCACCGGAAGGGGCGATTTGAGGGTCAAAAGGAGGCGGAATCCAGCGCCCGGTCATAGGCCTCTTTGACCTCCGGATGGAAGCATACAAAACAGACCTCTTCCAGAGAGGAGGGGTGTTCTTCCAGAAAAGCGTGCACGGTTTTCACCGCGATGGCGGCCGCCCGCTCCAGCGGGAAGCGGTAGACGCCGGTGGAGATGGAGGGGAAGGCCACCGTACGGCAGCCATGGGCAACCGCCAGGGCCAGGGAATTGCGATAGCTGGCCGCCAGCAGGGCATCCTCTCCGTTGGTTCCACCCTTCCAGATGGGACCGGGGGTGTGGATGACATAGGAGGCCGGGAGGCGGTATCCACGGGTGATCTTGGCCTCACCGGTCTCACAGCCGCCCAGTGTACGGCATTCCGCCAGGAGCTCCGGGCCGGCAGCGGCATGGATGGCTCCGTCAACGCCGCCGCCCCCCAGAAGGGTGCGGTTGGCGGCGTTGACAATGGCGTCTGCCTTTACCTTTGTGATGTCGCCCAGGCGGGTGGTGATACGTGCCACCGAAATCACTCCTCTCCGTCCGATTCCTCGGAGGCGTCCGACTGGGGAGCCGGAACTTCGGCCGATTTGCGGGGCTTTGCTCCGGTCACCTCGGGCAGCAGGTCGGGACCTGCGTCCACGCCGCTGGAGGAGCTGTCCGCGGGGGGAGGCAGGGGATCCTCTCCGGTAAAGACCATCTCAAAGGTCTTGGCGTCCATGTTCTCATACTCCAGCAGATACTGGGCGGTGCGGTCCAGCTCGCTGCGATGGGCCGACAGGATCTCCTCACAGCGGGCATAGGCCGCGTCGATGAGGGCCTTGACCTCCGAATCGATGAGGGCGGCCACTTCCTCCGAGTAGTTCTTGGTCTGGGCCATGGAGCGGCCAATAAAGACCTCGTCGTGGCCCGAGTCAAAGACCACGTTGCCCAGCTTCTCACTCATGCCGTAACGGGTGACCATGTTGCGGGCAATGGCGGTGGCCTTCTGAAGGTCGTTGCCGGCGCCGGTGGAAATGTCACCCAGGGCCAGCTGCTCGGCGCAGCGTCCGCCCAGGCACACGGCGATCCGCTCAGCCAGGGCCTGCCGGGAGAGGAAGGACACATCCTCCTGGGGCAGGGAGATGGTCATGCCGCCGGCCATGCCACGTGGGATAATGGTGATCTGGTGGACGGGGTCCTGGGTCTCCAGCTCGTGGATGACGATGGCGTGACCGGCCTCGTGATAGGCGGTGAGGTTGCGCTCCCGCTCAATGACCACGCGGCTCTTCTTCTCCGGACCGGCCACCACCTTGATGACAGCCTCCCGCAGGTCCCGCATGGCGATGAACCGCTCATGCCGCCGGGCGGCCAGAAGAGCGGCCTCGTTCATCAGGTTCTCCAGGTCTGCACCGGTAAAGCCGCCGGTGCCCTTGGCCAGCTCACTCAGATCCACATCCTCGGCCAGAGGCTTGTTGCGGGCGTGGACCTTGAGGATTTCCTCCCGGCCCTTGGCGTCGGGCGGGCCCACATAGATCTGCCGGTCAAAGCGGCCGGGACGCAGAAGGGCGGGGTCCAGGATGTCCTGGCGGTTGGTGGCGGCCAGGACCACCACGCCCTCGTTGGAGCCGAAGCCGTCCATCTCCACCAGAAGCTGGTTGAGGGTCTGCTCCCGCTCATCGTGTCCGCCGCCCAGACCCGCGCCGCGCTGGCGGCCCACCGCGTCGATCTCGTCGATAAAGACGATGGCGGGGGCGTTCTTTTTGGCCTGGTCAAAGAGGTCACGGACCCGGCTGGCGCCCACGCCCACATAGAGCTCCACAAAGTCAGAGCCCGAGATGGACAGGAAGTGGACCCCGGCCTCACCGGCCACGGCCTTGGCCAGCAGGGTCTTACCGGTGCCCGGAGGGCCCACCAGCAGCACGCCCTTGGGGATACGGGCACCCAGGCTCAAAAAGCGCTTGGGGTCCCGCAGGAACTCCACGATCTCCTGGAGCTCTCCCTTTTCCTCCTTGGCACCGGCTACATCGGAAAAGGTGACGGGCTTGGTCTGGTCGTCGTTGGTACGGGTGCGGGCCCGGCCAAAGCGGGCGGTGCGGTCGGCCCCGCCGCCCCCGCCGGCGCTGTTCTGGCGGAGGAACATCACATACCAGAGGATACCGAACACCGCAAAGATGGCCACCCAGGAGAATACGTCAAACCACCAGGGCTTCTGGAAGGCGCCGGTATAGTTGTAGGTCAGCAGTCCGGCCTCGTGCTGGCTGATCAGCATATCGTTAAATTCCTCATAGAAGGTGTCAAAGCTGGGCAGGTTGTGGGTGATCACACTGCGGCCATACTCGGATGGATCCTTCAGCGTCAGGATGAGCTTATTGCCCTGCACGTCCACCGACGAGACCTTCTGCTGGACCAGCAGCTGCCGGATGTCGCCATAGGTCAGCTCGGGCTGGCTGTTCACGCCCTGAAGGGTGAAGATGCTCATCAGCAGGATGGCGACCACCAGCAGGGAAAAGCCAATGTCGCGCAGACTTCCTCTCTTATTCAAAAAACGGACACTCCCCCCGGCGCACCCCCGCGGGGGAACGCGCTCTTAGACTGTGGCCCGGCCCCACGCTGTGCCGCGCGGGGCCGGAAAAAGGACTTATTCGCCCCCGTAGACACGGGGCTTCAGAATGCCGATGTAGGGCAGGTTGCGGTACTTCTCATCGTAGTCCAGTCCGTAACCCACCACGAACTCGTCGGGAATGGTGAAGCCGGAGTACTGCACCGCCACGGGCTTGGTGCGCCGCTCGGGCTTATCCAGCAGGGTGCACAGGCGGATGGAGGCGGGATGACGGGCCTCCAGCAGCTTGAGGAGGTAGGACAGGGTGTTGCCGCTGTCCAGGATGTCCTCCACCACGATGACGTCCTTGCCCTCGATCTGCTCGGACAGGTCCTTGACGATCTTGACCTGGCCGGAGCTGGTGGTGCCGCTGCCGTAGGAGGAAACCGCCATAAAGTCCACCGTGCAGGGCAGGGTGATGCGGCGGACCAGATCCGCCATGAAGACGAAGGAGCCCCGCAGCACGCTGACCAGCAGGGGCTGCTTACCGGCGTAATCCCGGTCGATTTGGGCGGCGATCTCCGCCACCCGGGCCTGAAGCTGTTCTTCCGTAAAGAGCACGCGATCAATATCTTGTTCCAGCATATTTAGCATCCTTTCTCTCTATACCGTTTTGTGAGGTGTGGAGGGGAGATAAAATGAAATTTCATACGCCGCTTCGCCCGGCTGGGCCAGACGGGTGACCTCGGGGCCAAAGCCCGCAAGGGCCACTACCCCGCCCTCGTCGGCCAGGACGGGGAGGCGGTCCCGGTCCCGCCGGGGGAATTTATGGTCGATGAGCAGCTTTTTGATGGTTTTTGTGTCCCGGCCGGGGAGGCGGATCTCGTCTCCGGTCTGGCGGGGACGGAGTACCGGCGTCCCCTGGAATGCGGCGACGTAATATACGCCGGGCGGGCTCTGGGCCGGACAGACCGTCCGGCGGCACCGGCAGGCCCACAGGGCCCCCGCCGGACAGGTCTCTCCCTCCAGCGTCAGAGGCGCGGGGGTCAGGGCCTGGGGGGGCTGACGGGTGGTGAACAAAAGCTCCCGGTAGACCCGCTGGGCCATTTTCCCGCCGGGCAGAAAGACCACCGCGGAGGGGTCCTCTCCCCGGGCCAGCTCCACCACCGCGCTGAGGTGGGCGGCGGTACAGTCGTCGCTCCCATCCCCCAGCATGCCGAGGAGCCACCGCACCGCGCGGGGGGCGATGGCATCGGGGGCCTGGGCAATGTGGCGTGCCTCGATGACCAGATCATCCTCCGCCCAGCGGGCATTCTGGGCCACCTGGGCGGCCTGGGCCGTGAGAAAGTCATGGTCTGCCCGGAGGGAGCGCAGAGTCTGTCCCATGCGCTGGGAGAACTGGGGGTTAATCTGGTGCAGGAGAGGGAGGACCTCATGGCGGATGCGGTTGCGGGTAAAGGTGATATCCTGGTTGGAGCTGTCCTCCACATAGGGGAGGTTCTCCTGGCGCAGGTATTCCACAATTTCAGCCCGCCCTGTGGACAACAGGGGACGAATCAGGGAGCCCCGCCGGGGCGCCATCCCGGACAGGCCCTGAAGCCCAGCACCCCGGATGAGGTGGAGCAGGGCGGTCTCCACATTGTCATCGGCGTTGTGGGCCGTGGCAATGAGCGAGCAGTCCAGGGTACGGGCAGTCTCCTCCAGGAAGGCATAGCGCATTTCCCGGGCGGTTTCCTCCAGCCCGGCGCGGCGGCGGCGGGCCTCTTCGGCCACATCGCCCCGCCCCAGGGTGAGGGGAATCTGCCACTCCCGGCAGAGGTTTTCCACAAAAGAGGCGTCCCGTGTGGACTCTTCGCCCCGGAGCTGGTGGTCATAGTGGGCGGCAAAGAGGGAGAAGCCCACCTCCTCCGCCTGCCGTCGGAGCAGGTGGAGCAGGCACACGGAGTCGGCGCCGCCCGATACGGCGCACAGAATGCGTCCCCCCGGGGGGAGCATGGCGTATTCGCGGGTAAGGGCGGCAAAGCCGCCGGGCAGTTGAGAAGCTGTCATAGGGTCTAATACTCCTGATGCCGCCGGTCGATGGAGGAGAAGGTGGTATACTCGGGAAGCCACTGGAGCTCCACCGTCTTGGTCTCACCGTGGCGGTTCTTGGCGATGATACACTCGGCCAGATTGTGGTTTTCGCTGTCCTCGTTATAGTAGTCGTCCCGGTAGAGGAACATGACGATGTCGGCGTCCTGCTCGATGGCGCCCGACTCACGCAGGTCGGAGAGCATGGGGCGCTTGTCGGAGCGGCTCTCCGGTCCGCGGGAGAGCTGGGAGAGGCAAACCACCGGCACATTGAGCTCCTTGGCCATGATCTTCAGGGCACGGGAGATGTCGGAGACGATCTGCTGGCGGTTGTCGCCCGAGCGGGTGGAGCCGCCGGCGGAGGTCATAAGCTGGAGATAGTCTATGACCACCAGACCCAGATTATCCACCCGGCGGCACTTGGCGTTCATGTCGGCCACGCTGAGGGAGGGGTTGTCGTCGATGAGGATTTGGGTCTTGTTGAGGGCGGCGGAGGCCGCGGCAATGCGGCTCCAGTCCTCCTCACCCAGGCGGCCGGTGACCAGCTTCTTGTTGTCCACAAAGGACTCGCCCGAAATGAGGCGCATGGCCAGCTGCTCCCGGCTCATTTCCAGGGAGAAAAAGACCACGGTCTTACCGGAGAACTTGCCCGCGTGGAGGAGCATGTTCAGCGCGAAGGAGGTCTTGCCCATGCCGGGACGGGCGGCCAGCAGGATGAGGTCGGACTTGTTCAGGCCGGAGATGGCCATATCTACATCGGGCAGGCCGGTGGAGAGGCCGGGGACCGCCGAGTCGTTGGCGGCCAGCTCGGCCAGGCGCTCATAGACGTTCAGGATGACGCTGGAGATGTGCTCCAGCCCCTGGGCGGAGCGGCCCTGCCGGATGGCATAGATGCGCTGCTCCGCGGCCTCCAGCACCTCCTGGGCGGTGCCGGTCCCCTCCTGCACCATGGCGGTGAGGGCGCCCGCCGTCTCCGCGATGCGCCGCAGGAGGGATTTGTCCTTGACGATGGAGACATACTCCCGGACGTTGGCCGCCGTGGGCGTGATCTCCATGAGCTGGAGGATATAATTGCGGGAGGTGTTCTCGTCGTAGACGCCGTTCTGCTTCATGTGATCCAGTACGGTGACCGGATCGATGGTCAGAGAGAAATTGAACATGGAGTAGATGGTCTCATAGATCTCCCGGTTCTGCCGGAGATAGAAGTCCTCGCTCTTGAGGGACTCGATCACCTCAGGCACGCAGCGGGCATCAATGAGCATGGAGCCCAGCACAGACTGCTCGGCCTCCACCGAGTGGGGCATCTGCCGGACCAGAAGGGTCTCATCCATGTGCGTCACCTCCTCTGGAATGAAACCGCTGGAATCAGGCCTCGGTCACCATGACCTTCAGGGTGCCCACCACTTCATAGCCCAGCTTGCACTTGAGGTCGTAGCCGCCGAAGGCCTTGATGGGCTCGTCCTGGACGATCTTGGCCTTGGGGATGGAGATGCCGAACTGCTCGCTGAGGGCGTCGGAGATCTCCTTGGAGGTCACCGCGCCGAAGAGGCGGCCGCCGTTGCCGGCCTTGGCCTTGATCTGGACGGTAATCTCCTTGAGGCGCTGGGCAGTGGCCTCGGCCTCGGCCTTCTCAGCGGCCTCCTGGGCGCGCTTGGCCTTCTCCTGCTGCTTCATGGTGTTGATGTTCTCGGCGGTGGCGGGCACAGCCAGCTTTTTGGGAAGGAGGAAGTTGCGGGCGTAGCCGTCACTGGCCTCGATCATCTGGCCCTTCTTGCCCTGGCCCTTCACATCCTGCTGCAAAATCACTTTCATGGATATCGTTCCTTTCTATTCAATCGTGGGAATCAAGCATTAAAATGGGTTCCGCGCGGGGGAAAATCCCCGTATCAGACTTCCTCCTCAAAATACTGATCGATGGCGGTGAGGAGTTTGCGGGTCATATCGTCGATCTCGCCGGGGATCTGACCGCCGGCGGCGCTGGCATTTCCGCCGCCCCCCAGCTTTTCCAGAATGAGCTGCACATTGGTATCCCCCATGGAGCGGCCCGAGATGATGACCCGGTCGCCGTCCGGGAAGAGGACAAAGGAGGCGTCAATGCCCGAGATGTTGAGCAGCTCATCGGCGGCCTGGGCCGCGGTGACCCGGCCCACCGTGTGGTCTACCACTGCCACGGCGATGCCGTCCCGGTAGAGGCGGGCGTTGCGGATGATGTCATACCGGGCAATGGTGCCCTCCAGATCGTTCTGGAAGAGCTTGCGGACGTCGCCGGTGTCGGCGCCGGCCCGGCGGAGGAAGGAGGCCGCCTCAAAGGTGCGGCTGCCGGTACGCATGGTGAACTGTTTGGTGTCCAGCACGATGCCGGAGAGAAGTGCCTCCGCCTCGGTGCGCAGCAGGTCGGCCGGCTCCAGCAGGTACTGCAGAAGTTCGGTGACCAGCTCACTGGCCGAAGAGGCATAGGGCTCGTGGAAGTTGAGGGCCGCATCGGCGATATAGGTGGCGGCCCGGCGGTGGTGGTCGATGACCGCCACCTTGTTGCAGGAGAGGAGCAGATCCTCCGAGAGGGTCTGTTCCGGGCGGTTGGTGTCCACCACCACCAGAAGGGAGCGGGAATCGGCCTTGATCATCGCATCCTGCGGGGAGAGGAAGACGTCCTTATACTCCGGCAGGGCGGAGAGACGGGCCACCATGTCGCTGGCCGGGTTGGGGTTGGGGTCTTTGATAAAATAGACGGGCGTGCCCTTCTTGCGGGCAATGGCACACACGCCGGCCGCGGCGCCGATGCAGTCGAAGTCGGGGAACTTGTGTCCCATGACAAAGACGTGGGAGGCGTCGGCGATCAGCTCGCCCAGCGCGCTGGACATGACCCGGCTCTTGACCTTGGTACGCCGCTCCAGCTCCTTGGCGTGGCCGCCGAAAAATTCGAAGTTGAACTTGTTCTTGATGACCACCTGGTCGCCGCCCCGGGAGAGGGCCATTTCCACCGAGAGGGCGGCGTACTGGAAGAGCTCCTGGAAGGTATCGGCGTCCCGGCCGATGCCGATGGAGAGGGTGGCCGGCATGCCCTTGGGGTTGAGCACGCCCCGCACCGCCTCCAGTACCGCGAATTTTCCCTCCCGCAGGGGGGCGAGGAACCGCTCCTCAAAGAGGAAGAGATACCGGTCCCGGTCATACTTGCACAGCAGACCGCCGGTGGGCTTGCACCAGGCGCTGATATGCTCGTCG
Organism: Pseudoflavonifractor hominis; assembly: GCF_014288125.1. Classification (NCBI taxonomy): domain Bacteria; kingdom Bacillati; phylum Bacillota; class Clostridia; order Eubacteriales; family Oscillospiraceae; genus Pseudoflavonifractor; species Pseudoflavonifractor hominis. The sequence goes on along the minus strand of NZ_JACOPR010000007.1, from coordinate 14,344 downwards.
ATGGCGTTGACCACCGAGGACTTCTCATTGTCGCTGATGCCCTTCATCAGCTCCTCATAGTTGTCCACCGTGAGGATGGCGCACACCGGACGGGAGCCGTAAAATTCTTCCCGCACGGCGGAGTAGTCACTCACATCCACCCAGTAGGTGGTGGCCAGGAAGCTGTGGGCCCCCTTTTCGTCGGTGCGCACCAGATGGCCGAAGACCAGGAAGCGGCGGTCGGCCAACTCCACCTCCATGGGACATTCCGTCTTTCCCTCCATCAGCCAGCGGGAGGAAAAACCGGGCACCACCGAGGAGAGCTTGGTGTCAAAGAGATGTTCCCGCTCACCGGTGAGCTGAAGAAAGCGGTCGTTGGACCAGATCACCTCATCACTCTCCGGGCGGAAAATGACCATGGGGAGGGGGGCGTTGATCATGGTGTCCTTGGTGGCCACATCGATGTTGCAGGTGATGTTGTCGATATACTTGAGGATCTCCTTCTGCCGCTGGGCATTGCTCCGGCGGAAATAGACGTAGAGCAGGATGATCACAACGCCCTCTGCGCCGCCCAGCCAGGGGCTGAGGAAGGCGGAGGCGATGGCAAACAGCACCAGACAGACAAAATAGAGCTGAAAACCGGGCTCCAGTAACCGGGACAGCTTCTTTTTCCGCATAGAAAAACGCCCTTTCCGCCGCACGTGCGGCCAGTTTCAAAGGAGATTGCATACCCCGGAGGGGGCGGCGGGACATGGTCCTGCCGGACAGAAAGCCACAAGCCTTGAACGCGCCGGCGTTCAAGGCCCGATGAATCAATCGCTTTTTTCAAAGAAATGATACCATATTCGGGGACTCTTTTGGGCGGATACGGCCCATTCGCTTGATCGCCGTCCGGGTCCGGCAGGCCGGCTGCCGGAAAAAGAAACGGCTTTGCGGCTATTATAACATAAGTCAAATGGCGGGAAAAGCCTATTTTCTGTCAATCTTTCTCTTGCAGGGTGAAGATGAGACTGCTATAATGCTAATAATTCAGATAATTAAATCGCTAAATTGTCAGCCGCCCCCGGGGATCTTGCCGCGAGGACGGAAGGCCAGTCCAAAAAAAGGCAGGAGGTTATCCATATGAACGAATTCCCCATTGAGCGCGCCAAGCAGCTGAAACCCAAGCCCGACCCCAAGACGCTGGTTTTCGGGCACAATTTTACGGACTATATGTTCCTGATGAACTATGACGCCGGGCAGGGCTGGCATGACGGCCGGATCGTGCCCTATGGTCCTCTCCAGCTGGACCCCTCCACCATGGTGTTCCACTATGCCCAGGAGGTCTTTGAGGGCATGAAGGCCTACCGCCGGCCTGACGGCGGCGTGCAGCTCTTCCGTCCCATGGACAATGTGCGCCGGCTCAACGACTCCTGTGAGCGTCTGTGCATCCCCGCCCTGCCGGAGGACGTGGCGCTGGACGCCATCAAGGCGCTGGTAAAGGTGGAGGAAGACTGGGTTCCCAGCGAGCCGGGCACCTCCCTGTATATCCGTCCCTTTATTATTGCCACCGACGCCAGCCTGGGTGTCCACGCCAGCCACAGCTACCTCTTCTGCGTGATCTGCTGCCCGGTGGGTGCCTACTACAAGGAGGGCATCAACCCGGTGCGCATCTATGTGGAGAACGAGGATGTGCGGGCTGTCCGGGGCGGCACCGGCTATACAAAGTGCGGCGGAAACTACGCCGCCTCCATCCGCGCCGGCGAGCGGGCCGAGGGACAGGGCTATGCCCAGGTGCTCTGGCTGGACGGTGTGGAGCGCAAGTACATCGAGGAAGTGGGTTCCATGAACGTCATGTTCAAGGTGGACGGCAAGGTCATCACCCCCAAGCTCACCGGCTCCGTGCTGCCCGGCATCACCCGCCGCTCCTGCCTGGAGCTGATGCGTCACTGGGGCATGGATGTGGAGGAGCGGCTCATCACCGCCCAGGAGCTCTTTGACGCGGCCAAGGCCGGTAAGCTGGAGGAGGCCTGGGGTACCGGTACGGCCGCCGTGGTCTCCCCGGTGGGCGAGATGGGCTGGAATGACGAGCACGCCGTCATCAACGGCGGCGCCATCGGTGCCCTGACCCAGAAGCTCTACGATACCCTCACCGGCATCCAGTGGGGTACGCTGGAAGATCCCTATGGCTGGACGGTTCGCGTCTGATGTGATATAATCGTAAAACTGCACGGAGGGGACGGACCCGCGGCGGGCCCGCCCCCTCTGTTTTTGCTGCCCGGACTTCCGGGCAGTCTTTGCGTTGTGGAGGACGCATGACCGTGCAGGACTTAGAGAGATAGAGAGATAAAGAGAGGAACGACACACAATGGAGATCACACTGGATGGAAGCCGCTTTGACTATCGCACCTGCTATCAGGAGGAGCCCGGCCTGCGGGAGAGCTTTAACGCCCTGGCAGGCAAGGTGTTCGGACTGGATTTTGAGCCCTGGCACCGGGCCGGCTACTGGACTGACCGCTACCGGCCCAACTCCCTGGTCTACGAGGGTCGGGTGGTGGCCAACGTATCGGTGAGTCCCATGGACCTGCGGTGCATGGGCAAGGAGCTGCACTACCTTCAGATCGGTACCGTCATGTGTGACCCGGAATTCCGGGGCCGGGGCCTGATCCATTTTCTCATGGCCCGGGTGCTCACCGACTGGGCGGGGAAATGCCATGGCATCTATCTCTTTGCCAACCGGGACACCCAGGAGTTCTACCCCCGCTTTGGCTTTGAGAAGGTGCGGGAGTTCCGCCACACCGCCCAGGTCCAGGCCCTGCCCGGACGGAGCCAGGTGTGCCGGCTTATCCCGGAGCTCTCCCAGGACAAGTCCCTGATCCTCTCCCACTATCAGAAGGGCAATCCCCACGCCCTGCTCAGCTGGGAGCACAACCCGGGTCTGCTCTTCTTCCACTGCGGCGGTGTGATGCGGGAGCACATCTACTATGTGGGCAGCCACGACACCGTGGCGGTGGTGGAGTACGATGGGGAGACCATGTACTGCCACGATCTCTTCGGCGGCAGCGGCCGTGATCTGGGGGAGATCCTCTCCGCCCTGGCCCGGCCCGAGACCGAGAAGGCGGTGCTGGGCTTTACCCCCCGGGCCGGAGCATCCTGCTCAGTCCGCCCTCTGATGGACCGGGACAGCACCCTCTTCATGCTGGGGAACGGGAAGGAGCTGCTCAAGCGCTATTCCTGCCGCTTCCCTCTGCTCTCTCACACCTGATCCAGCCGGATGAAACGAAAGGCGGTCCGGAGGACAGTCGTCCTCCGGGCCGCCGGTTTTGTGTTCGGGCTTCAGTCCATGAGCAGGTGAAGCAGAGGTTCAAACTGCACCCCGTCCAGAATGGGCGTGCCCAGTTCCAGAGTGGCCGCGGCGCAGGTCTGGACAAAGGAGACGGCCCGCTCCATACTCTGGGGGAGAGGGGCGCCTTTGAGCAGGCTTCCCAGCAGCACGCTGGCAAAGAGGTCGCCGGTGCCGGGGAAATGGGCGGGTTCCTGCCGGGTTTGGGAGAAGGAGACGCGGCCGGTCTCCCGGTCCCAGCAGCCCGCCCCCACCTCACCGTTGGAGAGACTCACCCCCGTGATGACTACCGAGCGCCGCCCGCCCAGAGAGAGCCGCTCCAGCCAGGCGGCCATCCCGGCTTCGCCGGAGGGGACAGCCTCATAGGGCTCCTCCAGAAGCAGGGCCGCCTCAGTCAGATTGGGCGTGATGATGTCAGCCTGCTCGGCCAGGGCCCCCATCCGCTGGCACAGGGCGGGGGTATAGGTGCTGTACGGCTTGCCGTGATCTCCCATGACCGGGTCCACCAGTACCAGAGTATTGGGACGGCGGAAGCGGGCGATAAAAGCCCGGAGCACGTCGATCTGGCGTTCCGAGCCTAGGAACCCGCTGTAAATGGCCTCAAAGGAGGCCCCCAGCTGAGCCCAGTGGTCACTGCACCGGGTCATCTCGTCGGTCAGGTCGAGAAAGACGGCGCGGTCCGAGGAGGGATAGGCGGTATGGGCGGAGAGATAGGCGGTGAGCAGGGTCTCACACCGGTTTCCCATGGCGGCAAGTACCGGCAGGGCGATGGTGGCCGAGCACCGGCCAAATCCCGACAGATCCTGGATCACAGCCACTTCGGGCGCGCGCTTCATAGCGGTCACTCCTTACAGATGGGATATCAATACGCGCGGATGCGGATAAACTTCTGGATGTATTCCCATTATAGCTGGATCTTTGTAAATTTTCAATTGACAAATGGAGAAAAGCATGATAATATATACAAGAATGACCGATGCGCGGGTATGGTGGAATTGGCAGACACGCCAGATTTAGGTTCTGGTGGGCGACCGTGCAGGTTCAAGTCCTGTTACCCGCACCAGAGAGGTTCTGGTTGCAGGGCCTTTCATTTGCCTCTGTAGCTCAGTTGGTAGAGCAGGGGACTGAAAATCCCCGTGTCGCTGGTTCGATTCCGGCCGGAGGCACCAGGTCGGAGCAAGCGAAAGCTTGCTCCGACTTTTTTGTTTTGTCCGCCTTGGTCATGTGCCGCCGGGGCGGCCACTCTTGACAAACGAGCGGGAAATATGCTACCCTTTCAGCAGCGCGGAGGGTATGACATTCTCTGGAAATGTTATGCTGGATAAGGCTACAGACTGAGACGTCTGTTCCTTATCCAGCTTTTTTATTGCAAAGGAGCGGGAAGCCATGAGAAAGACAAGAGATCTGACGGAAGGAAGAGTGCTCACATCCCTGATTCGCTTTGCCATGCCGGTCTTTGCGGCGCTGTTTTTGCAGTCGCTGTACGGTGGAGTGGACCTGCTGGTGGTGGGACAGTTTTCCCATACGGCGGATGTGTCAGGCGTCTCCACCGGCAGTGTGCTGATGCAGACGGTGGCCATGGTGGTCACCGGGCTGACCATGGGAATCACCATCTTTGTGGGCCAGAAGATCGGAGAGGGGCGGCGCGAGGAGGCGGGCCGGGCCATCGGAACGGGTATTCTGCTCTTTACGGCGCTGGGAATTCTCCTTACGGGACTTCTGGTCGGTGGGGCCGGAACACTGGCCCGTCTGCTCCACGCGCCCGAGGAGGCCTATGAGCAGACCTGTGCCTACATCCGCATCTGCGGCATGGGGGGCGTTTTTATTGTGCTTTACAACCTGCTGGGGGCGGTCTTTCGGGGGATCGGAGATTCCAAGACCCCTCTGGTGACCGTGTGCATCGCCTGCGTGTGCAACATCCTGGGAGATCTCTTCTTTGTGGCAGTGCTCCACATGGGGGCACGGGGGGCCGCGCTGGCCACGGTGCTCTCCCAGGCCATCAGCGTGGTGCTGTCGCTGGTCCTGGTGCGGGGGCGGCCCCTTCCGTTCCAGTTTCGGCCCAGCTATCTGCGCCTGGACGGGTTTTATCTGCGCCGGGAGCTGGCACTGGGTGCTCCCATCGCCCTTCAGGAGTTCCTGGTGGGGATCTCCTTCATCGTCATTCAGACGGTGGTCAACGCCATCGATGTAACGGCCTCGGCAGGGGTGGGCGTGGCGGAAAAGGTGTGCGGGTTCATTATGCTGGTGCCCTCCTCCTATGCCCAGTCCATGTCGGCCTTTGTGGCGCAGAACATGGGGGCGGGAAAGGCGGCCCGTGCCCGGGCTGCCCTGGGGTATGGCATCGCCACGGCCCTGGGCGTGGCGGTGGTCATCGCGTCCTTTGCCTTTTTCCGGGGAGATCTGCTGGCGGGGATCTTCTCCCGGGACCCGGAGGTTATCGCCCAGGCCCACGATTATCTGAGGGCCTACGCCATTGACACCCTGCTCACCTCGATCCTCTTTTGCTGCGTGGGGTACTTCAACGGCTGTGGACACACCTTCTTTGTGATGGTGCAGGGAATCGTGGGGGCCGTGCTGGTGCGCATCCCGGTGGTCTATCTGGTGAGTATGCGCCCCCACCCCACGCTGTTTCAGATCGGTCTGGCCACTCCGTGCGCCACGGTGGTACAGATCACCCTCTGTCTGCTCTTCCTGCTATGGCACCGGAAGAGCAGAAGTGCCCGGGAGCTGCCCGTATAAAAACCGGCCGTCCGGCGGGAAACTCCCGCCGGACGGCCGGTCTCATTAGGAAGGAAAATCAGATGTAAAAGAGCAGATCCCGATAGGTGGGGAAGGGCCAGAAATCGTGGCTGACCATGCCCTCCAGCCGGTCGGCCACGGCACGGGCCGCCTCCATAGCGGGCAGGACGGCTTGAGCGCAGTATTCCGCCCGGGGTGCGGCTCCGCTGGGCAGGGCAGTGAGGGAGGACTCCAGCTCGGCGGCACGCTGGAAGAGGAGTCCGGTCTCCTCGGTGAGGGAGCGGACCAATGCGCTCTCCTCCGGGGCGGGGATGCCGATGGACTGCTTGACGGCCACACCCTCGGCCACCTGCTTGGAATAGGCCATACAGGCGGGGAGGATCTGCTGGCGGAGCAGATCCAGGGCGGTGCGGGCCTCGATGAGGATGGTCTTGCTGTAATCCTCCTGGATGATCTCCTGGCGGGAGCGGATCTCCTCCAGGGTGTAGATGCCCATGGCGGCAAAGAGGGCCACGTTCTTGGGATCGTCGTAGCGCTCCAGGGCCTCGGGGGTGGTGCGCAGGTTGAGCAGGCCCCGGCGCTGGGCCTCGATGGGCCAATCCGTCCCGTAGCCGTTTCCGTTGAAGAGGATCCGGCGGTGGGCGGCCAGCTCCCGCCGGATGAGGGCAGAGAGGGCAGTGTCAAAGACAGGGGCGTCCTCCAGCTCGTCGGCAAACTCCCGCAGGACCATGGCAACGGCGGTGTTGAGCATCACGTTGGTGCAGGCGATGTTGAAAGAGGAGCCGGGCATACGGAACTCAAACTTATTGCCGGTGAAGGCGAAGGGAGAGGTGCGGTTCCGGTCCGAGTTGTCCAGAGGGATGGGGGGAAGGGCGGTGACGCCGATGTCCATGGCGGCATCCACAGCCTTGTCGTGGGCTCCGCCCGAGACCAGGGCATCCACCACCTGCTCCAGCTCGTCGCCCACATAGACCGAGACGATGGCGGGCGGGGCCTCATTGGCGCCCAGGCGGTGGTCGTTGCCCGCGCTGGCCACCGAGATGCGCAGCAGATCCTGATAGTCGTCCACCGCCTTGATGACGGCGGTGAGGAAGAGCAGGAACTGGGCGTTGTCCATGGGGGTCTTGCCCGGGTCCAGCAGGTTCTCCCCGGTGTCGGTGGAGAGGGACCAGTTGTTGTGCTTGCCCGAGCCGTTGACCCCCTCAAAGGGCTTTTCATGGAGGAGACAGACAAAGCCGTGCTTGTTGGCCACCTTCTTCATGATCTCCATGGAGAGCTGGTTCTGGTCGGTGGCCAGGTTGGCGGTGGTAAAGAGGGGAGCCATCTCATGCTGGCAGGGCGCCACCTCGTTGTGCTCGGTCTTGGAGCAGATGCCCAGCTTCCACAGCTCCTCATCCAGCTCCGCCATAAAGGCCTTGACCCGGGGACGGATCGAGCCGTAGTAGTGATCCTCCATCTCCTGGCCCTTGGGGGCGGGCGCACCGAAGAGGGTCCGGCCCGTGAGGATCAGATCGGCCCGCTTGCCGTAGTCCTCTTTGTTGATGAGGAAATACTCCTGCTCGGCGCCCACGGTGGAGGTCACCCGGCGTACATCCTTGCCAAAGAGACGGAGCACCCGGATGGCCTCCCGGCTCACCGCGTCCATGGAGCGGAGCAGGGGAGTCTTTTTGTCCAGGATCTCCCCGTGGTAGGAGCAGAAGGCGGTGGGGATGCACAGGGTATCATCCTTGATAAAGGCGTAAGAGGTGGGGTCCCAGGCGGTATAGCCCCGGGCTTCAAAGGTGGCCCGCAGCCCGCCGGAGGGGAAGGAGGAGGCGTCCGACTCGCCCTTGATGAGCTCCTTGCCTGAGAAATCCATGATGACCGATCCGTCCCCACAGGGGGAGAGGAAGGCGTCGTGCTTTTCGGCGGTGATGCCCGTCATGGGCTGGAACCAGTGTGTGAAGTGGGTGGCGCCCTTGCCCACCGCCCAGTCCTTCATGGCGGCGGCCACCACATCGGCCACGGCGGGGTCCAGGGCCGTGCCCTCGTTGATGGTGCGCCGGAGGGCGCGGTAGATATCCTTGGGGAGCCGCTCCCGCATGACAGAGTCGTTAAAAACCATGCTGCCAAAGAGTTCAGGGACCTTACTCATCAAAACATTCCTCCATGGAGTCCCCCGGCAGAGGGGACCGATAAAAAAAGACACTGCGGCCAGGGCCGCAGCGTCCTTGCTGCATGAAAGTCATTATAAGCCGTGGGCGGGGGGCTGTCAAGCATCTGAGGGCGGAATCCGGCGCAGCGGGGCGGAAATTGTGAGAGAATGCAAAAAAGTGCCCCTTTTTGCCGAGAAAAACGGATGAAAAACCAACAAGTCAATGTAGGGAAAAGAGGGCCCGAACCGAAACGCCCTGGGCCGAGAGGGCGCAGAGATATTCCACACTTCCGAAGAGCAGGCAGATGAGAACAGCCCAAATGCCCTCCACACCGCTGCGGCACAGGAAACGGAAGAGCAGATTGACGCACAGGCCCATAAGGAGGGCGGACAGCGCGGGGGCCGTACACCACTGGAAGAGCCGGGGCCGCATATGGGCATACCGCCCCACCTGATACCAGTTGAGGAGCAGACCCAGGGCGGAGCTGGCCACAAAGCCCGCCACATAGCCCTTGAGTCCCACACCAGGCAGGCCCATCAGGAAAAAGGTGCAGCCCAGCTGCACCCCGCCGCAGAGGATGGCGTTCCAGGCGGCGGCACGCTGTTTTCCCACGCCGTTGAGCACGCCGGAGAGGATGGACTGATAGCAGGACAGCAGGACACCCAGTGAGAGGGGGAGGATAAAATCCCCCGCGCTCTCCTCCCGGAAGAGGAAACGCCCGATGGTCGGTCCCAGGACTACCAGAAAGGCCATGGCGGGCATGATGAGGACCGATGTGGCCAGCATGGCCTTGTGGACCCGGTCCCGGATCCGATCCAGACGACCCAGGGCGGCGCTGCGGGCCAGACGGGGGACCAGAACCAGCCCCATGGCGCCGATAAAGGCGGTGGGCATGACTAGCATGGGGATCGTCATGCCGCACAGCACACCAAACGAACTCATGGCATGGGACACATCGGAGCCGGAGGCCACCAGACGCTGGGGGATGAGTACCGCGTTGGCCGAGCCCATGATATTCCCCAAAAGGGCGGTAAAGCCGATGGGAACGGCAATGGCGCGGATCCGGCGGCTCAGCCCGGGGTCGGCGGGGGTCCGAGGCAGACCAGCCGCCCGTTTTCGGTACAGAATGACCAGCGTAACGGAGGAAAAGAGCTCACAGATCACCATGCCGGTCACGATAAGTCCCACGGTGCGCTCCGGCGTCTGAGGGAGAAAGAGGGCCAGAAGGCCCAGGACTGCCCCGGTGCGGATGAACTGTTCACACAGCTCCACTGCCGCAGGCGGACGGATATTTCCCGTGCCGTAAAAATAGTGTTTGTGGAGATTTTCAATCCCCGTAAGAAAGAGACAGGGGAGTAAAAGAAGGAGGCCCAGCTGGGTCCTGGCGTCTCCCAGCAGATAGACCGAAATGGGGTCATAGAACAGCACTGTTACCCCGGCCACCAGGGCAAAGAGGATCAGAAAGGCGGTCAGGCAGCGCCGCAGTACCGCCCCCATGGCACCCTCGTTTCCCCGTGCGGCATACTCGGCTGAGAGGTTGGACACGGCTACGGTCAGACCAACGGCGGTGATGGAGAGGACCACGGAATAGACCGGCAGGATGAGTTGATAGAGTCCCATAATCTCGGCCCCCACCAGCCGGGAGAGAAAAATGCGGTAGATAAATCCCAGCACCTGGGCCACCAGACTGGTGCCGGTGAGCAGTAAGGTGCCGTATAACATGGATGAACGGCTCACTTTCAAGGACAGCCCCCCTTTTTCTTCGCTGTTCTACCATATGTGGTCCAGTGCCTGGACATGAGGAGAATTCCCCTTTGACAAGGGGCGAAAAGGTGAGTATCATTATATTTAATACAGTGAAGCGGGAAAGCGCCCGCCGGAAGGAGTTACCCATGATCGCCACCGTTATCAATGTCGTTCTGATTTTATTGGGCAGTTTGCTGGGGCTTGTGTGCAAGGACCATATCAAACCCCGTTTTGCCGCCACACTGACCAGTGCACTGGGGCTGTGTGTGATGGGGATCGGTGTCTCCAGTATGATTGGCACGCAGGATACCCTGTGTGTGATCGTCTGCATGGTCGTGGGGACGCTGTTGGGGGAGGCACTGCGTATCGAAGACCGCCTGGAGGGAATCGGCATACTGGTGCGGGGACGCCTGCTCCGGGGCGGCGGCAACAGCCGCTTTGTAGAGGGATTTGTCAATGCCACAGTCCTGTTCTGCGTGGGAGCCATGGCCATCAACGGAAGCCTGGAGGCGGGCCTCAACCACAACTATTCCATCCTGATTTCCAAGAGTGTCATCGACGGGGTGACCGCCATCACCTTTGCCTCGGCCATGGGCGTGGGTGTGGCCTTCTGTGTGGTGCCCCTCTTCCTCTACCAGGGGGGACTGACGCTGCTGGCTCAGTTTGTAGGCCCCTATCTGCCGCAGGACGTGGTGGTGGAGATGAGCGCAGTAGGGGGGACCATCATCGTGGGCATCGCCCTGAACATGCTGGGACTGCCCCGGGAAAAGATCCGGGTGGGCAATATGCTGCCGGCCATGTTTCTGCCCATGGCCTATCTGCCCCTCTCCCGGTGGCTGACCGCCCTGATGTGAGCATCCTTTCCGCAAAGCACTTCGGATTCCGAAGTGCTTTTTATTTGGAATCTAATCAATGTTAATAAAATAACAAAAGGCGCAAAGACCGCGAAATCGTCAATTTTTTCACTAAGTATTTGTAAAATACCAACAATAAAATGAATGAAAAAAGAAAGTGTGTAGATAAAAAATACGATTTTTTTCAAAAACCCTCTTGCGTATGAGCCAAAAAAGAGCTATACTAAGCGAGGATCGAGAAAACGGAACAGCCAAGAAACCACCTGTAAAGTTGTGCAACTGCGGATAGAAAACCTGCTGTTGCAATTTTTTAGGAGGTTATATGTTAAAAAAATAACAAGCTGCCGGACGGTCCAACAACACTTTACAAGAAACAGGAGGTAGAACGAGTGGCATTTGTGAAGTTTGAGCAACAGGGACACGTTGGAATCATCACCATCGACCGGCCCGATGCGCTCAATGCCCTCAACAGTCAGGTCCTCTCTGATCTGGACGCCGTTCTGGAAAGAGTGGAGGCTGAGGATGAGATCTATGTGGTCATCCTCACCGGTGCGGGCCGCTCCTTTGTGGCGGGGGCCGACATCGGGGAAATGAAGGGCTTTACCTCCAGTGACGGAAAGAAATTCGGCGTCCGCGGAGGAAATGTGTTCCTCAAGCTGGAGAATCTGTCCAAGCCTGTGATCGCCGCGGTCAACGGCTTTGCGCTGGGCGGCGGATGCGAGCTGGCCATGGCCTGTGACATCCGCCTGGCCAGTGAGAAGGCCAAGTTCGGTCAGCCCGAGGTGGGCCTGGGGATTACACCCGGCTTCGGCGGGACGCAGCGTCTGCCCCGTATCGTGGGGGTCTCCAAGGCCATGGAGCTCATTCTGACCGCCCGGGTCATCGGTGCGGCCGAGGCCAAGGAGATCGGCCTGGTGTCTGCGGTCTGTCCGCCAGAAGAGCTGATGGAGCGCGCCATGGAACTGGCCCAGGCGATCTGTGCTAATGCACAGATTGCAGTGCGGGAGTCCAAGCGCTGCATCCGGATGGGAATGCAGACCGATATCCACACCGCCGCGGCCTTCGAGGCGGAGGCCTTCGGCGTCACCTGCGGCACGGCCGACAAGGATGAGGGCATGGGCGCCTTTTTGGAGAAGCGGAAGGAAAAGCATTTCCTCAACCGCTGATCTGGACCGTTTTTAAAAATGATTAAGCAAACTGAGGCACGCAGAGCAAGATCCAATACACAGCATGTCACCAACCATGAGCAGGAACATTCCGTACCACCGCGAAAGAACGCGCGGGCGGACCGAACGGGTCCGCAGGGTACTTTAGCATTTGGGATCAACTGAATTTTGGGAGGACTATGTTTATGAAAAAGATCGTTATCATCGGCGGCGGCACCATGGGCCTGGGCATCGGCCAGGTTTTTGCGACCAAGGGTATCGATACCGTGATCCGCTCCACCAGCGAGCAGAGCGCCGAGAAGCATAAGAACAGCCTCATTAAAAGCCTGGATAAGCGCATTGCCAAGGGCAAGCTGGACGAGGCCGGCAAGGAGGCCCTGCTCTCCAAGCTGACCTTTACGACCGACATCAACGCTGCGGCTGACGCCGATCTGGTTGTGGAGTCCGCCGTGGAGGAGCTCTCCCTGAAGAAGGAGCTCTTCGCTCAGCTGGATGCCATCTGCAAGCCCGAGGCCATCCTGGCCACCAACACCTCCTCCATCTCCATCACCGACATTGCCTCCGCCACCAAGCGGGCCGACAAGGTGATCGGTATGCACTTCTTTAACCCCGCCCCCGTGATGAAGCTCATTGAGGTCATCCGCGGCGTGAACACCTCCGACGAGACGTTCAAGGCGATCTTTGACCTCTCCAAGGACGTGGGCAAGGACCCTGTGGAAGTAGACGAGGCCCCCGGTTTTGTCGTCAACCGCCTGCTCATCCCCATGATCAACGAGGGTATCAATGTGGTCGAGAGCGGCATCGCCTCTGTGGAGGACGTGGACAAGGCCATGAAACTGGGCGCCAATCATCCCATGGGTCCCCTGGAGCTGGGCGACTTCATCGGCCTGGACGTGTGTCTGGCCATCATGGATGTTCTCTATAAGGAGACCAACGATCCCCGTTACCGCGCTTCCCTGCTGCTGCGCAAGATGGTCCGCGGCGGCCGTCTGGGCCGTAAGACCGGCATCGGTTTCTACGACTACAGCAAGAAGTAATTCCAGTATTCGGATAGCCGGGGACGGAGATCGTCCCCGGCTCCCAGCCGTATATGTGTATTTTTATCTAGAAGGAGCAAAGCAATATGGATTTTCATCTGTCCAAAGAGCATGAGATGCTTCGGAAAATGTACCGTGAGTTCGCCCAGAATGAGGTGAAGCCCCTGGCCGAGGAGATCGACGAGGAGGAGCGCTTCCCTGAGGAGACCGTCAAGAAGATGGCCAAGCTGGGCATGATGGGCATCTATTTCCCCAAGGAGTACGGCGGCGCCGGCGCCGATGTGCTGGCTTATTCCATGGCGGTGGAGGAGCTGGCCAAGGTGTGCGGCACCACCGCTGTCGTTGTGTCCGCCCACACCTCCCTGTGCTGCGCCCCCATCTTTGAGAACGGCACCGAGGAGCAGAAGAAGAAGTACCTGCCCAAGCTCTGCTCCGGCGAGTGGATCGGCGCCTTTGGCCTGACCGAGCCCAACGCCGGTACCGATGCTTCCGGACAGCAGACCACCGCGGTGCTGGAGGGAGATCACTATGTGCTCAACGGCTCCAAGATCTTCATCACCAACGCCGGCTTTGCCAATGTGTTCATCGTCTTTGCCATGACCGATCCCAAGGCGGGCAACCACGGCATCTCCGCCTTCATCGTGGAGCGGGACTTCCCCGGATTCTCTATCGGTAAGCACGAGAAGAAGATGGGTATCCGCGGCTCCTCCACCTGTGAGCTGATCATGGAGGACTGCATCGTGCCCAAGGAGAACCTGCTGGGCAAGGAAGGCAAGGGTTTCAAGATCGCCATGAAGACGCTGGACGGCGGCCGTATCGGCATCGCCTCTCAGGCTCTGGGCCTGGGCGAGGGCGCCGTGGAGGAGGCCATCAACTACACCAAGGAGCGCGTGCAGTTTGGCCGCCGCCTGTCTCAGTTCCAGAACACCCAGTTCCAGCTGGCCGATATGCACACCCGCATGCAGGCCGCCCAGTTCCTGGTGTACTCCGCTGCGATGAAGAAGCAGAATGGCGAGCCCTACTCCATGGACGCCGCCATGGCCAAGCTTTTCGCCGCTGAGGCCGCCAGTGATGTGACCCGCCGCGCCGTTCAGCTCTTTGGCGGTTATGGCTACACCCGTGAGTACCCCGTGGAGCGCATGATGCGCGATGCCAAGATCACCGAGATCTACGAGGGTACCAGCGAGGTTCAGCGCATGGTCATTTCCAGCCATCTGGGCGTGAAGTAAGGAACGGAGGATATTGACATGAAAGCAATCGTATGTGTGAAGCAGGTGCCGGATACCTCCGGTAAGGTTGCGGTGAAGGCGGACGGCACCATGGACCGTGCGTCCATGGCGACCATCACCAACCCCGATGATATGAA
>NZ_JACOPR010000006.1:0-194030 GCF_014288125.1 Pseudoflavonifractor hominis | reverse complement strand
CAGATGGGCGACGAGCTCCTGCAGCTGGTGGCCGATGTGGCCAGCGGCAAGCAGACCAAGGCCGAGTCTCTCGGCTATATGGAAATGGCCATTGCCCGCGTTTGCAACTACGTGTAATTTACTCTCATCTGAATAAGAGGTGTACCATCCCATGGAATTCGTGACCTTTCTGCGGGACGGCATCCAGCTGCCCGGTCTGCTCACCGCGGACCGGCAGAGGGTGCTCTCCCTGGAGGAAGCGGGTCTGGGCGCGTGGTCCACTCTGACCGCCTTCATCGCCGACGCCGGTCCGGACCTGCTGGCCCGGGCTGCGTCGGCGTCGGCGCAGTCGGAGGGAACGCCCCTCTCCTCCGTGCAGCTGCTCGCGCCCATCCCAAAGCCCTGCCATGACATTCTGTGCGTGGGCGTCAACTACCGGGACCACCTGGAGGAGAGTGAGGCCGCAATGGGCAAGATTGCCCATCAGGACAGCGTCTATTTCTCCAAGCGCGCCCACATCATGACGCCCCATGACGCCACGATTGACGGTCATCTGGATCTGGACCCCTGTCTGGACTACGAGGTGGAACTGGCCGTTGTCATCGGCCGGGAATGCCGCAATGTGGCCCCGGAGGAGGCGGAGGACTATATCTTTGGCTACTCCGTTTTCAATGACATGTCGGCCCGGGGCATCCAGATGCGGCACAACCAGTGGTACCGGGGCAAGAGCCTGGACGGCTTTGCCATCATGGGTCCCACACTGGTCCACAAGAGCGCCCTTCCCTTCCCCATTGAGGTGGACGTGTGCAGCCGAGTCAACGGCGAACTGCGTCAGAGCAGCAATACCCGGCTGTTTCTTGCGGACATCCCCCATCTCATCTCTGAGCTCTCCCATGGCATCACGCTGGAGCCCGGCGACATCATCGCCACCGGCACCCCCGCCGGGGTGGGCATGGGCTTTGACCCGCCCCGCTGGCTCAAGAGCGGCGACACCGTGGAGTGCGAGATCCAGGGCGTGGGTCTCCTGCGGACCCACATCCGATAACATCTCCCCACCAAACATGCAGGCGGGAGGATCTGACCGATCCTCCCGCCTGTTTTTTATTTCTTTTTTCCCAGATAGAGCAGCTGGGTACAGCGCTGGATGCCGTATGCGGCGCAGTCCTTCTGGATCTGCCGCGCCTCTTCCAGAAGCGCCTCATACTCCGGCTTCCCGGCCGCTTTCTTTTCCACCAGCTCTACCAGCTTGGCATTTTTGGTCTCCAGCTTCCGGTCCATCTCTGGCTCCTCCAGAAGCTCTGCCGTACGCACCTCCCGGAGCGGAAGGCGGCTCAGGATGGCAAGGATCTCCTCCTTCTTCCAAGTGGGACGCTGAAAGCCCCCCGAGAGCATATCCAGCTTAGCCTCCAGCGTATGCTGGGCAAAGTGGATCTGCTGAGGGCGGTTCTGACCGTCGGAGAACATCTCATTGATGACCAGCCACCCGCCCGGCCGCAGCACCCGGAGCATCTCATGGAGCACTGCGTCATAGTCCTCGATGTGGTGCAGGGTGTTGGAGAGGGCCACCACCTCAAAGGTGCCGTCGGCAAACTCCATATGGGCCCCCTCTCCCACCTGGAACTCGATCCCCTTGTCCCCGTTTTTCTCCCGGGCCTGCTCCACGGTCCGGGGATCGCTGTCCAGGCAGATGATCCGGGAGCCCTCCGGCATGATCTCCGCCAGGCTGAAGGCAAATTCTCCAAACCGGGTCCCCACATCCAGGGCCAGGCCCTGGTTCAGTTCGGGCAGATATTCCTTTAAATGCAGCATATGCCGCGCCTCCTATTCTGATTTGGCAAACTGCGCCCCCGGTCCTCTTCCCAGGTCCGGGGGCGCAGTGCATATCGCCGTGTCTTACGGCTGTACCAGGACGATCCCCAGCCGCTTTGCCGCTTCCTCCGCCTCGGCCAGGGACGGGGAGGCATCCCGCAGCACCAGGCGGCCGCCGCCGCGGTTGAGGGTATCCACCATACAGGTCATCTCATCGGTGGTAATGGTGATCTTCTGGAGGGATGGCTCATGTCCCTCTACGATCTCCACTTCAATCCCGTCGTCCTTCACCATCTGCACGGCCTTGTTGTACATGGCATAGTCCGAGGTGGATGCCCCGTACACCGCGCCCATCAGAACGCCCGGGATGTTGATGGAACGACGGGCAAACAGCTCGGGATAGAGCTCCACCCGTACCTTGCGGATGGTCCCCTTGACCAGCTCATGGCAGATGCGGGCGGCGTTGGTGGGGCTGCCCACCGCCTGGCTGCTTCCGCCCACCACAGCGTCTCCCAGGGTGTGGAGAATGCTCTCGGTCCCCTGGGCCAGCTGCTTGGCCTTGGCCTTGGCCTTTTCCAGCGTCTCGGCCATCTTCTTGGCCTCGGCATCCCGGACGGCCTGGCTCACCAGGGATTCCACCGCAGGCTTGCGCTTGAAGAAGGGCTCCATATACTCCACCACGGTGGGCACCAGGTGGCGGCCCGACTCCACATGGACCTCTGCGGCCATGGCCAGCATTACGTCAAAGGGGACGTTGACCGTCATATCCACCTTCATGCACAGCCGACCGGCATACATACCCATCAGGATGGCGCCGCCCACGTGGGTGGTGCACAGGGCGGGCACCAGCACCCGGGGGGTGCAGGGCACGCCGATGGTGGGCGAGAGGGCCAGCACCATGGCCTTTTCCATCTGCTCGGGGGTGCCGCCCCCGATGGAGACGGTGGCCGCCGCAATGCAGGCGGAACCGGCGCCGAAGCCCTCCATATTGCACCCGGTGGTCACCTTGCCCACCCGGAACAGGCTTCCGATCTTGATGACCAGCGCGGCGGTCTCGGCCACCGTCTTGTCATCATAGCCGTGGACCATCATGGCCTTGATGAAGCCGGAGTAGGGGCAGGAATCGCCCGTTCCGGCGCAGGGGCGCAGACCCACGCAGTGGTTGCCCACCTGGGCGCCCAGGGTGTAGAGCAGGGCGTCGTCCAGGAAGGAGTCCTCAAAGCATTTGCTTCCCTCCTGCGCGGCCAGCTGGGAGGCTACCGTGCCCAACAGGATGCTCTCGCCGTCCTTGACACCGATCTCCACCGCCTTGAGGTTGTGGGCATATTCTTCCATGATCCCCGTGAGGATCTCCTCCCGGGACTTGCCGGTGCGCAGCTCGGTCTCCACCAGGACCACGTCCACCACTCGCACGCCGTATTCCTGCGCGACGGCCACCATCTCACTGACGGTCAGGGGCAGTTTTTCCTGGATCGCAGCTCTCATGTCAGGCATTGGTTCTCCTCCTTTTTCCGTATATGACGAATGGGTCGTCTTACTTTACCACGCGGCCGGTGGCGTAGTTGGCCTCGATGGCCCGGATCTCAGGCAGTCCCATGATCTCATTGAACTGGGCGAAGGGGATCATGGTGTCGATGAGGGTCTCGGTGGTGTCGTCCCGGCGCATGCCCTCCCACAGGTCCACCATGGCCTTGGTAGTCACATAGACCGACGCGGTGGGATAGATGATGAGGTTGTAGCCAAACTCGGAGAGCTGAGCGTTCTTGAACATGGGAGTACGGCCGCCCTCCACCATGTTGGCGAGGGTCAGGCAGCCGGGCAGCTCCTCATTGATGCGGCGCATCTCCTCCTCGGACTCGGGAGACTCCACGAAGAGGATGTCGGCGCCGGCCTCCTTGTAAGCATGGGCACGCTCCAGCGCGGCGTCGATGCCGTGGACCGTGCGGGCGTCGGTGCGGGCCATGATCATGAAGTTGGGGTCCACGCGGGCGTCCACCGCGGCCTTGATCTTGCCCACCATCTCCTCCATGGGGATGACCTCACGGCCCACCATGTGGCCGCACTTCTTGGGCATGACCTGGTCCTCCAGCTGAATGACGGCCACGCCGGCCTTCTCATACTCCCGGACGGTGCGCATCACATTGACCGCGTTGCCGAAACCGGTGTCCGCATCGGCGATCACGGGGACGCCGGCGCACTCCACCATGTTGGCAGCCCGGGCCACCATCTCGCTCATGGTCATGAGGCCCACGTCGGGCTTGCCCAGATGACTGGCGGACTGGCCATAGCCGGTCATGTACACCGCGTCAAAGCCCAGGCGGCCGATGATCTTGGCGGTAAGCATATCATGGGCTCCGGGTGCCACAATGGTCTTCTTGGAAGCAAAGAGCTCCCGGATCTTCTTCGGTCCGTTCATGAAAATCACTCCTAAATTTGATGTTTTAGATCATTTATTCTTCCGTTGCGGCTCCCACATACTCCTTGAGGAAGGAGCAGGCTGCGTCGGGATAGTGCTTGCCCAGAACGCCCATGGCGTAGAGGAGATAATTCCGGTCCAGGATCACATCGGGCTCCTCCAGCGGGAGGAGGGAGATCCCCGGCTCTTCAAAGCTCCGCAGGACCATGGTCCGTCCCGCCGCCTCCTCGGTGTGGACGAAGATGCCGCCCACACAGAGCACCCGGTGCACATGGCGCAGATCGCGTCCCATGGCGGTCCCCGCCATGATGCCCATGACCGGGTCCTCCACCTCGGCGTAGTGGCCCGCATGGCGGCGCAGAGCCGTGCGGATGGCGCAGGTGGCCATGGCTCGCTCCAGCATCCGCTCCTCCTCGGTCTGGGGGATGTAGTCGGGCTGGTCCTCCAGCTTC
Source organism: Pseudoflavonifractor hominis (assembly GCF_014288125.1). NCBI lineage: Bacteria > Bacillati > Bacillota > Clostridia > Eubacteriales > Oscillospiraceae > Pseudoflavonifractor > Pseudoflavonifractor hominis. The sequence continues at coordinate 189,374 of NZ_JACOPR010000006.1, read as the reverse complement.
TGTGCAAAGGCCAGCACCCCCTCCGGGGTCGTCCCGTCCGGGTCGTCCATGGCCCGGAGGATGGCGTTGGGTCCCACTGCCTCGGGGATGCCGGTGGCACTCACCCGCAGGCCCAGGTTGCCCTCCACCGTGCGGTAGGCAAACTGCTTTTCGTTGTTGATGACCAGGCCCCGCTCCTCAATGGTGAGCTTTTCCAGCTCCGGCAGGATGGAGTGGATGTCGGTGGTGGCACCGCCGATATCCACCAGGATGAGGGATCCAGCCCCTTCCTGCTCATAGGTGCCCCGGGCCAGCAGCTCACTGGCCAGCAATACCGCACCGGGGGTAGGGACCACTGTGTGGTCGGCCAGACTGTCCCGGAACTCCATCAGGCCCTTGGCCCGGGTGATCTGTTTGATGAAATGCTCGTGGATGGCCTCCCGGGCGGGCTTTACGTTGAGCTCGTGGATGGTGGGCATGATGTTGGGCACCCGTACATAGGACACCCCGGCCCGGGCCAGCTTTTCGGCCACCTCCCGCTGGGCATATTTGTTGCAGGCGATGATGACGGTGGCCCGGCTGTGGAGCTCGCAGATCATCTCCGCGTTTTCCAGGGCACAGCTCTCATCTCCCCCGTCCGTCCCGCCCGAGAGCAGGATAATGTCGGGGTTGATCTCCAGGAGCACCTCTTTCCGGTAGGCGAGTGGCTCCTCGGCCGAGACCACCTGCATGACCCGGGCTCCGGCAGTCATGGAGACCTCTTTGGCCGCCTTGGCGGTGACCCGGGGCATATACCCCAGGGCCACCATCCGCAGGCCGCCGGCGGCGCTGCAGGAGCTGTACCGCTGTACCGTCTCGTCAAAGTCCACGCCCTGCTCCCGGATGCTCTGTTCGGCCCGGGCCGCCCCGTCCATAATGTTGTTCAGTGTGGTCAGGGACTGACCCCGGCCCAGAAAGGTAAATTTACCCCGCTCCAGCCGGAAGGCAGCCGCTTTCGTATAGGTACTGCCTACGTCGTAGACCAGCGTATTGGCACGCATGTGGCACTCCTCCCGTTTTGCTCAGTCCTCGTCGGGCACCAGGGCATAGCCCTCCATGAGACGGCGGGCGGTGCGCACCAGCGCCGACTTCTTCACCTCGTTGCCCTCCACGGCGGCCACCACGGGGATGATGCCGGCGGGATGGCCGATCCGGATGGTGTCGATCTCATCGATGTGGGGGATGACCTGATTGACGATGGTGCCCTTGATCTTGGCCGCCGCGCCGGTGCAGGCGGTGGCGGTGCCGGCATAGGTCTTGTGGAGCACCTGCATGAACATCAGGCGGGAGACAAAGTCCACATCCTCCTTATGGATGGTCTTGCCGCTGGTGAAGTCCACATAGTCGGCCGCCTCGGTGACAAAGGCCACCATGGGGAAGGCGGGAGAATGCTTGGTGGCGTCGGCGGGGTCCTTGGCCATGCCGATCATGGCGCAGCACTTGGAGCGGATCTCTTCCAGATAGGCCAGCAGCTCCTTGTTGCCGTCGATGACGTCGGGGGTCTCGGTCCCCTTCATGCCCACATCCTTCGCGCGGACAAAGACGCAGGGATTGGCCACGTCCACAATGGAGACCTCAATGGGACCACGGCTGGTCTCCAGGGTGTCCACCGGGTGGCCGGTGGGCAGGACGTTGCCGGTGGCCGCGCCCGCGGTGGAGGCAAAGTCCAGCAGGATGGGGGCGCTGGTACCGGGCACGCCAGCGATGGCGCAGTCTCCCTTGACCCGGGCCTTGCCGTCCTTCACCTGGACCTCGGCATAGAGCATCTTGCCCGTGTTGGTATTGTGGATGCGCACCCGGGTCACCGGCTCCACCGCCTTGACCAGGGACTCGTCGATGGCAAAGGGACCCACGCCGGAGGAGATGTTGCCGCAGTTGCCCTTGTAGTCCACCACCCGGTCGGTGATGGAGACCTGAGCGAAGGTGTAGTCCACATCGGCGTCCGGCCGGGAGGGAGGCCCGATGATGGCCAGCTTGCTGGTCAGGGGGTCCGCACCCGCCAGGCCGTCGATCTGGCGCACATCGGGGCTGCCGAACAGCCGCAGGATCAGCTCATCCCGCTCCTTGGGATCGGTGGGCAGGTCGTTTTCCTTGATATAGATACCCTTGCTGGTGCCGCCGCGCATGATGACAAGGGGAATTCGTTTTTGCTCGCTCATGGTTCTCACAGCCTCCTGTCTGAAAAATGGGGTCTCTTTACTGCTTGGCCTTCTTCTCCTGGATGAGCCGCGTGATGGTCTCCAGGCACTGCTCGGGGGTGGAGTCCGGTCCAAAGAAGGCGTCTACGCCCAGGAAGCTCACGCCCTCCTTCTTGATCTTCTCCTCGTAATACTGGTGCTCCTCTTCCTTCTCGGCGATGCGTCCGCCGGCCCAGACCACCATCTTGTCCCGCAGGCCCAGCTCCTTGAGCCGCTGCTCCACACGGGGGAAGAGGGTGCCGCCCAGGCCCAGCAGGTTGCTCACGCCCACGGCGTCGGCGTTGGCCTCGGCCGCCACCTCGGCCACGGTCTCGGGCAGGTTCATGCCCCGGAGGAAGACCACCTCATAGCCCGCGTGCTGGAAGGTCTCCCGGATGAGATTGATGCCGTTGACGTGGGCGTCGGCACCCACCGTGGCCAGTACGATCTTCTCGGGACGGGTGGGCTCCTTCTCGGGCTCCACCTGGATATTCTCCTTGGTGACGGCCACCCGGCTGGGATCGATCCCCAGAGGTGTGTAGCCGGGCACGTAGCGCTTGATCCCGTCGGGGTCCCGGTTGACCTTGACGAACCGCTTCAGGTCCCAGCCGCCGGCACGGGGGCAGTCCATCCGGCCGCTCTTGCCGCCCTCCACGATGAGGTCGATGAGCTCGGTGTCCTTCCACTGCATCCAGAAGGCGGGAGTGATGTCCTTGGGCTTCAGGCTGCGCTCGGGCAGGTGGAGCACCGCCTCCAGCACCGCCATGGCCTCCTCCAGGATCTCCGCCTTGCGCTCGGTGATGCGGCTGTCCTCGATGTCCACGGCATAGGTGTTGGTGAATACGTTCTCAGTGCCCCAAATGGCACGGCCCATGGAGTCGCCGGTGGGGATGCCCACGCTCTCGGCCGCCTTGGGCCGGTAGAAGTCGGCGCCGCCCAGCTTGGCGTTGACCGCCATGCGGGCAAAGTGGGCCGCCTCGGCGATCAGGTCGCCCGGAGGGCTCTGGAAGGTCTCGGGCACCACGATGAGGCCGTCGCTCCACAGGGTCTCCCGGAAGGCCCGCATCAGGGCCAGGTCGGCAAAGATGTTGATGCCCGCAATGTTCATCTGAATGGCGGAGAGCTCCCGGGGCAGGCCGGCGTGGATGGCCAGGCCCTCGGCCAGCAGGCACATGGCCAGGGCCATGCCGTCGGTACCGCCGATGTTGTTCAGGTGCTTGTGGGAATCCAGCTGCACATAGATCTTGTTCTCGGCGCAGATCTGAAGGGCCTTATAGCCGTTGACCACCTTGGTGCGGTAGTCGTGGATGCCGCGTCCGCCGAAGTGGACGTGGATGACGGGGCCGATGTCGGTGCCGTCAAAGCCCGCGATGAGAGCGTTCAAAATGGAGAGATGGGGGGTATCGCCCGTGGCGTTGATGCGCACCGGATGGCGGGAACCGCCGCCCATCTGAATGAACTCCCGCTCACCCTTGGGGGTGATGCCGCCCTTGCCCCGGGACTGCTCGATGAGCTCCCGGCCCTTCAGGGGGTCGATGTGACGGGTGGCCTCGGAGTGGACAAAGTGGAAGATGGTCTCGTCGAACTTCTCGGCAAAGGCGTACATCTCCTTGGACTCCTTGAGGGTCTCCTCGGCGGTGTTGCGCCCCAGGATGGGGTTCTGGACCGGCCAGCCCCGCTCTCTGGCCTTCAGGGCCAGCTCATGGATGCGGTAGCCGCTGCGGACCACGCCCGCCACCTCTCTGGGATAGGGGGCGGGAAGGCCCACCACTTCTCCGTTCTCGTCCAGATCGGGCATCTCCACGCCGAAGCAGTCGGCATAGGCGCGGACCGCCTCAATATCTTCCCGGATGATCCGTTTGGTTTTTTCCTGCATATCCATATTCACTCACTCCATTCCCAGCTCGGCGCGGACCCGGGGGATCAGGCCGCCATAGGCCAGTGTCTTCAATACATTTTCCGCCAGAGGCGGGAAGGTGTACTCCACTCCGTTCACCGTCACTTTGCCCTGCTCCAGGTCTACCTCCGCCAGGTCGCCGGTCTTGACCTGTCCGGCCAGATCGGCCGCCCACACCGGAAGTCCGATGTTGATGGAGTTGCGGCGGAAGATACGGGCAAAGCCCTTGGCCATGATGAGGGACACGCCCCGCTGCTTGAGGGCGATGGGGGCCTGCTCCCGGGAGGAGCCGCAGCCGAAGTTGCGCCCGGCCACCAGGATGCTGCCCGGCTCATAGACGGCGTTGAAATCCAGTCCGGCCAGTCCCGCCATGGCAAAGCCGCCCAGCTTGTCATAGGGCTCGGCCATCGCATAGCCGGGGAGGATCTGGTCGGTGTCCACATCGTCCCCCAGGACGATGATCTTTCCCTTGATGATTTCCATGTCAGTCCTCCTTCTCCGGCACGGTGATGACCCCCGCCAGAGCGGTGGCCGCGGCGGTGGCCGGCGAGGCCAGATAGATGTTGGCCTTCATGCTGCCCATGCGCCCGGGGAAATTGCGGTTGGTGGTGGAGACCACCACGTCCCGCTCGCTGGTCAGGCCCTCATGGGCGCCGAAGCAGGGGCCGCATCCGGGGTTGAGGACGGTGGCGCCCGCGTCCCGGATGATCTTGCACCAGCCCCGCTCCTCCATCTGGTCCAGCACCTCCCGGGAGGCGGGGACGATGAGGGTATTCACATCGGGGTGGACATGCTTTCCACGGAAGGCCTTGGCCACCTGCTCCATGTCGTTGAGGCGTCCGTTGGTGCAGGAGCCCACCACCACCTGGGTGACCTTGGTGCCTGCCACTTCCTTCACCGGCACCACATTGGCCGGAGAGAAGGGCCGGGCGATCTGGGGCTCCATGGCGGAGAGATCCAGCTCGCGGGTCTCCACGGTATCCGGCTCTTTTTCCTCGGTGCCGAAGAGGGTGATCATGGCGCCCAGCTCAATGCCCATGTTGCACACGGTCATCCGCTCCTCCACCGGGAAGTCGGCAATGCCGGGACCGGTGAAGAGGAGGGCCCGGTCCACCAGGTAATCGGTGCCGAAGAGGCTGCCCAGATAGAGGATCAGGTCCTTGCCAAACACATTGGCGGGCCGTTTTCCGCTCAGGTGGATCTGGACCACCTCGGGGACTTCCAGGTCCAGCTTTCCGGTGGCCATGGCAGCGGCCAGTTCGGTGGAGCCAACGCCCACGCCGATGGCGCCGTAGCCGCCGCAGGTCCCGGTGTGGGAGTCGGCGATGACCACCAGTTCTCCGGGCTTGGCCCGGTGCTTCTCATACATGAGCTGATGGATTACGCCCTCGCCCCGCTGGTAGAGGTGGACCCCAAACTCCCGTGCAAAATCGTCCATGGCCCACACGCTGTTGCGGGCCTTCTCGCTGGCGGCGGGGTAGATGTGATCCACAATCAGGATCACCCGGTCGGGATCAAAGACCTTCTTCACGCCGATCTGGCGAAACATATTGATGGCAATGGGGGCGGTCACATCATGGGCCGCCACATAGCTGACCCGGCAGGACAGATCCTGTCCTGGTCTGGCCTCGGCCACACCGGCGGCCTGGGCCAGGTACCGCTCGATACAGTTCATAGCCGTTCACTCCAATTCGTTCCGGTTTGTATCACAGGGAAACAGGCGGAGAGACCCACGGGTCCCTCCGCCTATGGGTCATTTCTTGTTCAGCTCCCGCATGATGTCCAGGTGCTGGATGGGAAGCTTGCCGAAGCGGATGTTCAGCGCATTTTCCACCGCGTCGGCGGTCGCCGGGATGGTGGGGATCAGGGCGGGCTCGCCCACGCCCTTGGCACCGAAGGGTCCGGCCTCTCCGTTGCCGCTCTCCACCACGATGGGGTAGATGGTGGGGGCGTCCATGGAGGTGGCCAGCAGATACTTGGAGAACACCGGGTTGGTGATGCGTCCGTCCTTGGTCTCGATCTTCTCCAGCAGGGCAAAGCCGGTACCCATGACCACGCCGCCCTCGATCTGTCCTTCCACCGCCTGGTGGTTGACCGCGGTGCCCACATCGTGGGCCGAGATCACGTTGAGCACATCCACCAGACCGGTCTCGGTGTCCACCTCCAGGTCCACCAGAGTGGCGGCATAGGAGTACACCTCGAAGGGAATACCGAACATATCCGCGGGGTTGAGTCCGGTGGTCTTGGGGTTGTAGGAGCCGCAGCCCAGCGCCAGCTTGCCCAGGCGCTTCATCTCACCCATCAGCTCCGGATAGGTCATCTTGACCGTGGGGTCGGCAGCGGAGAAGATCTCCCGATGCCGGAACACAAGCCCCTCCACCGGGACCTTCAGATAAGCCGATGCCACTTCGGCCAGGGTCGCCTTGGCCATGCGGGCCGCCAGCATGGTGGCGCTGCCCGAAATAAAGGTCTGGCGGCTGGCGGAGGTGGCGCCGCCCTCGGGGGTGACCTGGGTATTGGCGGCGGTGACCCGGATGTCCTCATATTCGAGGCCCAGCTCCTCCGCGGCGATCTGGGCCATGGCGGAAGTGGAGCCCTGGCCGATGTCGGCGCAGCCAACCATCAGGTTGACGCTGGCATCGGGGAGCACTTCCACGAAAGCGCCCGCCGGGTTGGGAAGGCCAGTGTTGCCGATGCCGTAGTACATGGCGCCATATCCTCTGCCGCGGCGCTTATGGGGTGCGGTGGGCACACAGGGAGGCAGGACTTCCGCCGCCTTTTTCTTCACCGCTTCCAGGCACTGCACAAATCCCACGCCGTCGTCCAGCACCTGACCGGTGGCCGTCATGGAGCCCGGACGGTGGGCATTGAGGATGCGGATGTCGATGGGGTCCATGTTGAGCGCCTTGGCCAGTGCATTCATCTGACCCTCATGGGCCACGGCCACCTGAGGCACGCCGAAGCCGCGGAAGGCTCCCGCCATGGGATTGTTGGTATAGTAGAAGGTGGCGTCCACCCGGACGTTGGGGATCTCATAGGGGCCGGCCGCATGGACGGCGGCGCGGGTGATGACCGCGGGGCCATAGGAGGCATAGGCGCCGGTATCGCCCAGCAGCGTGGCCTCCACGGCCAGGATCTTGCCGTCCTTGGTGGCGCCGGTCTTATAGTGCATCTTCATAGGATGGCGCTTGGAGGAGACCATGGTGGACTCCTTCCGGCTGCGCACCATCTTGACCGGGCGGTTGGTATAGTAGGAGAGCAGGGCCGCATGGCACTGGACCGAGATGTCCAGCTTGCCGCCGAAGCCGCCGCCGGTGGTCACCTGCACCGAGCTGACCCGGTTGTTGGGGAAGTTCAGCATGGCCGCCACCTCACCCCGGTCATAGTGGGGGTTCTGCGTGGAGGCGTACACCGTCATGATGCCGTTTTCATAGCTGGCCAGGCCGCCGTCCGGCTCAATGAACATATGGGAGAGCATGGGGGTCTCATAGTCGTTCTCGATGATGATGTCGCACTTGGCAAAGGCCTCGTCCACATTTCCGTGCTCCAGGTGCTTGCTCTGGTGGACATTGGTGTCCCCGTGGATCTTGGGGGCATCTGCCTGGGCGGCCCGCTCCACCGAGAGGACCGGCTCGATCTCCTCATACTCCACCCGGATGGCCGCCAGCGCGTCCTCCAGCAGGTCGGGCGTTTCGGCTGCCACCACGGCAATGGCGTCGCCATAGCGGCGGATCTTGTCGTCCACCAGGATGGGCTCATCCTTGAGGATGATGCCGATGCGGTTCTTGCCCGGAATGTCCTTGGAGGTCAGCACACAGGCCACCCCCGGAATGGCGAGGGCCGCGGAGGGATCAAAGGACTTGATGTATCCGGCCGTGATCGTGCTGCGGAACACCCCGCCGTAGAGCATGTTGGGCATCTCCAGATCGGCGGCAAAGCGGGCGGTACCCCGGACCTTCTCCATGGTGTCCTTCTTGACCACGCTCTTGCCCAGAACCGCGTGACTGGTCTGGACCGCGCTGGTCACCTCCAGCTTTTCCTGCTCTAAAACCTTGGTCTCCGGCTTCATACGGCAGCCCCTCCCTTCGCGTCCCGGGCCATCTCCACGGCCTGGATGATCTTGCTGTAACCGGTGCAGCGGCAGAGATTGCCGGACATGGCCCGGCGGATCTCCTCATGGGTGGCCTTGGGATTGCGGTCCAGAAGGGCCTTGGCCGAGAGGATCATGCCCGGCGTACAGTAGCCGCACTGTACCGCGCCCGCCTCCACAAAGGCCTGCTGGATCTCGTCCAGCTCGCCGTTTTCCTTGCCCACGCCCTCCAGGGTGATGACGCTTCCGCCCTCCACCTGGCCGGCCAGCATCAGGCAGGAGGTCACCGCCTCGCCGTTGTAGATAACGGTGCAGGCGCCGCACTCGCCCTCGCCGCAGCCTTCCTTGACGCTGAGCATGCCCATGTCCTCCCGCAGGAAGTCCACCAGGCGCTTATTGGGATCGGCCTGAACCGAGACGTCCCGGCCGTTGAGGTTGAATCGAATCGTGATCTGTTCCATCTCTGCTTCCTCCTCGCCTCACATCAGGCCAAACTGGGTGAGGATCTGATCAAAGCACCGGCGGGCGGCGCCCCGGACACCCTCCCGCTTGTAGACGACCGAGGGCCGGTTGGCGATGGCCGCCTGTACCGCGTCGGTAAAGAGCGGCAGGGTTCCCTCCAGAGCCTCCTTCGTCAGAGGAAGTCCCTTCAGGGCCTCCTCCAGCGCGGGCACCCGCATGGGGTGCTTGCTCACGGCACCCAGGATTACCCGGGCATCCTCCACCCGGTTGTCCGCGGTGCGCTTGATGTACACGCTCACCGCCAGCACCACAATGGCCAGGGACTTGCGCTTGCCGATCTTGAAGTATCCCACCGCCTCGTCCTTGCCGGGGGCGGGGAAGCGCACCTCGGTGAGCAGCTCGTCGGGCCGGATCTGGCAGTTGCCCGGGCCCTGGTTGAACTCCTCAATGGTCATGATCCGCTCACCGCGGGTGCTCTTGAGCACCACTTCGGCCCCGTAGGTAAGGAAGACCGTGGGCGAGTCGCCGGCGACGGAGGCGTTGACCACGTTGCCGCCGATGGTGCCCAGGTTCCGGATCTGGGGGGAGCCCACATGGATGACCGTCTCATAGAGGGCGGGCAGATGCTCCTGCACATAGGGGTGGCGCTCCAGGGAAGTGAAGGTATCCAGCGCGCCCAGCTTGACCAGGCCGTCCTCTTCCTTCACATAGCGCAGCTCGGAAATCTTGCTGATATCAATGACATGCTCGGGGCGCTTGACCCCTTCGTTGAGCTCGATGACCACGTCGGTGCCGCCGGCCACCACGGCGCAGCTGGCCTGATGCTGTTCCAGCAGGGAGAGGGCCTCCTCCACAGAGCGGGGGGCATGATAAGTAAATGGCTTCATCACCACATAACTCCTTTCTGTGCGCAGGCCGCCTTATTTCCCGGTCCCGCGGATCTTGGCGCCGGTCAGGTCCTCCCAGACCTTGACCACGGAGGACATATCCTCCCGGCCCTGGCCCTTGGCCCGGGCCGCCTCATAGACCTGCACCGCAGCGGCGGTCATGGGCAGGGGTACCTTCTCATCGCGGGAGGCCTCCAGGGCGAGGCCCAGGTCCTTGTACTGAAGATCCACGGCAAAGCCGCCGGTGAACTGGTCGGCCATGATAAACTTCTCCAGCTTGGCGTCCAGAGCATAGCTCCGGCCCGAGCTGACCGAGATGACCTCCTTCATGGTCTCCACCGACAATCCGCACTTGACGCCCAGGGTCAGGGCCTCGGCCAGAGCCGCCATATTGCAGCCCAGCAGGAGGTTGTTGACCATCTTGATGGCGTCGCCGCCGCCCACCTCGCCGATGTGGTAGATGTTCTTGCCCAGCACATCGAACACGGGCTTGACCTTCTGGAAGGTCTCGTCGTCGGCACCCACCATGATGGTGAGGGTACCGGCGGTGGCGCCGGACACGCCGCCGCTGACCGGGGCGTCGATGTAGGAGATCCCCTTCTGGGCCGCCTTCTGGGCCATGGCCTTGGTGCTGTTGGGGGCCACGGAGCTCATGTCGATGATGACGGTGCCCTTCTTGCAGTTGTCAAAGACGCTTCCCTTGCCGGTCATCACGCCCTCTACGATCTTGGCATTGGGGAGGGAGCAGATGATGACGTCCACCCGGGCGGCCAGTTCTCCGGCGGTGGCGGCGCCTATGGCGCCCTTGCCCTCCATCTCTTTTACCGCAGCCTCCACCACATCGAAGGCGTGCACTTCATAGCCGGCGGCGATCAGATTGCAGGCCATAGGCTTACCCATGGCGCCCAGACCGATAAATCCAATTTTCATCTTTAACCACTCCACTTCTCAAATTTCCATCCTTCGGGCCGTTGCGGACCACGACTGCGCGTTCTCTCTGCTCTGTCTCAGTCGGGATCCGCAACGACCCGCGCATATCCTTACGTTACATCGGTGTGTCATGCGGTGATTTTGAAAAAGCCCCCTCCGAGCGCCGGATCGGACGGACGGAGGGGGCACCTCAGTCATGCATTGGCTTGGTACGGATCAGCGCAGGCCATCCTCGCACTTGGCTTCGGACTTCTGGAGGCCGCCGATCCGGCCAGCGCCGTTGACGGTGGCATGGGGACGGCCGCCGTCGGAGAGGACCACGGCCATGATGATCTCATCGGCCTTGGGGGCGTCGGGCACACGGACCTCGAAGGAGCCGTAGTGGGTGCGCACGAAGGCGGCATCCTTGTAATGCAGGGAGATGTCCAGGGAGGCGCCCACGCCGGCCACCTTCTCGTTGGAGGGGATGATGGACTTGCCGCCGCCGATGGCGTCACGGATGGGCTTGCCGGCCTTGGGATGCAGCATGGCGGAGGAGTGCTCCAGCTCGCCGTCCACGCCGACCAGGCAGCCCTTGCCGTAGGTCTCCACGTTCTCGGCGCCCAGCAGCTCCGCACCCTTGCGGGCCAGCAGGTCGCCCAGATACTCGCCGTACTCGGTCAGCTCGCTCAGATCCTCCTGCCACTTGCCGGCATAGGGATTCTTGATGACCGCCGCCACGGAGACCGTCTTGATGGACTTCTTCTCGCCGTTCTCTACGGGCATGTCCGCGCCGCCCTCGTAAAAGACTTCTTCCAGGTTGGTGACGATCTTGCGAATCTTAGGCTCTTTCATGGAAAAACACTCCTTTTATTCAAAACTAGGTTATATTCTCTTCCAAAATTCCATTTGGGTCATAGGTGACGGTCACACCCTGCACCGTGGCGATGCAGGCCAGAAGGTTTCCTCTGCGGTACTGTTCCTCCGCCTCCCGCAGCACCTGTTCCAGCGCCCGTTCCTTCTCCTCCCGGCTCAGGGGCTCTACGGACACCACCACAGGGAGGTCGGCAATGTCACTGTCCGGGTCCAGCTCGCCCGCCAGGCGGGTATGGACCGCCGGGGAGTCGATGCAGGAGCGGTCGGCCAGCAGGGTGGCCAGGGCGTCGGCCTGTGCGCAGCGGCGGGAGAAAACCGTCACTCCGCTGGCGATTCCAGTGGTCAGGCTCCGTCCGCCCAGCCCGCTGGTGGCGACTCCGCCCACGCCCTTTTCGGCGGTCAGGTGGACCACCCGGTCTACTCCGCCCCGCTCCAGATCATAGAGTACGCCAAGTCCCAGGCTCTGGCCGGGCGCCAGGCGGAGGGCGATGTCTCCGCCGTTGTTGGCGGTTACTTTCTCGGCCCCCTGCGCAAAGAGGAAATCGGCTACCGCGTCGGCCACCGTTCCGGCCACCGCCGCCATGGGGGTGAGCCAGGGGTCTCCGGTCCGGAGTACCGCACGGGCCATGGTCTCACCCGCTCCGGCGAGCTGTTCCAGCTCCACCTGGGGGGGATACCGGCGGAGCATCTCCAGGGATGGACGCAGATCCTCCAGACAGGCGGCAATGACCGGGAATGCCGCGCGGCACAGCTGCGTATCCCCTTCCCCGTTCCGGCTGGCGGTGATCACCATGGAGACGGGTCCAAAATCCACGAACACCTGTCCCGGTTTCAGGTTCTGCATCACATCCGCTGTCATAGGCTTACCCCTGCTCCACTTCCTTGCGGAGTTCCTCCGCGGGGCGGATGCAGTCCATGTGGCCGCCGATGGCCTCATAGTCGGCTCTGGTCATGGTGTATTCCACCGGAGCCACCGTGGCGGGGGTGGGCACCCAGGTAAAGCCGTGGTCCACCACCTTGCCGGCATCCACGATAAAGTTGATGCCGCCGCCGGGGAGCACGTAGGCGGGGGCGCCGCCCACGGTCAGCACTGCCTTGCCCTCATGGACCGCCTTGGTGATGGCCACCGGCTTGGAGCACACGCCGCCTCGGGCGCTGCCGCCGGTTCCGCCTACGTACATGACAGAGGCCAGAGAGGACTCACAGTTGTTGGTAATGTCGTCGGCCAGGGCCGCGGCCTTTTCGGTCAGGGGGATCTCCTTCACATCGCCGTCAGCCTGGACCTCAAAGAGAGCGCGGATCTCGCCGGTGGTGTTGGTCACCAGGATCTGCATTCCGGCCTTGGCCCGGGTCATGTCCACGCTCTTGATGGCATCCCGGGGGGTGGCAATGGTGGTGCCGCCAATCCCGGTGCCATGCTCTCCGAAGTAACGGCCCCGGGAGGACTTAGTGGCGTTGGGCACCACGCCGCTCCACTCCATGCCCACCTCAGCGCCGGCCAGATGCTCGGTGAAGAGGCCCACCACATGGTGGTCGATGACGATGACCTCGTCCACCGCTTCCTTCATCTTCTTGGCAAAGAGTCCCACGGTGGCGCTGCCGCAGCCGATGCGCATCTTGGACTCCTCCACGCCGTTGATGACGGGGGCCTTCCCGGCCTGGACGCGGATCTTGATCTTCTTGTTGACCGAGAGCTCCACCTCTTCGCCGTTGGCCAGCTCCACGATGGTGCGGGCCACGGTAAAGCCGTCGGGGCCGGTCAGCTTATTGGCGCCGCCCACGGCGATCATCTTGGAGCCGTACTCCTCGGTGTTGACCATGCCAACCAGCTTGCCGTCCCGGTAGACGGGATCGCCCTCTTCTCCGATGTAGGTATTGGTATCCAGCTTGACCGTGACGCCCGAATAGCTCAGAGGCGCCTCGGTGACCACCGTGACGACCTCCACCCCGTCCCGGACCTCCGAGACGATGTGGGGAGCGGGCCGGATACAGGGATAGTTGGTTCCCGCGCCCACGGCGGTAATGACGGGCCCGTTCAGGCGGGAATCCGGATAATGTACGGCGTCGTTCTGGAGCACCAGCTTCCGGTTGCGCACCAGCTTGCCGTTCTCATTGGTATAGCGCTTACAGGCGCCGGTATGTCCCACGGGCACATGGCACTGCACCGGGCAGGAGGAGCATACCACGCTCCCATCCGTGGACTTCTCCGGGCGGGAAATGGCGCCGAACTTACAAACGCGGGTACAGATGCCGCACTCGGCACACTTCTCTTCATCTACCACCGCTTTGCGCTCCACAATGTGGACCGCATCCAGCGGACAGTTCTTTTCACACAGGGTACAGCCCTTACAGGCCTCCTGATTCACCACGACCATGGCGGTCTCGCCTCCTTCTATACCTGGGTCCGCTCCGGCGTCTCCAATCCCCGGAGCGGACCGGGTCTTCTGTTTTTATACCACCTTGGCCGCGCGCTTGCAGGGCGGGGTGTTGCGGCTCTTGGTCACCTTGACCTCGCCGTCGATGAGCACGATGCTGATGCCGGGGATGTCGCCACACTCAAAGGCCTCGGCGGCGGTGTTGGCCACGGAGCCCATGGGGGCATCCATGCACACCAGATCGGCCTCGCGGCCCACGGCGATGACGCCGGTGTTCAGGCCGTACACCTTGGCGCTGTTGCCGGTGGCCATGCAGACCGCCTGGGCGCCGGGGATGCCGGAAACGGAGGACACCTGGCAGATGTTGCGCAGGATGCCCAGGGGGATGATGCCGGTGCCGGAGGGGGCGTCGTTGCCGAAGATGATCCGGCCCAGCTGTCCCTTCTCCTGCGCGCGGCGGGCCACATAGTCGGTGACCTTGGGGTTGCCGCACTGGACGATCTCCATGGCGAACTCGGTCTCGTCCATCAGCTTATCCACCTCGTGCAGGGGAACTGCGGTGGGGCCGCCGTTGATGTGGGAAATGACATCGGGCTTGGTGGCCATGACCTGCTCAGCGGTGACGGTGGAGCTGCCGGGGATGGAGGTGCCGCCGGTGTGCATCTGCACCTTGAAGCCGTGCTTGTGGGCCCACTCCACCATGGGAGCGGCATCGGCGGGATCCTTCACGCTGCCCAGGCCGATCTCGCCCACGGTCCAGACGCCCTGCTCCTTCAGGTCGATGAAGTCCTGCTCGGTCATGCCCTTCTCCAGGATGACGCTGCCGCCATGGACCTTGACGCCGGCGGGGCGGAGGGCTGCGAAGGACTTGTGGGCCAGGATGGCCAGAGCCTTGGTGCCGGCGGGGTCCTTGGGACGGCCGGGCATATGGCACTCACCAGCGGAGATGATGGTGGTCACGCCGCCGTGGAGCTCGCCCTCGATGAAGTTGCTGGCAAACTGACGGTGGGCATAATCCCCGATGGTGGTATGTACATGGGTATCGAAGAAACCGGGGGCCACGGTGGCGCCTGCGGCGTCGATGACCTTGTCCGCCTCCACACCGTCGGCCACGCTGCTGTTGCCGACGGCTGCGATCTTCTTATCCGTGATGACAATGGTATCTCCGTCCAGGACGGGATGCTCGATGTCTCCGCTGAGGATCATACCGATATTTTTGATGATCGTGGAACCCATAATGACAATCTCCTTTCAACCTTTGGGCGGTTTCTGCCGTCCACTGCTTGTCTGTTGCAACGTGATACCAGTGCCGCCCAACTGGATGGGTGGGTACCGGCAAATCATTTCGCCGGAAGGAACCGGGGCATCCATTTTTCAACGGAAGCCCCGGCGCCAGCGTTTGAAACTAAGTCCGGGTCCTGTCCTTGTACCCTTCGTCTCTCTTATACCATTTTGTAGTCGCCAAACTCGATCCAGCCCTTCTTGCGCATGAACTCCGAGATGACCCAGGAGAGAATGGCGGGCAGGACGAAGCAGATCAGGATCATGCCGATCCAATCCATTGCGCCGGGAGTGAGGGCGACCTCGCCCATCTTCACGGCAGCCTCAGAGGGATTCAGCCAGCCGGTCACCACACCGATGGGGCCCACGATACCGGAGGTGCCCATACCGGAGGAGATGGGCGCGCCGTTCATACGCAGGCTGAACAGGCAGGTGGCAATGGGGCCGGTGATGGCGGCGGTCAGCGTGGGGGGGATCCAGAGGATGGGCTTCTTCAGCAGGTTGGGAACCAGCAGCATCGAGGTGCCCAGGCCGATGGAGGCCAGACCGTTGAGCTTGTTCTCACGGTAGGAGCAGACTGCAAAGCCAACCATCTGAGCACAGCAGCCGGCAACCGCCGCGCCTCCGGCCAGGCCTACCAGACCCAGGCCGGCGCAGATGGCCGCAGAGCTGATGGGAAGGGTCAGAATGATACCCACAATGACCGACACCAGGATACCCATCAGGAAGGGCTGCTGGTTGGTGGCCCACATGATGATGGTGCCCAGCCACACGGCAAAGGAGCCGATGGGCGGTGCGATCAGATTGGCAGCCAGAACACCCACACAGATGGTGACGGTGGGGGTGATGATCAGGTCGATCGGTGTGCGCTTGGAGACCAGCTTACCGGCCAGGATGGCTATCAAGCTGACGAAATACACCGCCAGCGGTCCGCCAGCCGCGCCCAGCTTATTGGCCACCAGGCCAACGGTCGCCAGGGAATAGAGGACATAGGGATCGGCCTTCATGGCGTAAGCGATGGCCATTGCCATGGCCGCACCCTGGATCTCCTGGGTGTAGGCCGATACCTCCGCCAGGAAGGTTCCGACCGCTCCAGGGGTGAACTGACCGATCGTACCCAGGATGGTACCGATCAGCAGCGAGGCGAACAGACCGTGCGCCATGCCGCCCAGGCCCTGGATGAAGATGCGGTTGAACGAGAACTCGATGTTCTGTTCCTTCATGTACTTGTGGAATCCTGTCAGTTCTTGCTTGTTTGCTTGCTCAGACATAGACGTTCCTCCCTCTCTGAAACTTACACTCAACTGTGCTTTTTTTGGGGGTGGGGAATGCGATGCCGGCTTCTGGCGCCTTCCAATTGCCAGCGTTTATACCACGTTCCACACGGGGAACGCAATATACTCAACAGACGTAAGGGCCCCTGTGGACCCCTGCTTTCCTTTTCCATATCAAATGCTTTTGTGCTCTCTTGAGCCAACGAAAACTATATATTATAATTTATATGACATAAAGCCGTTGATATGTCTACATTTTTTCTTTTCTGTTCTTTTTGCTTTTACATATTGACTAATTTTGTTCTTTCTTTTATGCTGAAATTATATCATTTCACCGCTCTCTTTTCAAATACTTTTACAATCTGCAACTTTGTTCATATATATTTTAAATATATAATTCGCTCTTAAAACGTCAAAAAGAACGGAGGTATTTTGTGCAATGACTCTAAAACAGCTGGAATACTTTCTGGAGATCACTCGAATGGGCAGCGTGACCAAAGCAGCACAGAATCTAAATATCTCTCAGCCTCCCCTAAGTCTCCAGTTAAAATCCCTGGAGGAGGAGCTGGGTACCCCGCTCTTTATCCGCAATAAGCGCCATCTGGAAATCACGTCGGAAGGACGCCTGCTGCGGGAGCGGGCGGAGGCCATCCTCGCCCTTCTGGAGGAGACGGCCCACGATATTCAGGTCGCCGCGCAAAACAAAGAGTCCGTGATCCGGATCGGGTCCATCGGCTCGGTCAACAATCGTCTGCTTCCTCAGATCATAGCGCGCTTCTGCCGCGAATATCCTTATGTACACTTCCAGGTGCGTGAAGGCCGCACCGACACGGTGCTCCGGGATCTGGAGGGCGGAAATGTAGACTTTGGCTTTGTCCGCGAGCCCTTCAATGTGGCGGGCTTTCGTTCCCTCCCCATTCAGGACCCGGTTCTGAGCCTGGGGGAAAACGACTACTTTGTGGCCATCGCCCTGCCTCAATTCTTTGATTTCTACTACGAGGGGGGGCATCTGGCCTCCACTCCTCTGGAGGCCCTCCAGGGAAAGCCCCTGGTGATCCATCAACGCTACCGGGAAATGCTGCTCAGCGCCTGCCGCAAGCGGGGCTTCAGTCCCCACATCATCTGTGAAAACGGCGAGATCCAGTCCTCCCTCAGCTGGGCCAGCGCCGGGATCGGCATCGCCATCGCCCCCTACACCTCCGCCGCGATCAACAGTGACCCCAATCTGGTCATTCGCCGGCTGGAATCCTTCTCCCTCTGTCCCCGTGTCTGTCTGATCTGGGACCCGCTGGTCAATCTCTCTCCCGAGGCGATGGCCTTTATGGCCATGATCTGACAACTCATCCGTCATCCGATGTCATTTTTGCAAGTATTAATTCATACTCATGCAAATTTTATCTCTTTTTTTGAAAAATCTATTGACAGCACCCCTACTTCTGGTTTTATAATAGGCCATGCTTTCAGTTGGAGTATAAGTCAGTTTTGGATGCGAGGCCCGTTCCGCGCTCCATTCCGCCGATTGCAACGTATCTCTCAATACCTTGCAGTTTGATTCCGAGTGAATGCAGCCGAGCCGCCGCAATACCCCTAATCGCGGGGACTGCGCAACCAAAACAGGAGGTCTTTTGTTATGGAGTATGTTGATCAGGTACTAGCCGCCGTCAAAGAGAAGAACGCCTATGAGCCGGAGTTCCTTCAGACCGCTACCGAGGTCCTGGGTTCTCTGCGCCGTGTGGTGGAGCAGCACCCCGAATACCGCGACGCCAAGCTGCTGGAGCGCCTGGTGGAGCCTGAGCGCATCATCACCTTCCGGGTACCCTGGGTCGATGACAAGGGCGAATATCAGATCAACCGCGGCTTCCGGGTGCAGTTCAACAGCGCCATCGGTCCCTACAAGGGCGGCCTGCGCTTCCATCCCAGCGTCAACCAGAGCATCATGAAGTTCCTGGGCTTTGAGCAGATCTTCAAGAACTCCCTCACCGGCCTGCCCATCGGCGGCGGCAAGGGCGGCAGTGACTTTGACCCCAAGGGCAAGAGTGATAACGAGGTCATGCGTTTCTGCCAGAGCTTTATGACCGAGCTCTACCGTCACATCGGCCCCGACTGCGATGTGCCCGCCGGCGACATCGGCGTGGGCGGCCGTGAGATCGGCTATCTCTACGGCCAGTACAAGCGCATCACCGGTCAGTACTGCGGCGTGCTCACCGGCAAGGGCCTGACCTACGGCGGTTCTCTGGCCCGCACCGAGGCCACCGGCTTCGGCGTCATCTATCTGGCCAACCAGGTCCTCACCCATCGCGGCAAGAGCCTGGAGGGCAAGAAGGTCATCGTCTCCGGTTCCGGCAACGTGGCCATCTATGCCGCCAAGAAGGCTCAGGAGCTGGGCGCCACGGTTATCGCCATGTGCGACTCCAACGGTTACATCTATGATAAGGACGGCGTGGACATCGCCGTGATTCAGGACCTCAAGGAGGTCCGCCGTGCCCGGATCAAGGAGTATGTCTCCGCTCGCCCCAGCGCTGAGTATCACGAGGGCTTCCGCGGCATCTGGAACATCCCCTGCGACATCGCCTTCCCCTGCGCCACCCAGAACGAGATCGATCTGGACGCCGCCAAGGCGCTCATTCAGAACGGCTGCTGGATGGTCTGTGAGGGCTCCAACATGCCCTCCACGCTGGAGGCCATGGAGGCCTTTGAGCAGGCCGGCATCCTCTTTGTCCCCAGCAAGGCCGCCAACGCCGGCGGCGTGGCCGTCTCCGCGCTTGAGATGAGCCAGAACAGCCTGCGGCTCTCCTGGACCTTCGAGGAAGTGGACCAGCGCCTCCAGAGCATCATGGCCAACATCTACCAGAACATGTCCTCCGCCGCTGCCGAGTATGGCAAGAGCGCCGACGACTTTGTCTCCGGCGCCAACGTGGCCGCCTTCCTCAAGGTGTCCAACGCCATGATGGCCCAGGGTCTGGTATAACTCTTCGCCGCAATCAGTCTGTAGACATACCGTTTCGAAAGAAGTGCCATATTTTTAAGGTACTTCTCCATACCCTTCCACATATTGAGACGCCGGGGTCCAAAACGGACCCCGGCGTCTTGTGCTGTACGCCTCTATCCCATACCCCACTCCTGGCCGGGAAAGCGTTCCATATTCCATTCATAAGAAGCGGCATCCTCTGAGGCACGCAGAACCAGTCCCTGCCCCGGAGCAAGCCGCAGAAAAAGCCAAGCCCCATGACCTCTCTCCCACAGGCGAAGCACATAGGCGCCCGCCCGCAGATGGTCAAATACCGCCATCCCATTGCTCTGGGGTTCGCGGCTGGAGTACGTGCAGCTCCCACAGCGCTGGAGGGTGATCTGAAGGGCTCCGGCCGCTCCCAGCGGCGCACTCACCCGCAGCCAGCTTTGCTTCGGCGTAGGCCGAAGGCATCCGTCCTCCGACCGTTCCTCTTTCCCACACAGACAAAAAGAATGCCCTGTCCAGCTCCAGGTTACTGGCTCTTTTTCGTTTTTACCATATACTGCCCGCCGCCAACGCCGCCAAAGAGATACTTCCCCTCTGTATTCGTCTTGGTCGTGGCAACGAGCCGCTCTTCCCCGGCACTTACCGCAAACAGACCCACAAAGCACCCGGCCACCGCATTTCCGCTCTGATCCCGGATCACCCCGCTTACCGTGCCATTATAGGTGCGGGTATCCACCACCATGGTCATGATGATGTTGGCAATAGACCCTCCGGTAATGGTCGCGATCATCGGGGCAGAGGGAAGATAGCCGTCGGCCGTGGCCAGCAGCGTATACACGCCGTCCGCCACGTCATAGAAGGCAAACTCCCCGCCCTTTGCCGTGTAGGTGGAGGCAATCGCCGTATCCCCGCTGTTTTTCAGCGTGACCTTTGCCCCGCTCAGCGGGACGGCCATACTCTCCTCCATCACCTGGACCACGCCCGCAATGGCACCCAGCGCCAGCGTGGCATCCAGCGCACAGACCAGTGCGACCTCCGTGGTGTCTCCCACGGCAAGCGTTACCCCGACCGCAGGACTGAGGCGGTAGCCCTGCTTGACCGCCGCCACCGTGTAGGTCCCCGCGGGGATCCCGTCCATCGTGTACTCACCGTTGTCATCGGTCATGGTGTGCTTGAAGGGAACCCCTTTATCATCAAAGATCTTTACCGTAGCACCCGGGACGGGCACCGTCCCGTCGGTTACCTGACCGTAGAGGGTGGCAAAGGAACCGGCCGCGGGGGACAGATTCAGATTGATGTCCGCCTCCTGTATTCCCTCCACGGCAAAGGGCTGACTATATTGCAATCCCAGCAGATCCTGCTTGATTTCGGGCATAAACGTGACCTCCTGAAGAAAATCAGGCATACAGATGCCTGTGGTGCCCGATCTGGCGGTCACCCATGTTCAGGGTATGCTCCCCCCTTCTCCGGCGTTCCTGCCCGCCCCAGAGAGAAAAAACATGGTGCGCCGAACGGCGCACCATGTCAAAGAATGAATTCGCAGAGCGTTTTCTGCAGCACACAGAGTTATCCACAAAATGGTAGAACGCGGCTCACCCAGCCTCAGTTCTGTCCCCGGTGGACGTGGAGCATCTGGTGGACCCGATTTTTGAGGATATCGTCGTAAAGGGAGCGGATCAGGGGATTTTCCTCACTGCGCTTCATCACCGAGGCCTTGTCCGCCTTGTAGAGTCCCTGGGAGCGCAGGTCCACCTGGCCCCGGTGTCCAAAGGGCTGACCGGCACCGGCCACACAGCCGCCGGGGCAGGCCATGACCTCCACGAAGTCAAAATGCTCCTCCCCTGCCTCGATCCGCTCGATGAGCTGGTCGGCATTGCCCAGTCCGCTGACCACGGCAATGCGCAGCGTCCGCTCGCCATAGGGGACCTCACAGGTCTTGACGCCCTGCATGCCGCGCACGCCTGCGTACTCAAATTCCCGCAGGGCACGGGGGCTCTTGTCCTCGGAGAGACGGCGCAGCGCCGCCTCAGTCACGCCGCCGGTGGCGCCGAAGATGACGCCGGCTCCGGAGGAGAGGAAGAAGGGCATGTCGGGAGCCTCGATGTCCAGCTCGTCAAATTCGATGCCCGCCTCTTCGATCATCTGCACCAGCTCGGTGGTGGTGAGAACATAGTCCACGTCGGGGCGTCCATCCCGGATGTACTCCTCCCGGGCCGCCTCCGCCTTTTTGGCGGTACAGGGCATGATGGCCACCGAGACCGTCTTTTTCCCGTCCCTCTCATCCTCCAGGCGGTAGTGCTCCCGGAGGACCGCACCGAACATCTCCATGGGAGACTTACAGGTGGAGAGATGGGGAACCAGCTCCGGATGGGCCGTCTCGGCATACCGGACCCAGGCCGGGCAGCAGGAGGTAAAGAGCGGATACTCCTTTTCCACCTCCTCCAGGCGCTTTTTGAGTTCACCGGCCTCTTCCATAATGGTCAGATCGGCGCCTACGGCGGTATCAAAGACCTGATCGAAGCCCATGCGGTGGAGGGCCGCGATGATCCGGCCCATCACATCTACTCCGGCGCCCAGCCGGAACTCCTCGCCCAGCGCCACACGGACGGCGGGGGCGATCTGGACTACGGTGCGCACACCGGGATCGTGGATGGCGCTCCACACCCCGTCCGCGCTGCTCTTGACGGTGATCGCGCCGGTGGGGCAGACCGCGGCGCACTGCCCGCAGTCCACGCAGTTGGTCTCGGCCAGCGGGCGCTCAAAGGCGGTGGAGACCGTCATCCGGGCACCCCGGTGGGCAAAATCAATGGCGCCCACATGCTGGGTCTCGTTGCACATCCGGACACAGTCGCCGCACAGGATACACTTGGAGGGGTCCCGCACAATGGCCCGGGAGGAGTTGTCCAGGGGCTTCTGCTCCTCCAGGGGACGGAACCGGATGTCCCGCAGACCAAAGCGGCGGGCCAGCTTCTGAAGGCTGCACTTGCCGCTCTTTTCACACAGGGTGCAGTCCCGGCAGTGGGCGGAGAGCAGCAGCTCCAGGATCATGCGGCGGTGCTTGTAGAGCTTAGGGGTATGGGTGCGGATGCTCATACCCTGCTTGGGCGGGGTGGAGCAGGCAGCCACCATGCCGCCCCGCTCGTCCTCCACCATGCACATCCGGCACGCGCCGTAGATGGAGAGGTCGGAATAATAGCAGAAGGTGGGCAGCTCGATTCCCGCCTTGCGCACCAGAGTGAGAATATTGGGTTCCTGGTCAAATTCTACCCGGATCCCGTCAATAAACATATACTTAGACATCTGCATCCTCCTCAACCCCGGGATATGGCATGGAAGCTGCAGTTTTCCATGCACGCGCCGCACTTGATACACTTGCTCTGGTCGATGACATGGGGCTTCTTCACCGTACCGGAGATGGCGCCCACCGGGCAGTTGCGGCTGCACTTGGTACAGCCCTTACACAGCTCCGGGTCGATCGTGTAGGAGAGCAGCGCCTTGCACTGACCGGCCGGGCAGGTATGATCCACCACATGGGCCATGTACTCGTCCCGGAAGTATTTGAGCGTACTCACCACCGGGCCGGCCGCCGTCTTGCCCAGACCGCACAGGGCGGTGGCAGAGATGGTATCCGCCAGCTGTTCCAGCAGATGGATGTGCTCCTCCGTGCCTCTTCCCTCCACAATGTCGTTGAGCAGCTCCAGCATCCGCTTGGTGCCCTCACGGCAGGGGACGCACTTACCGCAGGATTCGTTCTGGGTAAAGTTCATAAAGAAGCGGGCCACTTCCACCATGCAGCTCTTGTCGTTCATGACCACCAGGCCGCCGGAGCCGATCATGGCGCCCACCTTTTTCAGGGAGTCAAAGTCCAGAGGCATATCCAGGTGCTCTTCCGCGCTGTTGAAGCACAGGCAGCCGCCGGAGGGGCCGCCGATCTGCACCGCCTTGAAGCTGCCGTCCTTTACACCGCCGCCGATATCAAAGATGATCTGGCGCAGGGTGGTGCCCATGGGGACCTCGATGAGTCCGGTGTTGCACACATTTCCGGTCAGGGCAAAGGCCTTGGTGCCGTGGTTCTTCTCCGGTCCGATGGTCTGATACCAGGCCGCGCCCCGGTTGAGGATGGGGGGAACGTTGCAGAAGGTCTCTACATTGTTGAGGACAGTGGGCTTTTCAAAGAGTCCCTTCTCCACCGTGCGGGGAGGCTTGACTCGGGGCATGCCGCGCTTGCCCTCAATGGACGCGGTCAGGGCACTGCCCTCGCCGCAGACAAAGGCGCCCGCGCCCTGGCTGATCTTCAGGTCAAAGGAGAAATCCGAGCCCAGGATGTGCTCACCCAGCAGGCCCAGCTCCTCCGCCTGGGCAATGGCCTTCTGAAGACGGGCCACCGCCAGCGGATATTCCGCCCGGACATAGATATAGCCGTGGTGTGCTCCGGTGGCAATACCGGCCACGATCATACCCTCAATGACCCGGTGGGGATCGCCCTCCATCATGGAGCGGTCCATGAAGGCGCCCGGGTCACCCTCGTCGCCGTTGCAGACCACATACTTGATGTCGGACTTCTGCTCCAGCACCTGCCGCCACTTCTTTCCGGTGGGGAAGCCGCCGCCGCCCCGGCCCCGCAGGCTGGACGCACTGATCTCCTCCACGATCTGCTCGGGCGTCATCTCAAAGAGGGCCTTCTCCAGCGCGCAGTAGCCCCCTTCGGCGATGTACTCCTGGATGGACTCGGCATTGATGTGTCCGCAGTGCTCCAGCGCCACGCGGGTCTGCTGGCGGTAGAAGGGAATGTCATCCTGCCGCGCAAAGGCGTTGCCCTCAGCGTCATGGTAGATCAGCCGGTCGATGACCTCGTCCCGGAGGATGCTCTTCTCCAGGATCTCCTCACAGTCTTCCACCTTGACCTTGATGTACAAAAGACCCATGGGCTCGATGCGCAGCAGCGGGCCGCACTCACAAAAGCCGTGACAGCCGCTCTTCTTCATACCCACGGGATGCTCATGGGGACCATGGTCCAGCGTGACGGTACAGGGGATCTCCCGCTCCTCCATGAGGGTCTTCAGGCGCTCAAACACCTGGAGGGAGCCGCCGGCCACACATCCGGTACCCGCGCAGATGAGCACCTGCTTGCGCTGGCTGCGCAGAAGACCGGCGCAGCGCTCCCGCAGGGCAATGAGCTGTTTGCGGTTACTGATCCGTTCCATTCTGCTCCTCCTCTCTCAGACGGGCAATGAGGGCCCGGGCCTTGTCCGGCGTCATGGCCGGATGGACCTGATCGTTGACCGTACAGGCCGGCGCCAGTCCGCAGGCCCCCAGACAGGACACGGTCTCCACCGTGAAGAGCATGTCCGGGGTGGTGCGCCGCTCGGCGCTCAGCCCCAGCTCCTCCCGGAAGGCCTCCAGCACCGGGACCGAGTGGCGCACATGGCAGGCCGTGCCGTCACACACCTTGATGACATACTTTCCCTTGGGCTCCAGGGAAAAATTCTCATAGAAGGTCGCTACGCCGTATACCCGGGCCTCGCTGAGCTTCAGGCCCCGTGCCACATAGGTGAGGGCCTCCTCGGGTAGATAGTGGTACTCCTGCTGGACCTGCTGGAGCACTCCGATCACCTGATCCTTCCGATATCCATGCGCCTGCAGGATGCGGTCCAGAATCTGCTTATCTTCGGGCTTAATGATCTCCACCTGCTTTCTTCCGTTATCGTCTATCGCTTGTCTTCCTCTCGAATCCAAACGCTAAAGTTCACAAACTTCTCAACTTAAAAGATTGTAGATTATTTTACCAAGAAAGTCAATTGCAGACCGGCCCTATTTGAAAAATTCCACATAATTATGCGTTTTGAACAATTTAATTTCCAAAACGGCGAGTTTAATATTTGTTCTTTGCGCGCATGATAGTCCATCTCTCGCGGACATTTGCTGTTTTTGGTCCTTGCAGCCTCGAAAAAGCAGTCCGGGCGGCACAGCCAGAACTGTACCGCCCGGGTCTCAAAGCAACGATTCAACAACCGCCTGTCCGCAGCCGCTGCAGACACTCCTCCACGGTAGAGCGGGGACAGGCCAGATTGACACGCACAAAGTCTGCGCCTTCCGGTCCGAAGCTGCTCCCGTCGTTAAACGCCACTTTACACTTCTCTACCAAAAAGCGCTGCCGCTCCTCTGGCGAAAGGCCCAGGCCGGAGCAGTCCACCCAGGCCAGATAGGTCCCCTCCGGAGGCAGCACCCGCAGCTTCGGCAAACTGCGGGCCACCTCGGCGCAAAAATAATCCACATTTCCTTTCAGATAGACCAGCAGCTCATCCAGCCATGCCTCCGAGTCCCGATAGGCACCCACGACCGCCGCCTCTGCAAAGGCGTTTGGCGAGAGGGCGTGATGGCGCTCCGCCACCGAGCGGTATCTCCGCCGCAGTTCCTCATTGGGGATGATGATATTGGAGGCCTGGATCCCCGCCAGATTGAAGGTCTTGCTGGGTGCTGTGCAGAGGATGGTCCTCTGGGCCATTTCGGGCAGCGCATTCCAGAACACGGTATGGGGCTGGAATACCAGGTCGCTGTGGATCTCATCGGCAATGACCATCAGATCGTGCCGCAGGCAGAACCGGCCCAGCGCTTCCAGTTCCTCCCGTGTCCAGACCCGGCCCACCGGATTGTGAGGAGAGCAGAGCATCAGCGCCCGGGTCCGGGGGGTGATGCGCCGCTCCATCTCCTCAAAGTCAAAGGTATACCGCCCGTCTGAGCGCTTGAGCGGGCACCGGTTTACCACCCGTCCCCACTCCTCCACCGCCCGGTAGAAGGGGGCATATACCGGCGTGGAGATCATCACCTCGTCCCCCGGCTCCGTCACAGCCTGTACGGCGAAATTCAATGCGGAGACCACACCCGGTGCGAACACGATCCACTCCCGCTTTACCTCGCACTGGTGACGGCGGGCCATCCAGTCGATCACCGCCTCATAGTACGCTCCCGTCAGCACACTGTATCCAAAAATCCCCTGTTCCACCCGCTGCCGGAGTGCCGCGAGGACCCCCGGGGGTGACGGAAAGTCCATGTCGGCAATCCACATGGGCAGGAGATCCGTTCCTCCAAAATTCTTGTCCGCCCGGTCCCATTTGACACTCCCGCTCCCTCTCCGGTCTACTGCCCGGTCAAAGATCGACTGCATAGTACACACTCCGTTTCTCCTATGAATGTTGGTAAGGCCATTGTAGCCGCATTTTCTCCGTCCGTCAATCATCCTGCCCCGCCCGATATGCCTGCCATTTTTTAATAAAATCTTCATCCTTTTTTAGTCGGGACTTAGCTTTTTCTGCGGTATCATACCACTGTCCCTTTTCTCTTGACTTTTCACCGGGTGAAAGGTGTATTCTTGTTCCGGTGAATGTTAAGATTCTTTAAACTCCGCTGCCCTTTGATTGACAGATGTCATACGGTCCTCTATGATGATATATGACAAGTTGTCATATCATGCAGGAAGGAGTGGTCGATGATTGCCCAGCAGCACCTTTTTCCGCCTGCCGCCGGAAAAGCAGGAGAAACTGCTTTGCGCCGCCCGAAAGGAGTTTGCACGGGTCCCTTTTGCCGATGCCTCCATTAACCGGATCATTCAGGAGGCCGACATTTCCCGCGGAAGTTTTTACATGTATTTTCGCGACAAGGGGGAGTTATTTTTTTATCTTCTGGATCTCTATGCCCATCAGCTGGAGGCGCCCGCCCTTTCCGCGCTGCGCAGCCGGGGCGGAAACCCCTTTCCCGCCCTGCTGGATCTTTTTGACCAGCTGCAGGCCTATTACCGCCTGCCCCAGCGGGACCGCGCGTTTGAAGAGGTGGTGCGCATCCTGCAGCTCAACCATCCCATGAATCCTGATCTCATTCTCCGCTCCGATCTTCCGGAGCCGCCGCTGCTCCGTCTTCTGGACCAGATCGATCCGACCTGTTTGGATTTGCGGCATGAAGAAGATCTGCGTGAGAGCTTTCATCTGCTGTGTGCCGTCACCGGTTCAGCCATCCTCTCCGGGATTCAGATGGAGGACCCCGCCCCTGCCCGGGCGCGTCTGGTCCGCATTTTTGATATTCTTCAGCGCGGCATGGTCTCCAAACCGGAGCTGCCGTAGCCACTTTAGGAAAAGGAGATACGTATGGAACAAACCCAACTCACCCAGGGCACGGCTGTGGCGGAACCCGCCGCACCCGCCAAAAAGGAACATGCCCCCAAGTTCAAACCGCCCAAGAAAAAGCGCAAATGGGTCAAGCGCCTCATTGTGCTGGTGGTCATCGTGGCCATTGTGGCTTTTCTCTTGAAAAGCTGCATGGGCGGCACACAGATGGCCATGGCCGGCAGCTACCTTCCCGAAACAGTCTCTATGCAGGACCTGACGGTCACCGTGTCGGGTACCGGTACCATCTCCCCCATCCACTCCTATAAAGTAACTACGCTGGTCCGGGGCGAGATCCTGGAGGCCCCCTTCGAAGAGGGCGACACCGTCCACAAGGGGGATGTCCTCTTCCGTATCGATGCCAGCGATGTGGAGACCTCCATTGAACAGGCCCGACTGGCCGTTCAGCAGGCCCAGCTTACGTACGACAATCTGAAAAACAGTGCCAAGGATGCCAAGCTCACCGCAAATGCCAGCGGCATCATCTCCAAGCTCTACGTGGACGAGGGCGACAATGTGACCGCCGGACAGCAGGTGGCCGACATTCTGGACCGCTCCACCATGAAGCTCAAGGTCCCCTTCCACTCCGCGGATGCCGCCGCGCTCTCTCTGGGACAGAGCGCCACGGTGGTCGTGGACGGCACGGCCCAGCCCATCACCGGCACGGTCACCGACATCTCTCCGCTGGAGGAGGTGGGTACCGGCGGCACCCTGACCCGCACGGTCACTATCTCGGTGACCAACCCCGGCATCATCACCGATTCCTCCACGGGAACCGCCACCGTTGGCACCCTCTCCTGTGCCGCCTCCGGTCCCTTTGAGTATGCCGCCAAAAAGACCGTGGTCGCCAAGACCAGCGGTGAACTGGCCTCTCTCCCCGTCAAAGAGGGGGACTCGGTCACCGACGGTCAGACCATCGGCTCCTTCGATGCCGACTCCATCACCACCCAGATCGAAAATGCCCGCCTGAATGTGGAGAATGCCAAGCTGACCCTGCAAAGCGCCCAGGACAGCCTGGAGAATTACACCATCACCTCCACCATCGACGGCACGGTCATCGAAAAGAATCTGGATGTAGGGGACAACATCGACGGCACCTCCACCACCTCCGGTGGAAATACAGGAACCACCGGTGTCAGCTATCCGGCTGTCATCTATGACCTGAGCGCCCTCACCTTCGACCTGCCCATCGACGAGCTGGATATCAGCAAGATCCAGGTGGGCCAGGAGGTGGAGATCACCTCCGAGGCTCTGGACGGCAAGACCTTTACCGGACGGGTCGACAAAATCAACATCAACGGCACCACCGCCAACGGAGTCACCACCTATCCGGTCACGGTCCAGGTGGATAATCCGGAGGGGCTCTACCCCGGCATGAATGTCTCGGCCAAGATCATCGTGGAGCGGTCGGGCCAGGCCCTGTGCGTCCCCATCGACACGGTGGACCGCGCAGACGGCGGCTCCGTCAAGCTCCCCGGTCCCGACGCCGTGTATGACGAAAACGGCACCATGATCTCCCCCGGCACCATTGAGACCCGAAAGGTCACCCTGGGCCGGAACAACGACGAGTACATCGAGATCCTGGACGGCCTGCAGGAGGGCGATATTGTCCTGAAAAAGAACGAGTCCTCCAGCACCATGGCAATGATGATGGGAGGCTAAGCCTTGGAACATCTCATCGAACTCAAGGATGTCTATAAAATCTATCAGATGGGTACCGAGACCGTCCACGCACTGGACGGCATCAACCTCACCATCGACGAGGGAGAGTTTGTGGCCATCGTCGGTCAGTCCGGTTCCGGCAAATCCACGGCCATGAATATCATCGGCTGTCTGGATGTGCCAACCTCCGGGACCTATCATCTGGGCGGCGTGGACGTATCGACCATGGACGACGACCAGCAGGCTGAGATCCGCAACAAGATGCTTGGATTCATCTTTCAGCAGTACAATCTGATCCCCAAGCTCAATGTGCAGGAAAACGTGGAACTCCCCCTGCTCTACGCCGGCATCCCGGCCGACGAGCGGCATGAGCGGGCCATCCGCTCCCTGGAGCGGGTGGGGCTGGCCGACAAGCGCAAAAACCTCCCCAATCAGCTCTCCGGCGGACAGCAGCAGCGTGTCTCCATCGCCCGGGCTCTGGCGGGGAATCCCTCGGTGATCCTGGCCGACGAGCCCACCGGCGCCCTGGATTCCCGTACCGGCCGGGAGGTCCTGGGGTTTCTCCGCAAGCTCAATGAAGAGGGGGACACGGTGGTCCTCATCACCCACGACAACTCCATCGCCGTCAAGGCAAAGCGCATCGTCCGCCTTCAGGACGGACAGATCATCTACGATGGAGATGCCAGCGATCCCCGCGCGGTCGTCCAGCCCACCCTCTCCGGCGAAGAGGAGGAGGACATCCCCCCCGGTGTGTTCCACAGTGAGGAGGGGCAGGCATGAACATTTCCCAATCCTTCCGTCTGGCGGTCAAATCCCTGGCTACCAGCAAAATGCGGGCCCTGCTCACCATGCTGGGCATTATCATCGGCGTAGCCGCCGTGATCATCATTACCAGCCTGGGCAACGGCATGCAGAACTATATGAACGATCAGTTTGAGAGCATGGGCTCCAACCTGGTCCAGGTCCAGATTTACGGCCGCGGCATGGGCTCTTCCCGTACCATCGAGCCGGAAGACATGTATGCTCTGGCCGAAAAGTATCCCGACTACATCTCCGGCGTCACCCCCTACGTCACCGCCCAGGCCAAGGTGCGCCAGGGCACGGAAGAGTATGAGCGCACCAGCCTCTATGGCGTGGGCGAGTCCTTCCTGGGCGAGCAGGGCTCCACCATGCGCGGTGAGACCCTCGCCACCGGCCGCTTTCTCAAATTCGTGGATGTGGACCGGTTTCAAAACGTCTGTGTGATTGGCGCCTATCTGGCGCAAAACGCCTTCTCCGGCGATCCGCTGGGACAGACCATCTCCATCGGCGGCATGTCCTATACGGTGGTCGGTGTGCTGGACACCGTGGCCGATCTGAGTGAGGGCAGCGGAGACGATATTATCTACATCCCCTATACCAGCGCGCTCCGGCTCAACGGCATGGCGGACGCCAACTTCTATATGTTTACCAGCACCACCCGCGACACCGCCTCCGCGGCCAAGGGCATCATCGAAAACCGCCTCTATCAGACCTTCCAGAGCTCGGACTACTATTTTGTCATGACCTCGGCCGAGATGATGGACGCCATGGACTCCATGGTCAATACCCTCATGATGATCCTGATCCTCATCGCCGCCATTTCTCTGCTGGTGGGCGGCATCGGCATTATGAACATCATGCTGGTCTCGGTCACGGAGCGCACCCGGGAGATCGGCATCCGCAAATCCCTGGGCGCCAAGGGCAAGGACATCCGCAGCCAGTTTATCATTGAAGCGGGTACCACCTCCGCCATTGGCGGGGCCATCGGTATCGTCCTGGGCATTATCATGGCCAACGTCCTGACAAACGTCATCGCGTTTGCCCTCAACACCACCAACAACGGCTTTGTTGCAGTCCCCACCATCGGCGGTATCGCCGTATCCTTTGGCGTCTCGGTGGGCATCGGTATTCTGT
Organism: Pseudoflavonifractor hominis; assembly: GCF_014288125.1. Classification (NCBI taxonomy): domain Bacteria; kingdom Bacillati; phylum Bacillota; class Clostridia; order Eubacteriales; family Oscillospiraceae; genus Pseudoflavonifractor; species Pseudoflavonifractor hominis. The sequence continues at coordinate 158,419 of NZ_JACOPR010000006.1, read as the reverse complement.
TTGGCTACCTCCCCGCCAACAAGGCCGCCCGCCTCAATCCCATCGACGCGCTGCGGTATGAGTAATCCCATACCCTCCCGTCGGAGAAAAAGGAGTTTTTATATGAAAAAACCGCTTCTCGCCGGACTTGTGTCCGCTGCGCTTGTGGCGGGTCTGATGCCCGCCTCCCTGGCCGCCATCCCCTCTGAGGAGGAGGCGGGCCAGGTCCTCTCCGCCCTGGACATTCTGGTGGGGGATGAAAACGGCGACCTTCACCTGGACCGCTATGTCACCCGGGCGGAGTTCACCAAAATGGTGATCGCCGCCTCTCCCTACCGGGACAGCGCCGGAGAGGCTGCCAGTGTCTCTCCCTATCCCGACGTGCCCCGAACTCACTGGGCCGCCCCCTATGTACAGGCCGCCGCATCGGCCGGGTATGTCTCGGGCTATCTGGACGGTACCTTCCACCCCTCGGCCAACATCACCCTGGCCGAGGGTGTGACCATGGTCCTGCCCCTGCTGGGCTACACCACAGAGGACTTTACCGGCGCCTATCCCGCCGGCCAGATGGCCGCCTATCACAATCTGGGCCTGGATGAGGGGGTCACCGCCACCCAAAACAGCCCCATGACCCGGGAAGACGCCCTCTATCTCTTCTACAATCTCATGACTGCCAAGACCAAACAGGGGAGCTACTACCTCAACACGCTGGAGCCCGGCCTCAATCTGGTGGATCAGAACGGCACGCTGGACCGGGTCGCTCTGGTCAACTCGGCCATGGAAGGCCCCGTGGTGGCAGAGGGCAGCTGGACCTCCAAGCTTCCCTTCTCTCTCTCCTCCGTCACCGTGTACCGGGACGGAAAGCTCGCCTCCTCTCAGGCCATCCAGCCTCTGGATGTGGTCTACTGGTCTGACTCCATGAACCAGCTCTGGGCATACAGCAAGAAGGTAACCGGTACGCTGGAGCGGGTCTCTCCCTCTGCTTCCCGTCCCACCTCGGTCACGGTAGCCGGAACTGAGTATCCTCTGGAGAGCAGCGACGCGGTCTACTCCGTCAGCGATCTGGGCCAGTTCCGTACCGGTGATGCCGTTACCCTGCTGCTGGGCCGGGACGGCGGCGTTGCCGCCATCCGTTCCTCCGGCGTTTTGGGCGAATCTTCCGATGTGGTCGGCATGGTCACCGCGGTACAGAACAGCTCCTACGTGGACGAAAACGGCGACTCCTATACCAGCTACTCCATCACTCTGGTCACCACCTCCGGCGCCACCGCTACCTATCCCACCCGGGATAAATACTGGGACGAGGGCGACCTGGTACGGGTGACCGGAAGCGGAGACTCCATCCAGGTCAAGCGTCTCTCCAGCTCCAGTCTCTCCGGCTCCTTTAATTCCGACGCCACCAAGCTGGGGGACTATACCCTGGCTGACAATGTGGAGATCCTGGATACCTACGACGATACCACCGCCATCCGGGTCTATCCCAACCGTCTGAGCGGCGTGAAGCTCAAGAGCGACGCGGTACGCTTCTATTCCACCAATGAACAGGGCGAGATTGATCGTCTTATCCTGGAAGATGTCACCGGAGATATGCATTCCTACGGCGTACTTACCTCCGCCAAGGAGATCAACGCCGGCATGACTCTGATGGGCAACTACACCCTGGATCTGGCCGGAACTTCCATTCCTCTTGTCACCACCAATACGGTCTACGGCGTACACAAGGGAGCCTGCCAGGTCATCGGCTCCGTTCAGGACCCCGACCGTGTCCGGAACCTGAGCGAGGTCGCGCTGGACTCGGTCTCCTCTACCACCGCCATCTCCTCTGCCAATCAGAAATACCCGGTCTCTGAGCAGGTGGCCGTCTACGAGATCCGCAATGACAGCTATTACTACTCCAGTCTCTCCCGGGTGAACAACGGGGATTATACCCTCACTGGCTACTATGATAAACCGGCCGTTGACGGCGGTCAGATCCGCGTGATCCTGGCCAAGGCAAAATAACCCCTTCTCAAAAACAGACGGAGGCCCCCGGCACGATTACGTGCCGGGGGCCTCTTTTTCTCTTCCAACAGGCGGTCAGCTCTCCTGTTCATAGGACAGCACCGCTCCGCTCTGTGCGTCAATGTGATATTTATACTCTACGGCGCCGCACTGAAATTCCACCTCATAATAGACTACGCCGTTGTCTTCCTCCCGCTCGCTGCTCCAGTCCTCCACCTGGGCGGCGCTGACGCCCGCATGGGCCAATGCCGCCTCGGCCGCCTGACGGGCATTGATGGAAGCGCTCTGTCCGTTTCGCTCCATCGCACCGCCCCCGCCGTGCAGCGGCTCCTGTTCACACTGGACCACCTGGCCGGCGGCGTTCACGACGCACTCATATGCGGTGTCGGCACTGTGGAATTCCAGCTCATAGTACATTTGCCCATCGTCCCAGTCCTGCTGTTCCTTCTCTATGACGACGTCCGCCTCGCTCAGACCCACATAGGCCAGTGCAGCAGCCCGGGCCTGGGCCATGTCAACGGCCGTCGGAGAGGTGCTGGGCACCGCCGTCACAGCCGTCCCGGGGGAAGATGGCTGCGCAGCGGAGGGCACAGGCTGTGTGGGTTCGGGAGAGGGCAGATCCGGCTCCATATCATCCCCACTCGGAGCGGGCGGCTGTATTCCGCCGTACTCCTCCCACGCCTCCTGAAGCTCTTCCTGGGCCAGATCCAGCAGCTCCCGGTTGTAGCGCCAGCTCCCGCCGTCTACCGATACCGGGGTCTCCAGTCCACCGGTCAACAGTCCCTGTCGGGCCAGCGCAGTAAACACGCTCTCCAGCGCGTCTTCCACCTCCGCGCCCTCCAGGGTCATCTGGCCCAGGACTGCGTCATCCGCTATTCCGTCCACCCGGAGGACCCGCTGAAACCGGTTGACTGCCATCTCGATCTCCGGCTCTTCTCCAATCGAGATGATGGCCGCCGTACTCATCCACAGATAAAATGCCCCTGCAAGGAACAACAGCAGACAGGCCGCCGCAAAAATGGGCCACCGCCTGCGGCGGCGCACCGGTGAGGGGACGATGTGGTCCTCATTCAGCAGCGGAGGGACCTCCTCAGAAGAGACCTGCTCAAACACATCGGGGACGCTTCGGTCCACGGCGCGGCGCAGCAGCTGTTCTACCTCACGGTCGTTCCATTCTCTTCTCATCCTCACACCTCCTCGCATTCCAGCAGCGCGGCGCGCAGCTTTCCCAGCGCCCGGTGATACCTGGACAGGACCGTGGAAAGGGGTCGCTCCAGCATTCCGGCAATCTCCCGGTGCTTGAGTCCGGATACCGCGTGGAGAAGTACAATCTCCCGCTCCTCTGCACTCAGCACACGCATGGCCTGGCGCAGGACCATGGCCTCATCGCTCCGGTCGCTCTCCGGAATGGCCAGCTCCCCTTCGGGGCAGTCCCCCATCAGCTCTTCCCGGCCGGTACGCCGCTGCTGATCCCGCACCAGATTTTTGACAATGGTAAAGACCCAGGCCATGGGTTTTCCGCCCGGCCGGTAGAGATGGGCGGCCGAACGCACTTTGAGATAGGCCTCCATCATAATATCCTGCGCATCATGGTGGTTTCGGGTCAGAGAGAGCGCATAGGCATAGATCGCCCGATCTGTGGCGCGGTAAAAGTGCTCAAAGGCCTCCGCATCGCCCTGCCCGATCCGCCGGAGCAGAGCCTCACAGTCGGTAGCGGCCAATCGGCGCCCCGCCTCCCACGCGCCCTCCATCATCAGAAACACGCTTCATTCCCCCTTTGCCCTAACAAAAAGGGGATGGCCGCCGGCCATCCCCCCGTTACAGCTTATGGGCTCAGTATAGCAGAGTTTTCCGATCATTTCCACATGGGATTCAATCCCGGTCCACATCCCGGCTCAGGATCGCGCCGGAATAGGCGTCGATCTCGTACTCATACTCGATACCGCCGCTGCGGAACTCCACATCATACTCCATCCGGCCGTCATCCCAGTCGGTCTGCGCCTTGGTAAAGGTGACCTGGCTGGCGCTCAGCCCCGCGTCGTTCAGCGCAATGGTCTTGGCCTTCTCCACGCCAATGGCCGTGCTGCTGCTGGTTCCCCCGCTCCAGCTCTCATGCTCCCGCTTCAGAACCGTTCCGGTGGCTGCGGCAATCTCATACTCATACTTGGTGCTGCCGGAGACAAATTCGATGTCATAGACCTTCCGGCCATCATCCCAGTCCCCCTGAGTCTTGGTAAAGGTGACCTTGCTGGCGCTCAGCCCCGCATCCTCCAGAGCGATGGTCTTGGCTCGGGCCATGCCGATATAGTTGCCGTTGCCATTCCCGTTGCCCCAGTTATCATCCCAATTATCGTTCCAGGACTGGCCGTCGCGGGAGATGATATTGCCGGTCCAGGCGCAGATCTCATAGTCATAGCTCTTCCCGTTATAGGTAAACTCCACATCGTAGACCGGGCGTCCGTCATCCCATCCGCTCTCCGCCTTGGTAAAGGTGACCTTGCTGGCGCTCAGTCCCGCATCCTCCAGGGCGATGGTCTTGGCGTTTGCCAGGGTGATGTAGGCGTCCACATCGTCCCAGTTGCTGGCCCCATCCAGAGAAACCGTTTGGGTGCTGCTGTCCCAGTTCACATCCATGCCGACCGCCTCACCGATGGCACGCACCGGCAGATAGGTGCTGCCATTGTAGCTGATGGCGTCCTTGTCCAGATCCTGCACCTTTCCGTTGACCTTTACCGTGATGTCGGGCCGGAGCTCCGCCGTGATCTTCTGCCGGACCACCGCGGCCCCCGCCGCCATACCCAGAGCCAAAACACCTGCCATCGTCAGAGCGGCGACACTCTTCTTCCAGCGATTCTGCTTCATCATAACTGATCCTTCCCTTCTAATATAAAATCAAGTTTGTATGTGGATCTCTTTTGGTCTCTTCACCCATATAACGCACAGCTCCCTGTTTTTATCGCACACTCTGAAAAAATTTTTTTATCTTTTTTTGCGAGCCCCGAAAAGATGCAAAACGGCGGGACCGCACATGCGGTCCCGCCGTCCATATCATCCAAATTAGAAGTACTTCTGTACGCCCTCGCTGGCCAGCTCGCGGTCAGCGCTGATGGTCACGGTGAACTTGATGTTGTTCTTCTCGGAGAAGGAATTGAGCCAATCCAGGAACTCCTCCAGAGTATGATCGGTGACATCGGCATTGACGATCTTGGTCAGGCTGTCGATGAACACATGGGTAATGTCATAGTTACCGGCATACAGGCCGCTGATGAAGCCCTTCATAAACTCGAAGGTACCCATGTCGTAGTTGCTGGACTCCACCAGACGAATCTTGGAATGGATGTCATATGTCAGTTTACCGCCGCGCTCAATGCATACCACATTGCCGTGCTCGCTGTGAACGGCAGAATTAATGAGGTCGATCATCTGCTTGGTCTTACCGGTGCCCTTGACACCCATGATCACTCTCACCATAATTATCACTCCTTATTTGTCCACCGGGACTCCCCCGGTCTTTGTATCATGTTACCATATCAAAGATTAGATTGCAACTGATTTACAGAAGTTTGCTTAAATTTCAAAGAAAGGTTCCGCCTGCTTTGGGTACTTATCACCACAACAGTCCCTTTTCACTCTAAGAACACGCTTAATGGCCCAGCCGCGCCTCCAGCTCCGCCTTTTGGGCCTCATAACCCGGTTTCCCCAGGAGAGCGTACATATTCTTCTTATATGCCTCCACGCCCGGCTGGTCAAAGGGATTGACCTCCAGCAGATAGCCGGACAGTCCGCAGGAATACTCAAAGAAGTAGATCAGCTCGCCCACGGTGTGCTCATCCCGGCGGGCGGCCTGGATGACCAGGTTGGGCACGCCGCCGTCCACATGGGCCAGGAGGGTTCCCCGCATGGCCTGTTCCGCCACAAAGGACAGGGGCTTGCCCGAGAGGAAGTTCAGGCCGTCCACATTGTCCGGATCATGGGGGATCGTGAAGCTCCCCAGCGACTCGGCAAACCGGACCACGCTCTCAAACATCAGCCGCTCGCCCTGCTGGATATACTGTCCCATGGAGTGGAGGTCGGCGGTAAACTCCACGCTGGCGGGGAAGAGTCCCTTGCCGTCCTTGCCCTCGCTCTCGCCGTAGAGCTGCTTCCACCACTCGGCAAAGAAGCGGAAGGCGGGCTCATAGCCCACCAGGATCTCGGTGCGCTTGCCCAGGGTGTACAGAGCGTGGCGGGCGGCGGCATACTGCCAAGCAGGGTTGTCCATCCCCGGCACGGAGAGGGCCTCCATCGCCTGGGCCGCGCCCTCCATCAGCTTCTCCAGATCGATACCGGCCACCGCGATGGGCAGAAGGCCCACAGCCGTGAGGACCGAGTAGCGTCCGCCCACCGCGTCGGGTACCACAAAGGTCTCATACCCCTCCGAGTCAGCCAGTCCCTTGAGGGCTCCCTTGTGGGCGTCGGTGGTGGCATAGATGCGCCGGCGGGCCTCTTCCTTCCCGTACTTCTCCTCCAGCAGATTCTTAAAGATCCGGAAGGCCACGGCGGGCTCGGTGGTCGTGCCCGACTTGGAGATCACATTGACAGAAAAATCCCGGTCTTTGACCAGGTCAATGATCTCCAGCAGCGCGTCGGTGGACAGCCCGTTTCCGGCAAAGAAGATGTCGGGCGTGTCTTTTTTCTTCAGGTTATAGTTGGGCGATTTGAGCAGTTCGATCACCGCGCGGGCGCCCAGATAGGAGCCGCCGATTCCCACGACCACCAGGGCCTGGGAGTCGGACTGGATTTTTTTCGCCGCGCAGCGGATGCGGGCAAACTCCTCTTTATCATAATCCCGGGGCAGGTGGACCCATCCGGTAAACGAGCCGCCGGCTCCGCTGCCGTTCTCCAGCCAGCCGCGGGCCTGCTCCAGCCGCTCGGTACGGGATGTCAGCCAGTCCTCCGGAAGAAAGCCGGTGGCGTTGGACACATCAAGTTGAATCATATCAGATTGCCTCCTTTGCAGACATGGGTGCTGTCCATATTATACACCACCACCCGGTCTATTCCTAGCCTATTTTGTGGAAAAAGGCAATCCATTTTTCCGCGCCTTACCGTGCCAACAGGGCCTGGGCCCGGCGGAGGAGCTTGGTATACACCCCGTCCATCTGCCACTCATTGGTATAGGAGAGCAGGTCGGCCGCCGGAAGCCAGCCCACCCGGGTGTTTTCTCCCTCCCGGACGGTGAGGGCATCCCCCTCGTCGGCCACCAGCAGATAGGTCACGTTGAGGTGCTGATGGGCCGGCACATACCGCCCCCGCTTCACATGCCCCCATACCGGCAGGATGTCCAGAGACATGATGTCAGAGGAGAGGGGGAGTACATGGGTTACGCCGGTCTCCTCCCGGGCCTCCCGCAGGGCCACGGAGAGCAGATCCTCCTCCCCGTCCGCATGGCCGCCGGTCCAGGCCCAGACCCGATAGATATTGTGGTGGGCCATCAGGACCTTGGAGCCGTCGGCGTTGACCACAAAGCCGGAGCTGGTGATATGGGCCACCTCATTTTCCCGGGTCAGAAGCCGCCCTGGGAAGAGCCTGGCATACTCCAGCATCATGCGCTGGTCGGCCTCCTCCTGGGCATTTTCCGGACGGTAGGCCCGGATGTCGTCCAGATACATGCTTATCTCCTCCGATAGGTCACATAGTGGTAGCGGATGCCGTCCTGCTCCAGCATCTCCCCCTCTTCGGACACATGCCACTCCGGCAGGCGGTCCAGGTTCGGGAAAAAGGTATCCGCAGGAAAGGCCGCCTGGATCTTGGTTACATAGACGGTGTCGCACTTCTCCAGGAGGGCTTGGTACACGCTCCCTCCGCCGATCACAAAGGCATCCTCCGGCGCGGCGGCGCACAGGTCCTCCAGACTGGAAAAGACCTCTGCCCCTTCACAGCAAAAGGCGCGATTCCGGGAGAGGATCAGATTCCGCCGCTTGGGCAGAGGCCTCCCTCCTGGAAAGGTGGCCAGGGTCTTGCGGCCCAGGATCACCGCATGACCCATGGTCAGGGCCTTAAAGCGTTTCAGGTCCTCCGAGAGGTAGACCAGCTGGTCCCCGTCCCGGCCGATCCCCCAGTTTTCATCCACTGCTACGATGGCGTACATGGCTCTCCCCACTTTCGTCTTTCGGATTGGTTATACCGCCACCGGGATCTTCCCGGCCAGCGGATGGGCCTGATATCCCTCCAGGCGCAGGCTCTCCGGTGTGAAGGCATAAAAATCCTCCACTGCCGGGTCGATCCACAGCTTGGGGGCGTCATAGGGCTTTCGTTCCAGCAACTCCTCCACAATGGGCACATGGCGGTCGTAGATGTGGGCGTCCGCGATGACATGGATGAGCTCCCCGGCCTCCAGGCCGGACACCTGGGCCAGCATGTGGACCAGGGCGGCATACTGCATCACATTCCAGCCGTTGGCGGTGAGCATGTCCTGGCTGCGCTGGTTCAAAATGGCGTTGAGGGTGCGCCCGCTCACATTGAAGGTCATGGACCAGGCGCAGGGATACAGGTGCATCTCATGCAGGTCCGCATGGTTATAGAGATTGGTCAGAATGCGCCGGGAGGCGGGGTTGTGCTTCAGGTCATAGAGCACCCGGTCCACCTGGTCAAACTCCCCCTCAGGATAGCGGTGCTTTACGCCCAGCTGATAGCCGTAGGCTTTTCCGATCGAACCGCTCTCATCGGCCCAGGCATCCCAGATGTGGCTGTTCAGGTCCTGAATCTGATTGGATTTCTTCTGCCAGATCCAGAGCAGCTCATCCAGCGCATTGCGGAAGGCCATCTTCCGGATGGTCTGGACGGGAAATTCCTCCCGCAGATCATAGCGGTTGACGATCCCGAATGCTTTGATGGTATGGGCAGGCGTTCCGTCCTCCCAGCGGGGCCGGACATTCTGGTCGGTGTCCCAGACTCCATGGGCCAGAATCTCTTTGCAATTTTGGATAAACAGTTCGTCGGCTCGGCTCATAGTGTTCCTCCTCACTCTCATTTCCCGCTATTATAGCACAGTCCACAACATCCTACCAGCTCTCTTGTCTATACAACTTTATGCAAAAAACTGCATAGTTTTCTCCTGTAATATGGAATCCCATTCCGTTCTATGGTATTCTTGTCTTGTCAACAAAATATGAGAACCACCGTGTTCTCCACAGGAGTGTCTGTCATGAACAAGCCCCCCGTCCCACTTCCCCACGTGGGTCTGCGCAATCTCAAGACCGCCCTCTCTGCCTCGCTTTGTGCCCTGATCTACTATTTCATCAACCGGAACCCCACCTTTGCCTGCATCGGTGCCATCTTCGGTATGGGCGCCAACATGGACCATTCCAAGCTGCACGGCGGCAACCGCCTCTTCGGCACCATCATCGGCGGCTTTCTGGGAATGGGACTCTTTCGGATCTACATTATCTTTGTCCCGGATGGAAGCAACCGCCTCCTGCTGGTCCCCCTCCTCTTTGTGGGCGTCGTGATCCTGATTATTTTGGCCCAGGTGTTCTGGGTGGGGGCGGTGCAGCCCGGCGGCGTGGTGCTGTGCATCGTACTCTTCAACACCCCGGTGGACACCTATGTGAGCTACGCCCTCAACCGCATGGTGGACACCGGCGCAGGTGTGGCCATGTCCCTGCTCATCAACTATCTGCTCCCCCGGGAGCGCCTGGTGAACTGGATCAATGTGTGCTGCCGGGCGCTGGGTTGGCCGGAACGGTATTGAATCAAGCAAAATATCCCGCGGAGCCGATCGGCTCCGCGGGATATTTTTTACTGTGGGTTCAAGCCGTAATAGGCACACAGGCGGGCCACCGCCGCCGGGACCTCCGTGGGGTTCACCCACAGGTCGGGGAGATACCCCGTGCCATCCCGGTTCTCCATCGTTTCACAGAAGTTCAGCCCGGTGCCGAAATACACCTCGATCCCGGTATTGGGGAGATAGAAATGCCAGTTGTTTGGTACCAGTGCACATCCTGACGACGGGGCCCCTACCACCAGCACATTCTCCACGGAGTGCAGAAATTCCACCACCGTCTCACCGGAGGAGGCCGTTCCCTTATCTGTGAGCAGGAAGGTGACCCCCTCCCGGGGTACCCAGGTCCCCTCCTCCTGAGCGACACGCCAATTCCCCATCTGTTCTTCCGGATAGGAGAACGCCTTACAGGAGAGCTGGCTGTACCGTTGTCCAAAAACCCATCTGGAAGCGCACGGCTGGCCGGTCCACCCCTCAAACCAATCCATGATCCACCGGTCGCTTCCGCCGGGATTCCGCCGCACATCAAAGAGCAGCACCGGCGCGTCGGCATATTCCCCGCCGCAGGACGCAAACCGCTCCAGCTCCGCTTCGCTCTCCGGCAAATTTTCATTGGAAAACATCTGTCGGGATACCAGCATGGGCAGGCCCTCATATGCCCGCTCAGCAAACATAAAGGGCTCCGGTTCCTCCAGCTCGGCAATGCCGCAGGGCTGCCAGTCCAGGGTATACCCGCCCAGCGTCTCGGGCAGATCGCTCCCATCATGGCTCAGAGCAAAAAAGCCGTAGGTGATGGCGCCGTCCGGACCAATCGTAGGCTTCACATAGGCCGGGTCCAGTCCCTCCGCCTCTGGGTCGGCAATGTACTGATCCGGGACATAGTAGGGCTCCTGCCGGACCTCTTCAATGAGGTGCTTTTCACCAATCATAAAGTGTCCGTCCCGGATGACCGGACTCACCGTGTCATAGAGGATGTCCCGGATCTCCTTGGAATACAGGATGTCTCCCTCTTCTTTCCCGCTCTCCAGCGCCGCGATGGCCTGTTCTTCCAGCGGGCCAAAGACCTCATCCCCGCCGAAATAGTCATACGCACCGTATGTGGTGCGCAGGAGGGTGAAAAAGGTCTCGATGTCCTCCCGGGCCGTCTCCATTGTGAGGGCCTTCTCCAGATTGTGAGGGGTGAGCAGCCGCTCCATCTCCGCTTCGGTAAAGGTGTCATTCTGTTCCCGGAAGTCCGATGTCCAGGCCGAGATGTCCATGGGCTCTCCACCCTCCAGGGCAGAGCGCCGTGCCTCATTCACCCCGGCTAAAAATGCATCAAAAGAGACCGGCTCCGGACTTTGGCTGACGGTGGGCACAGGGGTCGGGGATGGCTCCGGGGCAGGAGTACATCCGGCCAGCAGCAGAAGGGACAGGCTGAGAGACAGGGCGCGCCGTTTCATTTTACACCACTCCTATCAGATGATTTTCACTCCATTTCGTAATTTTAACCTCTTTTTCTACATTGTGGAGTCCCTCTCCTGGGGCGAAGACCTCCACATAGTTGGGGGCGTGGCCCCGCCAGAGCCCGTCCCGCTCCTCCTCAAAGAGCACGGGGAGAGTCTTCCCTACCCACTGCTCCAGATAGGCCGCCTCCAGACGGCGGGCCAGCTCCCCGGCCCGGTGAGCCCGCTCCTCCTTGACCGCATTGGGCACCTGGTCGGGCATGGCGGCCGCCGGCGTCCCGGAGCGGCGGGAGTAGGGGAAGATGTGCATGGCGGAAAAGGCGCACTTCTCCACAAAGGCCAGGGTCTGCGCAAACTCTTCCTCGGTCTCCCCGGGAAAGCCTACAATGAGATCAGTGGTGATGCCGGGGCGGTCAAAGTATTCCCGGAGTAATTGTACGCTCTCATAATACCGTGCGGTATCATATTTCCGGTTCATCCGCCGGAGCACACTGTCGCAGCCGCTCTGCATGGACAGGTGGAAATGGGGACACAGATTGGGCAGGACAGAGGCCCGGCGGCAGAATTCTTCCGTAATGGTGCGGGGCTCCAGACTGCCCAGACGCACCCGTGTGCCCTCGGGCAGCGCACGGCAGACCGCCTCCACCAGATCAATGAGGGTGGGACCGTCCTTCCACTCGGCACCCCAGGAGGATATCTCAATGCCGGTGAGAACCACCTCCTGGTATCCCTCCGCCCCCAGGCGGCGGCACTGCTCCTCCGCCTCCGGGATGGAGAGGGAACGGATGGGGCCACGGGCATAGGGAATGATACAGTAAGTGCAGAAGTTGACGCAGCCGTCCTCCACCTTCAGCATGGCGCGGGTGCGCCCCTCCAGCCCGCCGGCGGGCAGGACCTCAAAGGCGCGCCGGCGCAGGGCATTGTCCACCGTCACCCGGGGCTCTTCCCCCGCCATCCGGGCGGCCCGGCGGTCCTCCAGCAGCTCCTCCAGATCGTCCAGAAAAGCCATGCGTCCGGCGGTACCCGAGATCAGGTCCACCTCCAGCGCACGGACCGCCTCGGGATTGGTCTGGGCATAACAGCCGCAGACCCCGATCACGGCATCCGGATTTTCCTTCCGGGCCCGGCGGATGATCTGGCGGGACTTTTTGTCGCTCACCGCCGTGACGGAACAGGTATTGATGATATAGGCGTCCGCATGTCCCTCAAACGGGACCAGGGTATGCCCTCTGCCGGAGAGCTCAGCCTCCATCGCCTGGGTCTCATATTGATTGACCTTGCAGCCCAAGGTATAAATGGCGATCTTCATGGTATCTCCTTCGCTTTATCTTTTCATATTTTATCTTGTCATTTGGGCGTAAAGTACGTATAATATCCTAATATCAGCTCGACAGCACACGCGGGGATTCCCGTATCTTTTTATTATACGGCATGGATGCCCCAGCGTAAAGAAAAAAGGCGCGGGAGTCTGCATCCGCGCCGCCGTAATTTTATTGGGGAGATGAGACAAGTGAGTCGTTTTCAGATCAACCTGCCCTCACTGGACGACGTAAAGCGTTTCTGTAATCTGGCCAATCAGCATGAGTGTGAGATCGATGTCTGTTCCGGCCGCTATGTGGTCAATGCCAAGTCCATTATGGGCCTGTTTTCCATCGACCGGGACCAGCCTGCTACGGTGGAGTTTCATGGCAGCGACGCCCAGTGCGCCGATTTTCGCAGAGAGCTGGGCTCCCTGGTCATTTCCGAAATGTAATCCATAGAAAGACACATGAGCGGTGCGCATGGATTTCTCCCGTGCGCACCATTTTTTCTTTATTTTTTCATGTTTTTCGTAGAAAATGCAGTTTACAAGCAAAATTATGCTATGCTATAATAATCCCGCTGTAAGCCTTTTTTCGGAAAGTGACCGCCACAGCCGAACACTTTTCCGTCAAACCCTTTCCCTGTTTTCCTTACTTGGAGAAGCCGGAAAGAGAGCGTAGTTCACATGGGCTTATGATCCGACATAGAGTAAAGCGCAGACCGCGTGAGATATTGAGGAGGAAACAAATTATGCGCGCAATTGTAACTGTTTTGGGAAAAGATGACGTGGGCATTCTGTCTTTTGTCACCGCTCTCCTGGCGGAGCACAAGGTCAGCGTTCTGGATATCAGCCAGACCATCATGCGGGAGTACTTCACCATGGTCATGCTGGTGGACTGCGCCCAGATCGACCTTCCCTTTGCGGAGCTGGTTGCTCTGATGGAGGGCCAGGGCAAGGAGCACAACCTGTCCATCCACATCCAGCGCGAGGACATCTTCAACGCCATGCACCGCATTTAAGAAGGGAGCCGGGCACATGATCAATACCAACGAAATCCTGGATACCATCCACATGATCGACCAGCAGCACCTGGATGTGCGCACCATCACCATGGGAATCTCCCTCCTGGACTGCGCCGACTCCGATCCCAAGATCGCCTGCCGGAAGATCTATGATAAAATCACCCGCTATGCCGACCGTCTGGTCTCCACCGGCGAGGACATCGAGCGGGAATATGGCATCCCAATTGTAAACAAGCGCATCTCGGTCACGCCCATGGCCCTGGTGGCCGGGGCCTCCGAGGCCAAGGACTACGTTCCCTTCGCGGTGGCCATGGATGACGCGGCCAAGGCCACCGGCGTTAACTTCATCGGCGGCTTCTCCGCCCTGGTTCAGAAGGGCGCTACCCCCGCCGACCGGAAGCTCATCGCCTCCATCCCCGAGGCTCTGGCCCGCACGCAGTATGTCTGCTCCTCGGTCAACGTGGGCTCCACCAAGGCCGGCATCAACATGAACGCCGTGGGCGTCATGGGCCGGATCATCAAGGAGTGCGCCGAGCTCACCGCCGACCAGGCCGGTTTCGGCTGCGCCAAGCTGGTGGTCTTCTGCAACGCGGTGGAGGATAACCCCTTTATGGCCGGCGCCTTCCACGGCGTGGGCGAGGGCGACTGTGTCATCAACGTGGGCGTCTCCGGCCCCGGCGTGGTCCATCACGCCCTTCAGTCGGTCAAGGGTATGCCCTTTGATGAGGTGGCCGAGACCATCAAAAAGACCGCTTTCCGCATCACCCGCATGGGCCAGCTGGTGGCCCAGGAGGCCAGCCGCCGTCTGGGTGTCCCCTTCGGTATCGTGGACCTCTCTCTGGCTCCCACACCTGCCATCGGCGACAGCGTGGCCCGTATTCTGGAGGAGATGGGCCTGGAAGCCTGCGGCACTCACGGCACCACCGCCGCTCTGGCCCTCCTCAACGACGCGGTGAAAAAGGGCGGCGTCATGGCCTCCTCCCACGTGGGCGGCCTGTCCGGCGCCTTTATCCCCGTATCCGAGGACGAGGGTATGATCGCGGCCGCCCAGAGCGGCGCGCTCACTCTCGATAAGCTGGAGGCCATGACCTGCGTCTGCTCGGTGGGTCTGGACATGATCGCCGTGCCCGGCGACACCAGCGCCGACACCATTTCCGCCATCATCGCCGACGAGGCCGCCATCGGCATGGTCAACTCCAAGACCACTGCGGTGCGCATCATCCCCGCCCCCGGCAAGAAGGTGGGCGACATGGTGGAGTTCGGCGGACTGCTGGGCTCCGCTCCGGTCATGCCGGTGCACCCCTTCTCCAGCCATGCCTTTGTGGCGCGCGGCGGCCGTATTCCCGCCCCCATGCAGAGCCTGAAGAACTAAAGTTTTGCACAAAAAAGGCCCCGGATGTGGAAAACATCCGGGGCTCTCTTTTTTGCAATCCTATTTTTCCTCTTCCTCGGTATCCTCCGGGGGCAGTTTGGAGACCAATGCCCACTCCACCCGGCGCTCCGAGAGCCGTTCCACCTGAATGTGCAGTCCCACGGTATCCACCACGGGGCAGCTGCCGTCCTCCGGAATGACCGACAGCTGGGCAAAGACCAGGCCGCCCAGCGTCTCCGCCTCCTCATCCGGCGGAAATTCCACATCCAGTGCCTCCGCCAGGTCATCCAGCTCGGCCGAACCGGCCACCCGCCACAGATTTTCCTCCAGGCGGATGATCTCCTGCTCGTCCTGGGGGTCGAATTCGTCATAGATCTTGCCCACGATCTCCTCCAGGAGGTCTTCCATGGTGATGAGGCCGGAGGTGCCGCCGTATTCATCCACCACCATGGCCATGTGGATCTTCTTGCTCTGCATATCCCGGAAGAGATTGCCTGCCGCCACAGAACCGGGCACAAAATAGGCCTTGCGCAGCAGCTCCCGCAGGGGGAGGGGGTGCTCCTTCCGGCTGTTGAGGAAATAGTCCCGGCTGTACAGAATGCCGATCACATCGTCCAGGTCCTCGTCATAGACCGGGAAGCGGGAGAGTCCGCTCTCCTCGATGGTATGCAGGATCTCCTCGTCCGTGTCCTCCACCCAGAGGCTCACGATCTCGGTGCGGTGGATCATTACGTCCTCCGCGGTGAGGTCGTTGAAATCGAAGACGTTTTCGATCATTTCCTTTTCGGTGGAGTCAATGGCTCCCCGTTCCTCTCCAATGTCCATCAGAAGGCGGATATTCTCCTCCGAGATGGCTCCGCCCTCCGCCGCCGGGTCAATGCCGAAGCGGCGCAGGATCTGCCGCACCACCCAGGCCAGCCCTCCGGTAATGGGACGCACCGCCGTCACAAAGGGCAGCAGACAGGGGCAGAGCGTGCGCAATACCCCCAGCGGATCGTGCAGCGCGACCCGTCTCGGCGTCAGCCAGGTCAGTACATAAAAGCCCAGCAGCACCACCAGCAAAACGGCTGCCCGTTTGGCCTGTGCCGCCCACATGGTCTCTCCTGTACAGAAGATTGCGCTCAGATTCCAGGCCGCGGCCCCTGCCGTTCCCATACACAGCATCCGCCACAGCGCCACGCCCCGCAGAAAAACGGTGGGGTGGGTCAGGCACCGCAGCACCCGGACCGCCCGTGGCTCTCCCTCCTCCGCCTGACGGCGAAGGCTCTCTGAGCTGACTTCATCCAGTGCGGCGGAACAGGCCGATAAGGGTATTTCCGCCAAAAGAGTTCCCAGCAACAAACTGATCCATATAGGCGGCTGCAAGGATGATTCCTCCTCTTTCTCTCAAATCAGACCGGCGCAGCATTTTCCCTCGAATCGGAAATGCTACGCTCTGCACAGACTGCGGTCCTCCCCCTTTCGGAAAGGACATCTCTTTATCGAATCATAGGCCCTTTCACACGTGGGCAACCTATGCTGCAGTCTATTCAATCGGTACCATTATAGCACAATAGAGGAATATTTCCACGAAAAACCGCAAAAAACTTTTTCTTCCTCCCGCTCCTATGTTATAATGAGGGCAACTGACAGACTGTGCGGTATAGCATCACATTCCGGCAAATTTGAAGCCTCCCTGCACCCGCGCAGGAAAGGAGTCTGTTTCATGGAAGACTGGAAGAACCGGCTCTCCGCTCTGGTGGCGGAACCGGCAAGTGTGCTGAAATGGCTGATCTTTTCCGGCCTGATCGGACTGATCGTAGGCTGTGTGAGCGCCGCTTTCTACCATGCCTTTTTCTGGGCGACGTCTGCCCGCACCACCCACCTATGGCTGATCGGATTGCTGCCGCTGGGGGGCATCTGTATTGTGGCCCTCTACCGCCTGTGCGGCCTGGAAAAGGACCAGGGCACCAACTTTGTGCTGGTGGCGGTACGGGAAAATGTCCCCCTTCGTCTGCGTACCGCGCCGCTGGTCTTTTTCTCCACCATCCTCACCCACCTGGTGGGCGGCTCCTCCGGCCGGGAGGGCGCCATCCTCCAGATCGGCGGCTCCATCTCCTCCAAGGTGGGCCAGTGGATGAAGCTGGATGACAAGGACAGCCGTATCATCACCATGTGCGGCATGGCTGCGGCTTTCTCCGCCCTGTTCGGCACCCCCATCACAGCGGCCATGTTTGCCATGGAGGTGGTCAGCGTGGGGGTGCTCTATTACGCGGCCATCGTCCCCTGTGCAGTCTCTTCCATCATGGGCCTGTGGGTGGCCAAGCTCTTCCACGTTCCGGCCACCGCCTTCCCACTGACCGGCATCCCCGACCTGAGTCCGGTGGCACTTCTTCAGGTAATCGTCCTGGGCGTACTGTTTGCCCTGCTCTCCATTCTCTTTTGCCGCATCATGCATACGGTTCCCCACCTCTACCAGCGGTTTTTTCCAAATTCCTTTTTGCGGGCGGCGGTGGGCGGCTTTCTGGTCATTGCCCTCACGCTGCTGGTCTGGCTGTGGAACCCCTTCACCTTCGACTATAACGGTGCGGGCGAGAGCATCATCCATGCTGCTGTGGAGGGCCACGCCCGCCCGGAGGCCTTTCTGCTGAAAATGCTCTTCACCGCGCTGACCCTGGGAGCCGGCTTCAAGGGCGGAGAAATCGTACCGGTCTTCTTCACCGGCGCCACCTTCGGCTGTACGGTGGCGCCGCTGCTGGGCCTCTCCCCCTCCTTTGGCGCGGGACTGGGTATGGTCTGTGTGTTCTGCGGCGTGACCAACTGCCCCATTACCTCTCTGCTCATGGCCCTGGAGCTCTTCGGCGAGGGGAGCAGCGCCATGTTCACCGGCCAGAGCATGGGGCTCTTTGCCGTTTGCATCGCGATCTCCTACACCCTCTCCGGTTATTACGGCCTGTATAAGGAACAAAAAATCGTGTATAGTAAGTTCCGGCCGGAATTTATCAATAAAAAAGCGGACTGACCCAGCCCGCATGAAGTCGGGCGGCACGCTCCGTCCCAAAACTAAGGAGGCACTTTGACGGTATGACGATCTTTGACATCATGGGACCCATCATGGTGGGGCCCTCCAGTTCTCACACAGCGGGCGCCGTGCGGATCGGCCTGATCGCCCGCAAGCTGCTGGGCAGCGCGCCCATCGGCGCGGAGCTGACCCTTCACGGCTCCTTTGCCGCAACCGGCAGCGGTCACGGTACCGACCGCGCCCTGATCGCCGGCCTGCTGGGGATGGAGCCCGACGATCCCCGCATCCCCCAGAGCTTTGAGCTGGCGGAAGAGGCGGGTCTTTCCTTCCATTTCCGGCACGGGGTGCTCAAGGACGCCCACCCCAATTCTGTACAGATCCGTGCCATGGACCAGGATCTGCACCGCATCGCGGTGGTGGCCGCCTCTCTGGGGGGCGGGCGCATTCAGGTCTCCTCCGTGGACGGCATCCGCACCGTCTTTTCCGGCGAAAAAAATACCCTCATTATCCGCAATGAGGACCGCGTAGGCGAGGTGGCCGCCGTGAGCAATACCCTCTCGGCCTACAACGTCAATATTGCCTCCATGCAGCTCTACCGCAATGCCCGGGGGAGCGACGCCATTATTACCATCGAGAGCGATGAACCCATCACACCCGCCACCGTGGAGCGCATCCGTGCCTACCCCGGCATTAAGAGCGTGACCTACCTGGATGTGGGCGGAGGAGGAGAATAAGTATGTTTACTTCCGTGGATTCCATGCTTCTGATCGCCATGAAGGAGGAAAAGCCCCTCTGGCAGGTTATTCTGGAGGACGATGTGGCCGACCGCAGTGTCAAGGCCTGGTCCTCCAAGGCAAAGATGGCCTCCCTTTGGAAGGCCATGCAGGCCGCCGAGCAGGACTATGACCCCGAGCGCCGCTCCGCCAGCGGACTGGTGGGCGGCGAGGGCGCCCGGCTGGACGGGGATGGCCCGGGCCTGTGCAGCCCCTTCCTGCGCGATATCATCGCCACCGCCCTCAAGATGGGGGAGTGCAACGCCTGTATGCGCCGCATCGTGGCCGCCCCCACCGCCGGCTCCTGCGGCGTGCTCCCGGCCGTCCTTCTGCCCATGAAGCGGCGCTATGACCTGCCCGACGACCGGTTTATCGAGGCGCTGTATGTGGCCGCCGGCTTTGGACAGGTTATCGCCAGCCGCGCCTCCATCTCCGGCGCGGAGGGCGGGTGTCAGGCCGAGGTGGGCTCCGCCTCCGGCATGGCCGCCGCCGCCATCGTCTATCTGATGGGCGGTTCTCCCGAGCAGATGGCCCACGCCTGTGCCATGGCACTGGCCAACACCCTGGGGCTGGCCTGTGATCCCGTGGCCGGTCTGGTGGAGGTCCCCTGTGTCAAGCGCAATGTGATGGGCGCGGTCAACGCCCTCTCCTGCGCGGAGATGGCCCTCTCCGGTCTGGTCAGCCAGATCCCCTGCGATGAGGTCATCGACGCCATGGGCGCCGTGGGCGCCAGTCTCCCCTCCTCCCTGCGGGAGACCGGCGAGGGCGGCCTGGCCGCCACCCCCACGGGACGCCGGGTGGCCGAATTCATGCGCAGTCGGGACCGGGCATAACCCCCCTTCCCTTGCGCGGAAGCGTCCCATATGATATGATAAACTGCCCGCTTTCTCCATCGGGAGCGGGCAGTTTCACTTTTGCAAAGAGGTGTTTCCCATGCTTCAGTTCAACCACTTCAACTTCAATGTGCTCGATCTGGGCCGCTCTCTGGACTTCTATGAGAAGGCGCTGGATCTCCGTCCCGTCCGTACCAAAGAGGGCCCCGACGGTTCCTTCCGTCTGCTCTTTCTGGGCGACGGCTCCTCTTCCTTCACCCTGGAGCTGACCGAGGTCAAGGGCCGGACTGAGCCCTACGACCTGGGCGAGTGTGAGTTCCATCTGGCCTTTACCACCGACGATTTCGACGGCATGTACCAGCGCCATTGGGATATGGGCTGCATCTGCTTTGAAAACCGCGATATGGGGGTATATTTCATCGAGGACCCGGATGGGTACTGGATCGAGATCGTCCCCCAGCGGAGCTGAGCCATGGCCCGGGGCGAGGGCGGGCGGCTGGTCTACGCCGACCTGCTGCGTGTGGCCGCCACCCTGGCGGTGGTGATCCTCCATCTCTCCGGCGGGTGGATCTCCGAGGTGCCGGTGGCCTCCGGCGCCTGGCGGGTCTTTAACGTCTACGATGGCCTGACCCGCTGGTGTGTCCCGGTTTTTGTCATGCTCTCCGGGATGTTTTTGCTGGATCCCAAGAAGTCTCTCTCCTACCGCTCCCTCTTCTTCCGGCAGATCCTGCGCATCGTGGTGGCACTGGTGGTGTGGAGCGTGGTATATGGGCTCTTTGCCCTGTTCCTGAACGGGACGCCCCTCACCCTCTCTGCACTCATGCAAATCCTGCGGGAGCTGGTGTGGGGCAAGCTGCACTATCATCTCTGGTTCCTCCCCATGATCGTGGGGCTCTACCTGGTCACCCCCTTCCTGCGCGCCTTCGTGCGGGGGGCCTCCCGCTCGGACTTCCACTTCTTCTTCCTGCTGGTCTTTGTCTTTGCCATGCTCCTGCCCACCCTGCTGCGCATCCGTCCCAGCGCGACCCTCTCCACCTGGATGGACAAGCTGCAGCTGGAATTGGTACTGGGCTACACGGGCTACTATGTGCTAGGCTACTATCTGAAAACCTACACCCTGGGCCGTATTACGGAGCTGCTGCTCTATTTGCTGGGTCTGCTGGGCGGCGCGGTCACCGTATGGGGCACCGAGTGGCTCTCCCTCCGGAGCGGAAGTTCGGATTTTACCCTGTACAGCTATTTCTCTCCCACGGTGTGCGCCATGGCCGTGGCGGTCTTTGTGCTCTTCCGCTATCTCCTGGGCATGAGTGACGAGCGCTCCCGCCGCCAGCAGATGGCAGGGCTCTCCGCCATTACCTTCGGTATCTACCTGTGCCACGATCTGTTTATCATGCTGCTGCGCCACCTCGGCATCTCCACCCTCTCCTTTGCTCCGGTGGCCGCCGTGCCCGCGCTGTCCCTGCTGGTGTTCCTCTGTGCCGCTGTGTTGGCCTGGCTCCTGTCCAAGATCCCGGCAGTGGGGCGGTTCATCACCTGAGATTTTCGCTGAAAAGGAGTCCTGAAGCGTGCTGTTTTCCAGTTCCATCTTTCTCTTCCTCTTCCTGCCTCTGATGCTGCTGGGCTACTACGGTCCCTGCCGCCTGCTGGGCCGGTGGAGCCGCCCTGCCCAGAATCTGCTGCTGCTGGTGGGCTCCCTTCTCTTCTACGCCTGGGGTGAGCCCTGGTTCGTCCTGGTGATGATGGCCTCTATCCTGGTCAACTATGCCTTCGGCCTGTGGGTCCACGCCCAAAAGAGCCGTGGAAAGTCCACCCGTGTATCGGTGGTCCTCTCGGTGGCCTCCAACCTGGGACTGATGTTTGTCTTCAAGTACCTCACCTTTGTGCTGGGCGAGCTGGGACGGCTGGGGCTCTCCCTCACCGTCCCGGTGATCGAGCTCCCCCTCGGCATCTCCTTTTTCACCTTCCAGGCCATGAGCTATGTGCTGGATGTGAACCGGGATCGGGGCCAGGTCCAGCGCAATCCGCTGAAAGTGGCCCTGTACATCTCCTTCTTCCCCCAGCTCATCGCCGGTCCCATCGTCAAGTACGAGACGGTGGCGGAAGAGATCGACAGCCGCCGGGAGACCTGGGAGGACTGCTCCGCCGGGGTATGCCGCTTCCTGGTGGGCCTGGGCAAGAAGGTCATCCTGGCAAACCAGTTGGCGGTGGTAGCCGACTTTGCCTACGGCCTCTCCCCCCACGCCCTCTCCACCGGGATGGCCTGGCTGGGCTCCCTCTGCTACACCCTCCAGATCTACTACGATTTCTCGGGCTACTCCGATATGGCCATCGGCATGGGGCGTATGTTCGGCTTCCATTTCCTCGAAAACTTCAACTACCCCTACATCTCCCGCTCGGTCACCGAGTTCTGGCATCGGTGGCACATCTCCCTGTCCACCTGGTTCCGGGATTATGTCTACTTCCCTCTGGGCGGAAGCCGGGTGGACCGGCGCTGGAAGCACATCCGCAATCTCTTTGTGGTGTGGCTCCTCACCGGGATCTGGCACGGGGCCGCGTGGACCTTCCTGCTGTGGGGTCTGTACTATTTTGCCCTCCAATTTCTGGAGAAATTCTGCGGCCTGGGCCGCGGCTGGCCCAAGTGGACTCAGTGGCTCTTTACTTTCTTCCTGGTCAATCTGGGTTGGGTCTTTTTCCGGGCAGAACAGCTGAGCGTGGCTCTGCCCTATCTCCACGCCATGTTTACGCCCGCGGCCGGTGTGTGGGACGGCTACGCCTCCCTCTTCCTCACGGACAACCTCCCCATTCTTCTGGCGGCCGTCCTGGGCTGTGCCCCGTTGCTCCCCTGGCTGGGGGCGCGGACCGCCCACTGGAAGGGCGGCGCCGCACTGGCACGGGATCTGTGCTGCTCTGCGGCCCTGCTTCTGCTGCTGGTGATTTCGGCCAGCTTCATTGTCAAGGGAACCTATAATCCCTTTATCTATTCCAACTTCTAAGGAGGACGCGCTATGAAACACCGGAAAGAGACCATCACTGCCGTCCTCTTCTTTCTCCTGCTGGCCATGGGACTGTGCTACATTGCCTTTCTCTTTCTCTCCGGCCAGAGCTCCCTGCGCGAGGAATTGGGCAAACTCCGCCGGGACCCGGGCTATGTGCTGGAATTTGTGGAACAGGCCGAGTCCGCCCTCAATGAGGACCTGGACCAAAGCCACGGCTTTATCCAGCTCTACGGCGGCTTTCAGCGTCTGTCCGGACGGCGGATGCTGGAGGATGTGAACCAGGCGGCCCGGGTGGTCCGGCTCTCCAACGGAACGCTGAATTTCTCCTATCCGGATGCTCAGCCGCTGGATGTCTCTCCCCAAATCCAGGCTGTCAATGACCTTCACGTCGCCCTGGCGCAGTGGGACATCCCTCTGCTCTATGTGGCCGCCCCTCAGAAGATCCAGGACGGACAGGAGGAGGCGCTCCTGCCCCCCGGTATCTACGATTACGCCAACGACAACGCCGACCGCCTGCTCGCCGGTCTCCAGGCCCATGGCACGGATACCTGGGACCTGCGCCCGCTCTTTGCACAGCAGGAGGACTATGCCTCCCTCTTCTTCCGCACCGATCACCACTGGAAGCCCGAGGGCGCCTTCCTGGCCTGGCAGGAGCTGACCGGCATTCTCGCTCAGGACTACGGCATCCATACCCCGAGCGAGTACACCGACCCCGCCAATTATGAAACTAAGGTCTATGAGGATTACTTTTTAGGCAGCCAGGGAAAGCGAACCGGCACACTTTACGCGGGTACCGACGATATTACGGAATATATCCCGCGCTTTGAGACAAACTTTACCTATGCCTCTCCCTCCTTCGCCCAGGAACGGACCGGCACTTTTTCCCAGTCCCTCCTGTTCCCCGAGCGCGTGGCGGAGCGGGACTGGTTTGGCGGCAATCCCTACACCCTCTACTCCGGCGGGGATTACGGCATCGCCACTATGACCAACCACCTCAACCCGGACGGAAAGAAGATCGTTTTGCTGCGGGAGTCCTTCTCCTGCGCCCTGGCCCCCTTCCTGGCCCTCTCCTGTTCGGAGCTGACCACCATTGATCTGCGCTATTTTGACGGGGATCTGCTGGATACGCTGCGTGAAATCGACCCAGATCTGGTCCTGACCCTCTACTGCGTGAGCTCTATCGGCAACCAAGATCTCTTCATATTTCAGCAAGGAGAAACTTAAGGAACATTTTCCCTCTCTTTTGTCACGCCGTGGGGAGTATTCTGCGTCCGCCCCCCGTTTCTTGTGATTTTTGACGCTTCTCACGCGCGCGTATTCTAAGGTATAATCAAGATAAGTAAGAATGGATAGACTGTTTTTTTGGAATTGAACTGCCATTTACATGGTTTGGAGGTAACTGCTTTGAGAAAGACCAAAGTGATCTGCACCCTCGGCCCCGCCGTTTCCAATGCGGAGATGATCCGCAAGCTGATCGAGACCGGCATGAATGCCGCCCGGTTCAACTTCTCCCACGGCACCCACGAGAGCCACCTGGCCCAGCTGAATATGCTCAAGCATGTCCGGGACGAGATGTGCGTCCCCGTGGCCACCATTTTGGACACCAAGGGCCCTGAGATCCGCATCAAGAGCTTTGAGCAGTATCCCGTGCAGCTGGAGCGCGGCCAGACCT
The DNA here is from genome assembly GCF_014288125.1 of Pseudoflavonifractor hominis. Classification (NCBI taxonomy): domain Bacteria; kingdom Bacillati; phylum Bacillota; class Clostridia; order Eubacteriales; family Oscillospiraceae; genus Pseudoflavonifractor; species Pseudoflavonifractor hominis. The sequence continues at coordinate 134,260 of NZ_JACOPR010000006.1, read as the reverse complement.
TTACCCTTACCACCGATGAGATCGTGGGCAATGCCGAGCGTGTCTCTGTCACCTACACCAACCTGCACAACGAAGTGGGCCCCGGCTGCCGCATTCTGGTGGACGACGGCCTCATCGAGCTGCTGGTGGAGAAGGTGGAGGGCCACGACATCGTCTGCACCGTGGAAAACGGCGGCCCGCTGTCCAACAACAAGAGCATCAACATCCCCAATGTGAGCATCCTGCTCCCCTCTCTCACCGAAAAGGACAAGTCCGACCTGAAGTTCGCCGCTGAGAACGACTTTGACTTTGTGGCCGCCTCCTTTGTGCGGAAGGCCAGCGACGTGGAGGACATCCGTGCCTGCCTGAAGGAGTACGGCGGCGAGCACGTGCGCATCATCTCCAAGATTGAGAACCGGGAGGGCGTGGACAACCTGGAGGAGATCATTGCGGCCTCCGACGGCATCATGGTGGCCCGCGGCGACCTGGGCGTGGAGATCCCCGCCCACGAGGTGCCCATCCTCCAGAAGAAGATGATCAAGGCCACCATCCGCCAGGGCAAGCCCGTCATCACTGCCACCCAGATGCTGGATTCCATGATTCGCAATCCCCGTCCCACCCGCGCCGAGGTCTCCGACGTGGCCAACGCCGTGTTTGACGGCACCTCCTGCGTGATGCTCTCCGGTGAGACCGCCTCCGGTAAATACCCCGTGGAGGCCCTCCAGACCATGATCGACACCGTCACCGCTGCCGAGGGCTCCATCAACTACTGGAACCGCTTCCGTCAGCGCCATGTGCTCACCGGCATTCAGGGCATCAACGACGCCATCACCCACTCCTGCTGCCTGACCGCCATGGATCTGGACGCCACTGCCATCCTGACTCCTACCCAGTCCGGCCATACCGCCCGGGTGATCTCCCGCTACCGTCCGGCCTGCCCCATCCTGGCCATGTGCCCCAATGAGCGCACCCGCCGCCAGCTGTCCATCTCCTGGGGCGTGCACTCCTACCTGACCGGCGACGTGGACTCCACCGACCGCCTCTTCTCCATGGCCGTGGAAGTGGCCGTGAAGGAGGACGCCGTGCAGAAGGGCGACACCGTGGTCATCACCGCCGGCGTGCCCATCGGCAAGAGCGGCTCCACCAACCTGATCAAGGCCCAGACCGTCTAAACATCCATCACCTCTGCCGGTTCGGCAGCGGTTGGATCAGGCCCGTATTATAAGCTGAATATAAATAAAATCCCTTAAGGGGACCCAGGCGATTGCATTCTTTCCCGGGTCCTTCTTAAGGGATTTTTTTAATGTTACCGCCTTTTCTACTGCCAAAATATATCCCCCGCCCAACATGGGCGGGGGATATAATCAGATCTGTTTTACGGCTGCTCCGTTCCGCTCTTTTCTTCTTTCCAAGTATAGAGGAGCACTGCCAGACACACCGTCACTGGTACGCTCAGTACGATGCCAAAGCTGCCAGAAAGGCCCTGCATGATAGCGATTCCAATGTTGTTGGAATTTATGATTTGCTGATAGGGCAGATCATAGGCATAGTCCAGCAGCAGCATCGATACGCTGCCGCCCGCAAAGGCCAAAATCAACGTGTTGGAGTCCGTGCCCATCATATCCCGCCCCACATGCATCCCAGCCTTAAAAAGTGCCCGTTTGGACAGGGAGGGATTTTGTTGATGGATCTCGGAAATCGCACTGGCAATAGACATAGCCACATCCATTACCGCCCCCAAACTGGAAATGAGAAGCCCCGAGAAGAGAAGCCCTCCCACTTGAATGCCGTTCACATTCCAGAGGGTAAGGAGACTCTCAATGTCGGACACGTTCCAGCCGCTGATGCCGCTGGCCCAGCTGAAGCATGTGGCCGCCACCCCTGCGATGACCACCCCGGCTACCGTACCACCGGTGGCTACCAGTGTTTTTTTGGTGGGTCCTCCGATCAGATACATGGTCACCACGGTGGTCACCACGCACAGCCCCACCGACACCCAGAAGGGGGAATATCCTCTGTATACCAGGGGCAAGTAGAAAAAGAGGATACACAAAAAGGTGAAAATCAGCCCCAGAGCGCCCTTGAGGCCCTGTTTCCCGCCAACCAGCACCAGCACCACCAGATAGAGGGCGGCAAAGAGGTACAGGACCCCCTCGCGATCCTGGCTGTACACACTGGTAATGGTGGACTCCCCTGCCACACTCTGCAGGACCACCACTTTCATACCTACGGTGCAACCCGCGCCGAAGAGATAGCCGGAAGAACTGGTTGTCTCCAGCTCCTGTCCAGCCCGGACGCCGGTCGTCATGCGCACCATCACACGCTGTTCGCCCACCCGGCTGCCGTCAGGCATGAGATTATCCTGGAGAATCTGGGTGACCACACCCTTCTCAAAGGTCTGGCCCTCCCGGGAGACCAGCGGCACTTTGTCTACCCGGTTGATCGATACAACAAAAGCCACAAAGACTGCCAAAAGGAGAAGTGGCACGCCCCAGCGGAGCAGGAAGTGGGAAAAGGTTCTCTGTTTCATGGCAAAACTCCGTTCTTGTAGCACAGCGGCCTCCGCGCACCAGGCGCGGAGGCCGCTGTCTGTCGGTTGGTTCAGGGCTTGGCGTTTTTTACAGGTTTACACCCAGAGTCGCCAGGAAGGACGCAGACACGTAGTAGTTGCCCTCGGCCAGCACGGCGTTGGTGGAGACGGCCTTGCCGTCCACCGTAATATTCAGCGCAGAAGCAGCGCCGGAAGCGGGGGTCCCGGTGGGCACAGCGCCGGTGTAGGCCTTACCGGTATTGACGACCACGCCGTTGTCCCACTGTACATCAAACTGGTTGTCGGTGCCGGAAACAGAGGCAGCCACGTCGCGCAGGCGGTAGTAGGTCTCTCCCTCCACATCCAGAGTGGCGGCGGACACGCCGTCCGCAGTCTTGCGGATGGTGAAGGTATCGTCGATCTTCTCCGTCTTGCCGTCGTTGGTGATCTGGTAAGTATCGATGGTGAAGGTGTCCTCACTCAGGGAAATGACGGAATAGCTGGGCAGCCAGTTCTGGCTACGCTCGGCCACATAGTCCTGCTGGGAGGCAATGAGCTCATAGAACTTCGAGCCAGAGGCCGAGTTCGCGGTCATGTAGAGGATTCCCTTGGGGTTCGTCACGGTGTTGCCGCTGGTGCTCTCAATGGTATAGCAGCCATTGTCGGCCTGGAAGGCATCGTGAGCGGCGGTACCGGTGGTGTCACCCTCCTCGGGGTACAGGGGGATCTTCTCGTCAGTCTGGGTGTTGTAGGCGTTGTCCCAATCGTAGTCGGTGCCCTCGTCGTTCAGACGGAACTCGTAAGTGCCATGGGTCTGACCGTCACCGTAGAGCATCTTGGTACGGCTGTAGGTATGGTCATGGCCCTGGAGCACCACGTCGATGTCGTACTCATCGAAGATGGGGGTCAGCTGGGTGCGCAGGATCATGCCATCCGTGTCGGAGTGATCCAGGCCGGAGCCATAGATGTCCTGGTGGATGGTCACGATGCGCCACTTGGCATCAGGGTTAGAGGCGATCGCCTCCTGGATGGCCTTCTCGTGCTCGGCCACGTTGTAGTTATTGGTGTTGAGGACGATGAACAGACCCGCACCGTAAGAATAGTAGTAGTCGCCGCCGGCCTGCGTCTTACCATACTCCGTGGTGTTGGGGTTATTGAAATGGTACATATAGTCGGCGTTCAGAGAATCATGGTTGCCGATGGTGGTCGCCACAGGCAGGCTGGCCAGAGCGCTGGCGCTCAGGTAGCCGGCGTACTCCTCCTCCTTGGCCTTACCGGTCTTGTTGACCTGGTCGCCGGCGGAGATGATGAAGTTGAGGTCAGGGTTCTGGGCAGTGGCAATATCCAGGGTACGGTCCCAGGCAAAGCTGTCATTGCGGGCCGCCAAATTACCCACACCGGAGTCGGCAGTGAGCGTCACATCTCCCTGGGTCTGACCCTTGGAGGCGCCCACCTGGGGATCGCCCACATAGAGAATCTTCAAGGTGGAGAAGTCCTGGGTCTGATAGGTAACCACGTCGGACTGGACGCCATTGCGCTCCACGGTGTAGTAATAGGTGCTGTTGGCCTGAAGCCCGGTGACGGTGACATGGTTGTACTGGTAGGCCACGCCGTCGGTGAGCGCGGTGTCCACCGCATCCGCCGTACCGGTAAAGGTCTTCAGATTCTCCTTGTCGGTGCCAAAATGGACCACGGGAGTGGCGGCTTTGCCGTCCTCCACCTTGCTGTACCAGGCGAAGTTCAGCTCGGTCTCATCGGCGCCGGGGGTCAGGGAGACCTTGGTGTAATCGGTGGCGACGGCGTCCCACTGGGCGACCCATGCGTTCCAGGCCTCGCTGCCGCCGGTCACGCTGGAGTCATTGTAGGGAGAGGCCAGGGCCAGAGGGGCCGCCCCCATCAGAAGAGAGCCGGTCAGGACGCCGGCCAGGACCTTTTTGCTCATATTCATGTCCAGATTACTTCCTTCTTTTCTCAAATATACAGCTTATTTTGCAACTGCAATTGGCAGTATAGCACCCCATTTTCACCTTTTCAAGAATAGTTTCAGAATCTTTTCACGTATTTTACACAGTTTTTTCATTTCTTAGAAACAAAAACCGACCCCTAGGCATTTACGCCCAGGGGTCGGTTGGAATCCCTCAATCTGTGAATAAACTATGCAATTAAATTCAGGACACGAAGCCGGCGGCCTTGAGGATCTCCACGGCGCGGTCCTTGTTGGCCTCGGACACGCGGACGATGGGACCAGTGCAGCCCATGCCGTCCTCGGCGTAGATCTTCTCCTTCCACAGAGCCTTCACAGCATCCTCTAGGTCCATGACCTCGATGCCGGGGATCTGGGCGGTGACGATCTCCTTGGGAGGAGCCACAACGTCCTCCGCGGGAGCGGCGGACTTGTTGGCAGCGGCCTTGCGCTCAGCCAGGAGCTTCTCCAGGCCGGCCTTCTCGGCGGCGGCGAACTCAGCGGCAGCCACCTCGAACACCTTGCCCCGCACCAGCTGGGCGGCGTAGTTGATGGCTCCGGCGATCACGGGAGCGCCGGAGGCACGGGAGATAATCATGACCAGACGGTCATAGCCCTTGCCGATGCCGGGGCCGTAGCCGTAGCCCACGGCCTCGTAGCTGCCGCCGGTGCAGGCGGAGGAGAGCATCTTGGAGAGGATGTTGCCGGTGAGGGAGTCGGTGACCATCACGTCGGCGGAACCCATGAGCACGTCGTTGCCGCGCATCACGCAGCCGCCATCAGCACGGGCAGACTCGGCAAAGGTGATGGGGTAGCCGTTCTCCTTCAGGGTCTTGAGGGCACCCTCGGTCTGACGGGCGCCGTCCACGTTCAGGATACCCACGGTGGGGTCAGCCACGCCGCAGGCCTTGGCAGCGATGATGCCATAGATGGCATTCTTGATCATGCCCTCGATCCGGTCGGTGGAGGAGGTGCCGGTGGTGTTGGCGATGAACATCTCATGGCCCTTGCCGGGGGTGACGGCGCGGCCCACGGTGGACACACCGATGGGGAAGGGATAGTGCATGGTCACAGCGCCGTCCACGGCGCCGGTCTCCAGCAGCTCTTCCATCTTCTTGTGGGCCTCGTCCTCGTCGGCCACGGGAACGGTGGTGACCTCAGGATGGGTGATGGTTCCGATGAAATACACATCGGCGCCGGCGCGGGCGGCCTTGACGGCGCCCTCCATCACGGTCTCTTCGCCGTGCTCACTGCCCATGGCGGTGACGGCGATCTTGGGCTTGGCGCCGAACGTGCCGGTCTCCAGGCCCTCGGCGATGGCCAGGAAGGTGTCGGCAATCAGCTTTTTCGTCTTGTCAGCCATTGCGTCTCCCTCCTTACTCGTCGTCCACAGCCAGAGTGGCGGCGAACTGACGGAAGGACTCGGCGATGAGCTTCTTCACCTTCTCGGTGGAGACGCCGCCCTCTTCCACTTCACCGCTGTTTTTGCGGATGACGAAGGACACGCCGTCGAAGAGGTTGGTCATGCGGCCCAGGAACAGGGAGCCCTTGCCGATGATCATGGCGGTGTTCAGCTCGCCGGCGAGCATCTCGTCGCGGGCGGGGCCGATGAAGGGCACGCCGGAGGGGATGTGGCCCTGGGTGGGAGCCCAGCCCACCAGACCGTGCTTGGTCAGGAACTCGGGCATGGCCTTCTTGTCCAGGTCGCCGTTCTTGACCGCCAGAGCGGCGATCATCTTGTAGTTGGCCAGAGGCACATCACCGGCGCCGGCGGGCTTGGTGATGTCGGGGTTCTGCATCTCGGGGGAGTACTTGTCGATGTCGGTGATCTTCAGACCGGCGCGGGCCAGAGGATCGGCCACCAGAGAGCCGATGACGGCCTGAGGAGCGGAACCGGTGCCCACGGTGTGGCGGCCCAGGATGGACAGGTCGATCTCGGGGTTCACGCCGTCGTTCTGGGAGATGACCACGGCGAAGCCGCCCAGCATGTCCTCCAGGATGGGCAGGCCCTTCTTGACGTGGTCCTTACCGTTCATGCCCAGCTTAGCGGTGCAGCCGCCGGCGGTGACGATAACGGTCTTGTAGGTGCCGGCCTTGACCAGAGAGGCGGCCTCCACAATGGCGTGAGCAGGACCGGCGCAGAAGCCGCGGGTATCGGAACCGGTGGCGTTGGGCAGGCCGGCGATCTCAGCAGCCGCCTTGGCAAAGTTGCCGCCACCGCGCTGGTTCATGTCGCCGCAGGCCTCCTCACAGCAGTCGATGACGTACTCGACCTCGGACTTGTCGATGCCGGCGTTCTTCACGGCATGCAGCAGAGCCAGCACGCTGGAGGCCTTGGACACCAGGTTCTCGTGCATGACATGGGCGGACAGGTTCACGTCGATGTCGTGGGCGCGCTTGACACATCCCACCAGCTTGTTGTTGTGGTACAGGCCCTCAGCGTGCTCCTCGTTCACCAGATGCTCAATCTCGCTGATCTCCACGCCCTCGTTCAGGCGGCCCACCATCTCCTCGTCAAAGAGGGGATGCTCGGCGATGGCAGCCTTGTGCTCGGCCACAAAAGCCTTCTCCAGCTTGACCACGTCAAAGCAGTCACAGATCTGCATCAGCAGCAGGAACTCGGCCTGGGGCATGATCTCGCCGTACTTGCCGTGGCGATCGGTAACGGAGCACTTCATGTCCACCCAGGAGGTGCCCTGCTCAGCCAGCTGAGCGGGGGTCACATTGCCGATATAGGTCTGGTTGGGCCAGTAGGCCAGCACATCCTGGAAGCTGCGCAGGTGGCTGGGCAGCTCCTTGAGGTACTCGCTCTCAGGATTGACCACGCGCTCGGTGGTCTGGGTGGTGCCGTTGTGGATCACCATGTCGGGAGTATGAACCAGGATATAGCCGGTTCCCTTGACAACACTGTTCATGTGAATAACCGCCTTTCCATCTATGGCTGTAATAATGCGCATCGTTTCGCGCGGGGATACGTCGTTTGCGTTTCGGGATAAGAGATACCCGGAAACTGCCGGAATAACGACAAAAGTGGTGACAGGGCGCGCCGCGTCCTACCACCACTTTTGTGTTCACAGCGCAATTAGTACTTGCAGTACTGATCACGGATGGACTTCATCTCATTGATGATCTCATCCACGTCCAGAACCATTTCCATCATGCTGACCTGCTCATCGTATACGGCGGGATCAACTTCATCTTTGATCTCGGGCTCGCACACATGATAAACCTTGAGTCCCAACGAGACTCCAGTCAACGGACCGGCGAAAGTGGGGTCGCCTGCGGTGACGGTCTCAGCCGCCAGACCGGAGGCCTCCGCCTCGGAAGCGCCCAGAATAACGATAACGTTCTCGGGGCCGAATTCCTCGGAGAAGTCCTTAACCCGCTTCTGATTCTCCAGATCCATTGCACCAGCGCTGGTTCACACAAAGCACTCGGTGGAGCTGAACACGACCTCAGCACCGGCGGTCTTCACGCACTCGGCGATGGCAGGACCGGGGATACCGTCGCGGTCACCAATGATGATGGCCTTCTTGCCTTCCAGCATTCCCATGGTGTTTCTCTCCTTCCTTTGTAGATTTATAGCAAGGGCGGATGCCCATACTACACAAGAAAATTAGATGTTGGCCTCGACCATGGCCTTGACAGCCTCGGGAGTAGCCTCTTCCTTCACGCAGGAAGCGATTTGAGCGCCGTTCTCGTAGATGGCGATCACGGGCAGACCCAGCACCTTCTGGGCAATGGCCAGACGGCGGGCCTTGGTGGTGTTCAGGGCGCAGAACTTGATCTTGTCGCCATACTGCTCGGCCAGCTCATGCACGTGGGGCATCAGAGCCTGGCAGGGCACGCAGCCGTCGCCGTAAAAGTCAACGAGGACCTTGCCCTCGGCCTTCAGCACTTCTTCCTCGAAGGTTTCCTTAGTCAGTTCCAGCATGGTAATATACCCCTTTCATTGTTCGGTGCGGCGGCTGCCGCGCCGTTCATTTACTCGTTGATGAACTTCTCAGCCTGCATGGCGGCGATAGCGCCGTCCGCAGCGGCGGTGACCACCTGGCGCAGGCTCTTGACACGGATGTCGCCGGCGGCGAAGACGCCGGGGATGTTGGTGTGCATGTTGTCGTCGGTCTTGATGTAGCCGTTCTCCATCTCCAGGATGCCGTCAAACAGCTTGGAGTTGGGGTTGTAGCCGATGAAGCCGAACACACCGAACAGGCCGTCCTCGGGATCGGCCTCGATGGTGGTGAGCTCGCCGGTCTTGACGTTCTTCACGACCATCTTGCTCAGCAGCTCGTCGCCGTCCACGGACTGCACCACGGTGTCCCACAGGAAGTGGAGCTTGGGATTGGCAAAGGCCTTCTCCTGGATGCTCTTGGCGGCACGCAGCTCGTCGCGGCGATGGATGATGGTGACCTTGCGGGCAAACTTGGTCAGGTACATGGCCTCTTCCACGGCAGAGTCGCCGCCGCCCACCACGAAGACCTCAAAGTCCTCAAAGAAGGCAGCGTCACAGGTGGCGCAGAAGGAGATGCCCTTACCGATAAACTTGGCCTCGTTCTCACAGCCGATGGGCTTGGGGAACGCGCCGGTGGCCACGATGACGGCCTTGGCACGATACTCATTCTTGGCGCTCTTGAGGACCTTCACATCGCCCTCCAGCTCCACGCTGAGAATGGTGTCGTTGGCGCGCTCAGCGCCGAACTTCTTGGCCTGCTCGGTCATACGGGCGATCAGGCTGGGGCCGCTCTCACCCTCGACCATCTGGCCGGGATAGTTCTCAATCTCATCGGTGATGGCGATCTGACCGCCATCCTTGCCCTTCTCAATAATGAGAGTGCTCAGACGGCTGCGACCGGCGTACAGACCGGCGGCCAGGCCGGCGGGGCCGGCACCCAGAACGATCACGTCATAAATCTTATCCATGGTATGATGCCTCCTACAAACTTCCATTTTGGATCCTGCGGGACATAAACGTGTGTGGACGGCGCACAAGAAGGCATCACTCTACTTAAGTAAAATGCCTAAAAATGTTTCTTTCCCCATCACGCATTTTATTGAAACGATCAATTCTTTCAGCGTGATTTTATAATGCTTTTTCAAGAAAGTCAAGAGCTATTTTTTTGCCCCCAATGGCAAAAACCCCTTTTAAATCGCGGTTATTAAAAAAATAAATGAATAATCATCTTGATTATATTTGATTGGCGCGGTATAATGAATTGGAAAGTGCTCCGCTCTCCGGAATCATACTTATAAGTTCATTTTCTATCCCATCAAGGCAGAACGATACCATGCGCAATTTTGTGCGCCACTGGTGAACTTTAAGGAGGCATTATCATGGCAAGACCCCCTTACCGGGCCGAACAGCGCAATCAAATTTTCGCCTGTTTTATCAATGCGGCCAGCGAGTTAATGGAAAATGAGGGTATGGAATCCCTCACCCTGCGCCGGGTAGCCAAGCGGGCGGGCTACAACAGCGCCACGCTCTACAACTACTTCAAGGACCTGGACCATCTGACGGTCTACGCCTCAATGAAATATTTTGAGGATTACAACCGGAACCTGGCCCGCTATCTGGCCGACGAGCAGGATGCCTTCCAGCGTTTTCTGTTCATGTGGCGCTTTTTCTGCGCCTCGGCATTCCGCCATCCCCACGCCTATTATAACCTCTTTTATGGAAAGTACAGCGGAGAGCTCACCGAAATCATCCACGCCTATTACGAGGTCTTCCCGGAGGAGTTGGGCGAACTGGATGACAGCGTGCTGGAGATGCTCACCTGCGGCTCTCTGGTGGAGCGCAACTGGCAGATGCTCCAGCCCGTTCTGGAGGGGGCCTCCCTCTCGCTGGAGGAGCGGGAGTCCATGAATGAGATCATTCTCTACTGCTTCAAGGAGCTGCTCACCCAGAAGATCCAGATGGGTGACGCCCTGGATAACCAGACCCTGATTGAGCGGCAGCTCAGCTACATCCATGTGATCCTCCGCCGCTGATGTTGCTGATCCTGTCCCTATGCGCCAAGATGCGCCCGCCGGCCAAGGCCGACGGGCGCATCTTTTTGATTTCTATTCCAATAGACCGAAGTCGGACAGGGGCAGCACCACTGCGATAACCCGCCCCAGAACATACCGCTCATCCACTACGCCCAGCAGCTCATTGCGGCTGTCATCGGAGTGATTGCGGTTGTCCCCCATCACAAAAATACTCCCCTCGGGGACCGTGACCTCTGTGATGGTGCGCAGGGATCCCTCGGGCGGGCGCTCCATCGCCTCATTGAGATAGGGCTCCTCCAGGATCTCCCCGTCCACCGTGACCGTACCGGCATCGTAGTCGATGGCTACATGCTGTCCGCCCACCGCAATGACTCGTTTGACAATGGGACCGTTGACCTTTCCAAAGGGCTTTGTCAGCACCACCACATCGTGCTGCCGGGGCTGATAGCCGATACTCTGGAGCAGGACCATATCTCCGTCCCGGAGGGTGGGCTCCATGGAGCTGCCGTCCACGCCCACGACCCGGCCCACAAAGGTAAAGACCAAAATCAGGGCAATGAGCGCCATGACCAGCGCCTGGAGCCAGAAATACAGGTCCAGCCGAAGTGCCTGACCATTGGTCAGCCCCTCCTCCTGGCCAGCCTGGTTCATCATGGCCTCCCCTCCTTCTGCGCCGTTCATACCAGATTACTCCCTTCGCCCCGCGAAGACAAGGGAATATGCTGGACGTCGTAGGCGTCGGAGAGATAATTTCCCTCCCGGCTGTGGCAGGTAAAGAGAAGGATCTGCCGCTCTCTGCCCAGAGAGCGGAGCACATCCAGGGCCAGCTTCATCCGGCCGTCATCAAAGTTGGCCAGCGCGTCGTCCAGCACCAGGGGCGCGGCATTGGCATCGGGCAGCGCCAGCTCACACACCGCCAGGCGTACCGCCAGGTAGAGCTGATCGGCCGTTCCCCGGGAGAGGGAGAGCACCCGCCGGGGCAGCATCCCATCCCGCTCCTCCGCCATGGCCTCAAATTCCCGGGTGAGGGTCACCCGGTCATAGCGGCCGCCGGTCAGGCGTTCCATCAGCTCCCCGGCGCGCTCGTTGAGGGCGGGGGCAAAGCGCGCCTGCATGGAGCGGTTGGCCTCCTCCAGTCCCTCCAGGGCCAGAGTGATGGCCTCATACTCCTGCCGGCGCAGGGCCAGCGTCTCCTGGGCCCGCTCCAGATCTGCCTGGGTCTGGGCAGGATCGCCCAGGGTCTTGAGCTCTCCCTGGGCCATGGCCAGCACGCTGTTGAGCCGCCCGATCTCGCCCTCCACCGCGCTCAGCCGCACGGCGGTATAGGTGCCGTCATATCGGGGCTCCACATCGGGGACCGCTTCCGGGACCTCCTGGGGAGCGGGCAGGCGCTGGACCAATTTTTCCGCACCCTCCCGCCGGATGGCCGCCTGTTCCAGCTTCTCCTGGAGGAAGAGGGCCTTGGAGATGGCCGCCGAGAGGGTAAAGGCGTCCTTCGCCCCAGGCGCAAATCCCTGCACCAGCGGCAGGACCTGGGCCCGCAGGCGCTCCCGCTCATTTTTCAGATCAATGAGCGTCTGCTCGGCATTCTGCCGCTCCCGCTCCGCCTCATGGGCGCTCTCCCACCCGGCACGGTATTCCCGCGCCAGGGCCAGGATTTCCTCCGAATCCTCCACGCCGTACCAGGTGAGGATCTCTTCCCGCTCCTCCTGGATGGTGGCAGCCTGCCGCTTGAGCCGGACATTCTGGACCAGCAGAATGATCCCCCCCACGAGCAGCAGCGCCGTGCCCAGGAAGGCAAAGGGGGTCAGCAATACCCCTGCGGCAGCCGTTGCAAGGGCTCCGGCCAGCAGCAGAAGCCCCGCCGCAAGGGTTCCCCCGGAGGCCGGCTCCTCCAGATCCACCTCGTCGGCGTCCAGATTGGCTTTGTCCCATGCCTCCTGGGGCGACATCCCCGCAAAGAGGGGGTCGGAGGCCTCCTGCCGGGCCTGATTGGCGGCCTGGATGGCCGCCTCATAGTCCCGCTCAGCCTGCTTGAGCTTCTGCTCCACATTGCGCAGCAGGTTGAGCTCCTCCTGGGTCCGGCGCAGGACCTCCCGGTCGGGGGTCATTCCGTCCCTGCGTAATTCCGCGCGGTACTTCTCCTCCTCCGCACGGGCCTGAGAGAGCTCTGACTGGGCCTGCTCCCAGGCAGTACGTTTCTTTTGCTCCGCCGCCGCCTTGTGATAGGCCAGCTCCACCGCCAGGGTGTCCCGCTCCCGCCGGAGCCCGTCCAGACTCAGCAGGGCCTCCTCCGCGGTGCGATGGGCCTTGGACTGCCGCCCGGCGGCCTCGTTCAACTCTGTGATGGTCTGCTCCAGCTCGGGGATCCAGCCGGTCTTGTTGTGCTTGCGCCGGTTGAGCCAGTCCTTGAGCTTCCGCTCCACCTGGGCCCCCGACACATCCTCCTCTCCCGAGGAGACCAGCGCGGAGATGCGCTTTTCCAGCGCCGGAGAGCCGTCCACCGCAGTGGCTCCCTGTCCCACAAAGGCCGAGCGCTCAAAGACCTCCCGGGGCGCCCCGATAAGGGTCTCTCCCACATTTTCCGCCGTCAGCTCCGGAATGGGCTCCCCCGTCCGGGTGTCCACCGCCTCAAACTTGCCAAAGGGCACCGTGCGGTTCTGGCTGCGCAGAAGGGTGATGAGACGCCCGTTCCACTCGATCTCCATGCGCCCCTCCATGGCCGAGCCATTCCAGGGCTGATAGCGGTTTTTCTCGGCAATGAAGCCCTGCCGGTCCCGCTCCTTGGTGGGGATACCGTAGAGCATGGCCCGGATAAAGGCCGACCAGGTGGATTTTCCCGCTTCGTTGGGGGCCTGGATCAGGTTGAGCCCCTCTCCCAGCTCCAGCGTCTCGTTCTGAAGCCGCCCAAAGGTGGCTGTCATTCGTTTGATCTTCATTGCGGCTCCTCCCGATTCTCCAGTGCGGCCAGGCCAAAGCGGGCTGCCCGCTCCACAGCGGCCCGGGCCTCCTCGTCATGGGCCTCCTCCAGCCGGCGGCGCATGGCGCGCAGGAAGAGCCCGGTCAGGGTATCCTCCTCTGCCCGGGCCCACAGGTCCTGGCGCATCCGGGTCTTATCCCGGACGGAAACACTGTAATAGTGGGGGCGGGCCAGGGCCTCCAGCTTCTCCAGGTCCAGCCCCTCCATGCCCCGCTCTCCAGTGAGGAGGATGCGGCAGAAGTCCGGGCTCTCCCCCTCCGGAAGGGCCTCCCGCAGGGCCTCCTCCGGCATCCGGGCGGTCACATCCACCTCCCGGATCAGATAGCGTCGGGAACACAGCGGCACAAAATCCATCTGTACATTCCCCTGCTCCACGCTGCCGCAGAGGACACCCTTGTCTCCCAGCTCGTCAAAACCCCGTCCCTCCGGACAGCCGGGATAGGCCCAGACGGTGGCTCCGGCGCGGCGGGGGCCGATCCGGGCATGGATGTGCCCCAGCGCGGCATAGTCCAGCCCGCTCCCGGCCAGATCTTCCTCAGTAATGGGGCCGTAGGTACTGTTGGGTGTGCCGTCGGCGTGGAGGACCAGCAGGTGGATCTTCCCGTCCTCCGGCGCATGGAATCCCTCCAGCACCCGGTCACTTCGGTGCGCCCCGGTAAAGGCCGCACCGTAGACCGTACATCCCAGTTCCGGGAGCTCCACGGTCTCCAGGTGCGGCTCGGTGAAGATATGGACATTCTCCGGCCATTCCAGCGCCGCGTAGGGGGAGCGGGCCGACCAGAAATCGTGGTTGCCGGGGGCAATGAATACCTGTCCCCGAATGGAGCCCAGGGCCTTCTCCAGGGCCTCCAGAGTCTCCCCGTAGATCTCCGCTCCGTCAAAGAGATCCCCCGACAGGAGGACCAGATCGGCCCCCTCCCGGTTGGCCAGCTCGGCCAGGCGGAAGAGCAGCTCCCGCTGCTCCGCCCGGCGGCCCGCCGCCTTCTCCGGCGGCAGCGCGTGGAAAGGGGCGTCCAGGTGGAAATCCGCCCCGTGGATCACTTTCAGCATGTCAGTCCTCGTCCTCCTCCAGCGGCGGCATTCTCCGGTGCTCCACCGGGCCCCACTCGGGCAGGGGCAGCCGCTGCATGGCCCCGAATACCCGGCTCTTCAGATTGGGATAGCGCTCCCCCAGCTCCTTCACCAGCTCCTTGACCTCCTGCCGCTTGGTAAAGCCGTTGGCGGGACAGGGATTGTGCACCACCGGGAGCCCCTCCCGCTGGGCCACATGGCGGATATGCCCCTCCCCGCAGTAGAGCAGGGGGCGGATCTGGGAGATCCCCGTCCGGTCCAGCCAGGTCACAGGCTGAAAGCAGGACAGCCGCCCCTCATAGAACAGAGAGAGGAAGAAGGTCTCCACCGCATCGTCGAAGTGGTGTCCCAGCGCGATCTTATGGATGTCCCGCTCCAGCAGGGCGGTGTGAAGGGCCCCCCGGCGCATCTTGGCGCACATGGAGCAGGGATTTTTTTCTTTCCGCACATCAAAGATGACATGGGCGATCTCCGTCGGAATGCAGGTATAGGGCACATCGATCCGCTTGCAGTATTCCGCCACCGGCGCAAAGTCCATGCCGGTCCCCATGTCCAGCGTAATGGCCTCCACGGTAAAGGGCTTGGGGTAGAATTCCCGCAGCCGGGCCAGGGCGGCCAAGAGCACCAGGGAGTCCTTTCCCCCCGACACACCCACCGCGACCTTGTCCCCCGGCTGTATCATGTCATAATCCTCCACACAGCGGCGGACATAGGATAGGATTTTGTTCATAATGTCCCTCCCGGATGAAAATGCAGAACTTTTCGCGCGCATTAAAAGAAAAATCGAAAGTGAGTAATCAAGAGATTTCAAGAGCTTTCAAGAGAAAAAAAGAGCTTTTTACTTTTTAAATAAAAACTACCCAAAAACGCCTTGACACCGGCCAAACACTGTAATATAATGCAATACGCTCCGTTCGTAGGTTCTATTCTACACGCGGGGCATGTGTTCTGTAAAGCCAAATTTCATCATAGAACTTGAAAGCAAATTGGAGGTTTCACCATGTCCACTTTTATGGCCAACAAGGGAAACATCGTCCGCAAGTGGTATATCCTCGACGCGGCCGGTAAGCCCCTGGGTAAGACCGCTGCCGCCGCTGCCACCCTGCTGCGCGGCAAGCACAAGCCCGAGTACACCCCCCACGCCGACTGCGGTGATTTCGTGGTCATCATCAACGCCGAGAAGGCCATCCTGACCGGCAAGAAGCTGGAGCAGAAGTACTACCGTACTCACTCCGGTTATCCCGGCGGCCTCAAGGAGACCAAGTACCGCCTGCTGATGCAGGACAAGCCTGAGCTGGCCATGAAGCTGGCCATCCGCGGCATGATGCCCCGCAACATCGTGACCAAGGACAGCCTGACCCGCCTGCACATCTACCGCGGCGCGGAGCACCAGCAGACCGCTCAGAAGCCCGAGCCCTGGGCTTTCAACTAAGCAGGAGGTAAACGAGAATGTATAAGAGCAAGAAGCCTTACCTGTACGGCACCGGCCGCCGTAAGTCCTCCGTGGCCCGTGTGCACCTGTTCCCCAACGGCACCGGCTCCATCACCATCAACGGCCGTGACATCGACGAGTACTTCGGCCTGGAGACCCTGAAGCTCCTGGTCCGTCAGCCTCTGGCTACCACCGACACCCTGGGCAAGGTGGACATCGTTGCTACCGTCACCGGCGGCGGCGTGACCGGCCAGGCCGGCGCCATCCGTCACGGCGTCTCCCGCGCTCTGCTGGAGATGAACCCCGAGTTCCGCGCTGCTCTGAAGAGCGCCGGTTTCCTCACCCGCGATCCTCGCATGAAGGAGCGCAAGAAGTACGGCCTCAAAGCCGCTCGTCGCGCGCCCCAGTTCTCCAAGAGATAACAGGCCCGACAAACCAATTCAAAAATGCTCAAAAAGCCCGGAACCATGCGGTTTTCCGGGCTTTTTCCTTTCCAAAAAGTCTGTTGTCCTTTGTCCGATTTTGGAAGGATTTGACCTCGCCTGACCCGGTTTTTCTTGATTAATAATGGGGCAACAGACCCTTTTTGACCCCGTTATGATTAAAAAATGGGGCAACTGCGAGCCGAAATCGGGGTGTTTTAGAGGGCATTTTCCCCTTCATTTTTTCGATCCCATGACGGCCTGTGTGAAAGGTTTTTCTTTTGAAGGGGATGTCCTGATTTGTCAGGATTTGACCAAACCGAATCCAGTTTATCTTGTCCTTCTGGGTTGCCGCTGTTACGTTTTAAGTGGATGAACTCGCACATTTGCGGTGTAGCGTTCTTTCTACATATAATGAAAGCGTAAAGGAGGAACGCCCTATGAAAAAACGGAAATTCAAGATATACCTCACCCCAGCCGAGAACAGTATTGTGATTCAGAGCCTCAACCACCTGCGCAATACTATGCTCCGTGAAAACCAGGACACCGGCTGCCTGGATGAACTTCTGCTCAAAGCCATGTGCTCCCCGGTGAAGAAGATGTAAAATTACATATCGCAGCTTAATGAGCCGCTTATTCTTTTCAGCAAGAGTAAGCGGCTTTTTTCATGCCCATCTTTCGGAGTTCCCCCATACATAGCCGTCCGTCTTGCCAACGGGCGGCTAAATCTATGAAGAAGGAGGACATGAAAATGCCGGAACAGAGAAGCCGCCCCAGGGATGGCCGCGTGATCGCGCTGGCCAACCAGAAAGGCGGCACAGGCAAAACCACCACGACGGTGAACCTGGGCATTGGTTTAGCCCGTCTGGGGAAAAAGGTGCTGCTTATTGACGCAGACCCCCAGGGCGACCTCACCACCTGCCTGGGCTGGCAAGACCAAGACAGCCTGCCCACCACCCTGGCCACCGTCATGGAAAAGGTGATCCGGGATGAGCCATTCACCACGGATGAGGGCATTTTGCATCACAGCGAGGGCGTAGACCTTATGCCCGCCAACATTGAGCTGTCCGCACTGGAAATGAGCCTGGTCAACGCCATGAGCCGGGAGTTTACGCTGAGAACCTATATCAATGAAGCCAAGAAGCACTATGACGTAGTTCTCATTGACTGTATGCCGTCCCTGGGTATGATTACGATCAACGCCCTGGCTGCGGCGGACAGCGTGATTATCCCGGTGCAGGCCCACTATCTCCCCGCCAAGGGTATGACCCAGCTTATGAAAACCATCAATAAAGTGAAACGGCAGATCAACCCGACCCTGAAGGTGGACGGGGTGTTGCTCACGCTGGTGGATGGGCGCACAAACCTTGCCAGACAGACGGCGGATACCCTGCGGCAGAGTTACGGGAGCGTGTTGAAAATTTATCGTTCCGAGATTCCCGTAGCCATCAAAGCCGCAGAGATCAGCGCCGCAGGCAAGAGTATTTACGCCTACGACAAGGGGAGCAAGGTGGCCCAGGCTTACGCGGATTTTTCAAAGGAGGTGCTGGCGGATGGCGAAAAGCAACGGGCTAAACTTCAATCTTCCCTCAGTCGATGATTTGTTTTCCACGGAGGAAGAACGGGCTGAGGCAAGGCTTGAAAAAGTTGTCAATCTTTCGCCCTCGGAAATCAGCGACTTCCCGAATCACCCGTTTAAGGTTCGCATGGACGCAGCCATGCAGGAAATGACGGAAAGCGTGAAGCAGTACGGCGTTTTGGTCCCTGCCCTGGTGCGTCCCAAACGGTCGGGCGGCTATGAAATGGTGGCCGGACACCGCAGGAAAAAGGCGGCGGATTTAGCGGGGCTTGCGGAAATCCCCTGTATTGTGCGACAGCTCACCGATGATGAAGCCACGATTATCATGGTGGACTCCAACTTGCAGCGGGAGCAGATTCTGCCCTCGGAGAAGGCGTTTGCCTACAAGATGAAGCTGGACGCTATGAAAAGACAGGCTGGGCGGCCACCCAAAGATAATTCGCGCCCAGTGGGCGCAGATTTAATAGGTATTCGTTCGGACGAGTTGCTTGCTAAGGATGTACCAGATAGCGCAAGGCAAATTCAGCGATATATCCGCCTTACCCACCTTATCCCGGAAATTCTGGAGCTGGTAGACAACTCGGTCCTGAAAGACCAGGAAATGCTTCAGATTGCCCTACGTCCTGCGGTGGAGCTGTCTTACCTGCGAAAAGATGAACAGGCCGACTTGTTCGCTATCATGGACGAGATGGACTGTACCCCGTCCCACGCCCAGGCCATCAAAATGCGCCAGATGTCCGAAGCCAAGACTGGAGGGGAACGGCTGGCCAAAGACGCCCTTGTTTCCATTATGAAGGAGGAAAAGCCCAATCAAAAAGAACAGTTCAAAATCCCAAAGGAAAAAATCAGCCGGTTTTTTGCGCCGGGGACGCCCACGCAGAAGATCGAGGACACCATTGTTAAGGCGCTGGAAGTCTACCGCAAGCGCCAGCGCAGTTTAGAGAGATAGTCCACTACCAAGGGAGCAGTGCGCCCATTTGCAGGGAACTGGCGTTTTCGCTGTTCCCCCTCTCCACACCTCACCCCCTCGTACCACCTAAACAGCCTAAAAAAGAAGATATTTGGGGAGGCTGGTTCTTTCAAGAATCCACAGGTTTGGCAGATAGAACGGATGAGGTGGAGAACGCCTGGCGCACCTCTCTTTTTTAGAACGTAAACAGAATCCAGCCGTAAGCAGCACATCCAGAGCGATGTGCTTTTTTTGCGGCCATTTCAAGGAGGTAACACGATGAAAGCATTGAGAAAGCCTCTGTCCCTGTTCATGGCCCTGCTCATGTGCCTGGGCGTGTTCGTAGGGACAGGAACCACGGCTTTTGCCGCAGGCGAAACCATGACGACGTATATGATCGACCTGCCCCGTGCCAGCGACCCCAACAAGGCCGGATGGGGCCATCCCGCCCTGAATTTCCTGGGCGGCTGGTCCACCGGAGAGAACGACAGCTTTTCCGTCCACACCCAGGACGCCTTCAATGGCAGGGCCATCTACTGTATTGAGCCGGGCGTCGGTGTGAATACCGGCGACCAGTACACGGGCCGGGGCGAAGATTTCTGGGATAACTACCCGTCCAACCTGAACCCCACCATCCCGCCGGATACCATCAAAGAATATATCGGGCGGATTATGACCTATGGCTGGCAGGGCAACGCCAGCACCTCATGGATGAGTGGGAACCCGGAGGACGCCAGCAAGATCGCGGGATATATCGCTACCCAGCTTCTTGTTTGGGAAACTGTCGTGGGTGAGCGCGACAGCCAGTTTAACCATGTGGACGCCAACGCCCAGGGCAAAAATAACGTGACGGAATATATCAGCGCCGACCATCCCCTGTACAGCGAGATTTTCAGCCAGTATTCCGCCATTGAGAGCGCGGTCAAGCGCCATACTATGCTTCCCAGCTTTTTCAGCAGCACCGTAGACGCCGGTTCCTATGAGCTGAAATGGGATGGCCAGCAGTATTCCCTCACTCTCACGGATACCAACGGTGTGCTGGGTGACTACACCTTCTCCAGCAGCACCACCGGCCTGAATTTCTCTGTGGATGGCAACCAGCTCACCATCACTTCCGCCCAGGCCATCAAAGGCTCTGTGACCATTAAGGCGGAAAAAGTGACTGCCCAGCGCAGCGGCGTTGTGGTTTGGACGGACGGCGTTACTGGCGGCGGCAAACAGGACTTTGCCACCTACGGGGAAACCGTTTCCGACCAGATGGTAGGCTATCTGAACCTGGAAGTGAAAACCGGCAATATGAAGCTGATTAAGACTTCCGAGGATGGACAGGTAGCCGGAATCAACTTCACCATCACCGGCGAGGGGTACAGCGCCACCAAGACCACCAATGAGGCGGGCGAGATCGACATCTCCGACCTCAATCCCGGCGTTTATACCGTAACCGAGCAGTCGATTGATAAGTACGAACCC
Organism: Pseudoflavonifractor hominis; assembly: GCF_014288125.1. Taxonomy (NCBI): domain Bacteria; kingdom Bacillati; phylum Bacillota; class Clostridia; order Eubacteriales; family Oscillospiraceae; genus Pseudoflavonifractor; species Pseudoflavonifractor hominis. Next base: position 113,900 of record NZ_JACOPR010000006.1, on the reverse strand, counting down.
CAGGAAACCCAGCGCGTGACCATCGTCAGCGGCCAGACCGCCACCGTAACTTTCAATAACAAGCTGAAGCGCGGCAGCCTGGAAGTGACGAAAACCAGCGAGGACGGGCTGGTGGAGGGCATGACCTTCCACTTGTACGGCACATCCCTCTCCGGGCAGCCGGTGGATGAGTATGCTGTGACGGATTCCAGCGGTGTGGCGCGTTTTGAAAACGTGCTCATCGGCACGGGCTATGTACTGGAGGAGGTGGATACCCCCATCCGTTATGTGGTGCCGGATTCCCAGACAGCCACCATCGAGTGGAATGAAGTTACCCATAAGAGTGTGAACAACGTGCTGAAGAAGTTCCGCGTCACCGTCACCAAGAGCGATGTGGAAACGGGTGCGCCCCAGGGCGACGGTTCCCTGGCCGGCGCTGTGTATGGGCTGTATAAGGGAGATACCCTCATCGACAGCTTCACCACGGATGAGAACGGCCAGTTCACTACCGGATATTACGTCTGCGATTCGGACTGGACAATCCGTGAAATCAGCCCCAGCGAGGGCTACCTGCTGGATTCCACCATCCACAAGGTAGGCGCGGAACCGGAGCTTTATACCATTGAGCTGAACGATACAGCCAACGATGTGACGGAGCAAGTCATCAAGGGCGACATTGCCATCATCAAGCACACCGATGATGGGGAAACCCAGATCGAAACTCCGGAATCCGGCGCAGAGTTCCAGGTATTCTTGAAATCAGCCGGCAGCTATGAAAATGCCAAGGAATCCGAGCGCGATGTTCTCGTCTGCGATGAGAACGGCTTTGCACAGTCGAAGAAGCTGCCCTACGGCACTTATATCGTCCGCCAGACCAAGGGCTGGGAAGGCCGCGAGCTGATGGACGATTTTGAAGTGTATATCGCCCAGGACGGCCAGACCTACCGCTACCTTATCAACAACGCCAATTTTGAGAGCTTCATCAAGGTGGTCAAGGTGGACGCGGAAACCGGCGTCACCATCCCCTATGCGGGGGCCGGGTTCCAAATTTACCGTCCCGATGGCAGCAAGGTGGAAATGACCTTCACTTACCCGACGCCGACCACCATTGATACGTTCTACACCAATTCCGAGGGCTATCTGGTAACGCCTGAAAAGCTGGAATACGGCACGGGATATTCCCTGGTTGAAGTACAGGCCCCCTATGGCTATGTATTGGACAGCACCCCGGTTTACTTTGATGTGACCGAGGATCATTCCAGCGAGGAAGGCGGCGTGACGGTGATCGAAGTCACCAAGCCCAACATGGCCCAGAAAGGAATCATCAAAGTCAGCAAGACCGGCGAGGTGTTCTCCTCTGTGGCAGAAAGCGAAGGCGTTTACCAGCCGGTGTATGAGGTGCAGGGCCTGCCCGGTGCGGTGTTTGAAATCACCGCCCTGGAGGACGTCTACACCCTGGACGGCACCCTGCGCTATTCTGCGGGCGAGGTAGTGGACACCATCACCACCGGCGAGGACGGGACGGCCCAGAGCCAGCCCCTCTACCTGGGCAAGTTCCAGGTGAAGGAAATCCAGTTCCCTCACGGCATGGTGGATACCGGCGAGAACGTCACCAACGTGGAGCTGGTGTACGCAGGCCAGGAGGTGGAAGTCACCGAAACCTCTGCCAGCTTCTACAACCTGCGCCAAAAAGCCCTTGTGACGCTTGACAAGGTGCTGGAGCAGGATGAAACCTTTGGCATTGGCATGAATGGAGAAATCTCCGCCGTGACCTTTGGCCTCTATGCCCAGGAGGACATCACCGCAGCGGATGGTTCCGTGATCCCGGCAGATGGGCTTCTGGAAATCGTTTCTGTGAATGAGAACGGCCAGGCCGTTTGCAGCACCGACCTGCCTTTCGGCAGCTTCTACCTGAAAGAGCTGTCCACCGACAGTCATTATCTGCTGAACGGCGAAACCTTCCCGTTCACCTTTGAGTACGGCGGGCCTTCCATTGCTGTGGTAGAGATTTCCGCCAATGATGGCGAGGCTGTCACCAACGAGCTGATCCGCGGCGAAATCAAGGGCCTCAAAACTGACGAAAACGGCACGGGCCTGGGCGGGGCTGTCATCGGCCTGTTTAAGTCCGACGAAACCGAGTTTACCGCAGAAAATGCCCTGGCCACCGCCACCTCAGCGGAGGATGGCAGCTTCTCTTTCGCAGGTGTGCCTTACGGAAATTGGGTGCTGAAAGAGCTGGAAAGCCCGGAAGGGTTCATCCTCTCCGATGAAGTGATCCCCGTTACCGTGGAGGAAGATGGGCAGGTTGTGGAAATCTCCCTTGCCAATGAGCGCGTGTACGGTGACCTGCGTTTGACGAAGGTGGATAAGGATTATCCCGACAACAAGCTCACCGGGGCCGAGTTCGAGGTATACCGCGACACCAACGGCAACAAAGAACTGGACGAGGGTGACGAGCTGCTGGGCAAGCTGGAGGAAACCAGCACCGGCATTTACGAGATGGCCCACATCCTCTACGGCGGCGTGTTCGTAAAGGAAACCAAAGCACCGGAGGGCTTCCTGCTGGATGAAAACGCCTACTATGTGGAGATCACCGAGAACGGCAAGATTTACGAGGTAGAGAACGAGGCCGGGATTGGATTTACCAACATGGCCCAGACCGGTTCCCTGCGGATTGAAAAGACGTCCAGCGACGGCAAGGTGGAAGGCTTCTCCTTCCGCGTGACCGGGGCCAACGGCTACGACCAGACTTTCAAAACCGATAAAAATGGCGAAATCTTCATCGAGGGGCTGCGCGTAGGCGATTACACCGTGTCCGAGGTGTCGGATGGGGCCAGCGCCAACTATGTGCTGCCTGCGGATAAGACGGTGACGATTTTTGCGGATAAGACCACCGTGGCGGAAATGCACAACGAGCTGCGCGATACCCCGAAAACCGGCGACGACAGCAAGCCCTGGCTGTGGGCGGCCCTGATGGGCGTGTCCGCTATGGGGGCTGCCGCCCTGGGCGTTGCGGCCTATGTGGGCAAGCGCAAGAAAGGCAAAAATACCGCAAAATAACGGCGGTTTGAATCTGTGTAAGGAGGAATGATTTTATGGAACTGAAAGCGATTATTGCCATCGGGCTGGTGGTATTCATCATCGGCGGCCTGATTTTCCTGAAAGTCAGAAGCCGGAAGAAGTAACCAGCCAGGGGCGGCCATGCGGGGCCGCCCCTTTTACATACCAAAAAAGAAAGGAGCTTTGCAGATGAGAGAACGATTTGAGCAACGACTGTTCCGCATCTTTGCCCAGGCTGGTTACTCCCCGGTGCAGCTTCTCACCATCACCCCGGAGGAGATGGTGGAGATCCCCGGCATTACCGTTCCCAACATCCGGGCGGTGCTGTGCGTCCAGAACAAGGTGCTGGCAGACCGGAATAAAGTCCGCAGCGGCAGGCTGGTGGAGGAATTGCTGAAAGAAGCCGAAGAAAGCAGGTGTTGCCATGAATGAACTGCACCTGCTGGACATACTGGCGGCCCGGCATGGCTGTTTCATCTCCGACTTAAATCTTTCGCCTATCCTGCGGCGGGCGGCCCTTTTGGACCTGTGCAGGATGGATGAGAACAGCTACCCGCTGTCCCAATGGAGAGATACGGTGCGCTACCTTACCGGGGATGAACGGGATTTTGCCAGTGTAAAGGAAATCCAAGCATTTATCAAACAGGATATGGAGGCAGAGGGATGAACGATGATTCCACAGAAAAACGCATGGCCGGTGATTATGAGATTATCCAGGCGGTGCATATAGGCGACCGCGAGGTTGTCCTGGGGGAAAATCCGCAGGATGAAACCGGCATGAAGTATATGTGCGCCTTTTGCCGGCAAAACGCCTTATTTGCAGAATACAGCGAAGTGATGGCCAGTGATGATTTCCCGGAGATTGTGGAGCTGTTCGGCCAGCGGATTGCCGAACAGGCACAGAAAACCCACATAGAGCTGAACAAGCCCCGCATACAGGGCATAGACGACCGCCCCATCACAGCGGAGGGCTGCATCCCCATTTCCCATGAGGATGATCTGCACGGGAAAATCATAGTGATAAAGCCGGAGGTGCTGCGCCGGGAATACCGCAGGGCTACCCGTCAGCTCAAGCTCTGTATGGGAGGCTTTGGGGCTTCCCCACACAGCAGGGGGTCAGCCTGTTACTGCGTTGACCTTTATACTGGCAAAGAAAGCCGCTATGAACGCATGGACGTGCTGGGAACGATACAGCCGGAGGACCTTCCCGGCTGGGCCAAACATGGACTTACCTCGATTCAGCAGGAACAGGTTCAAAAGAAAACCACGAAGGAGCGTGAACGATGATGGATTACAGAGAAAACGCCGGATATATCATTACGGATTCCTGTCATGTGGGCGACAGCGAGTTTGTGTTGGGCGTTCATTTGACAGCGCCCCAGCAGTTTGTCACCTGGAAATGCAGTAACCGGACGGACTACGATTGGGGCCACTATTTCAGCGATCTGTTTTCCGCGCAGAAGGATTTGGTGGCGCGGGCGCAGGAGGAGGTGCAGTGCCTGGAGGATCAGCGGCAAAACACTATTGTGCCGGAGGCCCCTTCCTATTCCCCATGGGGCAATATCCAGGAATGTGAAACGCTCTGCCCCGGCGTTTATTCCGTTTCTACCCCAGGGCATGGCGGCGTTATGGTGCGCCGGGAGCTGGCGGAAAAGGTATTCCGAAAAGAAGCGATGGGCTGCGGCTTTGTTGAGGGCGGCTACCTCTGCTTTGAGGAGGACTGCGACGCGCAGGTGGCTCTCCGGGAGCTGATGGATAAAAAGATGATCCAGGCTCCAGTGAACGAGCGCTTTAGCCCCGGCGCGTATGAGGCTGTTATCAATAGCAGCGTGCAAATTCACCACCCCGAATATTGGCAGGCAAGGGAAAAAGCCATATCGGAGCAAAAACGACAAGCGAAAAAGAAAGGACGTGAGCGATAATGGAACTGACAATTACCAGCATGACCCCGGAGGATCGCCTGTATGCGTACAACCAGAGCAGCCAGCTTGAAGGGCAAACCGGCTGTATCGGCCATCTGCGCGGGGATTTTGGCGCTGGAAAAGAGTTTTACACTTCCTGGTTCGACCATCGGAGGGAATACAAGACGGACGAGTTTAAGGCGGAGCTTGATGAGGTGGTCATCACTCTGCGGGAGAAGAATGGGCTGCTCTGTACCCGTGACAGCATGACCAGGTTTTGCTATCAGAACCCGGAGGCTGAGTTTGAGGGAAACTACTGCGCCGAGTACGGTTTTAAGGTGCAGACGCCCCAGCACACCTATATGCTCCGGTGCAATCCCAATTATGGAGACTACAACTTTTACCTCTACGCCTATGTTGCCCGATTCCTGGAACACCACATGGAAAAGGCCAAACAGGGTATCCGGTTTATCACGCCCGGCTACAAGGAGCTGTTCCGCATTCCCGACGGCGACCACATCCGCATTTTCACTGGCGGCGGAGAAACCCGCGACCGCACCTGCCGGTTCATCGACGAAACCCATTTTGAAACCAGCGGCGGGTATTCCAGCGCCCTGTATCATATTTGCGAATTTGCGGAACGATTGGAGCAAACTCACGGGAGCGTGATCCCGCTGCGTTCTTCTCTGCCGGTGCAGTGTTTTAGTGTACTGCCCTCATCCGGGGAGCTGATTCTTCTGACCAGGGGCGAAAAAGGCTACAGCCCTTGCTATGATTTTTCAACTCCTGACGCCCAACAGAACCGAGAGTTTGCAGACGACCGCAATGTGAAGAATGGCGTTACCAAAGCACAGGAGGCCGCCATGTTTGCCGGCTCCATGTTTGGCTGGCAGACCCCCGCCGCCGATCCCAGAAACTATGACGAGCAGGGGCAGCCCATCAAGCCCAGGCAGAAAGACCGGGGTGAAGCCCGATGAAGGAGGAAAGACACGTTATCTGGAGCAATTATGGCCTGGACTATGAGGACTGGAGGGATGACCTGGAGGCGGACTACCCGGATTTATCCGAAGATGAGCGCATTTCCCTGATGTATGAGATCAATGGGGATTACCTGGATGATGAACGCGCTAACCTCAATGTACAGCTTTCCCAGCCGATTTTGGTTGTAGGCGACCTGGGCCTGTGGAATGGTCGGCGCATGGGATATAAGGAAATCCCCAGCGGCAATATCCGGGACTGCCTGTATTCCGATACGGATTATTCCACCTGGTATGTGGACCGGCTGGGTGATCTGCGGTGCGACGCCATCCACCATGATGGCACGAACTTTTATCTTTACCGCGTTTACAAGGACAGCGCCAGCCCTTCTCAAATTGAACTGCTGAAAGAAAAACTATATCGCGGCATTGCAACCCGCGCCGATATTACGAGAGTGACCCGCAGGCTGGGCGACGACATCGCCAAAGTCTACGGGTTTTCCATTCCCCGGCAGCGGCAGGCCGTCGCCATGGAAAGATGAGGTGATAAAAATGGCGTCTTTACCGCCCGTAAAACTGGATACGCATGAGGACTGGTTCAACTTGCTGATGACGGTTCTCCATCAGCAGGCGGAACAGAACCCCTATGAAGAATACCGGGAGATGGCTCAAAAGCTGATCGACCAGTTTATGCGCTATGGGAGGCCCTTTGTTGACAGTGACCATGCGCCCTGCGTGGCGCTTCGGATGTACCCGAAGGAGGCCGGAAATACCATCTGGCTGTTGCTGCTCTCCCTGTGCAATCAATATGACCCTGATAAGGATTACAGCGCAGAACTGAAAGCTGCGAAAAAAGAATAAGAAAAGGAGGGGCAACCGATGGCGATACGATATAAAGCCTTGACGGAGCTGTACCAGGAAACGCAGCGCAGCGTGACAGCTCCTGACCAGTGGCGGGCGTTTCTGGCTTCTGCCTGCCGCAACTACCGGCTTTCTTTCGATGAACAACTGCTTGTCTACGCCCAGCGCCCAGACGCCACCGCCGTCCTGGAGATCGAGCGATGGAACCGGCAATTTGGGCGCTGGGTAAACCGGGGCGCAAACGGCATTGCCGTTTTTGACGGTGAACACAATGGAAAACCCCGACTGAAATACTACTTTGATATTTCCGATACCCATGAGGCCCGGTTCCCCCGCCCCGTCCCCCTTTGGACGGTGCGGGAGGAATACGCGCCGGACATCATTGAAACGCTGGAAAACAGCTTTGGAGAACTGGAGCACAAGGAGGATTTGGGCGAAGCCCTGCTCTCTGCGGCAAAGAACGCCGTGGAGGATAATATGCCCGACTATCTTTCTGAATTGAAAACCCTCACGGAAGGCAGCTTTCTGGAAGAACTGGACGAGCTGAACCTGGAGGTGGAATACCGCAGAGCGGTGCAAAACAGCATTGGATATATGCTGCTGGTGCGCTGCGGCCTTGACCCGTCTGAATACTTTGAGGATGAGGATTTTCGGGATGTGCTGAATTTCAACACTCCACAGACCCTGAACGCTTTGGGCGTGGCCACCGGAGACATCTCCCAGATGTGCCTTTCCGCCATTTCCCGCACGGTCCTTGCCCTGCAAAGACAGCCCCAAAAAGAAAATCGCACATTTGAACCCCAGCAGAAAAACCAGTATGCTGTAACTGAACAGGAAAACACACAGCCGGAAAGGAGTTTTGAATATGACCGAGATCACTTACACCAGGCAGGGCGACTACAATCTGCCGAACCTTCTGCCGCCCCAGGAGGAGCCGGTTCCCCATGGGAAATACGCATTGCTTCGGAAGAAATTCCTCAAGGAGCACCGCAGGGTGACGTATACCAACCTGCTGACCAGCGGCAAGCTGAACAGCCATCTGGCGGAGATCCAGCAGACCGCCCAGCGCCGGATGGAGCAGATCGTGGCGCAGATGGCCAAGAACCAGGGCGTGACAGAGGAACTGAAAGCCAGCGACCAGATGAAGTGGGTGCAGATGATGAACAACCTGCAGAACGCGGCGGAGGAAACGGTGCTGGCGGAGCTGATTTACAGCTAATTGATGAACCGGAAGAAAGCGCAGGCGGCGAACAGCTCCCTGCGCTTTTGGATGAAAAGCAGATCATGGCCATCATCGCCAATAAGGACGATGACCTGAAATATAAGAAAAATCAGATCGAGCTTTTCTTCTCTGTTCACAGCGACGTTCAGGAACGGGCGGAATATCTGAGATCAGCCTATCAGGACCGGTACACCGAGATCATCTCTGACGGGCAGCGCCTGGGATATAAGCCCCAGGAGAATGGCCTGCTCATGTGGGAAGGCTCTTACCCATCCCGCACCAGGGAATCCGTTTTTTCCTGGGATATTGTGGCCCAGTGGACTGCCCAGCTCATTGACAAAAAAGAATATTTCATTCAGACGGACATCCCAACGCTCCCCGACCAGGAGAGCCAGCAGATGTCCCTTTTTGATTTTGCGGCGTTTCAGCAGCCAGCCCAGGCCGAGGGTACGGCCCAACCATCTATTTTCCCTCACCCGGCTCTGCCTCAGCAGGTAATCGACGAGGCGCTGTGCATTGGTGCCAACGACCAGAACAGCCGCCTCATCATCTGCGCCTATTTCAAAAAGGATAAGCCGGACAATGCCAGGTTCCTGGCAGAGCACTATGGCGAGAACGGCGCTGGCTTTTATCTGGATGGCCGCCAGTACGCCATCTGGTACAATGCCGAGGGAATCCGTATTGCCCAGGGCGAAAGCGCCAAGCGTTCCAGCGCCACCCTCATCTCTTGGGAACAGGCGGCGGCCCGTATCCGTGAACTGCTGGATTTGGGCCGGTATATGTCCCAGAGTGAGCTTGACCGGGTGGACGAGTACGAGCGCCAGCAACGGGCCGCGCAGCTATGGTATCTCCGGCAGGATTTTGCAGAAGGCACCGCCGACGCGGGATTCCTTCCCACCGTAAATACTATTTACAACACGCATCAAGGCTTTCCAGAGGAAAGCGCCGCCATAAGTGATTTGTTAGGCCATCCAGAGGGGTTGCAGAACCTGCGGGATGAACTGGAGCAGTTTGTCACAGCATACGGAGAAAACCGGGAACTGCTGCGGTTCCATTTCCACCGTCCGCAAAAATTGCTGGAGCAGCTTTCCGACCTGCAGCGGGAACCGCTGCACTTTACCGCCGCCGAAGGGTACGACCCCCAGCGGCGATTTTTCATCTCCGGGGACGAGATTGACAATCTTCTGCGTGGTGGAAAACGCAGCACCGATTACCGGCTGGCCGTGTATTCTTTCTACCGCAACCACACAGAGCGCAAGGAACGGGAGAATTTCTTAAAGCACTACCACGGCGAGTACAGCGGCCATTCCGGTGGGAATGATGATGTGACCTACCAGCTCAGTAAAGGCGTTTCTTTCAGCCACGGCAGTATCACCGCCCCCTACGCCAAGGTGGAGCTGAAATGGCCCGCTGTGGAAAAGCGCGTCAGCGCCATGATCGCCCAGGGGCGGTTCCTCACCGATGAGGACCGCGCCGCCATGCCGCAGTATGAGAAGCACCAGCTTGCCCAGAATATCCGCGCTTTCTTTGAGAACGTGCCGCAGGAACAGCCCCACCCCTATCCCTTTGGCTTTGACTATTGGGACGCGGTGAAGCTCATTGAGCCGCAGCTTGACGACCCGGCCCGTGTGGAAGAAATCTATCAGATGATGGTCCCCATTTGGGAGGCCACCCCGCAGGATGACAGGATGTACGCCCTGCGCCGGCAGGCATTTGAAAACCTCACCGCCTTCCGGCAGGGAACCTTCACGCTCTTTGCAGTGCACAAGGAGCCTGTGGCTCCTGCTATGCCGCAAACCAAAGCCTACGATCTGGGCTATGGCCATTTGGGAAATGGAATTACTGTGTGGAACCGGCTGGAGGAAGAACACGGGGACTACAAAACGGTTGCCCACATCGCGCCAGACCGCACGGTGACGATTTATGATGAGGAAATGCCCCAGGCAGTGCGGGAGGAAATCCAGCGGATTGCTGACACTTCGGAAATGGCCATTTCCGCCACCCAGGACGCGCCGGTGTTCGCCGTGCCGCCCAGGGTACAGGAACCGCCTCAAAAAGAAGAACTGGCAGACCCCTACCCGGAGCTGGCCGCCCAGGTGCTGCGCTTTGTTGGAGAGTTTGATGGTTCCCGCATGGGCTATGGCGAAGATGATGCCCAGGCGGTGGAAAATATCGCCCAGCAGCTTCATGACCCCATTCAGAGTGAGGAAATCCGCAGGCTGCTTCGATCCTTCCTGGACCATGCGGACCCGGAAGAAGAAATCGCGGTGGACATCACCCTCTGTATGGAGCAGATCGCAGAGCTGTCCCCGGCCCTTACCCCGGAACAGGCGCAGATAGAAGAAATCGCCGGTTATCTGGAGGAGGCCGGATATGCGGCTTCCAGAGAACTGGTCGAAGAAGGCTTGATGGATTACCGTGCTCATGGCGGCAAAGGTAACAGCCAGGATGTTGCCGACTTCATTGAGCGCGAGTTTTTGTCCGAGGAGGCGGAACCTGCTTCATTGGAGATCGCCAAAGAGTTTATCAACGATTTCTGCGAGGCCGAGTATGACAGCCCAGCCGATTTCAGTGATCTGGAAAAGGTGGGCATTGCCTACACCACCGTCACCGATGAGGAAATCCCCATCCAGGTCAATGCCGATCTGGTTCATTACCGCATTGAGCGTTATCTGGGCGGGCAGTTTTTGGAGCGCAGGCAGTATGAGAGCCTGGATGAACTCATCCAAAACGAGCTGGCCGAACTGGACTTTGACGACCTCATTTCCGTTTCTGATGCGGAACTGGAATCCATCAGTACCACGCCGGAGCAGGGTTCGGATGACTACCGCTTACTCAGCCGCCTCAAAGCCGACTGCGATTACTTCCTGGGCGCTGGTGGACGGGCGGAAAAGCACCTGTGGGCTGGGATCGTGCGGGAACAGATCGCCAAAATGCGGGAACTTTATGCTGCCCTGCCTGATGAACCGGAATGGCTCACCATGGAGGACATCGACCGCTACGCCCAGCGCATGGAGCCGCCTTACGAAGTGGTGGTCTACCACCACTTCGAAAATGGCTATGATGAACGGCTGGATTACCAAACGCTGGCGGAGGCCGAACAGGCGGCGCAGAAATATGTGGCCGGCACCATGGAGGGCGAGGATGGCTTTGCCTATGATGGCGCTGGTATCTATGACCTTCAGGAGAACAGATGGCTGAGGATTTACGGGAACTTCCCTGATGAACGAGCCATTGAGCAGGCAAAACAAGCCCCTGCCGCAGAGGAACAGCCAGCCAGCCCAGAGCAGGCCGATTTACAGCCTAAAAAAGAAGAAGCACTCCCCCTGCCGCCGAAGCGCCCCCGCCGTGAGCGCATTACCTTCACCACTCTGCACCCGGAGATCCCAAGGGACCAGCGCCATGATTTCCACATCACCGACGACGCCTTGGGCCACGGCACCCCCAGCGAGAAATACGCGGCCAATGTTGCCGCCATCCGCACCTTGAAGCAGATTGAGGCGGAGGAACGGCTGGCCACACCCGAAGAACAGGAAATCCTATCCCGCTATGTGGGCTGGGGCGGCCTTGCAAACTGCTTTGAACAAACCAGCCCCCATTATGAGGAACTGAAATCTCTGCTGGATTCGGAGGAATACGCAGCGGCCAGGGCCAGCTCCCTCACCGCCTTTTACACGCCGCCTGTGGTCATCCGGGGAATCTATAAGGCCCTCGCTCAGATGGGCTTTACCCAAGGGAACATTTTGGAGCCATCCTGCGGCACCGGTAATTTCCTTGGCTTGCTCCCCACAGATTTGGCGGGCAGCAAAGCCTATGGCGTAGAGCTGGATTCCATTTCCGGGCGGATTGCGGGGCAGCTTTACCAGAACGCCAGCATTTCCGTAAACGGCTTTGAAACCGTACAAATGCCCGACAGCTTTTTTGATGTGGCCGTGGGCAACGTCCCCTTTGGGGATTTCAAGGTGTTGGATAAGCGGTACGACAAGCACCACTGGCTGATCCACGACTATTTCTTTGGCAAAACGCTGGACAAGGTGCGGCCTGGCGGTATTGTGGCGTTCATAACCAGCAAGGGAACTCTGGATAAGGAAAACTCCGCCGTCCGCAAATACCTGGCCCAGCGCGCCGATCTCATTGGGGCCATCCGCCTGCCGGATAACACCTTCAAGCGGAACGCCGGAACGGAAGTGACCAGCGACATCATTTTCCTGCAAAAGCGCGACCACATCACCGATTTGGAGCCGGATTGGGTGCATTTGGACACGGATGAAAACGGAATCCGCATGAATAGCTATTTTGTGCAGCACCCGGAGATGATTTTGGGTGACATGGTGATGGAATCCACCCGGTTCGGGCCGGACAGCGCCTGCAAAGCCCGCGAGGGGGAAGATTTGTCCGAGCAGCTTGCCAATGCCATCCAGTTTTTGCAGGCGGAAATCAAGCCCTACGAGCTGGAGGAACTGGACGAGGAGGAAGATCGCTCCATCCCTGCCGACCCCACAGTGAAGAATTTCAGCTACACGATTGCAGATGGGCAAGTATACTACCGGGAAAACAGCCTCATGCACCCGGTGGAAGTCTCCGTCACGGCGGAAAACCGTATCCGTGGCATGATCGAGCTGCGGGAATGTGTCCGCAGGCTCATTGAGTACCAAACCGAAGGCTACCCGGACGAGGATATTGAATCCGAGCAGCAGAAACTCAACGCCCTTTACGACAGCTTCACCTCTAAGTACGGCCTTATCAGTAGCCGCGGCAACAAGCTGGCCTTTTCGGAGGACTCCAGCTACTGCCTCTTGTGCTCTCTGGAGGTGCTGGATGAGCAGGGCAACCTAAAAAGAAAAGCCGATATGTTCACCCGGCGCACCATCCGGCCCCATGTGGCTGTTACCAGCGTGGATACGGCCAGTGAAGCGTTGGCGGTGTCCATTTCGGAAAAAGCCCGTGTGGATATGGACTATATGGCAGAGCTGTCGGGTAAATCCCCGGAGGAACTGGAAAAAGAGCTTGCCGGGGTGATCTACCGGGATATTCGCTGTGCGGAGAACCCGGAGGACATCCTGCCTTCTTTGGCGGATTTGAGCCGCTATCCTCTTGTCACGGCGGATGAGTACCTTTCCGGGAAAGTGCGCCAAAAGCTGCGGATGGCAAAAGCATTCCTGGAAGTGGCCCCTGACAATCAGAAGGAAACCGCCCGCAGAAATGTGGAGGCCCTGGAAGCCGTTCAGCCCCAGGATTTGGGCGCTGGAGAAATTGGCGTGCGCATTGGCGCGAACTGGGTGCCCATCGAGGTGTACCAGCAATTCATGGTGGAGCTGCTCACCCCCAATTACTATGTGCGGGACCGTATCAAAATCCTGCGCTCCGAAGCCACCGGCCAATGGAGCATCCGGGAGAAAAACGCCGACCGCAGCAATGTAAAAGCCAATACCACCTACGGCACCAAGCGGATGAGCGCCTACCACATCTTGGAGCAGACTCTAAATCAAAGGGATGTGCGGGTATTTGACTATATTGAGGACGAGAACGGCAAGAAAAAGCCTGTCCTCAACAAAAAAGAAACCGCGATTGCCCAGGACCGGCAGGAACTCATCAAGCAGAAGTTTGCCGAGTGGATCTGGAAAGACATCGACCGCCGGGAACTGCTGTGCCGCATTTACAACGAAACCTTCAACGGCGTCCGCCCCCGTGAATATGATGGGCGGCACATCCGGTTTGAAGGCATGAACCCGGAAATTTCCTTACGTCCCCATCAGATCAATGCCATTGCGCACATTTTGTACGGCGGAAACACCCTGCTGGCCCACGAGGTAGGGGCAGGCAAAACCTACGAGATGGTGGCAGCCGCCATGGAGATGAAGCGCCTGGGGCTTTGCACCAAATCGCTGATCGTGGTGCCAAATCACATCACGGAACAATGGGCGGCGGAATGGCTCCAGCTCTATCCCAGCGCCAACATTTTAGTCGCCACGAAGAAAGACTTTGAAACCCAGAACCGCAAGAAGTTTTGCAGCCGCATTGCCACCGGGGACTATGACGCCATCATTATCGGGCACTCGCAATTTGAGAAAATCCCCATGAGCGTGGAGCGCCAGCAGGCTATTTTGGAGCGCCAGATTGAGGAAATCCTGGAAGGGATCGAACAGGCCAAGGCGCAGAAGGCGGAACGCTACACGGTCAAGCAGATGGAGCGCACCCGGAAATCGCTGGAGACAAAGCTGGCCAAGCTCAATGACCAGAGCCGCAAGGATGACACCGTCACCTTTGAGCAGCTTGGTGTTGACAGGCTCTTTATTGATGAGAGCCATTATTTTAAGAACTTGTTTTTGGCGACAAAAATGCGCAACGTGGGCGGCATTGCCCAGACCGAAGCCCAGAAATCCAGCGATCTGTTTATGAAAACGCAGTATCTGGACGAGCTGACGGGCGGGCGCGGCACAATTTTTGCTACTGGCACCCCCATTTCCAACTCCATGGTAGAGCTTTATACCATTCAACGGTATTTACAGTACCGGCTCCTGCAGGAGATGGGCCTGATCCATTTTGACGATTGGGCAAGTAACTTTGGGGAGACTGTCACCGCCATCGAGTTATCGCCGGAGGGCACCGGCTACCGTGCTAAAACCAGGTTTGCCAAGTTTTATAACCTGCCGGAGCTGATGGCTGCTTTCAAGGAGGTGGCTGACATCCAAACAGCGGATATGCTCAAACTCCCCGTGCCCAAGGCCAACTTCCACACGGAAGTAATCCAGCCCTCGGAGCTTCAGAAGGAGATGATAAAGGGGCTGGCGGAACGGGCTGAGAAGATTCGCGGCGGCGGTGTTGATCCTCATGTGGACAATATGCTGCGCATTACCAACGACGGAAGAAAACTGGCTCTGGATATGCGGCTCATCAATCCCCTTGCCGCCGACGACCCCAATGGCAAGGTGGCTGTCTGCGCCCGGAATGTGTTCCGCATCTGGGAACAGACCAAAGAAAAACGCTCTGCCCAGCTTGTGTTCTGCGACCTGTCCACCCCTACCACCGATGGCTCTTTCAGTGTTTATGACGACCTAAAAAAGAAACTGATGGACGCCGGAATCCCGGAGGAGGAAATCGCCTTTATCCACACGGCAGACAGCGAAGCCAAAAAGAAGGAACTGTTTTCCAAGGTGCGCGCCGGGCAGGTGCGGGTGCTGCTGGGTTCCACAGCTAAGATGGGCGCAGGCACCAATGTGCAGGACCGCTTGATTGCCCTGCACGATTTAGACTGCCCTTGGCGGCCCTCCGATCTGCAGCAGCGGCTGGGGCGTATCGTCCGCCAGGGCAATGAAAATGAGGAGGTGGAAATCTATCGGTATGTAACGGAAGGCACTTTTGACGCTTATTTGTACCAACTGGTCGAAAACAAACAGAAGTTTATCGCACAGATTATGACCAGCAAGGCCCCCGTCCGTGTGGCGGATGATGTGGATGAAACCGCCCTGAGCTATTCGGAGATCAAGGCGCTGGCCACCGGCAATCCGTTAATTATCGAGAAGTGCAACCTGGATATGGAGGTGGCGCGGCTGAATATGCTGAAAGCCAGCCACTTGAACCAGGTATATGCCCTGGAGGAGCTGGTGTACCGCAAGTACCCGGAGGAAATCACCCGGCTCACAGAACGGATCGAGGGTTATGAGCAGGATGTGGCGCTGGTAGCGGACCACCCCAAGGCTCAGGAGGGCTTCTGCGGCATGGAGGTGGATGGCAAACACTACACCGAAAAAGAGGACGCAGGCAAGGCTATCATTGACGTTTGCACCCGCATGACTGGTTCCGACGCTGTTCTTTTGGGGCAGTACCGGGGCTTTTCCATGGTGCTGGCCTATGATGGCAGGAGCAACGAGTACCGGATCACACTCAAAGGCACGCTTTCCCATACGGTGACGCTGGGCGCAGATGTGTTCGGCAATATCACCCGCCTGGACAACGCGCTGGAAAACCTTGCGGGCAGCCTGCAGGCCGAGCAGAACAGCCTGGAGGAAACCAAGACCCAGCTTGAAAACGCCCGCACCGAACTGGCTGCCCCATTTGCCCGCGAGGAGGAGCTGGCGGAGAAAACAGCCCGTTTGAAAGAGCTGAATATTCTGCTCAACATGGATGAGAAAGACAAGACGTTGATGGACGATACCCCAGACGAGGGCGAGGATGTGCCTGCCCGGAGGGTTGCGGAGCTGGCACGGTAAAGGAGGATACGATGACCAACGAAGAATTGAATACCAGGCTCTATGAGAAAATGTTTGCGGAACAGGAGCAGTTCCGGGACTGGCTGCTTTCCCAGCCGCCGGCTGAGATTTTGAACCACGCCTATGAGTACACGGTGCGGGAGGACATTCTGATGACCTTGGAAACCCGTGATTTGGAGGACGGGCAGGCCAGGGCACTGCTGAAATCCGGCAAGCCCTTGAAGCAGATTTTTGAGCGGTGGGAGAACCAGGAAACCTCTTATATGGATACGGTATGGGATACCGTCCAGGAACAGGCCAGGGCCGCCGAAGCCAAACAGAAAGCCAAAGCGCAGAAGGAAAGATGATCGCACATTTGCCATTGCGCTGCGGGGCAGGTATAGTATAATAAAAATCGTAACAAGGGGTGATGATAGATGGACGATAGCTACTGCCTGCTCCCGGAGCGCATTTCCGAGCAGTTTTCTGAAATCGACAGCGACATCGTGATGGATTTGGCGGCTGCCAGCCCGGAATATACCGAGTTGAAGGCCCAGATGGAAGAACTGAAACGCCAAAATCCTGTGATTGGCGCTCTGCTGGAGGGCAAGGGAGAACTTTCTTTTACCGCTGAGGAGCATGAAGCCTTGAAAGAATTTATCCGGCTGTATATGCGGGCCGATAATATGGAACGGGAACACATCTACTTCCGGGGCCATGCAGACGGATTTGCCTATCTGAAGAAAATCGGCGCTTTCAAAACTGAATAGTTTTTTGGGCGGCATGGAAAAATCCATGCCGCTTTTACATATCCAAATTCATTCGCACCCCCAAAAAGGTCTTGAACAAAACAAGTTTTTACGGATTAGGAGTAAAAACTATTGAAATTCTTGGAGTTTTTGGCTATGGCTTAAAGCTGCCGCCCAAAACTGCACATTCCCCATTCATATCTGCATATAAATCGCAAAAGTATATGCAGAAAGTCGATTGGAGCAATCCAGTCGGCTTTTTCCATATCTGAAAAGAGTACAGCCCCTTTTACATAGTCAGCTACCCCACATGGGGCGGCTAATCTATGGCTATGTGAAGGGGGCTATATTTTTTATGCCTTTTTACGATTCAGAAGCCATCGAACGGGCAAGGCAGGTGGACCTGCTCACCTACCTGCAAACCTGCGAACCCCAGGAGCTGGTCCATGTGTCCGGCAACGTCTACTGTACCAAGACCCATGACAGCCTGCGGATTTCCAACGGCAAATGGTGCTGGTTTTCCCGCGGGATTGGCGGTTACAGTGCGCTGGACTATCTCATCAAGGTCAACGGCTATTCCTTTTTGGAGGCCATGGAAACTATCTCCGGAAGGGCTGCCATCCCGCCGCCTTCCTTTGTGCCAGCGCCGAAGGAGGAAAAGCCCAAGCACCTGCTTCTGCCCCAGGCCGCCCCGGATAATCGGGCGATGATGGCCTATCTCAAAGGCCGGGGCATTGACCAGGAGATTTTGGACTACTGCGTTCAGACCGGGCGGATTTATGAGAGCCGGAACAAGGGCCACAGCAACGTGGTTTTTGTGGGCTTCGACAAGGATGGCAAGGCGCGGTTCGGCTGCCTGCGGGGAATCAGTGAAGCCCGGTTCCACGGGGATTTAAGCGGCAGTGATAAGCACTTTTCCTTCGCCCTGCCCGCTTGCGTGGAAAATCCGGCAGTCCATCTGTGCGAGTGCGCCATTGATGTGATGTCCTATGCCACTCTCTGCAAGCTGGACGGGATCGACTGGCGGCGGCACAATCTGCTGTCCCTGGCCGGGGTGTACCAGCCGAAGAAAAAGATGGAGGAAAGCAAGCTGCCGGTGGCCCTCACCCGATTTTTGGATGACCACCCCCATGTGAAAACCGTCTATCTCCATTTGGACAATGACACGGCTGGCCGGCTGGCGGCCAAGGCAATCATGGCTGTCATGCCGGAGGGCTACCGGGTGGAGAACAAACCGCCGCCCCGTGGAAAGGATGTGAATGATTTTCTGTGCCACCGGCTGGGGATTCCCATTCGGGGTAGCCACGGCAAAGAGCCGGAGCGGTGAGTGCCGGTTTTGCAGCTTCGACAGATTCTCCCTCTTGCAAATTGTTATCATATATGTTAACATTAAAGCAGTGAGGTGAGAGTATGGATGAACTGCGCAAACGGCAGAAAATCATATCCCAGCTTGTGGAGGCCCGTCTGGAGCAGGGCATTTCCCAGGCAGAACTGGCAAGGCGGCTGGGAATCCAGCGTTCCGGCATTAACCGCCTGGAAAGTGGGACACAGAACCCCACGCTTGATATGATCTTAAAAATCGCCTCGGCGCTGGGGAAGGATGTTTCACTGGAACTGAACGACAAGGAGGAGCCTATGAGTCATGTTTACAGTCTCCGCATTTATGATACGGAGCTAATGCGCTTTTCTATGGAAAAGCAGGGCTTGTCCGGCCTTGTGGCTGAAATCTTATACACCAACGAGGAGCAGGCCCATTTGCTGCCTTTGGATATGGAGCGCACCGGCGAGGGCGTCATCCATTGGCTGGAGCGGCGGGTTATCCCTAAAAACCGCGCCTTTGTGGACGAGATTCTGAAAACCCTTGGCCTCGGCCATAACGACACGAAGGGAATCATCGACGTGTGCAAGGGGCTGTCGCTGAACGACAGCTATTGGGTGGTGCCGGAAGGATTTGAGGGGAAATTCTTCCAATACAATCTTTACGAAAACCGCTTTTCCGAGATACTGGCGCTGGTGGCCTATACCGGCGCAGGCGGGAGCCGGCAGGCGTTTACCACATCCCCGGAGCTGACCACAGGCGGTATGCTGCCCAAGGCGTGGCGCTATGTGGACCACGATGGGATTTATCTCTATAAGGGCGGCACGACCGGCGCGTCCAATACGGGCCGGGAGCCGTACTGCGAGTATTATGCTTCGCAGATTGCGGAAACCATGCGTCTGAACGCCGTGCATTATGACCTGGAGAATTGGAAAGGCATTACCGCCTCTAAGTGCGCCCTGTTTACCAACATCGACACAGCCTATATCCCCATCGGGCGCATTGTCCGAACCGGGGGCATTGCCGCCTGCCTTGCCTACTACGACAAGCTGGGGCCGGAGTTTTCCGAGCAAATCCGCAGTATGCTGGTGTTTGACGCCCTGATTTACAATGAGGACCGCCACTTTGGAAACTTTGGCGTCCTGCGGGATAACCACAGCGGCAACATTATTGCGCCCGCCCCCATTTTTGACAACGGGCTGTCCCTGTTCTGCTATGCCGGTAAGGAAGATTATGCGAATCTGGACGAGTATGCAAAAACCCGTTCTAACCCCTACAACATCTCCTATGAGGAAGTGTGTGCAGAGGTCATGGGGCCAAAGCAGAAAGAGCAGCTTCGCCGCATGATCGGGTTCCGGTTCAAGCGCCACGAAAGCCTGGGCCTGCCGGAAGAACATTTGCAGGCCATTGAGAAGCATTTGGAGAGCCGGGTGCGTAAGCTGCTGGCAATCCCCACCCGTCATCTGAAACAGGAGAAGGCGCGGTAAAAACGAATATCTTTTTTGGAGAGCGTTCTGAAAATGGACGCTCTTTTTTGCTGCCCATTTTTAGAGAGGAGCGTGAGCGATGAACCATTATGATGTTACCATCCGGGAAACGCTGGAGGTGAAAATAAAGGTGGCGGCAAACAGCCGGGAGGAGGCCGAGCAGTTTGCCAGGGACCAATGGAAACGCGGCGAAGTCGTTCTGGACGCCAGCCATTTTACCGGCGTGGAGTTCCATGCCAAGCGGTATTCCCGTGACCGGGGCGAGCGATGAGTTCTTTTTTCGACTGTCCCAGATTCCCCGCAGGGGAATGGAATGTAGCTGTACCAGCAAGCATCGCCTTTGTGATACCACAAAGGCCGCTTGTTAGGGGGAACGCCCCCTAATACCCCTTTTGAAAGGATGGAGGTTTTCATGGAAGGATTGTTTTTCGCCATTGGATTTCTGCTGGGCGGTGTGGTCGGCGTGCTGATTATGTGCCTGCTTCAAATCAACCGTATAGGCAGAAAGGAGGATTCGGAAGAATGAGAAAACGCAACGTACACGTACAGTTTTGGCTGGACAAAAAAGAGGCAGAAGCCTTCAACAAAAAAGTAAAGCGCAGCGGCCTTTCCCGTGAGGCGTACCTGCGCCATCTGGTGAACGGCCTGGTTCCACAGGACGCGCCGCCTCCCGCCTACTACGACTTTATGCGGGAGCTTCACCGGATCGGCGGCAACCTCAACCAGATCGCCCAAAAAGCCCATGTGCTGGGCGTCATTGATGAGCGCCGCTACGATGAGGAAATGCGGAAGTTTGACCAGCTTGTCCGGGACATCACCAAAGCGGTGATCCTGCCCAAGCCAATGGAGAAAGAGCGCCAACAAAGCGGCAAGCGGAGCGCGGTGTGACGTGGCTACTACGTCCATCTGGCGGGTGAACGGCTGGCTGGGCAAGGTCCTCATCTATATCGAGAATCCAGACAAGACCGAAAATCCTGATTTTTTTGAAAAACAGGATATGGATGGCAAGGAGGCCCAGGGCCTATCCGATGTGATCGAGTATGCTGTCCAGCAGCAAAAAACAGGCAAGGCGGTGGAAAGCGAAGGCGAAACAGTTATGCGGCAGTTTGTTTCTGGGGTGAATTGCAGCCCCTCTACTGCCCGCGATGAGATGATAGCGGTGAAAAAGCGGTTTGGAAAGGAGGACGGGACTGTGGCCTACCACGGCTATCAGAGCTTTGCCCCCGGCGAGGCCACGCCGGAGCTGGCCCATGAGATCGGCCTTGCCCTGGCAAAAAAGCTGTGGGGTGGAAAATACCAGGTGCTGGTGGCTACCCATCTGGACAGGGAAAATCATCTGCACAATCATTTTGTAGTAAACACGGTTTCCTTCGTGGACGGCATCAAGTACCATCGTACCGAGCAGGATTATTTCGATATGCAGCGGGAATCCGACCGGCTGTGCCGGGAGTATGGGCTTTCTGTCATTGAGAACCCCCAGCGGGAAAAATCCAAGCACTACGGGGAATGGCGGGCCGAGCAGGAAGGCCGCCCCACCTATCTCTCCCTCATCAAAGCCGATGTGGATACTGCCATCCGCCAGTCTATGACGGAACGGCAGTTTTTTTATCATCTGCGGCAGATGGGCTACGACGTCAAGGTGGGCAAGGATATTACGGTCCGCCCGCCGAATTACCCCCGTGGACGCAAGCTCATGCGTAACTTTGGCGAGGACTACTCGATGGAGAGCATCCGCAGGCGGATTTTAGCCCAGCGCCGCCCCCAGCGGGAACACAGGCCGGAGCCGTTTCGGTGCAGGCTCCACGGGGATTTGAAACAGGCTAAAAAGGTGACGGGGTTCCGCGCCCTCTACTTCCACTACTGCTATCTGCTGGGGGTATTCCCCCAAAAGCAGAACCGCCCGCCCAGGCGGGTGCCTCATACACTGCGGGAAGATTTGATCCGGGCGCAGGAGCTTACCGACGAAGCCCGCCTTCTCTCCCGCCACCGCATTGACACCCTGGAGCAGCTTAACGCCTATCGGTCCGATGTGGAATCTCAGCTTGCCGGCCTGACGGAACAGCGGAAAAGCCTGTACCGGAAACTTCGCACCAAGGCAGTGCTGGTCGACCCTGCCAGGCAGGAGCATATCCGGGCTGAGATCTCCAAACTATCTGCACAGATCAAGGAGCTGCGCCGGGAGGTGAAGCTGTGCGGGGATATTGCCCTGCGCTCCATTTCCATCAAGGATAAGATACAGGCCGCCCGTGAGGAAGTCTCCGGCAGGGATGAGAAAGCCCGCCAGGAGCCGGAGCAGGGCCGGGCGGCTCCCCCAGGAAGGAGATGATTTTCGATGTATAACTCAGGCGACGCGGCGGAGCAAGTGGTACGGATGAGCCTGGAGGGTGCTGAA
The DNA here is from genome assembly GCF_014288125.1 of Pseudoflavonifractor hominis. Classification (NCBI taxonomy): domain Bacteria; kingdom Bacillati; phylum Bacillota; class Clostridia; order Eubacteriales; family Oscillospiraceae; genus Pseudoflavonifractor; species Pseudoflavonifractor hominis. Next base: position 91,765 of record NZ_JACOPR010000006.1, on the reverse strand, counting down.
TTTGCCCTCAAAATCACCGGTTCTGCCGCTAAAAATCTGGCCGCCGCCCTTTACACGGTTTTGAAAGACCAGAAAAAGACCAAGGGCAAAGCCCGCATTGAGGCTATGCTGCGGGAGAAGCGCCCCTTAAAGGTTTACACCATCAAGAAGGAGGATTGCCCGGAGTTTGCCAAGCAAGCCAAGGGGTACGGGATTCTCTATGCGCCTATCCCGGTGAAGAAAGGCGACGATACCATCGACATTCTGGTGTTCGAGGATGACGCCGCCAGAGCCAACCGGATCGTGGAGAAGTTCAAGCTCACGGTAGTGGACACGGCTTCGATCAAGGAGGATATTGAGAAATCCCGTGAACAGCGCGGCAGCGAACCCGCCGCGCCGGAGCAGGCCATGCCGGAAAAAAGCGAGGACGACCAGCTTTTGGATGAGCTGATGGAGAAGCCCGTCCAGAAGGAGAAGGCCCAGCCAGAGCACCCGGCAGCGGAGAAAACCGATTCTTTTACACCAGCGGCGGAAAAATCCCATCCGTCCGCGCCTATCTCCGAGAACAGCAGCAAGTCCGCAAGGGGTACTTCTGATGGGGCCGAAAAGCCTTCCGTCCGGCAGGAGCTGCGGGACATCCAGGCCCAGCGGAAGAAGGAGGCGGAGGCTGCCAGGGCCGAGGAGCCGGCTGCGCCCCAGAAGAAGGCGGCTCAGAAAACCACACGGCGCCAGCCGCCCAAACCCAAAAAGAAACCCAAATCGAAAGAGAGGTAATCTGTGATGAATAACTTTGATGATCTGTTTGAACAGCAGCCCCAGGCGGAGGCCGCGCCGCAGAAACAGGAAAGCCGGAAAGAGCGCCCTAAGCGCCAGTGGTGGCAGGTAAAAGAGGAAAAGCAGCGAAAAGAAGCCTATGCCACCTTGGATAAGATTTTTGGAGAGTTCTCTGAGGGTGCGGGCAGTATGGAGGCATATCTGGATGTGCAGAGCCGGTTTCCCTTCCACTCTGCCCGCAATGCGCTGCTGATTGGGGAACAATGCCCCGACGCGGTGCGTGTGGGCGGCTACAAGGAGTGGCATTCCCAGGGGATCGAGATTTTGGAGGATGAGAAGCGTTTGCCCATTATCATCCTGGAGCCGGGCAAGGCATACCGCCGTGAGGATGGCAGCGTGGGCCAGAACTTTTACGCCAAGGAAGTCTATGATATTTCCCAGACCACGGCGCGGGATCAGGCGCGGCCCCAGGTGAGCTACGATGACCGCCTGCTCTTGAAGGGCCTGATCGCCAGTTCCCCGGTGCCTATCCGGGCTGTGGAGGAGCTGCCCCAGGGCCGTGGTGCCATGTTTTCCGCAGAGCAGAACGCCATCCTGGTGAAAAAGGGCATGGACGCGCCGGACATCTTCCGCTGTGTTTCGCTGGAGGTTGCCAACGTGCAGCTTGCCCAAAGCATGGACGGCTATTCCAGGGAAACGGACGGCTACAAAGCCTATGCGGTCAGCTATATGCTCTGCAAGCGGTATGGCGTGGACGCCAAAGAGTATGAGATTTCCAAGCTGGACGGCGTGTTTCAGGGGCAGGTTCCAAGGGAGGATATTCCTGCGGCCCTCACTGATATGCGGGACGCCTTCAAATCCTTGAATGGCCGTATGGCCAGGGCCATGGGCCTCACCCGCGACAGCAAGCAGAAGGAACAGGAACGGTAAAGGAGGAGTAGACCCATGGAAAAACAGGAAAAAGTCGTTCTCACCCTGGACAGCTACGAGCACGGCATTATGATCCGCGCTCTCAATGAGCTGCGGAACGATATGCTGGAGGAACAGCGCGACCCCGGCCCGGTGGAGGACGTTCTGCTGAAAACCATTGACGCCCCAGCCCAAAAAGACAAGAAAGCGAAGCGCCGGGATGAAGCCAGATAACAAGGCGGGCGGCCCCTGGCTCTATGCCCTGGGGCTGGTTCCGGTGATCTGGTTCGCCCTGCTGATTGCGCCTGCCATTTCCGGGGGGCTTTCGGAGATCGTAAACGCCCTGCCTGCGGCAATGAACCATCCATTCAAAATCGTGTGGTGCGAGGACAGTGTAAAAACTGTCCTCATTTTTATTGCCGCCTATGGGCTGGGCATTGGCATTTATCTTTCATCCCGGCGCAATTACCGCAGAGGCGAAGAACACGGTTCCGCCAAATGGGGCGATCCGCGGGCCGTGAATAAGAAATACCGGGACAGGGACCTGTTCAAAAACCGCATTTTCACCCAGCATGTCCGCATGGGGCTGGATGGCCGGAAACACCGCCGCAACCTCAACACTTTGGTGGTGGGCGGCAGCGGCGCGGGCAAGAGCCGGTTCTATGCCAAAGTGAACATCTGCCAATGCAATACGTCCCTTTTTATTTTGGACTGTAAGGGGGAGCTGCTTCGTGACTGCGGCGGTCTGCTGGAACGGATGGGCTATGAGATCAAGGTGGTAGACCTTCTGAACATGGAGAAAAGCCACTGCTACAATCCCTTTGCCTATCTGAAATCCGACAACGATGTGCAGAAGATGGTGACGAACCTGTTCAAAGCCACCACCCCGAAAGGGAGCCAGTCTAACGACCCCTTCTGGGACACGGCGGCCAGTATGCTCCTCATGGCGCTGGTGTTTTATCTGTGGTACGAAGCGCCGGAGGACGAGAAGAATTTCCCCATGATTATGGAGATGCTCCGAGCCGGTGAAGTGCGGGAGGACGATGATTCCTACCAATCCCCCCTGGACGAGCTGTTTGACCGGCTGGAAATGCGCTCCCCGGACCACATCGCCGTGAAGTATTACAAGGATTACCGTTCCGGCTCGGCCAAAACGCTGAAATCCATTCAAATCACCTTGGCGTCCCGCCTGGAAAAATTCAATCTTTCCTCGGTGGCGGCCCTCACCGCCACGGATGAACTGGACCTTTCCAGCCTGGGCGAGAAAAAAGTGGCACTCTTTGCCCTCATCCCGGACAACGACGCCAGCTTCAATTTTTTGGTAAGCCTGTTGTATGCCAGCACTTTCCAGGAACTTTTTTATTCTGCTGACCGGATACACGGCGGGAGCCTTCCCGTACCGGTGCATTTTCTCATGGACGAGTTTGCCAATGTTTCGCTGCCCGATGACTTCGACAAGCTGCTGGCCACCATGCGCTCCCGGAATATCAGCGTTTCTATCATCATCCAGAACATTGCCCAGCTCAAGGCGCTGTTTGAAAAGCAATGGGAATCCATCATCGGCAACTGCGATGAATTTCTGTATCTGGGCGGCAACGAAACGTCCACCCACAAGCTGATCTCCGAAAATTATCTGGGGAAAAGCACCCTCTGGCTGGACACCTACGGCAAGAGCACCGGGCATTCCGGCAGCTACTCCACCAATAACCAGATCACAGGCCGGGAGCTGATGACGCCCGATGAGGTCCGTATGCTGGACAACAATCTGGCCCTGCTCTTTATCCGTGGCGAAGCGCCGCTGATGGATGAAAAGTACGACCTTTTGAAACACCCCAACATCAAGTACACCACCGATGGCGGCGCGCCCGTCTATTCCCACGGCGGCACCGAAAACGCTGTGGCGGATATGGTCATTGGCCGCCTCACCCCCGGCGACCTTGCCAATATCCGGGAACCGGAAACCCTTTACGAGCTTCTGTCCGATGAGGACATGGAGAATATCTTTCAATTCAAGGAGGACACCCAAAATGAAATGGATTAAGAAGGAAAACAAGAAGAAAGAAACCCGCAGCCTGCCCATGGGCAGAAAGGGCCGGAGCGCCTTTGCCGTTTATGCGGCCCTGGTGCTCATGCTGTGCTGCTGCACCACTACGGCCTTTGCCGCCAGCGACCCGTTGACGGTTATCAACAACCTCAGTGATTTCATCTTCGGCCTGATCCGCGCCGTAGGTATGATCCTGCTGGGCTTCGGCGTGGTACAGATCGGTTTGTCTCTCAAATCCCACGACCCCAGCCAGCGGGCCAACGGTTTTCTTACCCTGGCCGGCGGCGTTGTGATTACGTTTGCGAAGGAGATTCTGACCCTGATTACCGGCTGATTTGAATAACGGCAGTACGGGGGCAGATCCATGGCGGCCTGCCCCTTACCGTTGCCGGAAAGGAGGTTGTTGAATGTCCGATAACTGGGTTGTACAAAATTTGCAAAACGCCCTCGATACCTGGAACAAGTACCTGTCTGAGATCTGGCAGCTCATTACCCAAAGCCCGGAACAGTTTAAGGGCGGCTCCATCTGGGGCGTCATTGTCAACATCCACGACGCGGTGCGGGCCATCGGTCTTGCGCTTTTGGTGCTGTTCTTTGTGGTGGGCGTTATGCGCACCTGCGGCAGCTTTGCCGAGGTAAAGAAACCGGAGCACGCGCTGAAACTGTTTATCCGGTTCGCCATTGCCAAGGGCGTCGTGACCTATGGGCTGGAGCTGATGATGGCCCTCTTTAATATTGTCCAGGGCCTCGTTTCGACCATAATGAACGCGGCGGGCTTCGGTTCGGCCCAACAGACTGTGTTGCCACAGGAAATCATTGACGCGGTGGAAAGCTGCGGCTTTTTCGAGAGTATCCCCCTCTGGGCGGTCACGCTCATCGGCGGGCTGTTCATTACAGTCCTCAGCTTCATTATGATAATGACCGTTTACGGGCGGTTTTTTAAGCTCTATTTATATACGGCCATCGCGCCGGTGCCTCTCTCCACCTTCGCCGGGGAACCGACCCAAAACGTGGGCAAGAGCTTTATCAAGAGCTATGCCGCCGTGTGTTTGGAAGGGGCCATCATTGTGCTGGCCTGTATCATCTTTTCCCTGTTCGCGGCGGCCCCGCCTGCCATTGACCCCAATGCGGCGGCAGTCACGCAGGTGTGGAGCTATATCGGGGAGCTGGTCTTTAATATGCTCGTCCTCGTGGGCGCGGTGAAAATGGCCGACCGCGTGGTGCGCGAGATGATGGGCCTGTAAAGGAGGAATTTCAGAGTGAGTACGAGCAAAGAACAGTTGATGAGATTTGCCGAGAGCGCATTAAAACAAACGGCAATCTATCAACGTAATTGTGAGATGGGGATGCCGGATGAAGAAAATTATAAAATGAGCTATCTTTTGGTTGAAGGCAGTATAAACAAACCAGAAAGAGTGCTTGCCTATGCAGTCAATGATCAAGCCGTTTTGCTTTTCCACCCGATGGAGAAACCGATGTATGAATCGTTGCTAAATGATTGGGATTTCAACTTTGACTACGATCTGTTTCAATACCTGGAGGGTGGATTCGATTTGATTGCGATGACACCGGATGCCCATACAGGTGTATGGTGCGAGATTGCTGAGTACCACGGCACCAGTGGGATCGCGTGCGTACAAGGTATGCAGAAATATCTTCACTACTGCAAGCAGCATGGCATTACGAAAGAGCGATTGGCCCGTGAAACGGGCTATGACGGTATGGATGTGATGACGCTCTATGACCGTCAGGCAGCAAAAGAGAGCCGGGGAAAAACATCTCAGGAACCTGAACGATAACGGGAGGTGATATTTTGGAAGTCAAGATCAACCGGGAAATCCGCAACTACACCGAATCCATGTTTTTCGGTTTGAGTATGCGGCAGTTCATCTTTTCTGTTCTCGCCTGCGGCGTGGCCGTGGGCCTTTATTTTATCCTGCGCCCCTACTTCGGGGTGGAAACCCTGTCCTGGATGTGCATTTTGGGGGCGGCCCCCTTTGCCATGCTGGGGTTCATCACCTACCATGGCATGACGGCGGAACAATTCATCTGGGCGTGGCTGCGCTCGGAAATGCTGGAGCCGAAAGAATTTAGGTTCGAGGACAGCAACTACTACTATGCGGCTCTGAAAGATACCATCGAGGAGCTGCAAACCGGGCGGCCCGGCAAGAAGCGCCGGAAGGAGCCGAAACACTTTAGCAAACGGAAGGAGGCCAAGCATGATTAAGACCATCAAAACTATGTCCAAACAGGAAAAGGAGCGTTATACCGTCCCCCGGAAGGTGCAGGATGTGATCCCCGTCCGCCGTATCTGGCCGGACGGCATCTTCCTTGTGGGGAACAAGTTCTCCAAAACCTATAAATTCAGCGACATCAACTATCTGGTGGCCAGCCGCGAGGACAAGGAATCCATGTTCCTCACCTATTCGGAGCTGCTCAATTCCCTGGATTCCGGCGCGGTGACGAAAATCACCATCAATAACCGCCGTATGAATCAGGCCAGCTTTGAAACGTCCATCCTCATGCCCATGCAGGGGGATTTCCGGGATGAGTACCGGGGGGAATATAACCAAATGCTGCTGGATAAAGCCACCGGAGCCAACGGCATTATGCAGGAAAAGTATATCACCATCTCCGTGGTGAAGAAGGACGTTGAGGAGGCCCGCGCCTATTTTTCTCGTGTGGGAGCCGACCTGATTTCTCACTTTGCGGCCCTTGGCTCCAAGTGCGTGGAGCTGGACGCCACCGAGCGCCTGCGTATCCTGCACGACTTCTACCGCCAGGGCGAGGAATCCGAGTTTGTGTTCAATGCCCGTGAGATGATGAAGCGGGGCCACAGCTTCAAGGACTATATCTGCCCGGACGGAATCGAGAAAAACAGCGACTATCTGAAGCTGGGCGGCAAATTCTGCCGGGTGCTGTTCCTCAAAGACTATGCCTCTTATATTAAGGATAACATGGTGACGGAGCTGACGGATTTTAACCGCAATCTGATGTTCTCCATCGACATTGTGCCGGTTCCCACGGATGAGGCCGTGCGGGAGGTGGAAAACCGCCTGCTGGGTGTGGAAACCAACATCACCAACTGGCAGCGCCGCCAGAACGCCAACAACAACTTCTCTGCTGTGGTCCCTTACGATATGGAATTGCAGCGCAAAGAGAGCAAGGAGTTTTTGGATGACCTCACCACCCGCGACCAGAGGATGATGTTCGCGGTGATGACCCTGGCCATCACCGCCGACACCAAGGAGCAGCTTGACAGCGATACCGAAGCGGTGCTTTCCGTGGCGCGAAAGCACATGTGCCAGCTTGCGGTGCTCAAGTTCCAGCAGCTTGATGGCCTGAACACCGCCCTGCCCATCGGGGTGCGGAAAATTAACGCCTTCCGCACCCTCACCACCGAGAGTTTGGCGGTATTCATCCCCTTCAAGGTACAGGAGATCCAGGATAAGGGCGGCATTTACTTTGGAGAGAACGCCATTTCCCACAATCTCATCATGTGTAACAAAGCGAACCTTTTGAACCAGTCGGCCTTCCTGCTGGGCGTCCCCGGCGCGGGCAAGTCCTTCAGCGCCAAGGAGCTGATCGCGTTCCTCATGCTCCACCCGGATTACGCAAATGACGACATCCTGATCTGTGACCCGGAGGGAGAATTTGGCGCACTCGTCAAAGCCCTGGGCCGGGAGAAAGCGACGGTGGCCCATCTGGTGGCAGGCGGCAAGGACCGCCTCAATGCCATGTATATGGTGGAGGGCTACGGTGAGCAAAACCCCATCGTGGAAAAGAGCCAGTTTGTCATGTCCCTCATCGAGCAGATCGACAAGCGCGGCGTGGGGCCGCAGCATAAATCCATCATCGACCGCTGCACCGCCCTGGTGTACCCGGAGGCGGAGAATGCCGGGAGGGTGGCTACCCTCTGCGACCTGCGCCAAAAACTGCTGGAGCAGCCGGAGGATAAGGCCAAGGAGATCGCCCTTTCCCTGGAGCTGTACACCACCGGCTCCCTGGACATTTTTGGCCGGGAAAGCACGGTGGATTTGAACAAGCCCTATGTGGTGTTCGACATCCACGGCCTGGGCGAGCAGCTAAAGCCTGCCGGTTCCCTGGTCATCACCGATACGATCCTGAACCGCGTCACCCTCAACTGGAAACGGGGCAAGCGCACCCATGTGTTCATCGACGAGTTCCATGTGATGTTTGAGAATGAGCAAAGCGGCATTTTCTTTAACAGCGCATGGCGGCAGTTCAGAAAACGTGGGGCCTACCCGACTGCTATCACCCAGAATGTGGAGTACCTTTTGGATTCCGTCCAGGCCAGCACCATGCTCTCCAACTCGGAGTTCATCGTCATGCTGAACCAAGCGGCGTCCGACCGGGCAAAGCTGGCGAAGCTCCTCAATATCTCCAACGAGCAGATGAGCTATGTCACCAATGCGGACGCAGGCTGCGGCCTCATCCGGTATGGCAGCGCCCTGGTGCCGTTCATCAACCGGTTCCCCCGTGACACCAAGCTCTATGCCCTGATGACCACCAAGCCCGGTGAAGGCGTATTCGGCGGCGAGGAGGTGCCGGCATGAGCAATCTTCGCTTTGCGTCCCCGGAACACCGGGATTTCTTTTTGGATATGATGAGCGAGGCGCGGCGGAACGACTGTTACCACCGGGCCTTTTTCTATGTGATGGGGATTGCCCCGGAAACGCGGGCAAACATCCGCCGGATGTTTGACTTCAAGCAGGACTGTATCGAGCCGGATGGTATGCACGGCGGCTGGCAGACCAGCGGCACCGTCCGGGTGTGCCGCCTTGCTTTTAATCTCTGGAACGGCTATACCGACCCGGAACACAGCAACGCCTATTCCCCGGAGGATTTGTTCTGCTGCGAGTTCGCCCCCTACTTTATGGAAGGCGTGAAAATCCGTTACCCGGAATACTGCCGGGAGCTGCCCCCTGTCAGAAAGCAGGCGGAACCGGCGCGATGATAATTTTGAGAATGGAGGAATGAACCATGGCTGAACCGGCTCTTGCGCTGCGGGACCATCCGCAGATCATAGACCTGATTTCCGTTCTGGAACAGAGCGGGCTTCAAAAACAAAAGGAAGAAGTACAGGCCCTGGTGGGCTATATCGACGGCATGGAAGAAAAGCTGTCCCAGATGATGGACGAAATGAAGGAAATGCGCCTGGAGGTGGGCAAGCTCCACGACAAGGGAATCCGCGCACGGTGCTCCCAGCTTTTGGGGACGACAGAGGGAAAAATCCACCAGGTCAAATCTATGGTTTCCACGGCAAAGGAAAATCTCATTTCATCTGCAAAGCAGATGGTGCAGACCTTCCGGGAAAAAGGGCGCTCTGCCCTGTGCCGTGCGGCCCAGGCCCTGCACATCCCTTCAGTTCTTTCCCGGATGGGAAGGGGCTTTGCCCATGCGGAAAAAAGCATGGGGCAGCTCGCTGTGAGACTGGACGCCATGCGGGAAGAATTGCACCAGGCGGGCGGCCACATCAAAAACGCCGGGCTTGCCCTTGCGGGGAAGGAATCCCAGGAAAGCAAGGAATTATCTGCGGATAAGGGTGTACTTGCCAAGCTGCGGAGCTTTGTGCTGTACTGCGGCAAGGCATTTTCTGAGATGGATCGTGACACGGCGCTCACGGTGGAGCGAATCAATGGAGGGCGCTCATCCGTGAAAACCGAGCTGCAGGGGCTGAAATCGGCCCAGACCGGGCAGCGCCGCCAAGCGGCCAGTAAAGAACAGGCGCGATAAGTACAGGAGGGTGAAAATATGAGTGACAAAGTTAAAAGCAGACTGATGATCGCTGGGGCGGCCCTTTGTACCGCCCTTTTCCTTTTCTCCGGGGCTATGCTGGCTCGTGAATACCTGGACCAGAAGCAAAGTGCCGAAGCCTTTGACGAGGTGGCCGGGCTGGTCAAAGAAGATGTGGAGCTGCCCACGCTGGAGCTTGCCGGCGAGCCGGACCAGGAGCCGGAAGAACTCACGGCCTTTGAAAAGTATGCGGATGTGTACGCTCAGAACAGCGACCTGGTGGGCTGGATTTCCATTCCCGGTACCCGGATTGATTACCCCGTCATGCAGACCAAGGATAACCCCAATTTCTATCTGAAGCACGCTTTTGATAAGTCGTACAGCAGCTATGGGGTGCCCTATATGCAGGAAAACTGCGACGTCGGCATTTCCGACAATCTGGTGCTGTACGGCCATCACATGAACAACGGCAGTATGTTCTCCGACCTGTGCAAGTACGAGAGTGAGGATTTCTACCAGGAACACAAGACCATCCGTTTTGATACCCTGGACAGTTTTGGCGAATATGAGGTGATCGCCGCTTTTAAGACGGTGGCCTACTCAGAATCTGGCTTTAAGTATTACCATTTCGTCCGGGCCGAGCAGGAAGAAGATTTTGATGAGTTTATCGCCAAGTGCAAGGAACTGGCGCTCTATGATACGGGCGTGACTGCGGAATATGGCGACCAGCTCATCACCCTTTCCACCTGCGAGTATTCCCGGACCAACGGGCGGATGGTGGTTGTGGCCAAGCTGCTGGAGGAATAAGGGCGGCCCCGCCCAGGGAAGGAGGTGAAGCCCATGGGCAAGGGCATTAAAACAAGAGTGGCCGAAAAAGGCATTAAAGCCATTGACAAAGCGGCGGTTGCCTCGGAACGGATGAAGGAGGCATATATCCGCACCAAGGATAAAGCCGAGCATGGGATGTATGCCGAGGAAGGTTCTCCTGGTGAGTATGCGTCCGACCGCTTTTCCGCTGGGGTGGATAACGTCGCCCATGAAGCGGTCCACCAGTTTGATAAACAGGGCCGCAAGGGGGTTCAGACGACTAAGGAGAACATCTCCAAGGTCAAGGAGAAAATCCAAAAGCGGAAAGCCGCAGCCGAACAGCCGAAAAAACAAGCGGCTCGGCAGGCTGGGCAGTCCACCACACGCTGGAGTGGCCGTCAGGCAGCCGATACGGTTTCCGAGCCGGCCAAGGCGGTCCGTCAGGAGCGCGGGGCCATCAAGACCCTGGACCGCGGCAAGAAAGGCATTAAGACAGTGGACAGGGGCCGAAAAACCATCAAGCAGGCTTCTTCCACGGCTAAGGGGACCATAAAAACCACCAGCAAATCCATTAAGACGGCGGAAAAGACTGCCAAGGCCAGTATCAAGACCAGCCAACAGGCGGCTAAAGCCGCCCAGCGCACTGCCCAGGCCACGGCGCGGGCTGCCAGGGCTGCGATCCATGCCGCCCGTGCAGCAGCCATCGCCACTGCTCATGCGATCAAGGCTGCAGCCAAAGCCACCGCCGCGGCGGTGAAGGCCATCATTGCGGCAACCAAGGCGCTGATTGCGGCTATCGCTGCGGGCGGTTGGATTGTCGTGCTGATAATAGTGGTAATTTGCCTCATCGGTATGATTATTGGTTCCTGTTTCGGGATTTTCTTTTCTGGTGAAGATTCCGGCACCGGGCAGACCATGCAGACTGCCGTACAGGAGATCAATACGGATTACCAGGAGAACCTGGATGAGATCAAGGCGTCCCACAGCTATGATGTGCTGGAGATGACCGGTTCCCGCGCTGTATGGAAAGAGGTATTGGCGGTTTACGCCGTCAAAACCACCACCGACCCGGACAACGCCCAGGAAGTGGCCACCATGGACGATGAGAAGCTGGAGCTTTTGAAGGACATCTTCTGGCAGATGAATGAGATCTCGTCCAGCACGTCCACCCAGACGGAAACGGTGATTGAAACATCCGATGATGGCAACGGCAATATCGTGGAAACGGAAACCACGGTCACGCAAACCTATCTGTATATCACTGTCAGTCACAAGACTGCGGAGGAAATGGCCGGCCAGTTCGGCTTTAACGAGGACCAGCGGGAACAGATGGCGGAACTTTTGGCCGATGAGAACAATTCCCTTTGGTCCCAGGTGCTTTACGGCATTACCGGAGGGGATGGCGAAATCGTCACGGTGGCGCTCTCCCAGGTGGGCAATGTCGGCGGCGAACCGTACTGGAGCTGGTACGGTTTTGGCAGCCGTGTAGAATGGTGCGCCTGCTTTGTGAGCTGGTGCGCCAATGAGTGCGGTTATATTGAAGCCGGCGTGATCCCGAAATTTGCAGCCTGCGCGTCCCAGGGCGTCCCCTGGTTCCAGGAACGCGGGCTGTGGCAGGACAACAGCTATGAGCCGCGCCCCGGCGACATCATCTTTTTTGACTGGAACGACGGGGGCCAAGACGGACAATCTGACCATGTGGGTATTGTGGAGAAAGTTGAGAATGGCCGTGTCTATACCGTAGAAGGCAACTCCGGCGACTCTGTGCGCCAGAACAGCTACCCAATTGGGTACTATGAGATTTATGGGTACGGCACTCCGGCCTATTAACTTTCTTAAAAAGAGAAGCCCAGCCGAATTTCTGGCTGGGTACATAAATGAGTAAATAAAGAAAAGTCTTGCTGGAGCAAAAAAGGCCGATTGGAGCGGAAAAGACTTTTCAGGTCTGCTATGATGGTTACTGTAAGCGCCGAAGGGCGCTTTCAAAAAGCCTGCGGGTTAGCACTACCTAACTAAAAGGAGGAATTTTTAATGTCTGAAGTGAGTACGGACAAAAAACTGAAAGGAAAAGACCTCATTACCATCGGTATCTTTTCCGCAATCTACTTTGTCATCAACTTTGCCTTCATGCTTCTGGGGGGTATTCACCCTGTTCTTTGGATGCTGATGCCCGGCTTCATTGCTGTGTTTGCAGGCATTCCTTTTATGCTGATGGTCGCAAAGGTTCAAAAACTGGGTGCAGTTTTCCTAATGGGGCTTATCACTGCTCTTATCTATTTTGTCACTGGACAATTTACCCTGGTAATCCTGATCTCAATGGCTTCTACATGCATTTTGGCCGAAGTTGTCCGAGCTGTGACTAAGTATAACAGCTTCAAGGGAAATTCGATTGCCTATGTGATTTTTTCGCTGGGGATGGTTGGTTCTCCCCTTCCCATCTGGTTGTTTAAGGCTGATTTCCTGGCGCAGATTACAGAACAGGGAATGCCCGCTGATTATGTCGCGGCAGTTGAAGCTCTGTCATCTAATACAATGCTAATCGTTCTGTTTGTTGCTCCGATCATCGGTGGTATCATCGGCGCATTTATTGCCAGAGGTCTGTTCAAAAAGCACTTTGTAAAGGCAGGAATTGTGTGATGAATGGGGAGGGCAAAAAACATACATTAAGGTTCGATCCACGGACGGAATTGCTTTTGTTGGTGCTGGCAAATATTGTGGCCTTTACCCAGCATTCCGTATGGGTTGAAATTACATGGGTTGTTTTTCTGCTCCTGCTGATCGTTGCCTGCGGGTGCCAAAAATCCGCAGGCAAACTGGCAATCGCATTTGGGATTTGTCTGGCGCTGCAATACTATGTATTCCCAAACGGGCCGAAAATTTTAGCCAGCAGCTTCACGATCATTGTATCTTATGCAAGAAAGATTTTCCCTTGTTTGATTGTCGGTACGATGGTTTTACAGAAAACGCCCGTCCGGGAATTGATGGTTGCACTTCGGAAATGGCATATCCCGCAGGGATTGATTATCCCTTTGTCTGTAACCGTCCGGTATTTTCCGGCCTTAAAAGAAGAAACCGGCTATATCCGGGATGCCATGAAGCTCCGTAATATTCATGGGGTACAAAAAATTGAGTGCATATTGGTGCCGACCATGATTTCTGCAACAACGACAGCGGAAGAATTGTCCGCTGCCGCTGTTACGCGGGGGATTGAAAATCCTGCGCCAAAGACAAGCATGATTGAAATGAAGTTCGGTGTGCAGGACTTTTTGTGTCTGGCGGCAGGTTTGATTTTTTGTGTGATTTCAATTACGGTAGGTTAAGGAGGTGTTCCATGTGATCCAAATTCAGGATGTATCGTTTGAATATGAGAAAGAGCAGGGAACGCTTTCCCATATTGATCTGAATATTCAGCAGGGAGAATGTGTTGTCCTTACAGGGGAGTCAGGCTGCGGCAAAACGACAGTGACCAAACTGATTAACGGCTTAATCCCTCATTTTGTCGAGGGCGGTACTTTATCCGGCACAACGATTGTAAACGGTATGGAAGTGCCGAAAACAGAAATGTACCATCTGGCAGAGCAGGTTGGCTCCGTGTTCCAAAATCCGAAATCACAGTTTTTCAATATTGACTCGGACAGTGAGATTACTTTCGGTCTGGAAAATGCGGGTGTCGAACCAAAGAAAATCAAAGAGCGATATGAGGCCACTGTTTCCGCCTTGAAAATTCAATCGCTTTTGGGAAGAAACATTTTCTCCATGTCTGGCGGAGAAAAACAAAGTCTTGCGTTTGCCTCTGTATATGCCATGAACCCGTCAATTTTTGTACTGGACGAGCCAACGGCAAATCTGGATGCTGACGCGATTGACACCTTACGCCAGCAGATTATCCAGATTAAAGAAGAAGGACGGACGGTTGTTATTGCCGAACACCGCCTATATTTCCTGATGGATCTGATCGACCGGGCAATCTTCATTCAAAAGGGGAAAATCGTTCAGATATTTTCCGGGGATGAGTTTCGCAATCTTTCGGATGAGCAGCGTATCAGGATGGGGCTTAGAAGTCTTGTCTATCCTGTGTTGGAGCTGCCTCCCGCCGATCCGCCAGGAGCGCAGGAAGGCTTATCCGTAGAAAATCTTTCCTGTGCCTTTGATAAGCAGCCGGTATTCAGCGGCCTTGGCTTTTCTGCAAAACGGGGCGAAGTGTTGGGAATTGTCGGTCATAACGGCGCAGGGAAAACGACGATGACGCGCTGCCTGTGCGGACTTTTGAAAGAAGTGGCTGGAACGGTCCGGCTGGATGGCCAAGCACTGAAAGCAAAACAGCGTAATAAGGCCAGCTTTTGTGTTATGCAGGATGTGAACCATCAGCTTTTTTCAGACAGCGTATGGAACGAATGTGAACTGGCGCAGCCGGATTGTCCGCCGGAGCGGATTGAAGAAATTCTCAGGTCTTTTGATTTGCTGGATTTCAAAGACCGTCATCCGATGGCCCTGTCAGGAGGTCAGAAACAGCGCCTTGCGGTGGCAACCGCTATTCTCTCCGACAAGGATGTGCTTGTCTTTGACGAGCCGACCAGTGGGCTGGACTATCATCGTATGCTGGAAGTGAGCAACATGATCCGCAAGTTGAATGATGAAAATAAAGTTATCATCATTGTTTCCCATGATTTTGAGTTTTTGGGCCGGACTTGTGATAAAATATTTGATATGGAGGGATGCTCCAAAGAAAGGGGGTAGCGTCTATGCCGGAATTATTCCAGGAAATGTACTACGGCCCGAATGTTCAAAACCTGGTCGAGTCCGATGATTGTAAGGTCATGCGTTTAAGTGATAACTCCGGTGAAGGCATGATGACGCTCTATCATGTTTTTCCAGGTGTATTTCTCATGTATAATGATTTCCACATGAAGGAGTGCGTTTCGGGTTTCCAGACAGATATGGACCTGCTTTGTATCGACCACTGCCGGGAAGGGCGCATTGAACAGGAAGTCGGCCAAAACGCTTTTAGCTACTTAGAAGCTGGCGATCTTCGGGTGGATCGCCGCATCCATCATTCCGGCAAGGTGGAATTTCCACTTTCTCACTACCACGGTATTTCCATTGGCTTTCAGATGGAGACTGCGGCAAAGGAAATCCCGGCCTCTATGAAAGGTTTTTCTGTGGATCTTTATGAATTGCAGAAAAAGTATTGCAGCGACCGTACACCCTATGTCATTCCAGGAGAACCGGCCATTGAGCATATTTTTTCCGAACTCTACAATGTGCCGGTCAAAATCAAAAAGGACTATTTCAGGATCAAAGTGTTGGAACTGCTGCTGTATCTGGACGCACTGGAACTTTCAGGCCATACAGAAGAACGCCCCTATTTTTATAAAGGCCAGGTTGAAAAAATCAAAGCGATCCAGGCACTTCTGACGCAGGATTTGACCAAAAACTATACTCTGGAAGAACTCTCTGCGCGGTTTGATATTGCTCTGACCCCTATGAAAAACTGTTTCAAATCGGTATATGGCAGCCCGATTTTTACATACATGAGAAACTATCGTATGAACTATGCTGCCTCTTTACTGAAATCAGATAAGTCGCTGAAGGTGGCGGAGATTGCGGGACTTGTGGGATATGACAGTCCCAGCAAATTTGCGTCCGCATTTCATCAGACAATGGGGAAAACGCCGCTGGAATATCGAAAATCAATTATCTGATTGGAATAAAAAAGGCCGTGTGGAGCGGAAAGAAAAACTGAAATATGATAGCATTAAGGATGGTTAGCGAGGATTAACCATCCTTTTTTCTTTGCTGGCTAAATTGATCGAGAGAGGTGAATTGATATGAAGCAGCAAAAAGAGCATTGGGTCAAAACGCTTTTCTCTTTTGCAGGTCCCTGCAAAGGAAAAATGACCCTCTCGGTTTTGTGTGCCATTTTAAGTGTTGCCGGAGGCTTTGTTCCGTTTTGGGCGGTGTATGAAATCCTGCTCCTGTTCATTAACCGGACCGCTACTTTGAACAACATCATGCTCTGGTGTCTGGTAGGAGTAGGCGGATACCTGATCCGTGTCATCTGCTTTGGCATTTCCACAATTTTGGCACATATCTCCGCTTACACGATACTGGAAGGCATCCGCCTGAAAATTGCAAACCGCCTGATGAGAGCGCCCCTTGGCGAAGTAATGGGACGAAGGATCGGTTACTTGAAGAATATTATCATGGACAAGGTGGAGGATTTGGAGCCGCCTCTGGCCCACATGATCCCGGAGCTGACATCGAACCTGCTCCTTCCGGTTGCTATTTTTATCTGGCTGCTGGCGATTGACTGGCGTTTGGGCCTTGCAGTTCTGATTGCCCCGGTTCTGGCTATGATCCCCATGTTCTTTCTCATGCGGAACTATAACAGCCAGTACGCAGCTTATATGGAGGCAAACAATCATGTAAACAATGTCATTATTGAGTATGTGGAAGGCATTGAGGTTGTTAAGGCGTTCAATCAAAGCACCAGTTCCTATGAAAAGTTCGTAGGAGCGGTAAAGTCCTTTAAGGATTTTACCCTGGCATGGTTCAAGAGTACCTGGAAAACAATGAACCTGATGATGGCGATTATGCCCACTACCCTGTTGGGGGTACTTCCCATCGGTTTGCTGCTGACGCAGAGCGGGAGTATCACGCCTGCTGAATTGGCGATGGGAATTATTCTTTCGTTGAGTATTGTCGGCCCGCTGATGAAAGCTACTACTTTTATCAACGAGGCAAAGTCAATGGAGTATGCAGTAGAAGCTGCAAATGAACTTCTGAACCTGCCTGTATTGCTGGACTCTGGCAGGATTGTTCCGATTAGGCACACAGATATTGTTTTACAGGATGTGTCTTTCTCCTATGACGGCACCGAGCAAAACGAAGTGCTGCATGACATCAGCCTGAAAATGCCGCAAGGAAGTTTTACAGCCCTGGTTGGGCCATCCGGCGGGGGCAAGTCCACCGTGGCCCGGCTGATTGCTCGATTTTGGGATGTGACCGGCGGCAGTATCTCCATAGGCGGTACGAATATCAAGGAACTTTCCATCCGACAGCTTTCCGAATTGGTCAGTTTCGTGACACAGGACAATTTCCTGTTCAACTGCTCTCTCAAAGAGAACATCCGCCTGGGTAATCCAAATGCTACGGATGAGGAAGTATATGCCGCCGCAAAAGCGGCCTGCTGTGATGATTTCATTGTTCGACTGGAAAAAGGATATGATACCCCGGCCGGTGATGCTGGCAAGCGGCTCTCCGGCGGAGAAAAGCAACGAATTGCTATTGCGAGAGCAATCCTGAAAAATGCGCCTATTGTGATTTTGGACGAGGCAACTGCCTTCACTGACCCGCAGAATGAAGATAAAATCCAGAAATCCATCATGGCCCTTTCCAAAGGAAAGACCCTGCTGGTGATTGCACATCGTCTGTCTACCATTCAAAACGCAGATCAGATTGTCGTTCTGAAGAAAGGACAGATTGTTGATTGCGGAAAGCAGGAGGAACTCTTGGAACGCTGCCCGCTTTATGCGGATATGTGGCAGGCGCATATTGGTGCAAAGAACTGGTCTGTGGGCGAGAAAAAGGAGGTGGCTGTCAATGTTTAAGTCAATGAAACGCATTATCCGATGGGCTGGTAAATATAAAGGCCGCCTCTATCTTGGTTCTGTGTGTTCCTTTTTCAGCAGTTTGTCTACTGCTATTCCTACAATGGCAGCCGCATTCGCACTGGATAAAGCGATCCAGGCATACTGGACGAATACTGCGATTGATACTGTTTTAATCTGGCAAACGCTGTGGATCATTATTGGCTCGATTGTGCTGAACTTCTTGCTTTCTTATCTCCGGGCAGTGTTGCAGGAAAGCATTGGATATGAAGTGGCCGCCGGGCAGCGTATTCATCTGGGCGATGTACTGAAACGGGTTCCCCTTGGGTACTTTTCGCAGAACAGTGTTGGTGACATTCTGGCAGGTGTTACCACGGAATTGTCTACTTTGGAATTACAGGGCATGAAAATGGTGGATGTCATCATCAATGGATACGCAAAGTTTATTGCCATCGTTTTATGCCTGATCTTCTTCAGCCCCGTTGCTGCGGTTATTTCCATTGTCGGCGTTGCTCTTTCGGCGCTGGCTTTGCAGGGGATCAGCAGACACAGTGAAAAAACCGCTGCAACAACCCATAAAGCAATGGAAGATATGTCCGGCGCAACGATTGAATACATCCGGGGGCTTTCCATTGTGAAGTCCTTTGGACAGGAAGGGGCCTCTATTGAGAACTTTCGTAATGCCAGTAAAGATCTGAAAGATATTCATATCAAGGTGGAAAAAGGCTTTACTCCCTTTAACTGTCTGCATCTGTTTGCCTTAAAACTGGCTTCGATGGGAATTGTCTTTATTTGTGCATGGCAGGCATTACAGGGACAAATGAGTATGGCGTTCTTCCTGATGTTTGTCCTGTTCTCTTTTGTGATGTTCGGCAGTGTGGAGAATATCAATGACGCAGCCCATACGCTTGGAGTTGTGGACTCTGCCATGAATAAGCTGGAAGCATTGGAAAATGTAAACTATATCGACCAGGATGGCACCGACATAAAACCGGCAACCTATGATATTGAGTTTAGGGATGTTTCTTTCGGATATGACAGCCGGATTGTTCTGCATGACCTGAACTTCAAAATTCCTCAGAATAGCACAACGGCCATCGTGGGGCCATCTGGCAGCGGAAAATCTACGCTGTGTAACCTGATTGCCCGTTTTTACGATGTGGGCAGCGGAACGATTACCATTGGTGGAACGGATATTCGCAGATTTACCTGCGATAGTCTGCTCAAAAATATCAGCATGGTTTTTCAGAATGTCTATCTGTTCCGGGATACCATCAAGAATAACATTAAATTCGGCAGCCCGGACGCTACGGATGAGCAGATTGTCGCCGCCGCAAAAGCGGCCCGCTGCCATGACTTCATAATGGCTTTACCGGACGGATATGACACGGTGATTGGGGAAGGGGGTTCTTCTCTTTCCGGCGGTGAAAAGCAAAGAATTTCTATCGCCAGGGCGATGCTCAAGGATGCTCCCATTGTTATCTTGGATGAGGCAACAGCAAGCATTGACCCTGAGAATGAGCATTTGATCCAGGAAGCTATTTCTGCCCTGACACATGGCAAGACCATTATTACGATTGCTCATCGCCTGGCCACGATTGAGAACGCCGACCAAATCCTTGTGATTGATGGCGGGACTGTGGCTCAGAGAGGCACACATAAAGAACTGCTGCAACAGGAAGGTACTTATAAAAAGTTTATCCAAATCCGCGAACAAGCCGAGGGCTGGCGGATACAGTAAAGGGAGGTCTTAATGAAACTTCATGCGTCCGGGGAGGACTACCTGGAAACCATCCTTGTTCTCCAAAAGAAACTTGGTATGGTGCGCTCCGTAGATGTGGCCCGGCACATGGAGGTGTCAAAGCCCAGCGTGTGCCATGCAGTGGCTACCTTGCGGGACGGCGGCTTTCTTACAATGGACGAAGATCACTTTCTCCATCTGACCGATGTGGGCCGCGAGGTTGCCGAAAAAATCTATGAACGCCATTGTTTCTTTACCGAGCAGCTTATCGCCGCAGGCGTTGAGCCCAGGATTGCGGAGGCCGATGCCTGCCGGATTGAACACATCATCAGTGATGAGAGCTTTTCACGGCTGAAAGAGGCAGCCGAACAAGAACAGGACTAAATTAAATAATCGAGACTATCCTGCCCCGGTAAACGGGGAAAGAAAAAAACCGTTGCTGGGGTAGGTAGTTTCGTGCGCCCATAATGGATTTTCAGGGTACTGCGGCGGTTTTGAGTACATCAAGGCCGCCGTTCCTTATGCCCTCGACAAAGGAGTGACGCCTACACGCTGACACGGCGGCTTACGGAGGGAGCCGCCATGAAACAAAGAGCGTTTCGACATAATGCGACAGGGCGCAGGCTATCAAAAAAGCCGCTTGCTGTTCATCGTGGCTTTACGCCCTTCACACTGAACTATTATGCCATGATTTACACGAACTAAAAAGAAACGCACTTGCTGTTGGGGCTGCTGTCCCATTCTGCAGGTGCGTTTTTCTATATAGAGGAACCCCATCATTCCCACGTTGTAGGGGGCCGCCCGACCAGTCTGAATTTCTCGCAATTCAGACTGATCGGAGGTAAAACAGCGTGGACGCTGATAAAAAGAGAATATGGATTCGCGGCCAATATGTCGAGGTCACGGATGAAGTGTACCGGGCCTATATGCAGGGCGACCGGAAAATGCGCTATTTTGAGAACGATTTGAAAACCGAGCGGTTCGTTCTCGGAAAGGAGGGCCAAGTGGTGCAGATCATCCCCAGCCGCGAAGATTCTTTGGACCGGCTGGTGGATGAAAATGCCCAGCAATTCTCCGATGAGCAGGAAAGTGTGGAGAGCGTGGTGCTTCACAAGCTGGAAGTGGACAGGCTACATACCGCGCTTTCCCTGCTGACTCCAGAGGAACGTGCGCTGATCCAGGCGCTGTTCTTTGAGGAAAAGACAGAACGGCAATATGCAGATGAGCTTGGCGTGTACCGCAATGCTGTTCATGTTCGGAAAATAAAGGTCCTCAAAAAGTTGAAGCTCTTATTGGAGAGTTAAATCTAATGCCCCTCACCTGGATATTGGGTGAGGGGCATTTTTGACTTTCTCAAATAGAAACAGCCTGTCATACAATCTCGTACTATGAGGATATACAAAATTCAAATTCGCACTCTTTTTCTGGCATTATAGTTCAGGTATAATATGAACAGCGAGATTTTTCAAAAAAGATCTCCTTCTCCACCTGAACTCCACCTTTGTATGGTACACTACCCTTGGAGGTGCAAGCAATGTCAAAAATGATTTTGATTATAGAGGATGAAGAATCCATTCAGAATATCATCAAGGCGTTCCTGGAGGACGCAGGCTATACGGTGGTTCTGGCTGCTGATGGCCTGGAAGGGATCGAACAGTTCCGGGAGAACAAGCCCGACCTGGTGCTTTTGGATTTAATGCTCCCGAAAATTGACGGCTTTGCCGTGTGTGAGATTCTGCGGAAAGAGAGCCATGTTCCCATCATCATGCTCACCGCCTTGGACGATGACGACAGTCAGATGAAGGGATTTGACGCCCTGGCAGATGATTACATTACCAAGCCCTTTTCCATGCCGGTTGTGATGAAGCACATCGAAGCGGTGCTGCGCCGGGCCGAACAGGGCGGCGCTGCGCCCAATAATGTGATCCGTTATAAGGAAATCACGGTGGATACGGACAGCCTTACCGTCCTTGTTGGAACAGAAAGCGTTCCCCTGACCACCAGGGAATTTGAGATTTTGAAGCTCCTTCTGGAAAACCAGGGCCGGGTGGTGTCCAGAGAAAGACTGCTGGATACGGTTTGGGGTTACGACTATATTGGTGACGAAAAAATCGTAAACACCCATATCAAGAACATCCGCAAGAAGCTGGGTGTGGACTACATAGAAACCATGAGAGGGGCGGGATATAAAATTGAGAAGGAAGATTAGTCAAAGCATTCAGGCCAAAACCTTCCTCAGTATGCTGGCGCTGCTGGTGGTCTGCTGCATTATCATTTACGGCATGGTGATGATTTTCCTGCCGAGGAATTACCATACGGAACTGGAAGGACAGGTCACTTCTGATTTTTATGACTTGGTGGAGGTTCTGGAGCGGAATGGCTGGGAGGCCAGTTCGGACAGTCTGATGGAATTTTCCATGACGAACAACGCCTCGGTGGAAATCAACGATGAATATGGGAATAATCTGTTCTCCGTGAATTTTGCCGATATGGAGAACCTGGACACTTCCGCTCCCTCTATGAGCTGTTCCGCTATATTCCAGCAAGGCGGGCAGACCTACCATGTATTTGCCAATGCCGCCCTGGTCGCGGTGGCGCAATCTTATGACATTCTGCTGAAGCTCATTCCCTTTATCGCCGTTGTGATTCTGCTGATCTCCGTCATGGGGGCGGTGGTTTGTTCCCGGTACTACTCCAAGCCGCTGGTTAGTATCAGCAACGTGGCGAAACGGATGGCTACCCTGGACATGACCTGGAAGTGTGAAGTCAACCGGCAAGACGAGATCGGTGTGCTGGCCACCAGCCTGAACGAGATGGCGGAGCAGCTCAACAGTGCTCTGGCCAGCTTGCGCTCGGCAAACTGGCAGTTGAAGAAAGATATTGAGCGGGAACGTGAGCAGGAAAAGCAGCGCGTGGAATTTTTCACCGCCGTCTCCCATGAGCTGAAAACTCCCATCGCCATCATCAAGGGGCAACTGGAGGGTATGATCTATCAGGTGGGCGAATACAAAGACCGGGATACTTACCTGCGCCGGTGTATGAAAACCACTAATGACATGGAGGCGCTGGTCAAGGAGATTTTGTCGGCGGCCCGGATGGGCGGCAGCGATTTCCACTTGGAGCGCACTGACCTGGACATCAGCCAAATGCTGCGAAAGGTCTGCCAGCAGTTCCGTGGCCGGATGGAAGATAAGCAGATCGAGCTTCGCATGGACATCCAGCCGGCATACCACTACCAGGGGGACCGGCGGCTCATGGAGAAGGTGTTCACCAATGTGATTGGAAATGCCGTGGCCTATTCACCGGTGGGCGCGGTGATCACTGTCACCCAAAAGGACGAGGTGTTTTCCGTGGAGAATACCGGCGTCCACATTGCAGAGGAAGATTTGGAGCGTATCTTCACGCCCTTCTACCGGGTGGACAAATCCCGGAACCGGAATAGCGGCGGCAGCGGCCTGGGGCTGTATATCACCAAAACCATTCTCGACCACCACGAAATCATCCACAACATGGTTAATACGGAAAATGGCGTGAAGTTTACAGCGTTTTTGTGGTGAAAGGCGGACAAGCTATTTCCGTTCAGCAAGTTTAAAATTCATCTATTCCCAAAGGCAGCCGGTCATAGTATAATAGAGCCAACGACAAATATACTTTTAGGGGGGATATAGCAATATGAAAAGCAATAGATACTTAACTATTGGCTTATTAACAGGATTTATTGTCGGTGGTTGCATAGGTGTGTTGGCATGGGCGTTTTTGAAAAATCTTTTTGCTATTCCTATTTGTGCAGGTATCGGAATGTTAATTGGAATTGTTATAGGTACATTGATTGATTATGAAAAAAATAATCATCAAGAGAAATAACAAAAATGTATAATGCCTTAAAGGGGAAAATAAAAATTTATCGTGCTATCCATCATCGGGCCAACCTGACCCGAACTTTCAAAACTGAATATCAGCCGCCTATCGGCGGCACCATTCAGCAGGAAATCTTGAAAACTGATTTCCTGCTCTTTTTATGCCTGATGCGGAGAGAGTACACTGATTTTACTTTGTAAAAATGCCAACTCCACCTAAAAAATATCTCAACTCCACCTCAACTCCACCTTCGTAGTGTACCATAAGGGTGTTCCCAGCAGACAGGAACACCACCGGAGCGAGAAACGCCCCGGCGAAAAAATACGTTAGGAGGTACACAAGTGAACCCACTGGTTTTACAAAAAGGAAATGAGGTGGCTCAGACATGAACCTGTGCAAACGGGCCTGCCTGTATTCCATCCGAAAAAAGGGCAAGACCCTCACATTGCTGGCGTTTCTGCTGGTCATGGCCACGCTGATGCTGACCTGCCTTTCCATCCAATCGGCCACGGAAACGGCCAACGCCAATATCAAAAAAGCCCTGCTGGGCTATTTCACCATCAACGCCAAGACGCTGGAAAACGGTATCCCGGAGGATACAGTGAGCCAGATACTTGATGTGGATGGCTTGAGCGGCAGGTACACCCTGCGCTCCTATACCTACGCTACTTATTTTGACGCAGACGGGAACCTTCTGGAGATCAACACCGAGGGCGCTGCCCAGGTGCCGGAGGGCTATGAGAACGCCGGACGGGTGGTGGCCAACTCCAATTCCCAGGAGGACAGCTATTTCACCGATGGCGGCTTTGAGATGGTGGAAGGCAGCCCCATCACCACCGAAACCGGCAGCCATGTGCTGATCCACGAGAAATTCGCCCAGCGCAACGGCCTGTCTGTGGGCGACATCATGCTGCTGGGGAATGTGGAGGACAAAGATAAGACCATCCCCGTGACGGTGGCCGGGATCTTCACCAATACCGAGGAACAGGATTCTATCGGCATGGCCCCGTCCTATGACCTTTACGACAATATCGTTTTCACCGACCTCTCCACCGCCTCTTTCCTGCTCTACGGCACCGAGGAAACCACCAACGTCCAGTACGGGGATTTCTATGTGAACGACCCGGACGAGTTGGAGCGCATTATGACCGATGTGCAGGAACTGGATGGCGTGGATTGGGAGAGCTGCACCCTGACCCGCTATGACAACGACTATCAGAACGCCAAGGAATCCTTGGAGAGCCTGCAGAACATCGTCTTTATCGCCATTGCGGTGGTATCGGTGATCTGTTTCCTGGTGCTGGCCCTGTTCCTGACGCTGCGGCTCCGTGGGCGAATCCATGAAACCGGCGTCTATC
The DNA here is from genome assembly GCF_014288125.1 of Pseudoflavonifractor hominis. Taxonomy (NCBI): domain Bacteria; kingdom Bacillati; phylum Bacillota; class Clostridia; order Eubacteriales; family Oscillospiraceae; genus Pseudoflavonifractor; species Pseudoflavonifractor hominis. The sequence continues at coordinate 66,928 of NZ_JACOPR010000006.1, read as the reverse complement.
TGGCCATGGGTATTTCCAAAGGCTCGGTGCTGCTGCAATACCTGCTGGAAGTGATCCTTGTGGCGGCCATCGCCCTGGTGATCTCCTTCGGCACCAGCACAGCCATTTCCCATCAGATCGGGAGCAGCCTGCTCTCCCAGGTGACAAGCGAAACCTATGAAACGGTGGACTTGACCGGGGAAAGCGAATCTGCGGAAGAAGAAGCTACTGAGGATTTGGGCCTTGCCGAAATCGAGGTGGCTGTTTCCGCCGAGGATTACGCATTGGTGTGGGCTTTCGGCATGGTGCTGTGTGTGGCCTCTACCGCACTGGCGGCCTATCCCATTATGAAGATGAAGCCCAAGAGTATTTTGTCGCAGATGAGTTAAGGAGGTGCAGGCGATATGAATTTAGGAATACGAGCGATTTTATATAGCGCACGGAAATGGAAAAAGACGCTGCTGGTGTTCTTCCTGCTCCTGGCTATTACCACCCTGGTGTTATCCGGGCTTGCCATAGCCGACGCCCAGGAGGAACAGGCTGAGGAAGTCCGGGGAACCACTGGGGCCAGCTTCACGGTGGAAAGAAACTTATCTACTGGTGGTTGGTCAAATGGCAGCGGTGGTTCATATAGCACTCAGGAATTTATATCTGAGGATATGATTAAGGAAATTGCGTCTGTGGACGGAATCGCTGGTTATGATGCTTCTCTTATTGTACATGAAGATTTCTTTAATGAAGATGGAGAGGCATTGAAAACAGAAAGATACGGTTTTTATTCTTATGGTTCTTATAATTCTGAGTACAACGCTATGTTCTTATCGGGAAGATTTGAACTGGTAGAGGGTTCTCATATAACCGAAGATATGGAAAACGGACTTATCATCAGTCGGGACCTTGCTGATTGGAATGGATTAGAAATTGGAGATACCTTGACAGGGATTTATTATCCTGAAAGCAATACCCCGGCTGTGAATATGGAAATTGTGGGTATTTTTGATATTGTCGCTGACAAAGACGATGCCGTGAATCTGTATGATAATGCGTCCTATTTCGACTATTCAAACTACACCTTTTGCAGTATGGAAGCAGCAGAAGGATTGCTCGAAGGTTGGGGAGACGAAAACGAAGGTATTTCCGAAGCCTATTTCTATGTCTCTGACGCTGCTCAGTTAGATAGCGTGATTGAAGAAGTGCAAAAGATTTCCTCTGTCAACTGGAACAACTTTAACATCACTACCAATGACGAGGTATATCAGAATATTTCCAGCGCCCTTTCCGACACCGGGACTCTGATCACCACCCTCATTGTTGTTATTACTGCTGTGAGCATGGTTCTGATTATTCTGATCCTCTCCATGTCCATCCGCAGCCGGAAACGGGAAACCGGGATTTTGCTGGCCGTTGGAATCGCCAAGCCTGCGGTCATTCTCCAATATGTGCTGGAAACCCTGCTGATCGCAGTGGTGGCCTTCCCGCTGGCGTATCTGTCCAGCAAGCAGGTGGCTGGCACCCTGGGGACGCTGTTCGGCAAGGTGGCGGAGAATGTCATCGTCACACCGGAGCATTTCATGCTGGTAGCCATCGTGGGCGGCGTCCTGCTGGTGGCGGCAGTGCTGGTGTCCAGTATCTCGACCATGCGGTTAAAGCCCAAGCAGATTTTGTCTCAGATGGAGTAAAGGAGGCACAGGCAATATGAATTTAGGGATACGAGCAATTTTATACAGCGCACGGAAATGGAAAAAGACGCTGTTGGTGTTCTTCCTGCTCCTGGCTATTACCACCCTGGTGCTTTCCGGGCTGGCGATTGCCGACGCCCAGGAGGAACAGGCTGAGGAACTGCGGGGTGTGACGGGAACCAGTTTTACCGTGGAACGAAACCTATCTACCGGAGGTTGGACAAGCGGCAATGGCGGCTCATATAGCACTCAGGAATTTATTTCAGATGAAATGCTTCAGGAGATTGCCTCAGTAGACGGGATTGCCGGATATGATGCCTCGATTGTTTCCATGCCTTATTACTTCAAGGAAACGGGCGACAGCGTGGTTACAACGGGCTACACCAACAGTTTTTATACCTATGGCTCTATCAATACGGAGTATAACGATTTATTCGTATCAGGACGATTTGAATTGGTTGAAGGGTCCCATATCACAGAGGATATGACCAATGGCCTTATCATCAGCCGGGAACGTGCCGAACAGAATGGACTGGAAGTCGGCAGCAAAGTTGTTGGAATCAATGACCCTTATACCGATGATCCCGAAGTGGATATGGAAATTGTGGGGATTTTTGAAGTAGTGGCTGACAAGAACGATGAGGCCACAATGTATGATGCGTCTACCATGTGGGATTTTTCCAACTATGCCTTTTGTAGCAAAGCTGCGATGGAGGCAATGTGTGTAAATTATGGTGATGGCAACAAAATTCAAGAGGCAGATTTCTATGTAACTGACGCAGCACAGTTAGAGAGCGTGATAAACGAAGTACAGAGCATTTCTTCTATCAACTGGAACAACTTTATTGTTACAGCCAACGATGAAGTGTATCAGAACATTTCAAGTTCTCTCTCTGACACAACCGCTTTGGTTACGACGCTGATTATTGTCATTACTGCTGTGAGCATGGTTTTGATAATTCTCATTCTCTCCATGTCCATCCGCAGCCGGAAACGGGAGACCGGGATTTTGCTGGCGGTGGGTATCGCCAAGCCTGCGGTCATTCTCCAATATGTGCTGGAAACTCTGCTGATCGCAGTGGTGGCCTTCCCGCTGGCGTATCTATCGAGCAAGCAGGTTGCCGGCACCCTGGGTACGCTGTTCGGCAAAGCCGCAGAGAATGTCATCGTCACGCCGGAACACTTTATGCTGGTGGCTGTCGTGGGCGGCATCCTGCTGGTGGCGGCGGTGCTGGTTTCCAGCATTTCCACCCTGCGGTTGAAGCCCAAGCAGATTTTGTCTCAGATGGAATAAGACTATCCACCCCTAAAATAACGAAATGAGGTAATCACTATGAGTATCATGGAAATCAAGCAAGTGGGATATTCCTACGATAATAAAAAGAAAGTCTTAAAAGGCGTCAACGCCGAAATGGAACAGGGCAAACTCTACGCCATCCTGGGGCCTTCCGGCTGCGGCAAAACCACCCTGCTCTCCCTGATCGGAGGGCTGGACAGCCCCGGTAGCGGTCAAATCTATTTTGACGGGCAGGACATTGCCAAGACTGGCCTTTCTGACCACCGGAAAAACCATGTGGCGTTTATCTTCCAGGCGTACAACCTCATCGACTACTTGACTCCTACGGAGAACGTGTCCCTGACTTCCAAGCTGCCGCCGCTGCCCATTCTGGAGCGGCTGGGGCTGACGAAAGAAGAAGCCAAGCGCAATGTGCTGAAGCTCTCCGGCGGCCAGCAGCAGCGGGTGGCTATTGCCCGCGCCCTGGCAAGCGAGGCCCCGGTGATCCTGGCAGACGAGCCTACGGGCAATCTGGACGAGGATACCGCCCAGGACATCACGGAAATTCTCAAAGAGAGCGCCCACAAGATGAACAAGTGTGTGGTGGTCGTTACCCACTCCAATGAGCTGGCGAAGCAGGCCGATGTGGTGTTCCGTCTGAAAAAGGGTGAGCTGCAGGTTCTGGAGCGCGTTCAAGATGGAGCCGCCCAGCCCCAATCCCGCAGGAACAACGTTCCCCGCAGTGAAAGGAGGGCGCATTGATGGAGATGGACAGCAATCCAATCACAAAGCCCTCGAAAAAAGGAGCTATCCTTTCCACAGTTTTTTATGCTCTTGCGGTGGTGCTGCTGATTACAGCTTTTGTCTCCCTGGCGGCCTGCCATCAAAATATCACTCGGCAGCTTGAGCAGGGTGTCCCTGTGCAGGGAAATGAACTGGCCATTGTGAATCTCTATCTTACAAGCTGTGTGCAGTATTTCGCCTTTGCCGCCGCCATGGTGTTTTGCGGCAAGGCAGCCGCCAAGGTGCTGGCGCTCAAGAGCGAAGCGCCGGTACAGGTCACGCCCTATATGCTCAACGCCCCGGCAGCGGCCACCGGTTCCGATTATACCGAGGAAGTGGAGCCGGAGGAGGACGATGCGGATTTTGAGGCTTGGGGATTCCGGAAAAAGGAAGAATAAATAAAAAAGACATGCCGGCAGGCTTGCAGAGACGCAAGCCCTCGGCCATGTCTTGAAAACAGGAGAACGGAGGTGATTCCCATGCAGCAAACAGAGTGGGTTTATTGTCCCGTCTGCGGGAATAAAACCCGTGATCGAATCAGAGAGGATACGGTTTTAATCAATTATCCTCTCTACTGCCCGAAGTGCAAACGAGAGAGCTTGATCCAGGCGAAACAACTACATATCGTTGTCATCAAAGAGCCAGACGCATAGACGCAGAGCCGATGAACCTGTGAGAATTTCCCACGGACATCGGCTCTTTTTCACTCTTTGGGCTGGCTGTCCAAGGCCGCCCTAACTGTCGCCTTGATGATCTGCATAGAACGCTCATCGCAGTTATACAGCATACGGACCAGGCTTTCCATTTCGGAATCCTCAATCTGCTTTTCTGGGAAGAAAATCTGATCGGGTAAAATGGACAGCTCCCGAATCAACTTATACAGGATGTCGTAGCTGGGCTTTTTGCCTTCGTTCTCGATACGATATATAAATCTCTCGCCTACTCCGACCTTGGCGGCCAGATCTTCGACCGTAATATCTGCTTTTATGCGGGCATTCTTGATGATCTCACCAAGCGTTTCATGTTTACTCTGCACCTACAGTTCACCTCTCTTTCTATTTTACAGATTTATGCCAGATTTGTAATGGCATAGCAGTTCAAATTTTAGAGAACTGACAGTGCAGAGAAAAGTGAACTGACCCGAATCGTATAGATGGCCCTGCCAATAAAAAAACGAGGTTTTGGCAGGGTGCTTTGTCATGCCCATCCCTCCAGACCACGTTTTTGGCCTGGAGGGATATTTCATGCGTTGGTCATCCTGCGCACCGCTGCTCATTAGAAGCAGCGAGTATGATTCTATGTCGTAGGCCGCCTGCTTGACGGTGTACGGTCAAAAAAACTTCCCGTTTTTCAACGGGATATTATGCCCTTCATACTGAACCATCATGCCATGATTTACACGAACTAAAAGGAAACGCACTTGCTGTTGGGGCTGTTGTCCCATTCTGCAGGTGCGTTTTTCAATATAGAGGAACCCCATTCCCACGTTGTAGGGGACCGCCGGCCAGTCTGAATTTCTCGCAATTCAGACTGATTGGAGGTAAAACAGCGTGGACGCTGATAAAAAGAGAATATGGATTCGCGGCCAATATGTTGAGGTCACGGATGAAGTGTACCGGGCCTATATGCAGGGCGACCGGAAAATGCGCTATTTTGAGAACGATTTGAAAACCGAGCGATTCGTTCTCGGAAAGGAGGGCCAAGTGGTGCAGATCATCCCCAGCCGCGAAGATTCTTTGGACCGGCTGGTGGATGAAAATGCCCAGCAGTTCTCCGATGAGCAGGAAAGTGTGGAGAGCGTGGTGCTTCACAAGCTGGAAGTGGACAGGCTACATACCGCGCTTTCCCTGCTTACCCCAGAAGAACGTGCGCTGATCCAGGCGCTGTTCTTTGAGGAAAAGACAGAACGGCAATATGCAGACGAGCTTGGCGTGTACCGCAATGCTGTTCATGTTCGGAAAATGAAGGTCCTTAAAAAGCTCAAGTCTTTGTTGGAAGGCTTTATAGAGCAGCCCTGATTATCTCAAAGCCTATAAATACGGGCAAATCCCTGACCCGGCCACTCCTGCCGGGCCGGGGATTTTGCTTATTGGGGAATATCCCCAAACTCTTGTCTCGATTCCGCAAGTTTACAAATCATCTATTCCCATAAGTAAGCTGCCATAGTATAATAAAGCCAACGACATAAACTATTTGCGGAGGATAGCTATGAAGAAATGGTATGATGAGGAATATGAATTTGAAATTGAAGTTACCGGCTTTTTGAGAGGCGACCATACAGAGAGATACTGCCGCAATGGCGAAGAAATTGGCGACAAATACACTTGTACTTATGGCTGTCCGGTCAATAAGGATGGATACGGAATTTGCTCTAAAACAATGATTATGTTGTATCCGTTAATGGAAGCAATTAGAAGTGGCGGTGATTTAGAAAATTTGGGTGGGGACAGTAAATATAGTAAAACTATTGTCTGTCCTGATGGTTGTGTGATGTTCCGTCTAACAGCAAAACCTCTCGGAAACCCCAATTTTCATAAGGGCGGCTTCTGGAAAGAGCCATGATTACCTTGCGCTGTAATCTGTCTCTGTCCAACAGTCAGCGAAAATAGGAAGTTGCGGAGGTATTTGTGATTATGAAAAGATATTACGCTTTTCATTTTCGGGCCAACCTACCCCGAACTTTCAAAACTGAATACCCGCCGCCACCGGCGGCACCACCGAGCAGGAAATCTTGAAACAGGTTCCCTGCTCTTTTTATGCCCGGACACCGGGAGAAAGGAGGAAAGCTGTTGTTCCCGTTCAGCAAGTTTTACAATTCAGGAAATCATTGAAAGGTTTCCTGCTTTTCTTATGTCATTTTTCAGAAAGGAGGGCCGCCGATGGCAAGTCTTAGGGACATGGTATCAGAATATCAAGACGACCTGCAAAACGGCATTGCATGGCTGGCGCTCTGGCGTGTACCGCAATGCTGTTCATGTTCGGAAAATGAAGGTCCTCAAAAAACTTAAAAAAATTTTGGAATAATCGTTGTGCAACCTCTCACCCTCAACGGCAAATAGGGTGAGAGGTTCTTTTTATGGCCTCACGGCACCTTGAAAACTGCATACCCATTCATCAAGCACATTCCCGCTGCTTTGGCGAAAGCCAAAGCCCAGGTAGCGGCTGCGCGGCGATCTGCCGGGAGAAAACAACGAGACACCACCGAAAAAAGAAATTGTAGGTCTTTGGTTTGTTCTTCCCGGCAAGGAGCGAGAAACAGCAGGCTGCCAGTACCGGGCGGCTCCCGGTACGGCCATGACCAGCAGCGGAGCGATACTCCCGTCCAGCCTAACGTCCGAGCGTTGAAGCGGCTCTATTTTGCCGTGATCCGTCGCAGGCAATGGGGGCGGTTGCGTGAGAACCACGCGAGGGGTGAGATTCCCCGTGGAGCTGGTGAGCTGCCAGCCGTTTGATGACTTCCCACCACGGTGCTTCGGGGTGTCGAGGACAAATAGGAGCATCTTTGAAATACGAGCCGTACAGCAGGACGGGCCAATGAAAACAAGAGGATTGTTTTATCTCTCCCCGGCCTTCATTCTGTTCTGCTGTCCGGCTCTACATAGGCGGCATCAGCCGCCTGCATTTCAAAGGGAGGTCATAAAGCATGAACAGAACATATCATCGCGGCGATATGTACTATGCCGATTTGGGCCGGGGAATCGGCTCCGAGCAGGAAGGTTATCGCCCTGTCCTTATTATTCAGAATGATACTGGAAACAAGCACAGCCCCACGGTCATTGTGGCAGCCATATCCAGCAAAGTGGACGCCAAGGCCAAGCTGCCTACCCATTACCTTCTCAAAGCAGAGAACGGCCTGGAGCTGCCTTCTCTGGTGCTGATGGAGCAGCTCCGCACCATTGATAAAAGGCGGCTGGAAACGTACATCGGACATCTGGAGGAACAGCATATTCGCCGGCTCAACCGCGCCCTGGCTGTCAGTGTGGGATTGATCGAAGAAACACCCCCAAATTTAATCATGTGCCTTTGTCCGGCCTGTGCCAACAACTTCTACGGTACAGGCTCTTATTATTTGCGCAGGGTTCACCCTGGCCGGGTGGAAAAGGACATCTGTACCTACTGCGGCCAGCGGCCCGGTTTTGACTATGAAGTGGTAAAAAAGAAGGAAAGGAAGTGAAGATTGAATATGGAAAAGCTGATTACTCGTAAGGAGGCGGCAAGACTGTTGGGAATCAGCCTTGCCACGTTGGATGAAGCCAGAAACAGTGGCTTGATTTCCTATATTCAGTATGTGCCGAATGGATGCGTATATTTCACTTCTGCCTACCTTCAGGAATATGTTGCTAAATGCACCTATCGGGCAAAACCTGTGGAAAAGAAAGCAACCTACCGAAATGTGCGTAATGGTAAAGCACAGCATTTGTAAAAACCCCAAAGGTGCATTTAGCAGAATCGGCTGTGAAAGCGGCACGTTCCGACAAACATCACTACGATCTTATAAACTTCTGAAAAATAAAAGTTTATAAGATTGATGTTATAAACTTGATTTTAGATGGAATTTATGCTATGTCTCTCCACTTAGGGAATTAAAAAACTTCACATATCTGAGATGGACAGCCGATTGGTTTTTTCAGAAAGAATCAATCGGCTGTTTTATGTTCAGAGTGTAAGATGCGAAATCGCACCTTTGAGCAGATCGTGTGGTTTTGGTAAAACAAAGATACAACACTGATTGCATTTGGAGGTAGAAAAATGGCAGCAAAAAGAAAACGAATTCCCAGGTACAGCAAAGTCCAGATAAATGGGCATGAGTATTACAAAACAGATATTGAGGACGCAGATGGCAAACGGGTGATTCTTTACGGAAAAACCCGCGAGGAAGTTTACGACAAGGAAATGGCAGCTCTTGAGCAAATCGACAATGCTACATTCCGGCGTAAATCCCCCACGGTTGCCGAGTATTGTGAAAAGTGGCTTCTGATGCAGTCCGTCCATATCCGTGCCACCACATTGATTGATTATACATCCAAGGTGCGGCGGCATATTATCAAGGAGCTGGGCGAGAAACGAATGGCTGATGTAACCCTGGACGACATCCAGGTTGCCCTTGTGCCAGTTTCTAAAAAGTCAGCTTCGGTCTATAAGTCTGTGGTAATCCTCTACAAGTCTATTTTCCGGGCGGCCAAGGAAAGCCATGTGATTGATACAAACCCGACGATATACCTTGAGGCAAAAGGCGGAGGCGTTCCGCAGGAGGAGCGGCAGGCTTTGACGGATGAACAGGTAGAACGGCTTTTGGATGCCATTCGCGGGTTGCCGCCCTATGTATTTGTGATGATCGGCCTGTATGCCGGGCTGCGGCGGGAAGAAATCCTTGCGCTGCAATGGGATTCGGTATATCTGGATACAGAAGCGCCGTATCTGACGGTCCGGCGGGCGTGGCACACGGAACATAACAGGCCGGTCATTCTCACAGAGTTAAAAACGAAGGCTGCGGAGCGGAATATCCCTCTCCCGGATCGTTTGGCAGAGTGCTTGAGAGAGGCAAAGAAAAAATCGACATCAGACTATGTAATTGCTAACCAGGATGGAGAGCCGCTGTCTTATACGCAGTTTAAGCGTCTTTGGCAGTATATTGTGACACGGACAGCAAAACCGAGGATAGCCCGCAAACTTGTGGACGGGAAATATGTGAAGTATATGCTTTACCCGAAGCTGGGTGAAAAAGCACGGAACAATGGTCATGTGGTATATAGCCTGGATTTTGACGTTACGCCACACATGCTTCGTCATACCTACATCACAAATTTGATTCACGCTTCCGTAGACCCTAAAACAGTTCAATACTTGGCTGGCCATGAGAGCAGTAAAATCACAATGGACATTTATGCGAAGGTAAAGTACAACAAGCCGGAGCAACTGGCAGGAGTTTTAAGCGGAGCCTTTGCAGAATGGGATGGCGGTGAATACGAAGCGGCACAATAATTTGACGGAAAACGTACAAAGGGCGGGGAGTGTTCCCCGCCCTTTGCGTTTCCCAGAATCGCACCTTTGATAGAGCCATGATTTTTCAGTATAAAGAAGGTATCGGCGCTGAAATACATATTAAATAGAAAGGAACTGAAATCATGGCGAAAAAACAAGAAAATGTTCCCCGGTATGGCACTACCATGCGGAGGGGGATTCAATATTACAGGACTCGGATTACCGATGCCGATGGAAAGAGGGTGGATTTGTATGCTGAAACCAGCGAAGAACTTTACCAAAAAGAATTGGAGGCCCGACGCCAAGTAGAGGATGCGGTTTTCCGCAGAAAACATCCAACGGTGGCAGAGTATTGTGAGAAGTGGCTGCTTATGCAGTCGGCAAAGGTATCTTCCGGCACGTTGAGAGGATATACCCAGACCATGAACAACTATATTGTCAAGCCTTTAGGCGATATGTATCTTGAGGATGTGACTGCAGACGATATTCGGCTTGCGATGATTCCATTGGCTTCAAAATCTGCTGGATTGTATAGTAAGGTAAATATGCTCCTAAAATGTGTCTTTTATTCTGCAGAGCGAAGCCAATTACTTGAATATAATCCCTGTGAGGGACTCTCGGCCAAAGGGGGAAAACCGGGGAAAAAGATAAATGCCTTGACGGATGAGCAAGTGAAGCTACTTTTAGATACTGTCCGAGGGCTTCCGCCCTATACCTTTATAATGATCGCTTTATATTCCGGCCTGCGGCGCGAAGAAATTTTGGGTCTGCAATGGGACTGCGTATTTCTGGATGTTCCTACGCCGTACATCTCTGTACGGAGAGCATGGCGCTCAGAAAATAACAGGCCGGTGATTTCCACAACGCTGAAAACGAAGGCGGCCCGGAGAGATGTTCCGATCCCAAAGTGTTTGACAGACTGCCTGCGGGAAGTGAAAGAGAAAACCGAATCGGAATATGTGATTGCTGACAGAAATGGACAGCCTCTTTCATCTTCGCAGTTCCAGCGGGTTTGGAAATATGTAACCGTCCGATCCACAAAACCGCATACCTATTATAAGTATGTAAATGACCAGTGCGTGAAGTGTACGGTAACGCCCACCCCTGGCAGTCATCAGAAAAATAACCCTAAGTTGGTGTATGCTATTGACTTTGATGTGACCCCACATCAACTTCGCCACACCTATATTACTAACCTGCTGTATGCAGGCATTGACCCAAAAACTGTTCAATATCTTGCCGGGCATGAAAACAGTAAGACGACTATGGACATTTACGCGCAGGTGAAGTATAATAAACCGGAGGAACTTCTGAGTGTTGTAAATGCTGCATTTGCTCCATCTGTTGGTGTCTAAAATGCCCCCATTTTTATGATTAAATACTGGGGCAACATTTGAGGGCAGGGTCCAAAAAGCCCGTAATATCAAGGAAAACCGGCGCTAAACTGTACGCCAGTACGGCCTGAAGGCTGCCCGCCGCGCTCCCCAGTTCAGCAAGCGCTGATTTTTTCCTTTGGATTTTCAAAAATGCCGCCCGTTCCGGGCGGCATTTTTTGCATTTCCTGGATTGGGGTTCCCGCAAAATCGCATGGACGCCGTAACCGTGCAGGCGGTTTGCTTTCCCGGTTCCCGGCCTTCCATATAAACTTGCTTTTCCTATCTGTATTTAGTATAATTGTAAATAAACTCTTGCGTTTCGCGCATCTACCATTCATTATTAGGAGAGCCATATCATGCTGGGAACCAACTTATCGACCTCCTCCCCCGTATATCAGTCTCTCTGCGCGTTTTTTGACGCCTATCTTGTCCGCCGCGATCTGGATGCCGCCCTTGCCCAGGTCACAGAGGATATTTACAGTCTTGGAACCGGTGTTCACGAGGAAGCCCATGGCCGGGCCGAATTTGCCGCCCTGCTCCAGGAGGAATTGCACTCGGAACCAAACCCCAATCATTATCAGATCCATTCCTATTGGGAAAAAGAAGTTGCCCCGGGGATTTACAGCTGCCTCTGTCAAATCGAGGTTTCCGCCGAGGTCCCCGGTGAGGGCCGCGCCTACTTTTCCACCCGTCTTACGGCCGGCTTTCGGGCCGAGGAGGGCAAATACCGGGCCTTCAGCCTGCACATGTCCTGCGCCAATCCCATTCAGCAGGAGCGGGAATTTTTCCCGCTCCATTACGCCGCTCAGGAACTGAAAAAAATGAATGCCGACTCCCAGAGCAAACTCGCCGAGCTCTTCAATGAAATCGTACCGGGCGGCATCATGGGCGGCTATCTGGAGCCGGATTTTCCCCTCTACATCATCAACGACCACGCCCTGGATATGTTGGGCTATACTTATTCGGAATTCTGCGCCGACACAGAGGAAAAGATCGCCAACACGATCCATCCCGATGACCTCCCCGGCGTGATCCGGGCCATCGCGGATAGTTTTGCCGCCAGTGACAAGTACGATGTGGAATACCGCCTGCGCAAAAAAGACGGCTCCTATCTTTGGGTCCATGACGTGGGGCGAAAGATCGTCACAGAGGAAGGGCGCCCCGCGATCATCAGCGTCCTGGTGGATATTTCGGAGCGGGTGGCCTATCAAACCCTTCTGAAGGACAATTCCATCCGGGATTTCCTGGCCGGGATCTATAACCGCCGGGGCGCAGAGGAATGCATGTCCGCTCTCCTGGCGGCAGAGCGGGCGTCCTATGGTTTCCTGCTGCTGGATCTGGACGATTTCAAGCAGATCAACGACCGCTTTGGCCATGCGACCGGAGACCGGGTACTCCAGATGGCCGCGGCACAGCTGCGGGCCCATTTCCCGGATGGCATCTGTGCCCGTCTGGGCGGGGATGAATTTGTGGTCCTGGTCCCCAACCTCTCCGAGCTTGAAGTCTTTCAGCTTCGCACCCAGTCTCTCTGTGAGGCCTATCGGAAGAGTCTGTCCACCCTCTGTGCAGGCCATCAGGCCGGCATGAGTATTGGGGGACTCTTCTTCCACCAGTCTCGTTCCTTTTCTTCCCTGTATGTCCAGGCGGATCAGCTGCTCTATCAGGTCAAACACCACCGGAAGGATGGGATCTGCATCCACTCCCTCCCCTGAGCTCCTGTCCCGCGATATGCGATACAAAAGCCGGCAGGCCGGAATAATTCCGGCCTGCCGGCTCTTCTCATACATAACCAAGCATGCCCCGCACAGAGACTTCGCCCGCGTTGACGATCTCCCGCCGTCCATCGCTCCGGCGGACCACCAGCTGGAAATCCTCGTCGATCTCTTCCGCCACACCGGCCCAGCTCTCGCTGCCCCGGAGGATCCGCACCTCTTTCCCCAAGGTCACACAGTCTCTCCGGTACTGCTCCAAATAGCGCTCCCTGCTCCGGGGAAACTCCGCCCGCAGGGTGTCCAGCGACCGGAGCAGCGCCGCTGCCAGCTCCGCCCGGCGGGGTGGATGTTCCAGGATCTCTCCCAGCGACACGGCCAGAGGCGCCACCTCCGGCCCGAAGTCCTCGGCAGTCTGGGAGACATTGATTCCCACGCCGATGACCACATACTGGGGCTGGACGCCCTCGCCCTCCATCCCCAGCTCCGTGAGGATGCCGCACAGCTTCCGCCCATTCCAGACGATGTCATTGGTCCATTTGATGCCCGGACGGAAGCCGCAGACCTCCTCCACCGCATCGCAGACCGCCACGCCGGTCCAGGCCGTGAGCCAGAGCAGCTCCCGCAGGGCGCTCTCCGGCCGCAGGAGGACCGAGAGATATAGCCCCTTCCCCGCCGGGGAGACAAATCCACGGCCCCGCCGTCCGCGGCCCGCCGTCTGCTGATCTGCCAGCACGGTCAGGCCCTCCGCAGCGCCCTCCAGCGCCCGGCGCTTGATCTCACTGTTGGTGGAGTCCACCGTATCCAAGCATATTAGTTCCCGGCCCAGAACGCATCCCGCCAGACTTCCGGCCAGCTCTCCCGCAGAGATCCGGTCCGGCGAGGCCTCCAGCCGATAGCCCCGATTGGGCGCGGACGAGATGAGATAGCCCTCGTCCCGGAGGGCGCTCACAGCCTTCCAGACGGCCGCCCGGCTCACACCAAGCCGCTGGCTCATCTCCTCCCCGGACTGGGGCCCCTCCCCCTCTTTCAGCAGTTTCAGCACATCTTCCCGGAGCATATCGGTTCCTCCTTCTCGTTTCCATTGCTCCCATTGTACCTGCTGGCAGGGACTTACGTCAACTCCCTCCCGGGCATATCCTCTCCTGTCGTTCCATATACATAGTAGCAAGATTTGGGAAAGGCGGGATGTACCATGGCATATGACGAAGCACGCCCCGGTGCGGATGTGCTCCACCACATCATTCTCGAAGGGCGGGAGCAGCTTACCGTCTCCGGCGTGGAAGAGGTGGAGAGCTTTGACGAAAACAGCATTGTAATGGATACCATCAAGGGTGTTCTGATCGTGCGGGGGGAAAACCTCCACATTGAAAAGCTCAGTCTGGACGGGGGCGATCTGAAAGTAGAGGGCAGCATTGACTCCCTGACCTACGAAGAACGCCGGAATGCACAGGGCGGTCTCTTTGCCCGCCTGTTCCGCTGAGCCATGGGTGTCTCCATTTCCGGCCAGCTCACCGCCCTCCTCTCGGCCCTGGGCCTGGGCCTGGGGACCGGGATGGTGTATGACTGCTTCCGCATCCTCCGCTGCCGGTGCCGGTGGCGCTGGCTGGGCGGTCTGCTGGATTTTCTCTTTTGGCTTCTGGTGACTCTTGGCCTCTTCCTCCACGCTCTGGATACCGGCGGCGGGGTCCTCCGCTTCTACATGGTGGCCGCCGTACTGGGCGGCGCCATCGGCTACTTCCTGCTGCTCAGTCCTCTGTTTCTCTTTCTGGGTTACCGGATGGCTGATTTTGCCGGCATTCTCTTTCGTCTGGCGGTCTCTCCTCTGATCCTTCTGCGGCGGATCCGTAAAAAAATAGTACAGAACACAAAAAAGAACTTCCATTATCGCCGGAAATGGTATAGAATAAAGCTACTAATCGGTGAAATGGATGATGCCGTGCCCCGCGGGGCCGCGCAGCGAAAGGGGGGCGGAGCCCATGAAGACAAAACCGGCGGGATTTCTGACCAAACTGGTCGTGTTTGCCCTGTTGGTGGTCACCGCAAGCGCACTGCTCAATCTGCGCACCCAGATTCTCAGCGCCCAGGCGGAGCGGGACGCACTGCAGGCGGAGCGGGATGCTCAGCTTCAGATCAACGCCGATCTGCAGGACGCCGTAGACAACAGCGACGATCCCGACCGTCAGGCTGACATGGCCCGCACCAAGCTTGGGCTGGCTGCTCCCGGCGATCAGGTCATCCTGTTCACCGACTGACGCGGGCCTTGTGTCCCCGTTTTAACTTAAAGGAGGATATTTCAGTCAGTATGGAGTTCGGTGTTGGTTCGATTCTGGAAGGTAAAGTAACAGGTATCACAAAGTTCGGTGCGTTCGTGTCCCTGCCGGAGAACAAGTCCGGTCTGGTCCACATCTCGGAAATCGCTTATTCCTATGTCAGTGATGTCAAGGACCATCTGAAGGAGGGACAGGAGGTCAAGGTCAAGGTCATCGGGATCGACGAGAACGGCCGGATCAATCTCTCCATCAAGAAGGCTATGGATCCTCCTCCCCGTCCCGCCGGTGGTCCCCGTTCCGGCGGACGGCCCAATGGCGCCCCTCGGGCGGCCGGCGGAGGCGCCGGATTCCGCCGTGCGGCTCCCCAGGAGCCCACTTCTTTTGAGGATCGCCTCAAGCAGTTCATGCAGGCTTCGGACAGCAAGCTCTCCGAGCTGCGCTACATGGACAAGCGTGGTTCCCGCCGCGGCGGCCGAAAGTAAAAAAATATATCCCGCTCCGGCTTTACCGGAGCGGGATATTTTGTTTCTGGTGCGCTTCTTACAGCTCCCGGTACATGGCGGGGGCATCGGCCTTACCCACATGCTCGGCCACGGTGAGGACCTGCACCTTTACGGTGCGCTCTCCAAACCGCAGCTCCAGCACATCCCCCTCCTTCACGTCGTAAGACGCCTTGACGGGGCGGCCATTGGCTGTGACACGCTGGTTGTCACAGGCCTCATTGGCCACGGTACGGCGCTTGATGAGACGGGAGACCTTCAGCCATTTGTCCAGACGCATCCGCATACCTCCTCTTCCAGCTGCACAGCGGCCCCGGGCAGATGCCCGGGGCCGCGATCCGTTTCAATGCTTACTTGGAAACAGCATCCTTGAGGGCCTTGCCGGGCTTGAACATGGGCAGCTTGGAGGCAGGGATCTCAATGGGCTCCTTGGTCTTGGGGTTGCGGCCGGTACGGGCGGCGCGGTTCTTCACCTCGAAGGAACCAAAGCCCACCAGCTGGATCTTGTCACCCTCGGTCAGGGCGGCAGTGATGACGTCGATGGCAGCGTTCAGAGCGCTCTCCGTATCCTTCTTGGACAGGCCGGACTTCTCGGCAGCAGCGGCGATGAGTTCAGTTTTATTCATGGTTTTTTCCTCCTGTGCATTGTTGCGGGCGGGTTTCACCCTGTATCCTAAAAGCGGCTTCCAGGCGCGCGAATCGCGCCGTTCCCTCTCTGGGCCGGAAGTCTCCCGCTTTTATGCGTGTTTCGCGCGCTCCCAGAGCGCGTCCAGCTCCGCCAGGGACATCTCCTCCATGGGGCGTCCCTCGGCCTTGGCCTGGGCCTCCACCTTGCGGAACCGGTCGATGAATTTATCGGTGGCCTTTGTGAGCGCCTGCTCCGTGTCCACCTTCACAAAACGGGAGACATTGACCGCAGAAAAGAGCAGGTCCCCCAGCTCCTCCTCGATGTTGGAGCCCTCGGCAACAGCGGTCTTGAGCTCCTCGATCTCCTCGGAGAGCTTGTCCAGCGCACCGGAGACATCGGGCCAGTCAAATCCGGCCTTCTTCGCCTTCTTCTGGACCTTCTCGGCCCGCCACAGGGCGGGCAGGCTCCGGGCCACGGCAGAGAGGGCATCCGTGTTGGTCTTCTGGCCCTTCTCCTTGCGCTTGAGATCCTCCCAGTTGGAGAGGACCTCCCCGGTGCCCGACACCTTCACATCCCCAAAGACATGGGGATGGCGGTAGATGAGCTTCTGACAGATCCCATCCGCCACACCGTCCAGGTCGAAGCGTCCCTGCTCCTCCTCCATACGGGCGTGGAGAACGATCTGGAGCAGGACATCTCCCAGCTCTTCCCGCAGGTGCTCGGCGCTGCCCTCATCGATGGCCTCCACCGCCTCATAGGCTTCCTCCAGGAAGTTGCGGCGGATGGACTCGTGGGTCTGCTCGGCATCCCAGGGGCATCCTCCGGGGGCCCGGAGGATGCGCACGATCTCTTCTAAATCTTTTACCGTATAGTGCTGCTTGTATTCAAAATCTACCATATTTTCATTCCTCCTGCAACAGCTCCTACACTTCATTTTAATGAATGTGCAGAATCTTTGCAAGTTTCTCTCCCTTGGGCATGAGTTCCAAATCTTCCCTGGAAATCACATGCAGGGCCAGTACCAGCACCAGATAGAGCACCACGCCCACGCCGATGGCCACGGCCACCGCCACGGCATTGTCCAGGAAGCCGAGCTGATCGCCGCCCAGGATGCGCTCCATCATTCCGTAGACCGCCCATACGCCGCCGCCCATAATGGCCGCCGCGATGACCGGCTTCACAAAGACTTTTGTATAGCTGGGTGCACTGGGGACCCGCGCCTTGATGATGAGCAGGTTGAGCACTGCCGCAATGGCAAAGCAGCACAGGGTGCCCACCGGCGCGCCGTAGATCATGATGTTGGGGTTGCCCACCAGCGTGTAGTTGACCAGGATCTTCACCACGCCGCCGATCACCACCGTGACGATGGGCAGGTTCACAATGCCGTTGGCCTGCAGGATGGAGGTGGCAATGAGCTGCACGCACACGAAGATGGACGCCAGTCCCAGGATGGACAGCAGAGGACCGGCAATGGTGTAGTCCGTGCTGCCGCCGGTGAGCAGGCGGATGATGGGCTCACCCAGGACAAAGAGTCCGGCGCCGGCCGGAAGGGCCAGGAGCGCGGCAAAGCGCAGCGCCGACTCGGAGACCTTCCGGGCCTCCAGGTCATTGCGGCGGGCACGGGCCGCCGACACGGCGGGGATGATGCTGGCGGTGAGGGGCACCATCAGATTGAAGGGCAGGTTGTAGATGCTCATACACTTCTGATAGGCGCCGTACAGTCCGCGGGCAGAGTCCAGCACCGGGACTACGCTGGGATCGGTCAGGGCAGCCTGCATGTTCTGCTGGAGGATCAGGACCGCCTTGTTGCCGATGTCAAAGAGTCCGCGCACGCCCTCGGTGACCGTGGGCCCCGCGTCCTGGATACTCTGGAACACATTCTGAAGCTGTCCGTTGACCAGGTTGGTGTCAATGAGCGTCACAATGGCGCTGGTGGAAGAGCTGATGGTGATGGGGATGGCCAGCTTCAGAAGCCGCCCCAGGATCACCTTGGAGCTGTCCGCCCGGTCGGTAAAGGGGCCGGGGCGCAGCCGATTGGTGCGCCGGTGGTTGAAGAACAGATAAAAGACCGACAGGATGCTGCCCACCGACACGCCCGCAATGGCGCCCACCGCCATCATCCGGTCGCCCAGATCGGCGGGCTGGATGGCCAGCGAGCCGATGAAGAGGGCCAGCCCCATGCCGATGATCAGCTTGGAGAGGTTCTCGGTGACCTGGGAGATGGCCGTCGGCATCATATTCATATGCCCCTGGGCATAGCCCCGGAAGGCCGAGCAGCAGCAGGTACAGAGCACTGCCGGCGAGAGGGCCACCACACACCACACTGCCTTCTCGTTCTGAAGGGCATAGGTGGCCACGGGCAGCGCAAAGACCGACATACAGATAAAGCTGAACAGGCCCATGGTCAGGAAGGCAAAGAAGGCCACCTTGAAGACCTTCTGCACCTGATTATACCGGCCCAGAGCATTGGCCTCCGACACGGTCTTGGAGAGGGCCACGGGCAGTCCTGCGGTAGAGATCGTCAGGAAAAAGGAATAGATGTTGTAGGCCGCGCCAAAATCGCCGTAGGCCTCATCGGACAGGATGATGCCCAGCGGGATCTTATAAATGGCACCGATGACCTTGATGATGATGGTACTCACCATCAGCACGGCCACACCGCCGAAAAAGGTATTTTTTTTCTGCTGACTGGACAACGGTTCTCCCCCTTACTTTTGGAACAGCAGGGGCAGGGCGTAGTCCTGGACCTCCCGCTTGACCCGCTCAATGTCGATGGTGAGGAACTCACCATTCTGGTATATGACCTGACCGCGAGCCATATTCATGATGACGTCGCATCCACGGGCGGCGTAGACCAGATTGGAGATCACGTCGTGACAGGGCGTGAGGTTGAGCGCGTCAAAGTTGATCAGGATAAGGTCGGCGTCATAGCCCGCCTCGATGCGCCCCGTCTTGCGGCCCAGAGCGGCGGCGCCGTTGGCGGTGGCCATGCGCAGGGCCTGTGCGGGCAGAACGGCCAGCGGGTCGCAGTTGGCGCCGTTCTGGAGAATGGCCGCCAGCTTCATCTCCGCAAAGAGATCGGTGCAGTTGTTGGAGGAGACACCGTCGGTCCCCAGCGCCACGTTGACCCCCGCCTTCTGCATGGCGGACACCGGCGCGATGCCCGAGCCCAGCTTCAGGTTGGACATGGGATTGTGAATGGCCGAGATCCCCTTCTCGGCCATGATGGCCCAATCCTCAGGGGTGGTCCAGACACAGTGGGCCGCGATGGCCCGGGTGTCCCACACGCCGTACTGGTTCA
The DNA here is from genome assembly GCF_014288125.1 of Pseudoflavonifractor hominis. Classification (NCBI taxonomy): domain Bacteria; kingdom Bacillati; phylum Bacillota; class Clostridia; order Eubacteriales; family Oscillospiraceae; genus Pseudoflavonifractor; species Pseudoflavonifractor hominis. Next base: position 47,442 of record NZ_JACOPR010000006.1, on the reverse strand, counting down.
GGGTCTGGATGGGCGTAAGGCCGTTATGGCGTCCCTTGCAGGCCTCATGCTCCGTGCGGGTCTCAGAGATATGCACGTGCATGCCCAGGTCCTTTTCCCGGGCATAGGCCGCCATCCACTCCCACAGGTCGGCCCGGGAGGTGTACTCCCCGTGGATGGAGGCGTCGATCCGGATCTGGCCGTCGTTGTAGCCGTGCCACTCCTCGGTCAGGGCACGCTGCACCTGGCACTCATGGTCGGTCTCCGGGTCAAAGGTATCGGAGAAAAGCACCCCGCCGCAGCACAGATTGGCGCTGATGCCGGACTGGGCCACCCGCTGGGCGATAACCCCGGTGCGCATATACATATCGGCAATGCATGTCACGCCGGAGGCGATCATCTCAGCCAGGCCCAGATCGGTGCAGCATGCTACCGCCCGGTCATCCCATCTGGCCTCGGTGGGGAAAATATACTTCTCCAGCCAGTCCTGAAGGTTGTTACCGTCGCCGTAGCCACGCATGGCCGTCATGGGCACATGGGTGTGGGCGTTGACGAAGCCGGGCATCAGGACGTTGTTGCCACCGTCGATCTCCCGGTCAAAGGGACCGTCGGGGCGCTGGGTGCCCACAGAGCAGATCTTGCCGTCCTCTACCGCCACAAAGGCGCCGGAGAGAACGGTGTCTGCCGCATCCATGAGCACGGCACGGACATTGGAAATCAGGGTCTTCATACCGCGCCCCCTTACATCTGCTTCAGGCACTCCAGCACCAGGCGGGAGAACTTATCCTTGCAGGCCTCGGCCGCCTCGAGCACCTCCTGCTCACTCAGGGGCTGGTCCAGAATACCGGCCGCCATGTTGGACAGCAGGGTAAAGCCCAGCACCTGCATGCCGCAGTGGCCGGCCGTAATGACCTCGGGCGCGGTGGACATGCCCACCGCGTCGGCCCCGGCGATGCGGGCAAACCGAACCTCGGCAGGGGTCTCATACTGCGGGCCGGGGAAGTACATATACACGCCCTCCTTCAGCTCGATGCCCAGGTTCTTGGCCGCATTGCGGGCCACCTGGCGCAGGGCAGGGGTGTAGAGCTTGGAGGCGTCGGGGAAGCGGACGCCGAACTCAGGCAGGTTCTCGCCGCGCAGAGGAGACTCCATAAAGATCTTGATCTGGTCGGTGATGAGCATCAGGTCGCCCGCCTTCCAGTCCATATTCACGCAGCCGGCGGCATTGGTGACCACCAGGGTGTCGCAGCCCAGCAGACGCAGCACCCGCACAGCATAGGACACCTCCTCGTAGGAGTAGCCCTCATAGTGATGCATCCGGCCCTGCATGACCGCCACCCGGCGTCCCTCCAGGGTGCCGAAGACCAGCTGGCCCTTGTGGCCGGGCGCGGTGGACGCCTTAAAGTGGGGGATGTCCCGGTAGGAGACCACGATGGGATTTTCCACCACATCGCCCATAAAGCCCAGACCGGAACCCAGCACCATGGCGACCTGGGGCTTAAAATCTCCGATCTTTCCGCGGATGTAGTCGGCGCTCTCCTGGTACTGTGCAAAGGTATAGTTCATCGTTCAATTCCTCCTAATGGATGGGGGAACAGGACGCCGGACGGAACTTCCGTCCGGCGTCCTCCCCTCTTGATTGTGTTGGTTGGCCTCTTATAGAACCGCTCCACAGTGTTTGCAGTATCGATCCTGTAAACCGCAGTGCTTTTCGCAGGCCGGGCACACCTTAACATCCCGCAGCGCGGCAGCCTGCTCCCGCAGATGCTCGATCTGGGCGTAGCGTTTTTCCAGCTCTTCCATGCGCTCCTCCAGAAAATCGCTGTGGTCTTCCCCGGTCTGGAGAGACTCATAGACCTTTTCTCCGATGTCACGCAGCAGGCCCTTACACTCCCGCTCCAACTCCAGCGCCTTCATATTCAGTTTGGCCGCGCCGAGGGCTTCCCCGGTCTTTTTCCCGGCATAGCACGCCGCCGCCTGGGCTGCTGTTCCCATCGTGGCCGCCGCCGCTTTCGTTCGGTCCAGGAATTCTTGCATACGCTCGTCCATGCGGAAGTCTCCTTTCACGCGGCAATCGCAGCGCTTTCAAGTCTGATTTCTCCTCATTTTACACCATGACGTGGGAAAAAGCAATTGAAAAGGCACACAGTTTTCATTCTTCCCGGAAGGGGCGTTCACATTCCGCCGCCCAGCGCAGCAGAGAGAGTGCGGTACACCTCGGCCAGGTCGATGGGCTTGGAGATGTGCCCGTTCATCCCGGCCTCCCGGCTCTTTTCCACATCTTCGGAGAAAGCATTCGCCGTCATGGCCAGAATGGGGATGCACTTTCCGTCGGGCCGCTCCATGGCGCGGATGGCCCGGGTGGCCGCATATCCGTCCATCCGGGGCATCTGCACATCCATCAGGATCAGATCATAGTGTCCCGGACGGGAGGCCGCAAACCGCTCTACCGCCTCCTGGCCGTCGCAGGCCGTCTCCAGCCGGGCGCCGGATGGTCCCAGTAGCTCCACAGCAATCTCCCGGTTCAAATCGTTATCTTCTACGATCAAAATGCACTTGTCCCGGAAATCATAGTCGGCCGGGCCCTCTTCCCGGGCCGGAAAGGCCCCCCGCTCCGACCACAGCCGGTCCAGCAGGTCCACCAGAGCCGACTCAAATACCGGCTTGTTCAGTACATCCCGGGCACCCACGTTCTTTGCTTTCTCCCGCACCTCATCCTCATCAAAGGCCGTGATGAGTACGACCGCCGTTTCCGGGGCCTCTCCGTGCAGTCTGCGAGCGGTCTCCACGCCGTCCAGGAAGGGCATTTTCCAATCCACCAGCACCAGACCGTAGGGATCGCTCTCATCCCGGGCGCGCTCCACCCGGGCCAGGGCCTCATAGCCGTTGTCCACCCAGTCGCACCGGGCGCCCAGCTTGCGCAGGAGCAGGGCGATGTGCTCACAGCTCTCCAGATCGTCATCTGCCACCAGAGCCCGCAGCTGTCGGTACTCCTCCCGCGGCGGTGTACCGGCACTCTCCACACGCTGGAAGGGAATGTGGACAAAGAAGGTGCTCCCCTTCCCCAGGGTACTGCTCAACCCAATCCGCCCCCCCATCATCTCCACAAAGCGTTTGCAGATGGCAAGGCCCAGGCCGGTCCCGCCATACTGGTGGGCCACTCCGGCGCTCTCCTGTTCAAAGGTCTCAAAGATCTTTCCAAAGTTCTCTTCCGCGATGCCGCACCCGGTGTCCTGCACTTCAAAGCGGATCTGCTGGGTCTGGACATTGCTCTCCAGCAGCTCCACACGCAGAGCAACCTTTCCGCCACGCGGTGTGAATTTCAGCGCGTTTGAGAGGAGATTCATCAGGATCTGGTTCACCCGGAGCGAATCGCCGATGAGCTGCTCGTCCATATCCCCCACCAGCTGCATTCCAAAGGTGATCTCCCGCTGGGCCGCCTGTCCATAGGCCAGATCCGCCACGCCTTCCAGCAGCCGCCGGAGATCAAAGGGCTCCCGCTTGAGTTCCAGCTTTCCGCTCTCGATCTTGGACATGTCCAGCACATCATTGATGAGCACCAATAGGTGCTTGGAGGACATGCTGATCTTCCGCAGGCACTCCACCACCTTTTCCCGGTCATCGGATTTTTGCAGCGCGATGAGGGTCATGCCGATGATGCCGTTCATAGGCGTGCGGATCTCATGGGACATGCGGGAGAGGAACTCGCTCTTGGCCCGGCTGGCCTGCTCCGCCCGGGCGGTGGCCTCTTCCAGCTCCCGCTGGGTACGCAGCAGCTGGGTCTCGTCGGTAAAGACCGTGATATACTGGGGCTCATCCTCTTTTTCTCCACCGGATACCCGGTAGACCTGAATCAACAGATCCCGGTCCTCACCGGTATGAGGATGGCGGTAACACACGGTGCTCTTCCAGCAGCTCTCCCCGCCGTCTTTCAGCGCGGCCGCAATGCTCTCCCGCTCCTTCTCGGTAATATAGGGTCTGAGGACATAGGGGTCTTTCATCAGTTGTTCCACGGGTACGCCCAGAATGCGCTCCGCATTGGGGGAAATATAGTCCTCCCGGCCGCTTCTGGGAGAGCTGATGAAGAAGACGGTATCCACGGTTCTGCCCAGCAGATCAAAGAGCCGGTTCTGCCGCAGGATTTCTCTGGTCTGACGGCGGATCCGCGTGCGGTAAAAATTCAATACCGCTACCACTGCGGCCGTAATAAGGATGACAAAGATCGTACCCTCGGTACGGATGTCTCCCGCCGCGCTATAATAGTAATCAAAACGGTCTCTGGCATAGTCCATGATGCCCGAGAGGATCTCTTCCATCTCGGCCTGGCTGGATGTAATCTCCTGCTGTGTGAAGGCAACGATCTCGGATTCGCTGCGCTCCTCCGCGGCGGCATATTGGAAGAGCTGTTCGTTGGCTGTTTTCAGCCGCTCCAGCTGCTCGCGCAGGGCGGCGACCTCCGAATGTTCTCCCAGATAGCGCTCTTCCACTATCTGAAGATGCTCCTCCACCTCCAAATAGATCGTTTCGATCTGTTCACGGACCTCGGCCACCATGTCGGGATCGTTGTTATATTGCAGGCGTTCCGTATAGACCTGTATCCGCTCCAGGTCATTTTGCAGGATGGAGGCGGAGCCCAGCACCCGGAAGGGATGCTCGGAGATCTGCTCCAACTGCTCCATCAGACGATAGGTGTTCAGAATGGTCATAAATACGAACGCAATGAGAAGGAGCACCAGCACCAGACCCGAAACCAGGGTCACCCGGCCTTCCCATGGCATGATCTCCTTCGCTTTCCCCTTCCACTCCACCTTGCATTCCCGCCTTTCCGCCATGCCCAATTGCGTGGAACAAATATGCTTTTATTATAGCGGGTTACACGAAAACTGGCAACATCGTCCCGGATCGGAAAAGAGAGCGTCCCCGGAGCCGATGGCTCCGGGGACGCTCTGCCGCTTTTATGGATGAATGATTCTGTGGCTCAGCGAATCAGTCCCAGATCTCCAAAGGGGAAGAGGACCAGCTCCGCCTTTCCCAGGATATAGCGGGTATCCACCGTACCCAGATCGGGATTTCGGCTGTCATTGGAGACATTGCGGTTATCTCCCATCACAAAGACCTCTCCCTCCGGCACCGTAATGGTGGAGATGGTCTGCCAGGATTTCTGCTCCATGGGCTCCAGAATATAGTCCTGGGGGATCTCCTCGCCATCCACATAGATCGTATTGGCCGCATAGTCGATCTCCACCGTCTGTCCGCCCACGGCGATGACACGCTTGACAATGGGCCCGGTGATATTCTCAAATGGCTTGGTGAGGACCACCACATCCCCCTGCTTGGGGGTATACCCCAGACTACGCACGACCATCATATCCCCATGCCACAGGGTCGGTTCCATGGACGGTCCGTCCACGGGGGTCAGCCGTCCCACAAAGGTGAAGACCAGCACGATCCCGATGATGACAGGCGCCACTGCCTGAAGCCAGCTGTACAGACTCTGCCCCAGGGTCGCCTGCTCCTCCGGCTCATTCTCCTTCTTGACTGCCTGTGTGTCTGCCATAGTATTTTCTCCTTCTGCGCGGGGAGGCCCCGGCGTTTACCGCCGGGGCCTCCGCCTGGTGTTCCGCAGCGACTGTCCGCCGCGGCTTATTTGGCATACTCGACGACTTTGGTCTCCCGGATCATGTTAACCTTAATCTGTCCGGGATATTCCAGCTCGTCCTCGATCTTCTTGGCAATGTCCCGGGCCAGGAGGACCATCTGATCCTCAGACACCTGATCCGGCTTGACCATGATGCGCACCTCACGTCCGGCCTGGATGGCAAAGGACTTCTCCACCCCGGGGAAGGAAGAGGTGACCTCCTCCAGCTTCTCCAGACGCTTGATGTAGTTTTCCAGGTTCTCTCTCCGGGCGCCGGGACGGGCCGCAGAGATGGCGTCGGCCGCCTGCACCAGGCAGGCCACGATGGTCCGGGGCTCCACATCGTTGTGGTGCGCCTCAATGGCGTGGACCACGTTTTCATTCTCCCGGTACTTCCGGGCCAGCTCCACGCCGATCTGGACATGGGAGCCCTCCACCTCGTGGTCGATGGACTTGCCCAGATCATGCAGCAGGCCGGCGCGCTTGGCTTCCGCCACATTGGCGCCGATCTCGGCAGCCAGCAGGCCGGAGAGGTGCGCCACCTCGATGGAGTGGTTGAGCACGTTCTGGCCGTAGCTGGTGCGGTACTTCATGCGGCCCAGGAGCTTGATGAGCTCGGGGTGCAGGCCGTGCACATTGGTCTCGAACACGGCGCGCTCGCCCTCGGCCTTGATGGTGGCGTCCACCTCGCGCTTGGCCTTCTCCACCATCTCCTCGATGCGGGCGGGATGGATCCGGCCGTCCTGGATCAGCTTCTCCAGGGCAATACGGGCAATCTCCCGGCGGACCGGGTCAAAGCAGGAGACCGTGATGGCCTCGGGGGTATCGTCGATGATCAGGTCCACACCGGTCAGGGTCTCCAGCGTGCGGATGTTGCGGCCCTCACGGCCGATGATACGGCCCTTCATCTCATCATTGGGCAGGGGAACCACAGAGACGGTGGCCTCGGCCACATGGTCAGCCGCACAGCGCTGAATCGCCAGCGAGAGGATCTCCTTGGCCTTGGTGTCGGCCTCTTCCTTATAGCGGGTCTCGATCTCCTTGACCTTCATGGCGGCCTCGTGGGTCACATCATCTTCGATCTGATGGATGAGGTAAGCCTTGGCCTCCTCCGCGGTAAAGCCGGAGATCCGCTCCAGAACTTCCATCTGGGTCTTTTTGACCACAGCCACCTCTTCCCGGGCATTCTCCAGCTCGGTCAGCTTGTTCTGAAGGTTTTCTTCCTTCTTCTCCATATTTTCGGTCTTGCGGTCCAGGTTCTCTTCCTTCTGCTGGAGCCGGCGCTCCTGCTTCTGCAGGTCGGCACGGCGCTCCTTTACTTCGCGCTCGTACTCGTTGCGGGCCTGCAGAATCCCCTCTTTGGCTTCCACCAGGGCCTCGCGCTTTTTCGCTTCCGCGCCTTTGATGGCCTCGTTGATAATGCGCTTGGCTTCCTCTTCCGCGCTGGAGATCTCCTTCTCGGCCACGTTTTTCCGCCACTGAATGCCGGCGGGGATTCCTATGGCAAGTGCGACCACGGCTGTGATCACACAGGCAATGATTGTCTGCATCAAGGTTTGAACACACCTCCATATAGTTTATTTGTAATTTTTGTTGTTATGATGTCTGTGGAATCGGTTTCCTTTGGCCAATCCACACAAAATTCGAAAAACTTCCCCTCTTGTTTTTCAAAATATTACACCGAATCTATTTTAGAACCAAGCGCTTCCCCTGTCAAGAAGTTTCGTATCCGACACAACAGTTTCCAGTGTCCATTTCACGTCATTTATTCAATAAAGACGCAAGCTAATATTGATTTTTTTTATAAAGGGATCATATCCCTCTATTTTCGCGGAAAGTGCTCCTCTCCAGTCCGGTTTTTCCGGAAGAAAACCGCTTTCTTCTCCCCCTGCCGTTCCACTCCAGTTGACAGTTTCCCGCTTCAAATCTATAATATTTTTCACAAAAAGAAACCATTTGAAGGAGATTTTACTATGTCTCGTATCATTGACGCCAAGGGAAAGGCCTGTCCCATGCCGGTGCTCATGGCCAAGGAGGCCATCTCCGCGGGCGAGAGTCAGTTCACCGTTCTGGTGGACAATACCACTGCCGTTGGAAACCTCCAGCGTCTTGCCGCGAACCAGGGTTTTGACGCCTCGGTGGAGGAGAAGGACGGGGCTTACTGCCTGTCCTTTTTGAAAAATGGTTCCCTGCCTGTTGCCTCTGCGGAGGAGCCGGTCTGCGCGCCCGCTTCCTCTGCCGGCTACGCCATCTTTGTGGGCCGGGACATCATTGGCGACGGTGACCGGGAGCTCGGCACCAATCTCATGCGGATGTTTTTCTATACGCTGGCCCAGTCCGACGATCTCCCCCGCTCCATCCTGTTCATGAATGCCGGCGTAAAACTGCCCGCCGGGGATGAGCAGGTGGCCCAGCACCTCCAGACCCTGCTTGACCGCGGCGTGGAGGTACTGGTCTGCGGTACCTGCCTGAACTTCTACGGGATCGCCGATCAGCTCGCCGCCGGTACCGTCAGCAATATGTATGACATTCTCACCCGTATGCAGGAAGCGGGCAAGGTGATCTCTCTCTAAGTCATGGATTACTGTCTGATTACCTTCTCTTCCTCCAGCGGGGCCATCCAGGCTCAGCGGGCCCTGAAAGGCCACCTTCCCTTTCAGACCATGCCGGTCCTGCGGGAGATTTCGGCCAGCTGCGGCATTGCCGTCCGTCTCGCCCCTGACGCGGCCGATGAAGCCCGCTCGCTCCTCTCCCATTCGGAGCTGCGGGCAGATGAGTACGCCTTTTATGGCATAAGCGGGCACGGCCCCACGCTTACCGCACAGCCCCTGTTTGGATAACGTATGTTCATTTGAAATCCCCCGGAGGATACCTCCGGGGGATTTTCAGTACTCTGTAACCGAAAAAAGAGAAAGTGCGCCATCCAGGGTCACGGGCCCGCTGCTGCGGACCAGAAACCGCAGTCCGGTCTGGACCGGCACCACAAAGAGAAACTGTGTTACCATGGACAGCGGCTGCTCATCCGCAGCATGTATCACGGCACGCAGCATATCCTCCTCCGCCAGACCGGTCACCGGAATCACCGCACAGCTTCCCCCGGCCGGCAGCTGCGCCACCAGATGACAGGCGCAGTAGGCAATCCGCCGGGGCTGAGTCAGCACAGTATCTCCGTTCTGGAGTGTAAAGGTGCCTTGACCAGGCAAAAAATCATGGAAGCGCACATAGGTCCCATCGCTGTAGCTGCCCTGGTTGACCAAGAACTGGGCATAGTCCGTAAAAGCAGACAACCCCTGAGGGCCGGTGGGGCCGGCAGCGCCAGCCGGGCCGGTTGCCCCGATGGGGCCGGTCGGGCCGGTTGGACCCGGCGGGCCTGCTGGCCCCTGTGGACCCGGCGGGCCTGCTGGCCCCTGTGGACCCGGCGGGCCCGGGACACAGCACAGGCAGCATCCGGGCGGTCTCTGTGACGGCATATGGCATCCCCTCCTGCCTCAGGGTATGCCACAGGAGGGCTCAGGGTGTCTTTTCTTCCTGCTGCTTTCGAAGGGCCTCCTGCCGCTTGGTCATACGCCAGAGGGTGGTACGGCTGATCCCCAACTCCTTGGCCAGGTCCTTTTTCTTCATGGTGACCGGAATCTGGAAGGTGATGGGTTCCTGCATGGGCCGCTCCACTTCCACCGTCCGCGGACTCTCCCGCTCCGGGAAAAAGAGGTGAAGATCCCGCAGGGCCTCCTCATCCACCGCCTGGGCGCTGCTGAGCACCACCAGCCGCTCACAGACATTGCGCAGCTCCCGCACATTGCCCGGCCAGGCGTAGCGGCGCAGCAGGTCCCGGGCCTGCGGCGTCAGCAGAGGCGGACTTTTTCCCTGCTCGGCAGCCAACACACGGATCTGGCTCTCTACCAGAGGCAAAATATCGTCCGGCCGCTCCCGCAGGAGTTTGGCCTGGAGGGTGACGGGGATCTCCCCGATCTCATCCAGGAAAATGGTCCCGTGGTGGGCCAGCTCAAAGAGGCCCGTCTTTCCCTCCCGGGACGCCCCGGAGAAGGCCCCCGGCTCATAGCCGAACAGCTCGCTCTCCAGCAAGGTTTCGGGCAGGGTGGCGCAGTTGACCGCCACAAAGGGCTGGCCCGCCCGGCTGCTGGCGGCATGAATGCTGTGGGCAAAGAGCTCCTTTCCGGTACCGGTCTCCCCGGTGATCAGCACATTGGATGGGGCCTGGCTGAATTTTTTTGCCATCTCCACCTTGTGCTGCATAGCGGGACTGACCGCGATGATGTCCCGGAAGGAGTACTTGGCGCTCAGTCCCTTCTAGAGCAGGCCCCGGCGTATCTTGCGCTCTTCCTGCAAGATCTTATCCGCTGCCTGGGTGGTGATCAGCGTTCCAAGACCGGAGGTCTCGCCGGAAATGAGCTTGTATTTGACGAGAAAGCGCTGCCCGTACAGATTGAGGAAATTTTCATCGCCGTCCCGGCAGGGATTTTCCCGGTTCCCAATAAAGGTGAGGTCCGGGTGGATATCGCTCACCCGCCGTCCCTTCCAGTCCGCCACGAAGGCCAGATGGTAGAGCTGGTAGGCCTGGTCATTGGCCTCCAGAATACGGCCGGACTCATCCACGGCCAGCACAGCGTCCTCATTCCCATCCAGGATCATGCGGATGATATTGCTCTTGGTCCGCTCTGTATTGATGCTGATCGCCGTATTCTTGGCCTCCACCAGAGCATGCTCCAGCGTCTCGGAGCGAATGTGGATATAGGTATATGGCATCCCTCTGCCCTGGCAGATGTGCCCGACGGTTCCACCGCAGACCACGGCGTCCATCCCGTCGCTCTGACAGGCGTCCACCGCCTGAATGGCACTCTGCTCGTCTGTCACCTCATAAATGCGGATCTTTGCCCGGCACAATTCCTCCAGACCGCCCAGAATACTCTGTACCTCTTCCCGTTTGAGGCACAGGCCGATCCGGTTCGGGTGAAAGTCCTCCCGGCATTGGAGCAGCGCGCCCATGATATCCATCCCGTCAAAGCTGAGGTGGGTCACATGCTTTTCCGGATAGAGTTCCTGGACCTTTCCATAGGTGATCCCTCGGGCTACAATGACGTCATAGCGCTCCAGATGGTGCAGGATCTCCGGCGTGCCGAAGCAATGGACGGCGTCAATGTGGACCTCATCGCTCTGCATCCGTTCCACCAGGCGTTCCACCGGCTTGAGCATCTCCGGCGCAGGGACAAATACGATGACATTGACCATCAGACCTCTCCTTTCCCATCCGTTTTGATTCCCCCCGGTCCACCGGCCGGGGCACTCACAGAAAATAGGGAGCGAACCCTCTGATCTCGCAGGTCCGCTCCCATGATACTATATTTTAGCCTTCGGCTCAACCTTCCTTGGAAGCCAGGTAGTCAGCCTGGAAGTCCGCCACATACTGGGTGGCCTCCTCGGTGGCCTTGTACTCGTCGATGAGCTGGTTGAGCTCCAGGTACTCCTTCCAGGCCTCGCTCTCGGCGCACTGGCCCAGAACGTTGCTCCAGTAGGTCGCTGCCTCATCGCTCATAGCAGCAGGGGCAGCCACGCCGCGCCACACGGGCTTCTCTACGTTCTCATAGTCGCCGATCTCAGAGAGAGTGGGGGCGTCGGCCAGATTGCCGGTGAAGCGCTCGGTGGACAGGGCCAGGGTGGGGGTCAGGTCGCCGGACTCCACATACTGGGAGGCGGCGGCGGGCTTGGAGATGACGAGGTCCAGGTTGCCGCCCAGAGCAGCGGTGATGGCGTCGCCGGTGGAGTCATAGGTGATGTAGCCCATCTGATCCTGGGTCAGGCCCAGCTCCTCCAGGAGGGCGTTGTAGGTGGCGATATCGTCGCCCTTGGATCCGCCGATGACCACATAGGTGCCGTTCTTGGCGGCCTCAATGGCAGCGCCAAAGTCGGTCAGATCGCCGCCAGCCTTGGCATAGTCGGTCTTGTGCTCGGCCGCAGTCTCGCTGGTGAAGAGCAGCTGCTTATCCACCGCCATGATGGCCAGGATCCGGAAGTTCTCCGCGCGGTTCTTGGTGTTGTCCACCATGGGCATCAGGTCGCCGGAGTTGAAGGTCAGCAGATTGTAGTCCGCGCCGCTCTTCATGGTGGCGATCTTGTTGCGGCCCACCTCACCGGCGCCGTCGGTCTCATTGGAGACCACGATGGTCTGGTCATTGACCAACTTCTCGTTGGTCATAATCTCACTGAGCTTGCGGGTAAAGAGGTCGGAGCCGCCGCCCGCGGAAGAGGTGCAGATCCAGGTAATATTTTTGGTGGGGTTAAACTCGCCGTTTTCATTGATGTCGGAGGCACCGCCGCAGGCCGCCAGAGAGACGGTCATCATGGCCGCCAGAGACAGGGAGAGCAGTTTCTTCTTCATATTCATGATTCATCTTCTCCTTATGAATTCTTATAGATATAGGATACGTCCAGAGAATATCAGACCGCAGCCTTGGTGTTGCTGCCCTTGACCTTGCGCAGGATGCTCTTGACCGCGGGAGTCAGAACCAGCACCAGGAAGATGGCCCGCAGGACCAGCTTCAGGGGGCTGTTGACAAAGATACCCAGTTTGCCCTGAGAGGCGATAAAGGCCTTGCGCATGTTCTCCTCCAGCATGGGGGCCAGAACAAAGGCCAGCAGCATGGGGGCGGTGGGGAAGCCATTCTTCTCCAGCAGGTAACCGATGATACCGGAGATAAACATGATGACCACGCCGTACATGGAGTAAGAGGTGCTGTAAGCGCCCACGATGCACACGCAGGTGATGATGGGGATCATGTACTTGACGGGCACGCTCAGGATGTTGATGAGCACAGGGATGATCAGGATGGCCACCAGCAGGGTGAACACGTTGGCCAGATACAGGGAGGAGATCAGGCTCCAGCAGAACTCAGGGTTGGTATCGAAGAGCAGGGGACCGGGATTCAGGCCCCACATCATCAGGCCGCCCAGTAGAACGGCGCCGGTGCCGGAACCGGGAATGCCCAGAGCCAGCAGGGGAGCAAAGGCGCCGGCGGCAGCGGCGTTGTTGCCGGCCTCAGAGGCGGCGATACCCTCAATGGCACCGGTGCCCATGGGCTCCTCGCTCTTAAACTTCTTCTGCATGGCATAGCCCACCATGGAGCCGGTGGTGGCACCGGAGCCGGGCAGAACGCCCACAAAGGTACCCAGCACACCGGAACGGAGGATGGGGGGCAGGATGCGGCGGAAATCGTGGCCCTTGAGGAGGCTGCCACGGATGGAGAGCTTCACCTTCTGCTCCTCATTATGACGCTTTTCCTCGTCAGCCTTGCGCTCATTGACCAGCTTGATAACCTGGGCAAAGCCTACGCAGCCGATGACAAAGGGAGTAAAGGTAATGCCGCCCAGCAGGTAGATGTTGCCGAAGTCGTAGCGGGGCACGCCGGAGAGGGTGTCCATACCGATGCTGGCCACCAGAATACCCAGCATGGTGATAACGATGCCCTTGATGGGGTTCTCACCGATGAGCCAGCTGATGCTGGTCATGGCGATGAGCAGCACCACGGTCATCTCGGCATAGCCGAACATCAGTCCCACCTGGGCAAGACCAGAGGCGGTAATGGTCAGGATCAGGATACCGATGGTGCCGCCGATGAAGCTGGAGAGGTTGGCGGCCACCAGAGCCTGGCCGGGACGGCCCTTCTTGGCCATGGGGTAGCCGTCCAGGGCAGTCGTAATTGCGGGGGTATCGCCGGGGATGTTCAGCAGGATGGCGCTGAAGGAGCCGCCGTACATGTTGGAGTAATAGAGGGCGCCCAGCATGATGATCGCGGTGGTGGGGTTAAACTTATAGGTGAGGGGGAGCAGCAGAGCCACGCCGGCCAGGCTGCCGATACCGGGCATGGCGCCGACCACCAGGCCCAGGATAGCGCCCAGCATACAGGCGCCGATGTTTACGGGATCCAGAACGGTCTGAAATCCGGCAAACAGCATTGCAAAGTTTTCCATACTTTTTCAGACCTCCTTACATGAAGAGCTCAAACAGGCCCATGGGGAACTGAACCTGCAGCCAGACCACAAACACGCCGATGATGATGGCGGCCAGAATGGCCTCAATGATAATCACATGCTTCCAGGGTGCATGCTCCACCAGCTTGAGCCACAGCACCAGGTACACCAGGCAGCTCAGGATCAGACCAATCACCATGCTGCCGATGATGATACCGGCGGCGCCCAGAATGACCATCAGCTCCGCACGGTTATACTGAACGTCCTTCCCGTCCTTATCCCGGGCCACCTGGATAAAGCTGGCGATGCTGGCCAGCAGCAGGACGACCGCAATGATGATGGGGAAAAATCCAGGGGTGGGACCCGCGTCCCAAAATCCAAAGTCGATCATGCCGACTGCAATGAACACGATGGCCACAATGGCAGTGACTACCGGGATCAGTGCCCGTGTGTTGAGTTTCTTTTTCTCCACGTTCTATCTCTCCTCTCTTGCTTCCGGCCGGTGCTCCTATGGCCCAGCCGTCCGGCGGAGTCGCCGGAGTTTGCCCGCTCACGCATATCGACTGTACATTACCCTCCTCCGATGCAGTTGCAGGCGGTCAAGACCCTCACGCGGGCCTCATTCTGCCCAAATAAAAAAGCAACGCCTGTGCCAATCTCCCATTTTTTCAAACTTCTCTTTTTTCTTTCGGTGCTTTTTGTACAAATTATCCTGTGTCTTTTTAAAAAATGTCCTTATATTTCCCCCCAGAAATTCTTAACAAAAAGTTTTCAATTTTTTTATGAAGTTGCGCTTTGGAACAATTGCTTCATTTTGTTTCACGATTTGTTTCAAAAAATGAAACGCGTTGAAACATATATGTTTCAACGCGTTTCATTCAACTTCTGTGTAAAAAAAGGATCCCTCTACCCACTTCTGTTTCACCGAAGCACATGGTATCATACTCCAAAAGGAGGGGATCTTTTGCATCCATTTGACAGGCTCCTGCTCCAGGTACAGCAGGAGGCACATGCTCTGAGCATCCCGATCTCTGCTCAGATCGTCCCCCACGTGCACATCAACACCCGGGCACTCACCCGATTTGGCCGCTGCTCCTTTCGGGACGGAGCATACCACATTGAATTGACCCACCGCCTTCTGGATGCGCCGGAGCGGGCCATCCGCCAGACACTGGCCCACGAACTGCTCCACACCTGTCCCGGCTGCCAGAACCACGGGCCGCTCTGGCAGCGCTATGCTGGGCAAATGAATGCCGCTTACGGCTACTCCATCACCCGCACCGCACTCCCCAGTTCTCTGGGGCTTGCCGACGAAAAGCTGGTGCGTCACTTGGTGGTCTGTCTCTCCTGCGGCCGGGAATTCCCCCGCTCCCGCGCCTCCCGCCTGACCCAGCACCCGGAGCGCTATCGCTGCCGCTGCGGCGGCAAACTGGCGCTGCGCTTTTAGCCGTTTGGCGTATCTGTCGCACACTTCCCGTGAAAGAGAACGCAGCTGGTATAGGTAATGGTGTTAGGTCCGTAGTAATAGGGTACGCTGGCCCGCTCGCAGGCGCTGGATACCAGCAGTCCAAAGGCCTCCATGGAGATGACCGCCCGCTGGGGGAAGCGGCAGGGCGCATCCGGATAGGTACACTGAGCACACAGCTGGCAGGTCCCAGCCCCCAGGGGCAGGCAGTCGGCTTCCTCCGCCCGGGCCGCCTCTGCCAGGGCGGCAAAGCGCTCCTTGTGGATCCGCTCTGTCTCCATCATGGTGTCTGCGTCAAAGGGGTCGTCCAGCATGCCGGTACTCTGTACCAGCACGCCCTCCCCGTATTCCTTCAGCCGGGCCGCGCACTCCTCCAGACTTCCGCAGCCGGGAGGGCAGGTCCACCGGGTACCAAAGGCCCCGCACCGGCCTGCCGCACACATATCCCGCACCTCCGGCAGACACTCCAGGTCCTGTGCACGCACCACTCCCACATGCTCAAACCCAAATTCCTGCGCCTTTTTGCACCAGTCCATCTCGACCGTCCCTCCCTAATTTATTTTATATTTTTTTATTTTACTGCTCTTTTCCCCCATATGCAAGCTTTGCCCATTTACGCCAGCTCAGATGAAGAGTATAATAAGATATTCTAGCGCTCTTAAGGTGCGGGCTTTGCCGCACCGGAAAGGAGATCTGTATGAAACGATCCGCACTTCTCCCGCTGACCGCTCTGCTGTTGGCCCTGGTGTCCTGTTCTCCCAAAGCGCCTGCTCCGTCTTCTTCCACGGCACCAGTCCCCACACCTTCGGCTCCTCCTACTCCCTCTCCCACCCCCACTTATACCTATGTTGCACCTGTTCTCTCCGAGCAGGTCTTTACCCAGGACTACACAGCCGACGACGGCACCACCGTACTGTCGGTGTCCTATACTCTGCCGGATTTCGAAAATAAATCCGAGTCCCCCGCCCTCGCCGCCATTTCCGCCTGGTATGCCGCCGAGGGGCAGGCTCTTCTGGACAATACCACCGCCACCACCGCCCAGGACGCCCTCAGTGACTATGAGCTCTCCGGTCCTCTCAGGCTTCCGTTTCAGCCCATGAAAGAGGAAATGACCTACACCTCCCTCTATCAGAATGAGCAAGTCATCTCCTTTGCCCGGGAATTTTATGCCTCCTCGGAGGGGGCCGCGCACCCCACTGTCTTCCGTATGGGGGAGCTCTTTGACCTGACCACCGGTGCCTCGCTGACCTTTACCCAGTGCTTTACCGACGCCATTGCCGCCTCGGAACAGGCGCTGGAGTATATTCTCGCCTCGGATACGGCTGCCGGACTGATGCAGCAGGGCGTGGAGAAAGCACAGCTCCAGGCCGCTTTTCAGCCGGAGAACTTCTATCTGACCAAGGATGGATTCGTTTTCTGGTTCCAATCCGGGGATCTGGGCGCCAACAACAGCCCTGTGGAGATCCCCGTCCCCTATTCTGCCTTGAAGGAGTATCTTGTCTCATGGATCGGATGATGGAACACACCATACAAACACTGACTGTCGATGCCTATTCCAGCGACGGCGCCGGCATCGCCCGTCTGGACGGCGCGGCCGTCTTTGTGGCGGGCGGCCTGCGGGGTGAGACCTGCCGGGTCTACCTGGACAAGGTGGGACGCACCGCGGTCTGGGGCCATGTGGTGGAGGTCCTGACTCCCTCCCCCAACCGGCTGACTCCTGACTGTCCCTATGACGCCCAGTGCGGCGGCTGCCGTTTTCGCCATATGACCTATGCGGAGGAGCTCTCCGCCAAGCGCCAGCGGGTAGAAGATGCTCTGCGCCGCATCGGCGGACTGGATCTGTCGGTGGAGGAGATCTTGGGCGCGGCCCATCCCGAGCGCTACCGCAACAAGGCACAGTTCCCCGTCTGTCCCGGTCCCCGGATCGGATTCTATCAGGCCGGGACCCATACTGTCACCGATGTCGCCGACTGCCTTCTCCAGAGCGAAGCGGCCGCCCGGCTGCGCACCGCCGCCAAGGAGTGGATGACCGCCTTCCGCATCCCCGCCTATCAGGAGAAGAGCGGCAAGGGCCTGGTACGTCATGTCTATGTCCGCACCAACCGCCGCGGCCAGTCTCTCTTCTGCCTTCTGGTCAACGGAACCAGTGTCCCCCACGAGGAGGAGCTGGTGCAGGCCCTGCGCAGCGCCGAGCCCGGCCTGATCGGTGTTGTACTGGGCGTCAACGAGACGCGCAGCAACGTCATCCTCGGTGACTCCTACCGCACATTGTGGGGGAATGACTTTTTGGATGACACCCTCTGCGGACTTACCTTCCGCCTGTCCGTCCCCTCGTTTTATCAGGTCAATCCGGAGCAGACCGAGATCCTCTATGGCAAAGCGGCCGAATTTGCGGCCCTCACCGGAACGGAAACCGTTCTGGATCTCTACTGTGGCATCGGCACCATCGGTCTGACCATGGCCGGAAAGGCCCGCTCCATCATCGGCGCCGAGGTGGTCCCGGAGGCCATCCGGGACGCCCAGGCCAACGCCCAGCGCAACGGCATCACCAACGCCCGCTTCCTGTGCGGAGATGCCGGTGAGGCCGCCCGCCGTCTGGCCCAGGAGGGACTCCGCCCCGATGTGGTGTGTGTGGACCCTCCGCGGAAGGGTCTGCGGGAGGACGTGGTGGAGACGGTGGCCTCCATGGCTCCCCAGCGCATCGTCTATGTCTCCTGTGATCCCGCCACGCTGGCACGGGATCTGGCCCGTTTTGCCCAGTGCGGTTATTCCACCCAGAAGGCCGTGGCCGTGGATATGTTCCCCCGCACCGCCCATGTGGAGACGGTCTGTCAGCTCATCCGGGCCAGCCGCTGAGTCAACCGCTCCGCCTCAACTACATTCACTGATACTTCGCAGCGCCTTCCGGGCCGGCCTATCCCGGACTTTTGCTGTGTGCCCATGGAGGTACTGCTATGACAAATCCCCGCTCTTCTCTCACGGAGATTCTGGACGGCCTAAAGACCACTGCGGTCTACATCGTCCATCCCCAGACCCGGGAACTTCTTTTCCGCAATCAGGCCGCCGTTGCCCTGACACCCGAACTGATGCCCGGAAGTCCCTGTCCCGCCTTTCCGGACGCCTCTGTCGCGCCCATTCACTGGCAGGACGACACAGAAGCGGAGATGCTCTCCCGCACATTTCCGCGGGAGGTGGGGGACACTTCCTCCCCCTGTACCGGTGCGGTACCGGTATCGGCGCTCTCCGCCTGCTGCGATCTGTTTTCCTACGTGCTGGACCTTACCGCGGGCACATATTGCATCTGTCCGCCCGCTCTCTCGGGTCAGCGGGGCACATTAGAAGAGCTGCGCACGCAGCTGTGTAGCCAGGTCTCCTCGGACCGTGTCTCTCTGCTGGAGCATTTCCTCTCCCCGGAGCAGCTGCGTCAGGCACTGACCGCTCCCCTCCCCCCGCTGGAGCTGGATCTGAAGCAAAGCGACGGCAGCGAGCACCATGCCGTCCTCACCCTGCTGCCCCTCTCTCCCTCCGCCTGCGGTCCGGACCGCGTCCTGCTCACCGGCCGCACCCAGCACCAGACCATGGCTGCCCGACGGCATGCCGCCGAGCAGCGGGCGCTCTACGACTCTCTCCCCGGCGGGGTGGCCAAGTTCCGGATCGACGAACAGACTACCTTCCTGGGCGGAAGTTCCACCTTCCTGGAGATGTTCGGTACCCCGCCCCACAAGGGTATGGGGCACAGCATTCTCCACGAATACCGGGCCCATATTCTCTCAGAAATCCACAGCAAGGCCCGGCGCCGCCTGCCCATCTCGCTGGAATTTCCCATGCTGTGCCGGGATGGCCGCTCCATCTGGGCCCAGTGCGAGGGAACCTGTGTGGAGGAAGACGGCGGATACCCGGTCTATCTCTTCCTGCTGCTGGATGTGACCCTCCGCCACGAAGCGGTGGAGGCACTGGAACAGGAGCGGGCCAAGTACCGCCTGGTGGCGGAAGGGGCCGCCGATATCGTCTTTGAGTACTTCCCTCATCAGGACCACCTCTGTATCCAATACAGCCAGAGCGAATCCAGCCTTGCCATTCCCGGATATCTGGGCGATGTCGTGCAGCGGGAACGCTGTTCCGGCGCAGACCTGGAGCGGCTCCGACAAGTCCTGTGCGGCAGTCTCCGGCAGGCTGAGGTCCGCATTATCCCCTACCAGGAGGCCGAGCCCCACTGGTATCTGCTCCAGGGAAATCCGCTTCTGGACGGCGGGGAGATCACCCGGGTGATCGGCACCTTCCGCCTCATTGACGAGCCAAAGGCCCAAATCCAGACCGCCCAGCACCAATTGGCGGAGGCTCTGGAGGAAAACCGGCGGGCCAACCGCCGCTTCTCCAGCGCGGTGAGCCGGTTCTATGATGCCATCTATGAGGCAGAGCTCTATTCCGGTGATCTGATTATCTGGAAGGAGTCGGAGGGGGGCCTCACCCCCATGGAGAGCGGTGTTACCCTGTCCGAGCACATCCAGACGGTGGCTGACCATTTTGTCCATCCGGATTACCGGGAGCGCTTCCTGGCCCAATTCACCCAGGAACGGCTGCTGGAGTTCTTTCTCAGCGGTGGGCAGGAGTGCTCCATGGAGGCGCCCAACCTTCTCGTCTCCGGTGAATACCACTGGTTCAGCCTCCAGGTCCAGCTGGTGGAGCGGGAGGAGCATGTTCTGCGCATCATGCTCTACCTCAAGGATATCGAGGCGCAGAAGGCCGAACAGGAACGCCGGCAGCAGGCCCTGCGAGACGCCCTCAAGCTGGCCGAACAGGCCAACGACGCCAAGACGGACTTTCTCTCCCGGATGAGCCATGACATCCGGACACCTATGAACGCCATCATCGGCATGACCACCATTGCCTCCTCCCACCTGGAGGAACCGGAAAAAATCGCCGACTGTCTGCAGAAGATCACCTCTTCCTCCCGGTATCTTCTCTCTCTCATCAACGATATTCTGGATCTCTCCCGCATTGAATGCGGCAAGCTCTCCATTGCCCAGGAGCCCTTTGATCTGTTACAGCTGATCGAGGATCTGAACGCGGTGTGTTCCTCCCAGGCCCTGCTCAAAGAGCAGGAGTTTCGCATGATTGTCTCTCCCCAGCTGCGGCGCACCTATACCGGCGATGCCCTGCGCTTCCATCAGATCCTGATGAACCTGCTCGGAAACGCCCTGAAGTATACGCCCGAGCATGGCCATATCTCCTTCCGCGCCGACTGCAAACGGCTGACGGCAGATTCCGATCTGCTCACCTTCCAGGTGCAGGACGACGGCATCGGCATCACGCAGGACTTTTTGTCCCATATCTTCGACGCCTTTTCCCAGGACCGCCAGACCGACGCCCGGGTGGGCAGCGGCCTGGGCCTGGCCATTACTCAAAACCTGGTCCATCTCATGAACGGCAACATCTCTGTGGAGAGTGAATTTGGCAAGGGAAGCTGTTTTACGGTGGAGATCCCCCTGAAATATCCCGATGTCCAATCCGGCTTTGCCGAGGATGATCTCCCCGTGGACCTGCGGGTGCTGGTGGTGGATGACGACTCCACCGTTCTGGAACAGGCTGTCACCCTTCTCTCCCAGATGGGGGTCACGGCTCAGATCGCCGGCAGCGGCGCCAAGGCCCTGAGCATGCTGGAACACGAGCTGGAAAAACAGCAGCACTACGACATTGTTCTGGTGGACTGGAAAATGCCGGGCATGGACGGCGTTGAGACCGTACGGCGGATCCGCACCCTGACCGGCGGCGAGACCTTGGTGGCCGTCATGTCCGCCTATGACTGGAGTGATATCGAGACAGAAGCCCGGGAGGCCGGTGTGGACTTCTTTGTCTCCAAGCCGCTTCAGCCCCACAATCTGCGCGCCGTACTCACCTCGTCGGCCCGCCATCACAGACAACAGGCCCAGGAGGTCCACTTTGACGGGCAGCGCGTACTGCTGGTGGAGGACAATGAGCTCAATCAGGAGATCGCAGCCACCATTCTGGAGGAAAAGGGTCTTCTGGTGGATGTGGCGGAAAACGGGCAGGTCGCTCTGGAGCGGTTCCAGGCCACCCCGCCGGGGACCTATTTCGCCCTGCTCATGGACATCCAGATGCCGGTGATGAACGGCTACGAGGCCGCCCGGGCCATCCGGGCGCTGGACCGCCCCGACGCCTCCAGCGTTCCCATCATCGCCATGACTGCAAACGCCTTTGCCAGCGATGTCTCCGAGGCCATGTCGGCAGGTATGAACGGCCACATCGCCAAACCCGTGGAATTTGAAAAGCTCGCCGCTCTGCTCCGCGACGTGGCCAGAGGGCGTACCGACGCCCAACCGTGAAACGAGGGATACTATGTCTGATACCCATTCCATCCATGTCATCGCCCACATCCACACCCAGTTCCCCACGAAATTCGGCATCCCCCGTCAGAGTGGTCTGGTGGAAGAACTGCGGGGGACGGTGGTCTTTGAGCCGGAATACCGCAATCCCGACGCCCTGCGGGGTTTGGAGGCCTTTTCCCACATCTGGCTGATCTGGCAGTTTTCCGGTGCGGTACGGGAGAACTGGTCCCCCACCGTCCGCCCGCCCCGTCTGGGCGGCAACCGGCGGATGGGTGTGTTTGCCACCCGCTCTCCCTTCCGCCCCAACCCCATCGGGCTCTCCTCCGTGCGCCTTCTGGGCGTGGAACACCATCCGGAGCTGGGACCTGTGCTCCAGGTGGCCGGGGCTGACCTGATGGACGGCACGCCCATCTATGACATCAAGCCCTATATCGCCACCGACCTCCATCCGGATGCCGCGGGCGGCTTTACTTCCGGTCTCGACGAGCGCAGACTGGAGGTGGAGTTTCCCCCCGCTCTTCTGGAGCAGATTCCCGAGGTGCACCGCTCCGCCCTGCTGGGGGTGCTCTCCCGGGACCCCCGTCCCAGCTATCAGAAGGATTCCGACCGTCTCTACGGCCTGGCCTTCGCCGGATGGGATATCCAATTTACCATTTGGGAAGGCGTCCTCACCGTCCGCCATGTCCGCCCCTGCTGACCCGGGGCACACTGAAAAGGAGTCTTTATGACCTATTCTCTCTATCAACTTCTCTGGCTCTTCCTGCTCTACTCCCTTTTGGGCTGGTGTGCCGGCGTCGTGGCGTCCTCCCTGCGCAAACATGCGTTTATCAACACCGGTTTCCTCAACTTGCCCCTGTGCCCCATCTACGGCACGGCCGCCGTCCTCTTTTCCATTTTTCTCCCGGAACTGGCCCAAAACCTCTTCTTCCTCTTCCTGGGCGGCGCAGTACTCTCCGCCTTCCTGATTTTTGTGACCGGCTTCCTGCTGGAGCGCATTTTTCACCGGAAGTGGTGGGACTTCACCCAGCACCGTTTTCAGTTTGAGGGGTATATCTCGGTTCCCCTTCTGGCCCTCTGGGGCGCCCTGGCCGTGGTATGCATCCGGCTGGGAAATCCCCTTCTTCTGCATCTGACACAGCTCATCCCCCGTTCCGTCGGCCAGACCATTCTGGCTGTGGTCTACGGACTGGTGGGGCTGGACTTCCTGCTCTCCCTGGTCTCGGTCCTCCAGCTGCGCTTCCGGGTCAAAAAGCTCACCGAACTGGAGGAGGACTTCCGCAATCTGTCCAATCAGTTCGGAAATGCCATTACCGGACGCATTCAGCGCCGTGTGATCCACGCCTATCCCAACCTGGAAACCGAAAAAATCGTCAAAACACAGAAGGAAGCTAACCGCCGGGAAAAGTCCCTTGTCTTTGCACAGGGCTGCTGCTTTCACAAGCTGGTGTGGCTCTTTGTCATCGCCGCCTTTTTGGGCGATATCATTGAGACGGTCTTCTGCCGCTTTACCCTTGGCTGGTGGATGAGCCGTTCCAGCGTGGTGTGGGGCCCCTTCAGCGTGGTGTGGGGACTGGGCGCAGTCATGCTCACCGCGGCCCTCTATAAATATAAGGATAAGAGCGACGGCTCCATCTTTTTGGCCGGGACCATCCTGGGCGGCGCCTATGAATATGTGTGCAGCGTCTTTACCGAGCTGGTCTTCGGCACCATCTTCTGGGATTACAGCCACCTCCCCTTCAACCTGGGCGGGCGGATCAATCTGCTCTTCTGCTTCTTCTGGGGAATTGCCGCAGTGGTCTGGCTCAAGTACATCTACCCCCCGCTCTCCCGTCTCATCGAGCGCATTCCCATCCGCTGGGGCCGTGTGGGGACCTGGATTC
The DNA here is from genome assembly GCF_014288125.1 of Pseudoflavonifractor hominis. Taxonomy (NCBI): domain Bacteria; kingdom Bacillati; phylum Bacillota; class Clostridia; order Eubacteriales; family Oscillospiraceae; genus Pseudoflavonifractor; species Pseudoflavonifractor hominis. Next base: position 24,150 of record NZ_JACOPR010000006.1, on the reverse strand, counting down.
TTCTGGTCTTTATGGTGTGCAATATGTCCCTCTCCGCCCTGGCACTGGCCCGCTACTCCCAGCGCCAGACCCAGCCGGATGCCCCTCAGAATGCCGTGACCGCTTTCCTGGATGCCCGCTTCCCCGACGCACGGATGGAACGGATCTATCCGAAGGCTGAAATTGTAAACTGAATTCTCCACATTTTACGGCTCCGTTGTGGAAAATCTATTGTGCCAGGAGGTCTTCTTCATGCCCAAATCCCAGGGACTTGTCCTCTATTATAACGCTTCCACCCCGCAGGAAGCCGCGAAAGCCCGTCTCGTTTTCATCCGTATGGGTCTGCGGATCAAGCTGATCTCCATGGAAGAACTGGGACAGGCGGTGGGCTCCTTTGCGGGTCTGGAGGTACCGCCCCCTCCCGCTGCCGATCCTGTTTCCATTGAGGAGAGCATTCTGGTCTTCTCCGGCCTTCCGGGGCGTGCGCTGGATCAGACGCTGGCCGCCCTGCGCAAGGCCGGGATCCCCCGCTCGGTCTACAAGGCCGTCCTGACCCCTGGAAATGCCTCCTGGTCTTTCTATCAGCTCTATCAGGAGCTCTGTAAGGAGCGGCAGGCCATTGAAGATGGCAATTCTCCCGATTGACTTCGACAATCCTCTATTTTATTAAGCAAGATTATAAAATTTTTCTCAAAAACAACTTTTTGCTTGTCCCGTGCGTCAAAAAGAGGTAAGCTTAGTGTTCGGTAGCGATCGGACGCAGGGCTTACCCCTGCCGTCAGTCTATGGAAAGGCAGGTGCGGCGCACTTTGAGCATCAATTATGACCAGCTTCTGGATCTGGCCACCGAGCTTGGCTTCCGTCTGATGGAGACGGGAGCCGAGATCTACCGGGTGGAGGAATCCGTACAATACATTCTGCGGGCATACGGTGTGGAGACCGGCGAGGTCTTTGCCATTCCCAACTGCCTGATCGTCAGTCTCACCGATACCGCAGGGCACGCCAGCACACGGGTGCGGCGGATCCCCGCCCACGGAACGGACATCTCGCTTCTGGAGTCCTACAACGAATTCTGCCGGAACATCGTACAGTCGCCTCCCCCGCTAGAGGAGGCCCTGAAACGCATGGAGGCCATCTCCGCCCGGCACTTCGTCTACCCCTTCCCCGTGATGCTCCTGGCCTATTTTGTGGGCGGCGGGGCATATTCCCTGTTCTTTGGCGGGGACTGGACCGACGGCATCTGCGGCGGACTGTGCGGCGTGGCCATCGGGCTGTGTCTCCGGCTGCTGGGCCCCCTTGGCGCCAACTCCTTTGTGCGCACCATGGCTGCCGGAGCGGTAGCCGCCCTGTGCGCACTGGTTCTGGTGGGCATGGGTCTGGGACACAATCCGGACTTTATCACCATCGGCGCGCTGATGATCCTGGTGCCGGGGATCGCCTTTACCAATGCCATGCGGGATATCATGGCCGGCGATCTGACCTCGGGGGTCAACAAAGTGGTGGAGGCCCTCCTCATCGCCACCGCCATCGCACTGGGAACCGGCTTTGTTCTGAGCCTGGCTCCGGCGGTCTAAGGGGGTGGATGTGTTGGAACTGTTCACCTTCTCCTACTTTCTCCCCTGCCTCTACGCCTTTGTGGGCTGCGTGGCCTTTGCCGTCTCCTTCAATATCCACGGCCGTGAGATCCCCATTTCCGCCCTGGGCGGCGCGGTAGGCTGGCTGGTCTATCTGCTCTCCGCCCCCTGGTTCCCGGGTGAGGTCGTGCGGTATTTTCTGGCCTCCCTGGCCCTCACCGCTTACTGCGAGGGGATGGCCCGGGTGCGCAAATGTCCCGCCACTTCCTATCTTCTGATCTCGATTTTCCCTCTGGTCCCGGGCGCCGGCATCTACTATACGATGGAGTATGCCGTCCACGGTGAGACCGCCCTCTTCCTTCAGCAGGGAATGGAGACGCTGAGCCTGGCCGGCGCGCTGGCGCTGGGCATCCTGCTGGTGACCTCCATCATGCGTATGTGGACCCTCTTCTGCCGCCGGACCAGGCGGACTTCCGCGCAAAGGAGATGATCTCTTGCCCCGCTACGACTATGTGCTCTTTGATGCGGACAACACCCTGTTTGACTTCGATCTGGCCGAGCGCCGGGCGCTCCAGGCTGCGCTGGAGGCCCACGGCTATCCCTTCAATGACCTGACGGAGCAGCTCTATCTCTCCGTGAATCGGGCGCTCTGGCACCGGTTTGATCTGGGCACCATTGACAAGGATACCCTCCTGCGGGAGCGCTTTGCCGTCTTTTCCCGTGTGATGGGCGGAGAGGACGATCCGGAGGAATTCAACCGCTTCTATCTGGACCGCCTGGCCGAGGGGAGCGATCTGCTTCCCGGTGCAGAGGCCCTCTGCCGCGCCCTTGCGCCCCACTGCACCCTGGCCATTGTCACCAACGGTGTCTCCCATGCCCAGCGGGGCCGCTTCTATGCCTCGCCCCTCCCGCCTCTCTTTTCCGGACTGTATATTTCCGGCGAACTGGGCGTGAGCAAGCCCCAAAAGGCCTTTTTTGATGCAGTCCTTCAGGACCTGCATATCCCGTCCCATGCCCGTACTGTCGTGGTAGGGGATAATCTGCTCTCCGATATTCAGGGCGGGATCAACGCGGGTCTTGACACCATCTGGTACAATCCCCGGAAGCTTCCCAATCCCAACGGCCCGTTCCCCACATTTGAGGTATCGGATTTTGACGCGCTGCGCACGCTGCTCCTGTGCTGATTTTATTTCCTGAAATGAGGTACATATCCCATGTCTAACGTCAAGCGTTCCTCTTACCGCCGCCCGCCCCGGCGTCCCTCTCTCCCTCTGCTGGCCGCCGGCCTGGTGGTCTGCGCAGGACTGCTGCTGGCGCCTACGCTGACCCGCGCATTTTCGTTGGATTCCCCCTCTTCCTCCAGTCCCACCCCCTCCCCTTCTGCGGCCGCTCCCTCCGTGACTCCGGTGGCCCCTTCCGTTGCCACGCCGCCTCCTGCCGCGCTGAGCGCCGCGCCCCAGGCTTCTCCCACCCCCACACCTGCTGCCGAGTCCCCTGCGCCTGCCGGTAACGGTACCTACGACTATACCAAGCCGGCTCCCGCCTCCGACCCGGTCGATATGTCCTATTTCTCCGACGCGCTCTTTATCGGAGACTCCCGTACCGAGGGCCTCCAGCTTTACAGCGGCATTGAGGGCGCCTCCTTCTACTGCTATAAGGGCATCACCATTTTTGACGTGATGCAGGAGAATCCCAAAAAGCTCATCACCATCAACGGGCAGAAATATTCCATTGTGGACGCGCTCTCCGCTGAGGCCGGGAAGTACAGCAAGGTGTACATCTCCCTCGGCATCAACGAGCTGGGCTATTACGACGACCAGGGCTTCCACGACAAATTCGCCGCCCTCATCGATCACATTCGGGAAACCCAGCCCAACGCCATTATCTATCTCCAGAATCAGGTGCCGGTCAATCCCACGCTCTGCGCCAAAAACTGGCCCTCTTATGTGAACAACGACAAGGTCGCCGTCTACAACGGCATCTTTGAGCAGCTCGCCGAGGAGAAGCAGGTGGTTCTGCTGGATGTGGCCTCTGCCCTCTCCAACTCCGACGGGATCCTGGCCCAGGAAAACACCGTGGATGGCGTGCATTTCACCACCAGCTGGTACAAGACCTGGCTCACCTATCTGATGAATCACACCGTGGACCCCGCTCTCCTGTAACCCATGTGACCTACATGACACTATAACAATAGAAAGGAAGTCTTGCTCCATGCGTCCCTCCCTCTTCCGGCGGCTTCTTCCTCTGGCTGCCCTCTGTCTCCTGCTCTCTGCCTGCGGCGGAAAAGCTGCCACTCCCTTTGATCCTGCGGCCACGGCCCAAGCCCTTCAGGACTCCGGCGCCTTTTCTGAGCCTCTGGAGTCCATGTCTCAGGACCTGGCCTGCGGGACTCTCTACGCCATTGACAGCGCCGATGTGACCGGATGTGCCGTCTACACCACGCCCACCGCCGGCGCGGAAGAGATCGCTGTCTTCACCCTGGTGGATGAGGATGCCGCGAAGAGTGCCCTGGACGCTCTGACCCAGCGGGTCGCGGACCAGAAGGAGGCGCTGGAGAATTACCAGCCCAACGAGGTCTCCAAGCTGGACAACGCTATTTTGGAGCAGCGGGGCAACTCCGTCCTGCTGGCAGTGGCCGCCGATGCGGATGCTGCACAAAAGGCGCTGGACGCCCTGAAGTAAGCAGAATTTTGATATGGCCTGGTGGAGAATGTACCATTCTCCACCAGGCCGCTTTTTTATACCTATCTTTTCCTTCCTCTTTTTCCAAATCATACAGGCTTTTGGCACCTGCTTTTGCAATCCTCATCCAAGAAAAGGCGCTTTTTTTCTTTTCTGTGCAATTAAATGAATATCTCTGTCTCTTTTTAGACTATATATAATTTTTGACAGTTTTACTTGCATTCTTTTGTGAAAATGCTATAATGCAAAGTGTCAAAGCTTTGAGGAGGAATGTCACATGGGCCACAAATATGTTTATCAGTTCAGTGAAGGCAACGGCAAAATGCGTGAGCTGCTGGGCGGTAAAGGCGCCAACCTGGCCGAGATGACCAATCTCGGTATGCCTGTACCCCAGGGCTTTACCGTAACCACCGAGGCCTGCACTCGTTATTATGAGGATGGCCGTGCCATCGCCCCGGAGATCCAGGCTGAGATCCTGGAGTACCTCTCCAAACTGGAGGAGACCACCGGAAAGCAGTTTGGCAACGCCTCCAATCCTCTGCTGGTCTCGGTGCGCTCCGGCGCCCGTGCCTCCATGCCCGGCATGATGGACACCATCCTGAACCTGGGCCTCAACGACAGCGTCGTGGTGGGCCTGGCTGAAAAATCGAAAAATCCCCGCTTTGCCTATGACTCCTACCGCCGCTTTATCCAGATGTTCTCCGACGTGGTCATGGAGCTCTCCAAGAGCCGCTTTGAGGAGATCATCGACGATGTCAAGGCCAAAAAGGGCGTCGTGCACGACATCGACCTGGATACCGAGGATATGAAGACCCTGGTAGAGCGCTTCAAGGCCTTCTACAAGGACGAGAAGGGCGAGGACTTCCCCCAGGACCCCAAGCAGCAGCTGATGGAGGCGGTAAAGGCCGTCTTCCGCTCCTGGGATAACGACCGCGCCAATGTCTATCGCCGCATGAACGAGATCCCCTATGACTGGGGCACCGCCGTCAACGTGCAGTCCATGGTCTTCGGCAACTTCGGCAGCACCTCCGGTACCGGCGTGGCCTTCACCCGCAACCCCGCCACCGGCGAAAAGCACCTGTTCGGCGAGTACCTCATCAACGCCCAGGGCGAAGACGTGGTGGCCGGTGTCCGCACTCCCAGCAATATCTCCAAGCTCCAGGAGGAGATGCCCGAGGTCTACAACCAGTTCGCCGCCATCGCCTCCAAGCTGGAGCAGCACTATAAGGACATGCAGGATATGGAGTTTACCATTGAGAACGGCAAGCTCTATATGCTCCAGACCCGCAACGGCAAGCGTACTGCCGCCGCCGCCCTGAAGATCGCGGTGGATCTTGTGGACGAGGGTGCCATCACCGAGAAGGAGGCCGTCCTCCGCGTGGAGCCTAAGCAGCTGGACTCCCTGCTCCATCCCCAGTTCGATGCCGACGCCCTCAAGAAGGCAGTACCCATCGGCAAGGGCCTGGCCGCCTCTCCCGGCGCTGCCTGCGGCAAGGTGGTCTTTACCGCTGAGGACGCCAAGGAGTGGACCGACCGGGGCGAGCAGGTCATCCTGGTCCGCCTGGAGACCTCTCCCGAGGATATCGAGGGCATGCACGCGGCCAAGGGTATCCTGACCGTTCGCGGCGGCATGACCTCTCACGCCGCCGTGGTGGCCCGCGGCATGGGCACCTGCTGTGTTTCCGGCTGCGGTGAGATCGTGGTGGACTACGCCAAGAAGCAGTTTGAGCTGGGCGGCAAGGTCTATCAGGAGGGCCAGTACATCTCTCTGGACGGCTCTACCGGCAACATTTACGGTGAGGCCATCCCCACCGTTCCCGCCGATGTCTCCTCCGGCGACTTCGGCCGTTTTATGGAGTGGGCTGACCGCTACCGCCAGCTGGAAGTCTACACCAATGCCGATACCCCCACTGACGCCCGCCAGGGCCGCGCCTTTGGCGCCCAGGGCATCGGTCTGTGCCGTACGGAGCATATGTTCTTTGAGGAGAGCCGCATCAAGGCCATGCGCGAGATGATCGTGGCTGACAACGAGGCCGACCGCCGCCGCGCTCTGGCGAAGCTCCTCCCCTTCCAGCAGAGCGATTTTGAGGGCATCTATGAGGCTATGGAGGGCCATCCGGTGGTCATCCGCTTCCTGGATCCCCCGCTGCATGAGTTCCTTCCCACTAAGGAAGAGGATATCCGGGAGATCGCCAACGAGATGGGCATCACCGTGGAAAAGCTCCACAATGTCATCAGCAGCCTCCACGAGTTTAACCCCATGATGGGTCACCGCGGCTGCCGCCTGGCTGTCTCCTATCCCGAAATCGCCGAGATGCAGGCTACCGCTATCATTACTGCCGCCCTGAACGTGCAGAAGAAGCATCCCGATTGGACCATGGTCCCCGAGATGATGATCCCCCTGGTGGGCGAGGTCAAGGAGCTCAAGTACGTCAAGGACGTGGTGGTTGCCGTCGCTGACAAGCTGATTGCCGAGTCCGGTCTGTCCATGAAGTATGAAGTGGGCACCATGATCGAGATCCCCCGCGCCGCTCTCACGGCGGACGAGATCGCCAAGGAGGCCGAGTTCTTCTCCTTCGGCACCAACGATCTGACCCAGATGACCTTCGGCTTCAGCCGTGATGATGCTGCCAAGTTCCTCAGCTATTACTATGACAAGAAGGTCTACGAGTCCGATCCCTTCGCCCACCTGGATCAGAAGGGTGTTGGCAAGCTGGTCGACATGGCCGTCAAGCTGGGCCGCTCGGTCCGTCCCGAAATGCACCTGGGCATCTGCGGCGAGCACGGCGGCGATCCCACCAGCGTGGAGTTCTGCCACCGCGTGGGACTGAACTATGTCTCCTGCTCTCCCTATCGTGTGCCTATTGCCCGTCTGGCTGCCGCCCAGGCTGCTATCAAAAATCCGCGGTAATCGCACAATATAAGATAGTAATCGGAGTGGCGCTGCATCAGCAGCGCCACTCCTTTTTTCATGCTGCCGGTCAGTGAATTTTTCCCCGGCGCAGCTAAATATAAATGCAAAAAAAGCCTGTAACCAATGCAGTTACAGGCTCTCGCTCTGGCACGCCCGAAGGGACTCGAACCCCCAACCCTCAGAACCGGAATCTGATGCGCTATCCAATTGCGCTACGGACGCATATGAACTTTTCCCAAGTACCCGATTATTATAGCAGGCTTTCCTCATTTTGTAAAGGGCTCTTTGCGGATTTCTTTCCAGCTTCCTCTTGCAAGTTTTGGGATTCTCCGTTAAAGTAGAGAAAAAGGAGTGAAACAACATGATCTTTCTCTGCTACCCTAAGTGTACCACCTGCCAAAAGGCCAAGGCCTGGCTGGATGCCCATGGCGTTTCCTACACCCTGCGGGATATTAAGCTGGACAATCCCTCCCTCAGCGAGTTGAAAGACTGGCACAGCCGCAGTGGTTTGCCCCTCAAGCGCTTTTTCAACACCAGCGGCCTTCAGTACCGGGCCCTGGAACTCAAGGACCGCCTTCCTTCCATGCCGGAAGAAGAGCAATACACTCTGCTTGCCTCGGACGGAATGCTGGTCAAACGCCCCATGCTCATCGCGGAAGACTTTGTTCTGGTGGGCTTCAAGGCGCCCGACTGGGCTGACCGGCTTGGAATACAGGAATAACAAAACCGGCGCACGGAAAACATTCCGCGCGCCGGTTTTTCTCAATTAATGCAGGGCTGCGTCGCAGTAGGCACAGCAATCCACACCGCCGTTCTGCTTGACCAGGGGGGGCAGATAGGGGTCGGTCTGGGTAATGCAGCGGGGATTGGAGCAGACCGGAGTCGTACCGATCTCCACCGCCTCCGGCTTGATGCGGGGCTGGTTGGCCAGGTCCGCCAGCAGAGCCATACGGGAGAACATGCCGTACCGGGCCTGCTCAAAATAGGCTGCACGGGGATCGTCGTCCACGTCCAGGGCGATCTCATCCACACGGGGCAGGGGATGCATGACCAGCATGTTCTTGCGGGCCCGCTCCAGCTTGCGCTTGGTCAGGACATAGATACCCTTGTTGCGCTCGTACTCCAGGGGGTCCACAAAACGCTCCCGCTGGATACGGGTCATATAGAGGACATCCAGCTGGGGAATGACGTTCTCCAGACCGGTAACCTCCACGCTCCACAGGTTCTTCTCCTTCATGAAGGCACGGATATACTCCGGGATGGCCAGCTCGCGGGGAGAGATGAGGTAGAACTTCACATTGTCAAACTTGGCCAGCGCCTTGATGAGGGAGTGGACCGTACGGCCGTTCTTCAGGTCACCGCACAGACCGATGGAGATGCCATCCACACCGCCCAGCATCCGGGTAATGGTGGTCAGATCGGTCGTGGTCTGGGTGGGGTGCATGTGTCCGCCGTCGCCTGCATTGATCACAGGCACATCGGAATACAGGGAAGCGGCTTTGGCCGCGCCCTCCCGGGGGTTACGCATGATAACCACGTCGGCATAGCCGGACACCATCTTGATGGTGTCCTTCAGGCACTCGCCCTTTGCCACCGAGGAGGATTTGGGATCGGCAAAGCCAAACACCGTTCCGCCCACCCGCAGCATGGCGGTCTGGAAGGAAAAGTTGGTCCGGGTAGAAGGCTCAAAAAAAAGTGTGGAGGCCACACGACCCCGACACACATCCATAAAATCGGCGGGGTGGTCAATAATAGCACTGGTGCTCTTGTACAGCGCTTCCCACTCCGCCCGAGACAGATCCCCAAAATCGATCAGATGTCGCATACCATCTTCTCCATTCCTTGTCGTATTTTTTTCGTATTATCTTACCACATTTTAAGGAACTCGACAAGAATCTCAAGCCATTTTCTTTCTTGCCATTTTGCCAAAATCTCGCCTGTATTTTTTTCTTTCCCCCGGTCATGCTAGACAAAACAGGCCGGAGGAGGAATTCGACGTGGAATGGTTTTGGTATTTTGGGATTTATAGTTTCCTGGGCTTCTGTCTGGAAGTGCTTTTTGCGCGGGCAACACACCAGTCCAAGCGGGATCGAAAGTGCTTTTTTCTCCTGCCTCTCTGCCCGGTCTATGGTCTGGGTGCGTTATGGATTCTGGCGCTCCCCGCCCCTGTCCTACAGAGTAATCTCCTCTTGTTTTTTGGCTCCGCTTTGGCCGCAACCGGAGCAGAGTATCTCATGTCCCTCTTCTATGAGCGGCTGACCGGAGTACATTTCTGGGATTACCGGCATCTCCCCTTCCAGCTCCACGGCAGGGTATGCCTGCTCTTTTCTGTCTTTTGGGGCATGCTCGGTGTGGGTGCAGTCCGTGTTCTTCACCCGCTGGTCGCTCAGTTTACCGCGCTCATTCCGTCTTTTTTATGGCCCCTTGCGGCATGTCTGCTTCTGCTGGACGGAGCCCTTACGCTGGTCCTCCTGCGGCGCACCCACAGCACCGACATTCTATGCTGGTATCGCCGTGTTTCCAGACTGCCTTTGCGCGACTCCTGATGCAGAGAGAGGGACGGAAGCTCCGCCCCTCCCCATATCAAACGTCTTTGCTCAGGCTTTCTGCAGCGCTTCCATTACCTCATCGATCTTCTTCTGCGGCAGATAGGCTCCCGCAAAGGCCAGCAGCTGCTCCAAGGTCACGGTATTGGCCGCTCCGGTAAGGGGATGCTTGAGGACGGCGGGCAGCTTTTTTTGCAGGACGCTCCGGCTCCGGGGATCTGACAGCAGCTGGCCCACCGTGATCTGATTGTGCTTTAAGTCCATGGTACATTCCTCCTGTTGTGGTGATACCTCACTCTATGCACGACCCAAATCAAATTTTACACGCGCCCCCCGGGGACTCATCCTCTTTTTCCCAGGCTTGCGGCTTTCTCGCATACGCATTATAATAAAAGTGACGGTCTGGCGGCTCAACGGCCCTGTCCGGCCTTGTCCACATGCCGCAATCCAAGAACGGAGGAATTCACATATGATTAAATCCTTTGAAGGACATACACCCCAGCTCCATCCCGATGCCCGGGTCGCGGAAAATGCCACCCTGGTGGGACAGGTCACCCTGGAGGCGCGCTCCAGTGTCTGGTATGGTGCGGTCCTCCGCGCCGATACCACCACCATCCATGTCGGGACCGGCTCCAACCTTCAGGATGGCTGCATGGTGCATGGAGACGAGGGATTCCCCGTTCAGGTCGGTCAGGACGTGACCGTGGGCCATGGGGCGATCCTGCACGGCTGTACGGTGGGCGATCGCTGTGTCATCGGCATGGGCGCTACCCTCCTCAACGGCTGTGTGATTGGCGAGGACTCTCTCGTGGCTGCCGGGGCCCTGGTGACCCAGAACACGGTGATTCCGGCGGGCAGTCTGGTCATGGGCTCTCCCGCCAAAGTCCGCCGTGCGCTCACAGAGGAGGAAAAGGCGGGCAACCTGGAGTCCGCCCGGGAATATGAGCATCTCTCCCTCCAGCTTTCGGCGGAGGGCTCCCGATGAAACGTTGGCGTGATTCCTCGTTCCGCGCCCAGGTGAAAAGTTCCCCCATGGTGGCCCGTCTTTATCAAATTCTCCGGTTTCTGGTAATTTGGGTTATGATCGCCCAGTTTTTCAACGGGAACTTTGAAAATGTCTTCCTGTGTATCCTGACCCTGATCCTGTTTCTGGTTCCCAGCTTTATTGAGCGGAAGATCCAGATCGATCTGCCCGACACGCTGGAAGTCATCATTCTCCTCTTTATTTTTGCCGCGGAAATTTTGGGTGAAATCCGTGCCTACTACATCTCCATCCCCTACTGGGATACTATGCTCCACACCCTCAACGGCTTTCTCTGCGCCGCCATTGGCTTCTCCCTGCTGGATATCCTCAACCGGCATGAGCGGCTCTCCTTCTCCCTCTCTCCCCTGTATCTGGCCATAATGGCCTTCTGCTTCTCCATGACCATCGGCGTGCTGTGGGAGTTCTTTGAGTGCACCATGGACGTGTTTTTCCATCTGGATATGCAGAAGGATACCGTCGTAAACACCATCTCCTCGGTCATGCTGGACCCCAACGGCGGCAATGTCCCCACGGCCATCCATAATATCACCGACGTCATTGTGGTCACCGCGGACGGAAGCGAGATCCCGCTGGGCCTGGGAGGTTATCTGGATATCGGCATTCTGGATACCATGAAGGACCTGTTCGTGAATTTTATCGGCGCAGTGGTCTTTTCCTTCATTGGCTACTTCTATGTAAAGTCCCGGGGCAAGGGACGCTTCGCCCGGCGCTTCATCCCCCAGGTGCTTCCGGAAACCCCCAGTTCTGAACCGAAAAAATAATGCCCGGTACGTATGCTTCTCTCCTGTGCGGATATACTAAGATCATCACCGCAAAGGAGGAAATGCGTTATGAACAACCAGGTCAATCACAACATCAAGTGCTCCGTCTCCAGCTGTGCGCATCACTGCGAGCAGAACTGCTGCACCCTCAACGAGATCAAGGTGGGCTGCTGCGGCGCCGCCGCTCCCAAGAGCTGCGACTCCACCGAGTGCGCCTCGTTCCAGCTGCGCAGCAGAGGCTGAGGCCGCTGAGTCCGGAGGCTGCTCCGGCCTGACGCAAACGTCCCCGGTTCCCACACAATGGGAACCGGGGACGTTTCTACTTATTTTTCCGCGCCGCGGCGCAGTCCGTAGATCATCTTCTGCCGGGTGCAGATAAAGTTCTTTTCGTGCAGCGCAATGGAGAGGAAGTCCGAGTGGGGATGCTCCTCCGCACCAAAATGCAGAAACGCACCAAACCCCACCTGTCCTGCGGCAAACACGGTGGAATAGTTCATAAACATCTCATCCATAGCCTCAATGCTCATGAGATAGGTCATATAGGAGGGGGACTCCACCATCACACGCTCCATCCCCAGGTACTTGAGTACCTTCAGCATGGCAAGCCCGTCGGTAACCGCTCCCGTTCCCGTGGCCAAAACGATTCGCTCTCCGGATGCGGCGGCCGCCTGTACCGCGTCCACGTCCACCTCTTCCGCGCTGGTGTAGGGCCCCAGTGCCCGGAAGCTCCAGGGACAATGGGCCCGGACATACTCCAATCCATCCGGAGAAGTCGCCACCACCACAGGGGCGTCCACATCAAAGAGCATATGGTCAAAGAGAAGATCCGTGCCGTCAAAAGAGACCACGATATGGGCCGGACAGTAGTGCTTCATCCCCATCTGCGTGGTGCGCAGGCTGGCAAGCTCCTCATCAAAGCAGTTGGCCCACATCACCTCGTTGGTATGCAGTGTCCGCGCCCCGATGATCACGCCATCCGCATAGAAGCGCAGCATATTCAGTACCCAAAAGTCGGCCAGCGCCCCATCGGGGTCCCGGAAATTATTTCCCGCAATCTTTTCGCCATGCCGGTCGTCGGTAAAGGAAATCTTTCCGTCCACCGACTCTACAATCGAGGCAAACAGATAGGGCCGGTCTGCGGGCGCCGGGGGAAAATACACATCGCTATACACCTGACGAATTTTCTCCGGCGTGGGTGCGTCGGGGGAAATGGCCCGAATGGCTGCCAATGCCTCTTCATCACGCATCAGGGGTGTCAGCCGGATCTGCTCTACCGGGAAATCCATCGTTACAAACTTCTCCATCTACCGTTTCATCCTTCCGCGCTTAAATTCCGCAAATCATTTTATTTTTGCGGTTATATTTTGATTTTATAGCATAAAATTCAGGTTTTCAACGCATTAGTAGTACTAATGAAAATTTTTCCAATTAAAACAGGCAAATAAATACGACCAGCCCCGGACAATCGTCCGGGGCTGGTCGTACAAATTGCAGATTTTACTCCGCTGCCTCAGGCTTGGCAGCAGCGGGGGCCGCCTTGGGGGCGGCGGGCTTCACCTCGGGGACCTTTCCGTCCACAGTGATGAGCTTGCGGGGACACTTCTGGGCGCACAGGCCGCAGCCCACGCACTTGTCATAGTCAATGACAGCCAGATTCTTGTCCACGGTGATGGCTTCCTTGGGGCAGGCCTTGGCGCACAGACCACAGCCGATACAGCCGTTGTCGCACACCTTGCGCACGTCAGCACCCTTGTCCTTGGAGGAACAGGTGATGGCCACGTGGCGCTTGGTCTTGTAGGGAGCCAGCAGGATGATGTGGCGGGGACAGGCGTCCACGCACTTCTTACAGGCCTTACACTTCTCCTCGTCCACCTTGGCCACGCCGTCCACCACGTGGATGGCGTCAAAGGGACACACGGCCTCACAGGTGCCGAAGCCCAGGCAGCCGAAGGAGCAGCCGGCAGGGCCGCCGCCGGGCAGGCGGGCGGCAGCAGCACAGTCGTGGATACCCACATACTCGTACTGCTCGTGGCCACGGCAGCCGCCGGTGCACTGCACTTGGGCAATCATCTTGGCGGAGGCCTCAGCCTTCACGCCCATGATCTCGGCGATCTGGACCGCCACGGCGTCGCCGCCGGCAGCACAGCAGTTGGTGGCAGCCTTACCAGCCACCACGGCAGCGGCATAGCCGCTGCAGCCGGGATAGCCGCAGCCGCCGCAGTTGGCGCCGGGCAGGCAGGCAGAAATGGCCTCTTCACGGGGGTCCTTCTCCACGGCAAAGGCCTTGGAGGCATAGGCCAGGATCAGACCGAAGATCGCGCCCAGCACGCCGAGCACGACAACAGCAGCAATAACAGTGTTCATTCTTTCCAGCCTCCCTTAAAATACCTTCAGGCCGGAGAAGCCCAGGAAGGCCAGGGCCAGCAGGCCGGCGGTCACCAGCGCGATGGGGAAGCCCTCAAAGGCCTTGGGGCACTCGGCAAACTCCAGCCGCTCCCGCACGCTGGCGAAGAGCACGATGGCCAGCAGGAAGCCCACGCCGCCAGTGACGCCGTAGACCAGGCTCTCGATGAAGCCATAGCTGTTCTGGGTATTCTGGAGCACCACGCCCAGCACGGCGCAGTTGGTGGTGATGAGGGGCAGGTACACGCCCAGAGCCTCATACAGAGAAGGCATAGCCTTCTGGAGGAACATCTCCACGAACTGCACCAGGGAGGCGATGACCAGGATGTAGGTCACGGTCTGCATAAAGACCAGATTGAACTTCTCCAGAATGAAGTGGTTGATGGGCCAGCACACGGCGCTGGCCACGCCCATGACGAAGATAACGGCCATGCCCATACCCATGGCAGTATCGATCTTCTTGGACACGCCCATAAAGGGGCAGATGCCCAGGAACTGGGCGAAAATGAAGTTGTTGACCAGAATTGCGCCCAGCGCGATGCCAAAGAGTTCGGTGAAACTCAGCATTACTTGGCCACCTCCTCTTTCTTGTCGCTGCCCTTCTTGGGCTTATTGAGGAAATACTGCATGGCAGCGATCACCACGGCCAGGGTCAGGAAGCCGCCCACGGGCAGGATCATACCCAGTGCGGGGATGCCCTCCGGAATGAGGCGGATGCCGTCGCCGCCGTTGAGGATGCCGCCGCCGAAGGTGCCGTTGCCCAGGAGCTCACGGACCACACACATGATGACCAGGATCACCGTGTAGCCCAGCCCCTGGAAGATACCGTCCAGGGCGGAGGCCGCCACGCCGTTCTTAGAGGCGAAGGACTCGGCACGGCCCAGGATGATACAGTTCACCACGATCAGGGGAATGAAGAGGCCCAGGTTCTCCGACAGGCTGGGGAGATAGGCCTTGAGCAGCAGGTCCACGATGGTCACGAACCCGGCGATCACGACGATGTAGCAGGCGATACGCACCTTGCTGGGGATGATCTTACGCAGCAGGGAGATAACGATATTTGCGCAGGTCAGGATGACCAGCACCGAGATACCCATGCCGATGCCGTTGAAGAGCGTGGTGGTGATCGCCATGGTGGAGCACATGCCCAGGAGCTGAACGGTGACGGGATTCTGATAAATCATGCCGTCCAGAAATTGCTTTTTCACATTCATTTACAATACCCTCCTTAGCCCAGGCTGGCGGCGGCCGCCAGCGCGCTGGTGACGCTCTCGCACACGCCGCGGGAGGTGATGGTGGCGCCGGTAAGGGCGTTGATCTCGCCGCCGTCCTTGGTGACGGAGACCTTGCCGCTCTTACCCACGAACTGGGCCTGCCAATCCGGCTTGCCGGCGTTGGAGCCCAGACCGGAGGTCTCACCGGTCTCAACGATGGAGATGCCGGTGCAGGTGCCGTCGGTCCCAACACCAACCATCACGCTCAGCGTACCGCTGAAGGAGGTGGCGGGCTTGACCTGGACCACATAGCCGGCGTCGCCGGCCTGGTACACGGCCTGCACGGTGGAATCTTCTCCGGTGTACTCCACGGGGGTGTAGACGCCGTCCTCCGTGGGGAGCACGGCCTGCATGGCCTCCGCGGTCTTTTTCTCGGTGTTCAGCTTAATCTGAGGCGCGGTGACCATATTGACCGCACCCAGCAGCAGGGCGGTGATCAGGCTGATAGCGGTCAGAACCACAACCAGCATGGCCAGGCTCGGCTCTTTCTTTTTGTTCATCACGATCTCGCTCATTTCGCCGCGCCCTCCTTTGCCTTGGCCTTCATTTCCTTGGTGACGCCGAAGCGGCCGGGCTTTCCGGCCTTATCCAGCAGCCACACGCAGATGTTCATCAGCAGGATGGCGTAGCTGACACCCTCGGGATAGCCGCCGAAGTAGCGGATGAAGATGGTCAGCAGGCCGCAGCCAATGCCGAAGTAGATCTCGCCCATCTTAGTCACGGGGCTGGTCACATAGTCGGTCGCCATGAAGAAGGCGCCCAGCATCAGACCGCCGCCGCACAGGTTGTAGAGCATCCAGTCCACCCGGGCAATGCCGCCCTGGGGGAAGAGGAAGCAGAGCACCGCCACGGTGGCGAGATAGGCCACGGGGATGCGGGCGCGGATGACGCCGCGCCAGATGAGATAGATGCCGCCCAGCAGCAGGAGCAGCGCGGAGACCTCACCCAGGCAGCCGCCCACGTTGCCCACAAAGAGGTTGGCCAGGCCGTCGGCAGGCAGGGTGTGCACATTGGTGCCGGTGGCCACATCCAGATGGGCGTGCAGAGAGGCCATGGGGGTGGCGCCGGTCACCGCGTCAGCGGCGGAAAAGACGCCCGCCCAGTTCTTCACACCGGGCAGCACCCAGGTGGTCATGGCGATGGGGTAGCACATCATCAGGAAGGCACGGCCGCCCAGCGCGGGGTTCATAAAGTTCTGACCCAGGCCGCCGAAGAGCTGCTTGACCACCACGATGGCGAAGAAGTCGCCGATCAGGAGGGTCCAGTAGGGCAGCGTCACGGGGCAGACAAAGGCCAGCAGCACGCCGGTAACGGCGGCGGAGAAATCTCCGTTGGCCGAGGGCTTTTTCAGGAGCTTGCGGTAGCCCCACTCGAAGAATTCACAGCCCAGCACCGACACCACGGTCATGGTCAGGGCGCGGGGACCAAAGACATACACCGCCATACACAGGGCGGGAACCAGAGCGATGAGCACATCCAGCATCAGCCGGCTGGTGTTCACCGGGGAACAGACATGGGGGGAGGAAGCCACGGAGAGCTTCAGATTCTTGGTGTCAATCATGCTTTCTTAGCCTCCTTCTCTGCCTCGGCCTTACGCTTCATGGCCAGGGTACGGATCTCGAACTTGGCCATCCGGAAGGACTGGACCAGGGGCACACGGGCAGGGCAGATGTAGTTACAGGAACCGCACTCGATGCAGTCCATCAGGTGCAGGCCCTCGGCCTCATCCCAGCGGCGCTTCTCAGCATACAGGTGCATGTACACAGGGGTCAGGTGCATGGGGCAGACGTTGACGCAGCGTCCGCAGCGGATGCAGGTGGGATTCTCCACATGCTCGGCCGCCTCGGCCTTGGTCATGCACAGCACGCCGTTGTTGCCCTTGATGGTGCAGGCGGACAGGTCGTAGGCGGCAATGCCCATCATGGGGCCGCCCAGCAGGACCCGGTCGGGGGTCTCCTTGAAGCCGCCGGCCTCTTCCACCAGGTGCTCAATGGGGGTGCCGAAGGGCACCAGCACGTTGCGGGGCTCAGCCAGAGCGCCGCCGGTGAGGGTGACGATGCGCTGGGTGAGGGGCTTGCCCTCCACCACGGCGTCATACACCGCAGCGGTGGTGCTGGCGTTGAACACGGCGCAGCCCACGTGGGCGGGCAGTCCGCCGGGGGGCACCTCGCGGCCGGTGATGCGCTGGATGAGCTGCTTTTCTGCGCCCTGGGGGTAACGGGTGCGGCACACCACGATCTCGATGCCTCCGTCCGCCAGGCTCTTCATCTTCTCAATGGCGTCGGGCTTGTTGTCCTCAATGCCGATATAGGCCTTGTTCAGGTTGAAGGTCTTCATCAGGATCTTCAGGCCCTTGATGATGCGCTCGCCATCCTCCAGCATGAGCCGGTGGTCGGAAGTCAGATAGGGCTCACACTCCGCCGCGTTGATGATGAGCGTGTCCACCTTGCCGATGCCGGAGCTGATCTTCACGTGGGTCGGGAAGCCCGCGCCGCCCATACCGGTGATGCCGGCCTCTTTGACGATGTTGATGATCTCGTCGGTGGTCAGCTTCTCATAGTCGGGATGGGGGGTCAGCTCGGAGCCAAAGGTATTCTGGAAGTCGTTCTCGATCACGACCGCCATCACCTTGCCGCCGCCGCAGTAGGGACGGGGCTCAATGGCCACGACCTTGCCGGAGACGCTGGCATGGATGGGCGCGCCCAGGCCGGTCACCTCCGCGATCTTCTGACCGACGGTCACCTGATCGCCCACCTTCACCACAGGTGCGCAGGGTGCTCCCACGTGCATGGACATGGCCAGAGCCACCTGAGCCGGGGCCTTGCGCAGCGGCTCGACTGCCTTGGTACAGGTCAGCTCCTTGTGCTCGTTGGGATGCACGCCGCCATAAAAGGATAATTTCATAGGTCCACCTCACAAATCAGGCCCCTCCCGGGGCCAGTCTCGGACGGAAACTGTGGCACGTTTCCGCCGCTCTCTTTTCCGTGCGAAACCGCACTTTCAAACAGATACTATCATATCGCAGCCAGCCGAAAAAGTCTAGTGATTCCGCAAAAAAATTACGCTTTTTTCTATAAACCATTCAGTTTATCCTTATATCACTTTTTTTCGTTCGAAAATATCGCCTCTTTTTTCCGCCAGAGGTCGATCTTGGCTTGCTTTTCTTTCCATTTTCACTATACTTTAAAGCGCTAGTGCGCTGTCTTTGTAAAAAACCACAGTTGACAAATGTCCGTCTCAGGAGTATTCTTATCATAATTTCACTCTCCGCCGCAGAGGCCTCGTTCCAGGCTTCCGTCGGGCGGAAATTATGAATCGTCAAAGGCGATGACTGGGCAAGTAGAAGCGGTGGAAATGCGCAGAGAGGGAGCGGATGGTGTAAGCTCCCGGGACCGCCGCACCTCGAACATCACCCAGGAGCAGCGGGTTGAACCCGGGGACATACCCCGCCAGTAGGCTCTGCCGGTTTCCCCTCCGTTAGCGGGGCAGCAAGTGCGCGGGAGCATGGCTTCCGCGAATTAAGGTGGTACCACGGAGTATAGCGGCTTCGTCCTTTCAGGACGAGGCCGTTTTGCGTATATAGACCAGTATGAAGGAGGCCCTAGACCTATGAGAATGAAATGTTCCCAAATTCTGATGGAGTGTCTGCTGGAGCAGGGCGTGGATACGGTATTTGGCTATCCCGGAGGCACGATCCTGAACATCTATGATGAGATGGAGCTGCACGGATACAAGAACAAGATCCGCCATATTCTGACCGCCCATGAGCAGGGCGCCTCCCACGCCGCCGACGGATATGCCCGCTCCACCGGCAAGGTGGGCGTGTGCTTTGCCACCTCCGGACCGGGCGCCACCAACCTGACCACCGGCATTGCCACCGCCTACTACGACTCCTCTCCGGTGGTCTTTATCACCTGTAACGTGGTGGAAAGTCTCATCGGCAAGGACTCCTTCCAGGAGGTGGACATTACCGGCATCTCCATGCCCATCACCAAGTGCAACTACCTGGTCAAGGACCCGGACCAGCTGGCCGACGTGGTGCGGGAGGCCTTTGCCATCGCCCGTTCGGGCCGTCCCGGCCCCGTGCTCATCGACATTGCCAAAAATGTCACCGCCTCGGAGGCCGACTATGAGCCTCTCCCCGTCTCGGAGCACGGCCGCCACGGCCGCCTGGGCGCCATGCTGCGCCGCTCCAGCCACGACCTCAAGACACCTGAGCCCGACTATGGAGACATTGAAAAGCTCCTCTCCATGATCGAGGAGGCCAAGCGTCCCCTCATTCTGGTGGGCGGCGGCGTCATCCGCTCCAAGGGCGCGGTGCCCGAGTTCCGCAGATTCTTTGAGCGTCTGGGTGCGCCGGTGGCCTCCACCATCATGGGCGGCGGTGCCTGTCCCGGCAACCACCCCCTCTTTACCGGCATGATCGGTATGCACGGCTCCCATGCGTCCAACATCGCCTCCAGCCAGTGCGACCTGCTCATCGCCATCGGCTGCCGGTTCTCCGACCGGGTGGCCACCGATCCGGCCACCTTTGCCAGCCAGGCCAAGATCGTACATATCGACATCGACCGGGCCGAGATCGACAAGAACGTCCAGACCGACCACCACATTATCGGCGACGCAAGACGTGTGCTGGAACTGCTCAATGAAAAACTCCCCGCCCACGACTATCCCGAGTGGAAGGAGTTCGTCTTCTCCCACAAGGAGGTCCCCTTTGTCCAGGACGGTATCCTCCACCCCCACGAGATCCTGGAGACCATCTCCGATGTCACCGATGGCCAGGCCATCATCGCCACCGACGTGGGCCAGCATCAGATGTGGTCGGCCCAGTACTATCACTTCTCCCGTCCCGGCCAGCTGGTTACCTCGGGCGGCTTCGGCACCATGGGCTTTGGCCTGGGGGCCGCCATGGGCGCCAAGGTGGGAAATCCCGACCAGACCGTGGTGCTCTGCACCGGCGACGGCTGCTTCCGCATGAACTGCCACGAGCTGGCTACCGTGGAGCACTACCGCATCCCGGTCATCATTGTCATCTTCGATAACGGCACGCTGGGCATGGTCCGCCAGTGGCAGCACCTCATCTACGGGGAGCGCTACTCCCAGACCGACCTGGACCGCGGCCCCGACTTTGTCAAGCTGGCAGAGGCCTATGGCCTCCGCGGCGCCCGGGCCAAGACCCAGGCAGAATTTGAGGCCGCCTTGCGCACCGCCGTGGACAGCGGTGAGGCCTGGGTCATCGACTGCGCCATCGACAAGGACGCCATGGTCCATCCCATGGTGCCCGGCGGCGCACCCGCAACCGAATTTCTGCTGGATTAAAAGGAGGGGAACGCCATGAAATCCAATCCGATCACGATAACCCGCCACACCCTGTCGGTCCTGGTGGAGAACTCCGCCGGCGTTCTCTCCCAGGTCTCCCGGCTCTTCTCCCGCAAGGGCTACAACATCGAATCCCTGGCGGTGGGCACCACCGATGACCCGGCAGTCTCCCGTATCACCATTGAGGTCATGGGGGACGCCAAGACCATCGAGCAGGTCATGAACCAGCTCAGCAAGCTCTTCTGCGTCTACTCGGTGCAGGAGCTGCTGCCCGAGCGCTCCATCCGCCGGGAGCTGGTCATGTTCAAGGTCAAGGCCGAGACCCCCGACATCCGCAACGAGATCATCCAGATCGCCAACATCTTCCGGGCGTCCATCATTGACGTCTCCCTCAAATCCCTGACCCTTGCCCTCATCGGTGATGAGAACAAGGCCGAGGCCATGCAGGGCCTGCTGGAGGCTTTCGGCATTCTGGAGCTGGTCCGTACCGGCATGGTGGCGCTGGAGCGTGGCGCCTACACCATCAGCGACGACAACAAGGAAAAGGCCGAGTTCAACCTGGGCAAGAATTTCCTGTAAGGGCCACCAGCCCCCCGACAGGGGCCAAGCGTTTCGCACGAAAAACATGGGCCTTAGCAAATTCCACAGAGGCCTCTGTGTTTTCATATATAGATATTTCTTTCTTCAAGGAAAGGGGGAGATCAGGTATGAAATTGTATGAAAACAAGTTCCTGTCAACCAAAGGGAGGGTTTTCATCCGTTAGCCCTCCCGCTGTAAAGGAGGAAATATGGACTGTATTACCTTACAGGAAGTTGATGAATCCAACTTTCTTGCCTGCTTTTCCCTGAAATTAGATGCCCAGCAGGAGAAATTTGTATCCCACCCTATTCGGAGTCTGGCCCAGGCGTATGTATACCGCAAGCAGTGTACTCCTTTTGCGGTCTGCCGCGCCGGTCAAGCGATCGGATACCTGATGGTCATCTATGACTACGACGAAGAGGCTTACTTTATTTGGCATCTAATGATTGATATCCAGTACCAGGGCAGGGGCTATGGGCGAGCGGCCATGGAGTCGGCACTCGATTATATCCGTTCTAAGCCCTTTGGAGATTCCAACATCGTCCGGCTGACCGTTAACCCGGAAAATTCCGCCGCCTGTCATCTGTACCAGACCCTGCATTTCTCTGCTACCGGCCGGGCAGACGAGGATGAGATCGAGCTGGAACGAGTACTGGATTGACTTCCGTGCCCTGCAGGGCACGCCCGCATTGGGGATGCCGCCCAAATCTTTTCCGAGATTGTAACCTAGTTATCATTCTTTTTTCCCCATTCATGGTATCATAGGAACAATAATAATCCACCTCAAACCAAAAGGAGTGTATGATCATGGCTAAGATGTATTACGAGAAGGATTGCGAACTCAGCTACCTGGACGGTAAGAAGATCGCGATCATCGGTTACGGCTCTCAGGGACACGCCCACGCCCTCAACCTGAAGGATTCCGGCTGCGACGTGTGCGTGGGCCTGCGCGCAGGCTCCAAGCGCTGGGCCGAGGCGGAGAAGGCCGGTCTCACCGTTAAGACCATCGCCGAGGCCGCCCAGTGGGGCGACATCGTGATGATCCTCATCAACGACGAGGTCCAGGCCGATGTCTACAAGAGCGAGATCGCCCCCCACATGACCGAGGGCAAGGCCCTGGCGTTTGCCCACGGCTTCAACATCCGCTATGGCCAGATCGTGCCTCCCGCCGGTGTGGACGTCTTTATGGCTGCCCCCAAGGGCCCCGGCCACACCGTCCGCTCCCAGTATGTGGCCGGCAAGGGCGTGCCCTGCCTGGTGGCTGTGGAGCAGAATGCCACCGGCAACGCTCTGAAGCTGGCTCTGGCCTACATCGCGGGCATCGGCGGCGCCCGTGCCGGCGTGATGGAAACCACCTTCCACGATGAGACTGAGACCGACCTCTTCGGTGAGCAGACCGTCCTGTGCGGCGGCGTGGTGGACCTGATGCGCTGCGGCTTCGAGGTGCTGGTGGAGGCCGGCTACGAGCCCGAGAACGCCTACTTCGAGTGCATCCACGAGATGAAGCTCATCATCGACCTCATCAACAAGGGCGGCGTGGGCATGATGAACTACTCCATCTCCGACACCGCCGAGTACGGCGAGTATGTCTCCGGTCCCCGTGTCATCCCCCACGAGGAGACCAAGGCCCGCATGCGCGCGGTTCTCTCCGACATCCAGGACGGCACCTTCGCCGGCAAGTGGATCGCCGAGAACAAGAACGGCCGGACCTTCTTCAACTCCAAGCGCGCCCTCCTCAAGAAGCATCAGATGGAGGTCGTGGGCGAGGAGCTGCGCAAGAACATGATCTGGGGCGGCGACCAGGATCTGGACACTGCCTCCAACTAAATCCCATCATAACAACAAGCCCGGAAGGCCATTGGCCTTCCGGGCTTCTTTTTGTATGCGGCTCCTTATCGAATGTCTGAGATCCCAAGCACTTCTTTTGCCGCCTCTCGATCTGCGCGCTTCACATAAATCCGATAGCGGTAGCTGTTGTCCTCAAACAGGGTGCCGCAGGACGGTCTTGTTCCTCTGTTGAGGACTGACGGAGAACTTCTGTTGATCGTTTTCACGGTGCACTCGATCTGATTCTCCCGCAAACGGGAGGTAATGTCCCGACATTCTTCCATGGTAAAGCAAGAGGTCAATTCACAGCGATTCCATACCATGAGCATAGCAATCCTCCCTCCGGATATGACTCGTCCTCTCCTCTGCCAGCTGCTTCTGTTTTGACTCAAATTTAGGTTCTCTGGATATTTTTATTTTAATTTAAGTTCGATTTCTTGTCAATTACCCTTTGGAGAGGCCTTCTGGGCTTTCCGTCACTCCAATGGTAATTCTATTCGTATCGTTTGCCCACGATGGTCGCCGCCAGGAGCATGCCCAGCATGGCCGCCAGGGCCAAAAAACGCTCCCCCTGTCCGGCCAATCCGGGCCACAGATGCCGGAGCCCCCACCACAGTGCCGGAAAAAGGACCAGCGCCCCCAGCAGCCACCCCCGCATGGCGTTCAGAATATGGGGCCAGTTGCTGTTATGAAAGCGTACTCCGGGCAGATTCATCCGGAAAGGCCCGTCGCTGTAACTGCTGATGCGGTTCTGATCATAGTAGGCAGGCAGCTGCTCCTTTGCGCCAAAGCACAGATAGGCTCCAAAGAGAAGGGAGAGCAGTTCCACCAGTATCACCGTGTCCTCCAGATCGGTCCAGCCATACCCACCCCTTGTCAGCAGGAGCACGGTCTGCACCAGTCCGGCCAGCGCGCAGAGGACAAAAGCCAGCTGCCATCTCCTCCGGCGCTGCGCACGCGCGCTCTGTTCCCCCTCACTCAGACGCAGGGAGGCGTTCACCAGAGCCTCCACCTCCTCCACCGGAAGCTCCCTTGTCTGGTTCCGTTCCCCCCGGAGCAGCTCGGTGACGCTCACCCCCAGGCAGTCGGCCAGCGGCAGAAGGAGCGTCACATCGGGCAGGCTCAACCCGGTATCACATAGTTAAAAATATTGGTGTCATTTAATCAATTTTGCCGATAAAGCGGTAGAAGATTTCTACCTCCTGTTCCCGGCTTCCGTCCTCACCTTTGACCGCTTCATGGACAA
>NZ_JACOPR010000005.1:0-213683 GCF_014288125.1 Pseudoflavonifractor hominis | reverse complement strand
GTGTCCAAGGGCAAATAATTTGTTGGTTAGGTAGTGGGGCTTAACACTTATTCTTTAGACTATTCCGCCCCAACCGGGGCGGATTTTTTTATGTTTATTTTTTACTTTGCGAATTGAAGGACGCGGAAATCTCCATTTGACAAACCGGGAGGACTGCGCTATAATACATCTCAATCACTGTGATGATGGGGAGAAGTAACGGCCCCACCGCTGCAAAGAGAGCCTCTGGATTGGTGAAAAGAGGAGAGCGGACGCCGTGAATACACCCCGGAGCAGCCCCCTGAACGCTCAGGTCAAGTAGGGAGGGTCGGGTGCGCCCGTTATCGCGCTGGGAGTGTGATGGCACTCGACGAGGTCTCCCGCCGTGAGGGGGAGACGAACCAGAGGTGGTACCGCGTGATCCACGCCCTCTGTCCGAATGGGACAGAGGGCGTTTTTTTGCGAAACGGGGGGAGAATATGGAGCGGGATACCTGCATCCGCTGCGGCGGTACGATGGCGCCCATGGGATCGCATTTTCTGAAGAAAGGTGCTCCCGGCTGGCATCTGCGGGGCAACCTGGAGCATTTCGACGGGGAGAATCTCCTGCCGGTCGAGGTCTGGTGCTGCCAGAACTGCCGCCGGCTGGATTTTTACCTGGCTGAGAGCGCTTCCGGCAGCTCCGGCTCCGGCATCGCCCAGACCCGCTGTCCTGTCTGCGGAACGCTCCATGATCTGGACGACCCCAAATGTCCCCACTGCGGAACGCGGCTCTATTAAACTGTAACAAAACGGATTCCCATCAGAATCCGATCAAAGGAGAATGGAAGATGACTTGCTACGAAGAACTGAAGGCCCGCGGCCTGATCGCCCAGGTGACCAACGAGGAGGAGATCTCCAAGATGATCAACGAGGGCAAGGCGGTATTCTACATCGGCTTTGACCCCACCGCTGACTCCCTCCACGTGGGCCACTTCATGGCCCTGTGCCTGATGAAGCGGCTCCAGATGGCGGGCAACCGGCCCATCGCCCTTATCGGCGGCGGCACCGGCATGGTGGGCGACCCCTCCGGCCGCACCGACATGCGCCAGATGATGACCCCCGAGACCATCCAGCACAACTGCGACTGCTTCAAGAAGCAGATGGAGCGCTTCATCGAGTTCGGCGAGGGCAAGGCCCAGATGGTCAACAACGCCGACTGGCTCATGAAGCTCAACTATGTGGAACTCCTGCGGGAAGTGGGCGCCTGCTTCTCGGTGAACAACATGCTGCGGGCCGAGTGCTACAAGCAGCGCATGGAGAAGGGTCTGTCCTTCCTGGAGTTCAACTACATGATCATGCAGTCCTACGACTTCTACCACCTCTTCCAGCACTACGGCTGCAACATGCAGTTCGGCGGCGACGACCAGTGGTCCAACATGCTGGGCGGCACCGAGCTCATCCGCCGCAAGCTGGGCAAGGACGCCCACGCCATGACCATAACCCTGCTGCTCAACTCCGAGGGCAAGAAGATGGGCAAGACCCAGTCCGGCGCCGTGTGGCTGGACCCCAACAAGACTTCTCCCTACGAGTTCTACCAGTACTGGCGCAACGTGGGCGACGCCGACGTGCTCAAGTGCCTGCGGATGCTCACCTTCCTGCCCATCGAGCAGATCGACGAGATGGACCATTGGGAGGGCGCCCAGCTCAACACCGCCAAGGAGATCCTGGCCTTTGAGCTGACCCAGCTGGTCCACGGCACCGAGGAGGCCCAGAAGGCCCAGGACGCCGCTAAGGCCCTCTTCGTGGGCGGCGGCGACATGAGCAACGTGCCCACCACCACGCTGGAGACCGGCGACCTGACCGAGGGCTCCATCGGCGTGCTGGATCTGCTCCTCAAGTGCGGCCTGGTCCCCTCCAAGAAGGAAGGCCGCCGTCTGGTGGAGCAGGGCGGTGTGTCGGTCAACGGCGAGAAGGTCTCCGACGTGAACGCCGCCTTTGACGCCGCCTCCTTCGGCGACGAGGGTCTCATGATCAAGAAGGGCAAGAAAGTGTTCCACCGTGCCCTGCTGGGCTGATTTGCCGGACCAGTACCGATGAGAAGGGTGGAATGCCTGTGAAGGAAAAGAAGAAATGGTTCTCGCTGGACGAGCGCATGTGGTCCAATCTGCTGGTAGTCCTGGCCGGAATCGCGTTTTACCTGATCTTTTCCCATTTTGATATGGTGCGCGGGGTGGTCTCCATGATCACCGGCGTGCTGATGCCGTTTATCGTGGGGTTTGCCTTTGCCTACCTCCTCAACGGCCCGACCAACTATTTTGAGCAGAAGGTCTTCTATCGATTCAAATGCCGGCGGGGCCTTGCGGTGCTGTTGGTGTATCTCCTGGTCATCGCGCTGCTGGCCGTTCTGGTCAAGCTCATCCTGCCCCAGATCGTGCAGAGCATCGTGGCGCTGTACAGCATCATCCAGAGCTTTTTCCTGAATATCAACACCTGGATGCAGGAGGCGGCGATCCAGCTGAACATCGACCAGAATGCCCTCAACGAGTTCCTTTTGGACCTGAATTCCTCCTATAAGGACATCATGACGAACCTGTCCAACATGCTCTCCAAGGCGGTGCCCTATGTGCTGAGCATGGGCGTGGCCGTGGGCAGCGGGGTGGTGTCCGGCGTGATCTCGGCCATCACCACCGTGATCTCCTCGGTCTACATGCTGCTGGACAAGGACCGCCTGTCCCTTCAGTCCAAAAAGCTGGTCTATGCGATTCTGCCCACCAGAAAGGCCAATCGGCTCATCACCGTGTGTGCCCAGGCCAACGGCATCTTCTCCGGCTTCATCAACGGAAAGATCCTGGACAGCGCCATCATCGGCGTGCTGTGCTTTTTCCTGACCTCGCTCCTGCGGATCGAATTCCCGGTGCTCATCAGCGTGGTCATCGGGGTGACCAATGTGATCCCCTTCTTCGGCCCCATCGTGGGCGCAGTCCCCTGCGTGCTCATCCTGCTGCTGGTGGACCCCTGGCAGGCCCTGCGCTTCGGCATCCTGGCCCTGGCCCTGCAGCAGTTCGACGGAAACATCCTCGGCCCCAAGATCCTGGGCGACAGCACCGGGATCTCGGCCTTCTGGGTGCTCATCTCCATCGTGGTGGGCGGGGGCCTGTTCGGCTTCCCCGGGATGCTGCTGGGCGTGCCCACCTTTGCGGTGATCTATGCGCTGGTAGGCGAGTGGACCCGGGCGCGCCTCACCCAGAAGGGCATTCGCCCCGTCAAGGGCGGGGAGCCGGAGGTCATCCCGCCGGAAGGGCCGGACGATCCCACCAATGAACCATAAAAGCGAAAAAAGGACTCTGCTTCTTACAAAGCAGAGTCCTTTTCTACCCAAAAGAAAGGAGTCCATCATGAATCTTCGACCTTATCGCCCTTCTGACGTATCGGCGCTGGCGGAGCTCTTTTACCAGACCGTCCACAGCGTGAACCGGCGGGACTATACCGCGGAGCAGTGCCGGGTCTGGGCCACGGGGCATCCGGACCTTTCGGCCTGGGACGCGTCCTTTCAGGCCCACCGGACCTGGATCGCGGAGGAGGACGGGCACATCGTGGGCTTTACCGACCTGGACGTGGCGGCCGGATATCTGGACCGGCTCTACGTTCACAAGGACACCCAGCGAAGGGGCGTGGGCACCGCCCTGTGCGATGCCGCCGAGGCCTGTGCCCGGGCGGCCGGGGTGCGCCGATTGGAGACCCACGCCTCCATCACCGCCCGTCCATTCTTTGCCGCCCGGGGCTACGCCCTGCTGCGGGAGCAGGAGGTGGAGCGGGGCGGAATTTTGCTGAAAAACTACGTCATGATCCTGGAGCTCTGAGCCGGGGAGGGTGTGAGGGCCGGGAGGACCCCCGAGCGCTCCATGGCCTCCCGCAGTTCCCTCCGGTGTGCCTCCGAGATGGGGCAGAGGGGGAGGCGGAGGGGCCCCACCGGGTACCCCGCCATCTCCAGGGCGGCCTTGATGGGAATGGGGTTGACCTCCAGAAAGAGGGCGTTGATCAGCTCCAGATAGCGGAGCTGAAGCTGCGCGGCCTCCGCAAAGCGCCCCTCCAGACACAGATGGCTGATGCGCCCCATCTCCCGGGGGATCAGGTTGGAGGCCACCGAGATGACCCCCTTTGCCCCCAGTGCCATGAGGGAGACCACCTGATCGTCGTTCCCCGACCAGAGGAAGAGGTCCTCCCCGCACAGGTGCCTGGTCTGGGCCGCCAGGGAGAAGTTCCCGCTGGCCTCCTTGACCCCGTTGATCCCCGGGTTCTGGGAGAGGACCCGGTAGGTCTCGGCGGTAAAGGAGAGCCCCGTGCGGCTGGGCACGTTGTAGAGCAGGATGGGAAGAGACACGCGCTGGGTCAGAAACTCATAGTGCCGGATGAGCCCGGTCTGCGTGGTCTTATTATAGTAAGGAGTGACATGAAGCAGAGCATCGGCCCCCGCATCCTGAGCTTGCTGGGAGAGGTAGAGGGCGGCGGCGGTGTCATTGCTTCCCGCCCCCGCGATCACCTTCACCCGGTGGTTCACCTGCGCGACACAGAAGGCCACGGCGTCGTGGTGCTCCCGGATGCTCATGGTGGCGCTTTCACCGGTGGTGCCGCAGACACAGATGGCGTCCACGCCGCATGCGATCTGCTCCTCGATCAACCTTCCGAAGACGTCATACGCGATGACGCCGTCCGGTTCGAATGGTGTGACGATAGCGGTGCACACACCGGTAAAAACAGGCTCTTTCTTCAATCCATTACCTCCTTGTGATGTATCCCTCCGCACACAGCAGCTCGGCCAGCAGCACCGCGCCGCCGGCCGCGCCGCGCAGCGTGTTGTGGGACAGGCAGACGAACTTGTAGTCATACTGGGTATCCGGACGCAGACGGCCGGCGCAAACGGCCATGCCGCGCTCGGTCATGCGGTCCAGCTTGGTCTGGGGACGGCTGGGGTCCTCGAAATAGTGCAGGAACTGCTGGGGCGCGGAGGGAAGGCCCAGCTCCTGGGGACGGCCCCGGAAGGACGCCCACGCCTCCTTGATCTCCTCCTCGGTGGGCTTGCGGTCAAAGCTGGCAAAGACCGCGGCCATGTGGCCGTCGGAAGCGGCTACCCGGAAGCACTGGGCGGTGATGGCAGGGGAGTCGGCATTGACGATCACACCGTCCTCCACGTGACCCCAGAGCTTAAGGGGCTCCCGCTCACTCTTCTCCTCCTCGCCGCCGATGTAGGGGATCACGTTGTCCACCATCTCGGGCCAGGTCTCAAAGGTCTTGCCCGCGCCGGAGATGGCCTGATAGGTACACACCAGGGCCTTGGAGAGGCCGAAGCGCTCCCGCAGGGGATGGAGGGCGGGTACATAGCTCTGGAGCGAGCAGTTGGACTTGACCGCGATGAAGCCGCGCTCGGTCCCCAGACGGCGGCGCTGAGCGGGGATCACGCTCAGGTGCTCCGGGTTGATCTCGGGGACCACCATGGGCACGTCGGGCGTCCAGCGGTGGGCGGAGTTGTTGGAGACCACCGGGCACTCATGCTTGGCATAGGCCTCCTCCAGCGCCTGGATCTCCTCCTTCTTCATATCGACCGCGGAGAACACAAAATCCACCTGGGATGCGATGCGCTCAATATCGGTCTCGGCGTTGAGCACCACCATGTGTTTGGCCGCCTCCGGCATGGGGGCCTCCATGGCCCAGCGATTGCCGATGGCCTCCTCGTAGGTCTTGCCGGCCGAGCGGGCACTGGCCGCAATGGCGGTGAGCTGGAACCAGGGATGCTCCGCCATCAGAGTGACAAACCTCTGTCCTACCATACCCGTGCCGCCGATCACGCCTACTCTGTACTTTTCCATTCTGATGACCTCCCGTTGTTCTGATAGATTCTATGCTGGTACAGAAGAAATCAGGTCTGTCCATTGAAAAAAATCCAAGGGAAAAAAAGAAATCAGCGGGTTTACACACCGGCTGATTTTGTACTATAATGGCATAAGGTATGTGGATCGGCCTGATCTGTACTTACTGTATGGACAGGTATCCGCCGGAAACGAACGCCTGACGTTGCTCTTAGAGTAGCACAGGAATTCTTTCGTGTCAATACTTTGCTGTGTTAAATGATAAAACAGGAGAAAACCATGAAGGGAAAATGGATCAAATGGACTGCCCTGTGCCTGGCCGTCGCCCTGTCCGCCTCCGGCCTGCCCGCCCGGGCGGCCCCGGCGGAGGAGACCATTCTGCGCATCGGGCTCTACTATGGAAGCAACGCCATGCCGTCGGCCAATCTGGAAAACAGCGTGGGCTCCGGCTACCGTCTGGGGTATTTTGACGACGCCAATCAGTTTGTGGAGCTGGGACGGACCAGCAAAACGAAACTGTCCATGCTGAAAACAAAGACTCTCTACCTCTCTGGGGGGACCTATCAGACCACGCCCAGCAGCGGGGCCCAGACCATCGGGGGATATTCCCTCCAGTGGCCCGGGACTTATTCTGATTTTACCTCCGCCCAGACGGCGGCCGCTTCTGTGTCGGGGGGCTTTCCCGCCTGGGTAGAGGGGACCTATCAGGTCCGCTCCGGGGCCTATGCCACCCAGGCGGAGGCCGAGGCCGCCGCCCTGGGGACCACTGCCCAGGTGGTCCAGACCAGCTCCTCCGGGATCAATGTGGTGGAGACCGGCACGGCCCAGATCCTCTTTCAGTTCGACGGGGGCAGCAGCTATGTGTTCGGCGTCATGCCCGATATCACCGGGGTGAGCCAGCCGGTCACCTGGTTCAAGGGCTATAAGTATTACGGCGGCTTCCGCTATGAGCGGGTGGGGGGCGACAACATCACCGTGGTCAACCTCATCGGCATGGAGGACTATATCAACTGCGTCATCTCCCAGGAGATGAGCGACTCCTGGCCGCTGGAGGCCCTCAAGGCCCAGGCCTGCGCGGCGCGGACCTATGCCATGCGCAAGCCCAACAGCAGCAAGCACGCCGCCGACCACTTCGACCTGTGCAACGGGACCCACTGTCAGGCCTATCCGGGCATGAAGCTGACGGGAAGCAACACCCTCCGGGCCACCCAGGAGACGGCCGGCATGGTCATCCGGTATAACGGCGCGCTCATCGACGCCGTGTACTCCTCCAGCGACGGCGGAGCCACCGAAAATTCCGAAAACGTCTGGAACGACGCACTGCCCTACCTGCGGGGCAAGGTGGACCCCTACGAGGCCACCATTTCCAGCCAGATCCCCAACTATAACTGGAGCGTGACCTATACCGCTGACGAGCTGACCCAGAAGCTGCGCAGCAGCGGGCGCTCCTGTGACCAGATCGTGGACTTCCGGGTCTCCGAGACCACCCCCACCGGAAATGTGAAAGCCATCACCTTCACCGACGCCTCGGGCAAGAGCTGGACCTTCCAGAAGGAGCAGGCCCGGACCTTCCTGGGCCTGCGCTCCCAGCGCTATACCGTGACGGGCGGCGGGGGGAGCAGCTCCTCCAGCTCCGGCGGGCTGTATGTCAACAACGCCCAGACCCCGCTGGATGGGAGCTCCTTCTACGCCATCGGCGGGGACGGCTCCACCGGGCAGGTGGATCTCTCCGCCTCGCCCTATGTGATCACCAGCAATGGGACCGCCCTGCTGGGTGGGGGGACCGCCGCCGGTTCCGACCGCTTTGTGATCCAGGGCTCCGGCTACGGCCACAATGTGGGCATGAGCCAATATGGCGCCAACGCCATGGCCAAACAGGGCTATACTTACCAAGAGATCTTACAATTCTACTACACAGGAGTCGACATATCCCGATGAAAACATCTGATTTTTACTTTGACCTTCCGGAAGAGCTGATCGCCCAGACCCCGCTGGAAAAGCGGGACACCTCCCGGCTGCTGGTTCTGGACCGGGAGAGCGGCCAGACCGCCCACATGCACTTCTTCGATCTCCCCAAGCTCCTGCGGCCGGGGGACTGCCTGGTGCTCAATGACTCCCGGGTACTGCCCGCCCGGCTGCTGGGCCACCGCATCCCCTCCGGCGGCGCGGCGGAGGTCCTCCTCCTGGTGGACCGGGGCGAAAAGGTGTGGGAGTGCCTGGTCCGGCCCGGACGCAAGGTGCGCACCGGGACCCGGCTCTCCTTCGGCGACGGCCTGCTCACGGCCGAGGTGGTGGAGGTGCTGGATAACGGCAACCGCCTGATCCGCTTTGAATACGAGGGAATCTTCCTGGAGCTGCTGGAGCAGCTGGGGAAGATGCCTCTGCCGCCCTATATCAAGGAGGAGCTGAACGACCCCGAGCGGTATCAGACCGTCTATTCCAAGGAGGTGGGTTCGGCCGCGGCTCCCACTGCCGGACTCCACTTCACCAAGGAGCTGCTCCACGAGATCGAGGCGATGGGCGTGCGTATCTGCTATGTCACCCTCCACGTGGGCCTGGGCACCTTCCGGCCGGTCAAGGAGGACGACATCCTGGACCATGAGATGCACTCGGAGTACTGCATGATCTCCGCCGAGACCGCTGAGACCATCAACCGCACCAAGCGGGAGGGGGGACGCGTCATCTGCGTGGGCACCACCTCCTGCCGTACCATCGAGAGCTGGGCCGCCCCGGACGGCACCATGCAGGAGAGCGCTGGCTGGACCAATATCTTCATCTACCCGGGCTACCGCTTCAAGGTGCTGGACTGCCTGATCACGAATTTCCACCTGCCCGAATCCACGCTGGTGATGCTGGTCTCGGCCCTGGCCGGGCGGGAGCACATCCTGAACGCCTACCGGGAGGCAGTGGAGCAGCGCTACCGTTTCTTCTCCTTCGGGGACGCCATGTTCATTACGGACCAGATGCCCGCCCTGGAGGAAACCCAGCCCAAATCCGACGTGTAATCCGTCCTATCCATTGTGCTGCAATATATGGAAAGTTATTCTACTTTACAGTTAACTTTTTAAAGATTCAGAAAGTCCTTCTTAAAATCAACTGTATAGCGATATTACTTTACAGACATTGTGGCACAACCTATATAAGCTAATGTGATATAAAAATACCCCTGAGAGAGAGAAAGAGGAGATGCCCCCATGAAGGTTCTTGTGATTGATGGTCAGGGCGGCGGGATCGGCCGTCAGCTGGTCGCCGCCATTCGGGAGACCTGCCCCGACGCGGAGATTACCGCCGTCGGCACCAACAGCCTGGCCACCAGCGCCATGATGAAAGCGGGGGCCCATCTGGCCGCCACCGGAGAGAACGCCGTCCTGGTTGGGTGCCGGAAAGCGGACGCCATCATCGGGCCCCTGGGCATCGTCATCGCCGACGCTCTGCTGGGGGAGATCACTCCGGCCATGGCCGCCGCCGTGGGGCAGAGCCGGGCCAAGCGCATTCTGATCCCGGTGAACCACTGCGACAACCTGGTGGCCGGGGTGGGGAAGCAGTCCATGGGCAGCCTGGTCCAGGACGCGGTGGACCTGCTCCGGTCCTTGCAGGGAGAAGCGTGCGGGCTCTGATTGCAGGGGATTTTATCCTGTGGTATAATAGCGATTAGTATAAGAGCGATATTATGAATTGGAAGAACGAGTGCGGCCAGGCGCGGCGTTCTCCATCAAAGGAGTTTTTCTGTGTTTGAAGTAATTAAGACGGAGGGGCGGGCCCGCCGGGGCGTTTTCCAGTGTGCCCACGGCACGGTGCAGACCCCTGTTTTCATGAATGTGGGAACCCAGGGCGCCATCAAGGGCGCGGTATCCGCCCACGACCTGAAGGAGATCGGGTGCCAGGTGGAGCTCTCCAACACCTACCACCTGCACCTGCGCCCGGGGGACAAGGTGGTCCGGGACATGGGAGGCCTCCACGCCTTCATGGACTGGGACGGCCCCATCCTCACCGATTCCGGCGGATTCCAGGTGTTCTCCCTCTCCGGGCTGCGCAAGATCAAGGAGGAGGGCGTCACCTTCGCCTCCCACATCGACGGACGGCGCATCTTCATGGGACCGGAGGAGTCCATGCAGATCCAGTCCAATCTGGGCTCGGACATCGCCATGGCCTTTGACGAGTGCGTGGAGAATCCCGCCACCTATGAGTACGCCAAGGCCTCCTGCGAGCGGACCCTCCGCTGGCTGGAGCGGTGCAAGAAGGAGCACGACCGGCTCAACGCCCAGCCCGACGCGGTGAACCCCCAGCAGATGCTCTTCGGCATCAACCAGGGCGCCACCTTCCCCGACCTGCGGGTCTGGCACATGAAGGAAACCGCCAAGATCCCCTGTGACGGCTATGCCATCGGCGGCCTTGCGGTGGGTGAGCCCACGCAGGTCATGTACGACATCATCGACGCGGTGGAGCCCCACATGCCCCCGGACAAGCCACGCTATCTCATGGGCGTGGGGACCCCCTCCAACATCATCGAGGCAGTGGCCCGGGGCGTGGATTTCTTCGACTGCGTGATGCCCGCCCGCAACGCCCGCCACGGCAAGCTCTACACCTGGGAGGGCTCCATCAACATCAAGAACGAGAAGTACAAGCTGGACCGGAGCCCCATCGATCCGGAGTGCCGCTGCCCCGCCTGTCAGCACTTCTCCCGGGCCTACCTGCGCCATCTCTTCGCCGCAGGGGAGATGCTGGCCATGCGCCTGGCCGTGCTGCACAACCTGTACTTCTACAACAGCCTCATGGCGCGCATCCGCGCCGAACTGGACGCCGGGACCTTTGCCCAGTTCCGGGCCGAGTACAGCGAAAAGCTGGACCGCCGCCTGTAACGTGCGGCCCATTCTGGGAAAAATCGCAAAAACACTTGTCAAACGGACAAGCCTGCCGTATAATATCTTTCACGTGCAAAGCGTGATGGAACTTTGATTTTGGAGGAGATTATTTTGAACGGAATCGGAACTGCACTTCTGACGGGCAGTGATACTGCAAGCATGGTCAGCATGATCCTGCCCTTTGTCCTGCTGATCGCCATTTTCTACTTTATGCTGATCCGTCCCGAGAACAAGAAGAAGAAGGCCATGGAGAAGATGCGCTCCGAGCTGGCCGTGGGCGACGTCATCACCACCATCGGCGGCATCGTGGGCACCATCTGCGCCGTCAAGGAGGAGACCATCGTCATCGAGACCGGCGCCGACCGTGTGCGCATCGAGTTCACCAAGTGGGCTGTCTCCACCAAGGGCCAGCAGACGGACGCTGCCACGAAATAATGGATCAAAAGATTCCTGTCCCTTCCGGAGGCGGGAATCTTTTTTTATCTCCGGTCCGGCATGACCGCTCCATGCGCCTCATAGAATGGGAGCAGAATCGATGAGGAAGGGGAGAGCGCTGTGCCGAAAAAAGAAGAGGGGCCGAAAGAATTGTGGACCCGCTACGCAGGCGGCATCCTGCTGGGCGGATGCATCGCCCTGGGCCTGTGCCTGCTTTTACTGCTTGCCGCCTCGGCGGCCATCTATCTGGGCGCCCTGAAGGAGTCTCATATGGACCGCATCACGCTGGCCGCGTGTGTTCTGGGAACCTTTTTGGGCGCGCTGTGGGCCGTGAAGCGCTGCGCACGGCGGGCGCTGCCCGTGGGCGCTGGGACCGGAGCGGTGGTTTTGCTCCTGCTGCTCCTGGTGGGAAGCCTTGCCTTTCACGCCCAGCCCCTGGAAAACGGATGGGTCGCGCTGGCGCTGGCCTGCCTGCTGGGCGGGTGCGGCGCGGGGCTGCGCAGTCAGTTGATGACGCCCCGCCGGAAAAAACGGCGAAAGTGATTGAAATTTCTTCCGGTCTATGCTATACTAATTGCGGTTATCCTATATCAAATGGGAGGGAAACAGAAATGAAGCATATCAAGACGCTCAACGGCGCTACCCTGAAGAACAGCGCTGCTCACGGCGGCTGCGGCGAGTGCCAGACCTCTTGCCAGTCCGCCTGTAAGACCTCTTGCACCGTCGCCAACCAGAAGTGCGAGAACAACAAGTAAGAGGCAGAACCAACACACATGGTTGAAAAGGGTGGGGCTTCCCACCCTTTTTCCATGCTACGTAAGCGCATACGTCCCCGCGATACCGGGACGCTCAATCTGATTTGGAGGATCGAAAGAACATGGTACATACCTTTCAAGCCCTTGGGGTCAATATCGCGGTGGATGTCAACAGCGGCGCGGTCCACGTGCTGGACGAGGTGACCTACCACCTGCTGGAGAAGGTGACCCCTCCCATGGGGGAGCACTGCCCGGAGGACATCAAGGCCGCTCTGTCCCAGTACGATCCCGCCGCGCTGGAGGAGGCGTGGCAGGAGCTGCGCGGCCTGGCCGCCGAGGGACTCCTCTTTGAGGAGGACGACTACATCGACCGGGAGAAGGCTGCCTCCATGCAGCAGTCCGCCCTGGTCAAGGCCCTGTGCCTCCACGTGTCCCACGACTGCAACCTGCGGTGCAAGTACTGCTTCGCCTCCACCGGCGATTTCGGCACCGGCCACCGCATGACCATGGACGTGGAGACCGCCAAGAAAGCCATCGACTTCGTCATCGAGAAGTCCGGTCCCCGCCGCAACATCGAGGTGGACTTCTTCGGCGGCGAGCCCCTCATGGCCATGGAGACCGTGAAGGAGACCGTGGCCTACGCCCGCTCCATCGAGAAGGAGAAGGGGAAGTGCTTCCGCTTCACCATTACCACCAACGGCGTGCTCCTGAGCGACGAGAACATCGAGTACATCAACCGCGAGATGTCCAATGCGGTGCTCTCCATTGACGGACGCAAGGAGGTCAACGACGACCTGCGCCCCACCGTGAACGGGAAGGGGAGCTACGACGTGATCGTGCCCAAGTTCAAGAAACTCATCGAGGGCCGGGGCACCAAGGACTACTACCTGCGCGGCACCTTCACCCGCTTCCACAAGGACTTCGCGGAGGACGTGAAGGCTCTGGCCGCCATCGGCCGGAACATCTCGGTGGAGCCGGTGGTGGGCAAGGAGGACGATCCCTATGCCCTCCAGGAGTCCGATCTGCCCGAGCTGGAGGCCGAGTACGAGCGCCTGGCCGAGTACCTCAAGGACCACCCCGAGACCAACTTCTTCCACTTCAATGTGGATCTGGCCCAGGGTCCCTGCGTGATCAAGCGCCTGCGCGGCTGCGGCGCCGGATGTGAGTATGTGGCCATCACGCCGGAAGGGGATATCTACCCCTGCCACCAGTTCGTGGGCAACGAGGAGTACAAGCTGGGCAACATCTACGACGGCACCTTTGATATGGAGCTGTCCGGAAAGTTTGCCGGTCTGAACATCTACACCCGCGAGGAGTGCGGCAACTGCTGGGCCCGCTTCTATTGCAGCGGCGGGTGCAGCGCGTCCAACCTGCTGGTCAATGGCGATATCAAGCACCCCCACCATGTGGGATGCGTGCTGGAGCGCAAGCGGCTGGAGTGTGCCATTGCACTGCGCGCCATTGCGTCCGGGATGGCGGATTAACTTTGACAACAAAACGGATACCGCTACATTTTGCGGTATCCGTTTTGTATATCGCTATATCTTGCGTTTTGTGGCCCCCGTTTGGGGGCCACATCTTTTTTCGCATTCTGAAATTTACATAATACTGTATACATAATGCGTTATCATAATTGACAAAAATCGGGTAGTTTTGGAAATCCTCTTGCATAATTGTATTATGTAGATTATTATAATTATGGATGAATCCAGTCCGTTGTTTTTCTGTGCTTCTAAAGGCCTCCCTCCTCCGCATAGGATGGGGTGGAGGTGAGAGAGATGCATAAACCCACTGCAAAAGTCTGGGACGTGCCGTCCGGCCTGAGTGCGGCGCTCGCTGTGACATCGATCTGCTTTTTCCTGGGCGGATGCCTGGGGTGTCTGTTGGCGGTGCGGGTCGGCGGGGGAGGGAACGACCTCCTCGCGGAATATCTGACCTCCTTTTTACAGAGCGTACAGGTGCAGCCCGCATCTCCTCCGCTGCTGATCTCCGTCTGGGAGACCATACGCTGGCCGCTTCTGGTGTTCGGACTGGGGTTTACCACGCTGGGGCTTCTGGGTATCCCGCTGGTTTTTTCCGTGCGGGGATTCCTCCTGGCCTTTTCCATCGCCTCGTTCGTCAAGATGTTCGGGGCGAGCGGCGCGCTGCTGGCCTTCGTGGTCTTTGGCGTGTCCGGCTGTATCGCGCTTCCGGCGCTGTTCGTCCTGGGCGTACAGGGTTGGATCGCGTCCCGCTGTCTGGCCACCCGCATGCTGGGGGACGGACGGCGTACCCTCCCGTATGGGAGACTCTATTTTTTGCGCTGCGGGGTGTGTGCCTGCGCGCTGTGTGTGTGTATCTTTTTAGAATCCGTGGTCGTCCCCTCGCTGCTGGCGGGCGCGGCCGGACTGTTTCCCCTCTAGGAAACCGGTAAATAGCGAAAAAGAAGGTGTTGGATGATGGACTGTTATCAAGAGTATGAGCGTTATCTGGCGGAGGAGAAAAAAGTAGCCTCCAATACATTGAGCTCGTATCTTCGTGATATCCGCCAGTTTTTGCACTGGCTGGAGGGTGCAGGCAAGCTGCCTGAGCAAGTAAAACAGTCAGACGTCGAATCCTACACGCAGTTTCTCTCCTCCGAGGGGAAATCGGCCGCGACGGTGACCCGTTCTCTGGCCTCGCTGAAATCCTTTTACAGCTTCCTGATCCGTCAGGGCGTGGTGGAGGTCAACCCCGCCCGGGGGCTCTCTCCGGCCAAGGTGGAGCGCAAGCTCCCCCAGATCCTGACCAGCAAGGAAGTGGAGCTCTTTCTGGAGCAGCCCGACGCCTCGGACGCCAAGGGCTGCCGGGACCGGGCCATGCTGGAGCTGCTCTATGCCACCGGCATCCGGGTGAGCGAGCTGATCGGCCTGAATATGGACCACATCAACCTGAGCGCCGCCTTTATCCGCTGCTCCGGCCGGGACCGGGAGCGGATCATCCCCCTGTATCCGGCAGCGGTGCGGGCCCTGAGCGATTACATCGAGCATGTGCGCCCCCAGATGATCGAGCACCCGGACGAACAGGCCCTCTTCGTCAACATGAGCGGTGAGCGGATGAGCCGCCAGGGCTTCTGGAAGCTCATCAAATACTATCAGGAGAAGGCGGGCATCCAGAAGGAGATCACCCCCCATACCCTGCGCCACTCCTTTGCGGCCCACCTGCTGGAGAACGGGGCCGACCTGCGCTCCATTCAGGAAATGCTGGGACACGCCGACATCTCCTCCACCCAGATCTACACCCAGATCGTCAGCCAGAAGCTGAAGGACGTCTACCGCAAGGCCCATCCAAGGGCATAAACCTGTCTCAAAAACGCATGGCATTTTTGAGAGGGGATACACTTTCTCGTCATGCCGAAAGCCGGTGCGCGGATGCGCGCCGGCTTTTCCTATCTCCACACGAGAGAGGCAGAGAAATCTCCTTTTCATTTTCAAACGTCTGTGCTACAATAAAGAAGATTGAGCGCCGGGTCTATGCCCGGCCCAGAGGATCGGAACACCGGGCAGGGAGGAAGGACATGGTTATTTTAGGCATCGACCCGGGATTTGCCATCGTGGGCTTCGGCATCCTGGAGGCCGACCGGAATGCCCAGCGTCTGCTCCGGTGCGGGGCCATCACGACACCGGCTGGGGTGCCCCTCCCTGGGCGCCTTCGGCAGATCTTCGAGGATATGCACCAGCTGCTGACCACCTTCCGGCCGGACGCCATGGCGGTGGAGGAGCTCTTTTTCAACCAGAACGTGACCACCGGTATCGGTGTGGCCCAGGCCAGAGGGGTGATCCTCCTGGCCGCCGAACAGGAGGGGGTCCCCATTTTTGAGTACAGCCCCTCCCAGGTCAAGCAGGCCGTGGCCGGCTATGGAAAGGCCGAAAAGCGCCAGGTCATGGAGATGACCCGCAAGCTGCTGCGCCTCTCCGCCGTCCCCAAGCCGGACGACGCCGCCGACGCGGTGGCCATCGCCCTGTGCCACGCCAGATCCTTTACCTCGCGGCTGAGTCTTCTGGACTCCGCCCGCCCGGGCAGCGGCCGCTACGCCGCCCGGACCAGATCATAACAGGATTGGAGAAACAACAGCGTATGTTTTACTATGTCAGCGGTACCGTGGCCCATGTGGAGCCCTATCTGGCGGTGATCGACTGCGGTGGGGTGGGCTATGCCTGCCGGACCACCAACCAGAGTCTCTCCCGCCTCACCGTAGGGGAGAAGGGGAAGCTCTTCACCCATCTCTACGTGCGGGAGGAGATCTTTGAGCTCTACGGCTTTGCCACCGAGGATGAGCTCAACTGCTTCCGGCTGCTCATCGGCGTGTCGGGCGTGGGACCCAAGGCCGCCCTCTCCATCCTCTCGGCCACCACGCCGGAGGGGCTGGCCATGAGCATCATCACCGGGGACGAGAAGGCCCTCACCGTGGCCCAGGGCATCGGGAAGAAGATCGCCCAGCGCATCATCCTGGAGCTCAAGGACAAGCTGGCCAAGGGACAGATCTCCCCCAAGGGCGAGAGCTACGGCGGCACCGGTGTGACCGTCATTCCCCAGAACAAGTCCAGCGAGGCCTCCGCCGCCCTGGCCGTGCTGGGATACAGCCAGAGCGAGGTGGCCATGGCCCTCAAGGGCATCGACGTGGAGGCCCTCAGCCTGGAGGACATCATCAAGCAGGCCCTCAAGAAAATGGTAAAGGGATAATCCCGGCGTAGGAGCGGTACAGTAATGGATATCTTTCAGGGTAGGTGAGACGGTATGCGTTTTTTGGATGCACTGTTTGGAAAAAAGAAAAGGCCGACGCTTCTGGAGGATCTTGCCACGGCAAGGGATTGGATTGCCGAGGCGCTGATCTTTTCCGGCTATCAGGCAGACCACACCTTGGAGAGTCTCCGGGAGATCGACCGCTTTTTCGAGGAACAGAGCGGTCCCGGCGGATTGC
Organism: Pseudoflavonifractor hominis; assembly: GCF_014288125.1. Lineage (NCBI taxonomy): Bacteria > Bacillati > Bacillota > Clostridia > Eubacteriales > Oscillospiraceae > Pseudoflavonifractor > Pseudoflavonifractor hominis. The sequence goes on along the minus strand of NZ_JACOPR010000005.1, from coordinate 196,868 downwards.
TGTCCCAGCAACGGGGACAGCGGCTTTTCGGGCTGGGCGCATATATCGGCGACGTATTGATCCGGACCTATGGCGGGCATTGGGTCACGGATGACCAGGACCCGCAGGGAGAACTCAACGTGGCGGTTCAGCTGGATAACGGCAGCATGGTGTGGCCGGTTCAGAGGGCCATGAAGCGCTATCAGAACGGACCGGACGACGGGATCTATCTTTATGGAGCAGCCCTGGGCTCCCATGGAGCACACGCCCAGAACCAGGGCAGCAAGTGAGGAAGTGAGATTTTGAGCATTGACTTTTCGGACGACGGGAGCCTGGAGACCAGAGAGCCGCTGGTGACCACCTCGCTGCTCCAGGAGGACGAGGGGGAGTACTCCCTCCGGCCCAAGGTCCTCTCGGAATACATCGGACAGCGCAAGGCCAAGGACAACCTGGAGGTCTTTATCCAGGCCGCCAAGATGCGCAATGAACCCCTGGACCACGTGTTGCTCCACGGCCCCCCGGGCCTGGGCAAGACCACCCTCAGCGGGATCATCGCCAACGAGATGGGGGTCCATATCCGCATCACCTCCGGCCCGGCCATCGAGAAACCGGGGGATCTGGCCGCCCTCCTCACCAACCTGAATGAGAACGACATCCTCTTCGTGGACGAGATCCACCGGCTCAACCGCTCGGTGGAGGAGATCCTGTATCCCGCCATGGAGGATTTCGCCATCGACATCATCATCGGAAAGGGTCCCTCGGCCAACTCCATCCGCCTGGACCTGCCCAAGTTCACCCTGATCGGGGCCACCACCCGGGCGGGCCAGCTCTCCGCCCCTCTGCGGGACCGGTTCGGCGTCACCCTGCGGCTGGAGCTCTACACGCCGGAGGAGCTCTCCCTCATCGTCACCCGGAGCGCGGGCATCCTGAACGTCCCCATCGAGCCCGACGGGGCCATGGAGATCGCCCGGCGCAGCCGCGGCACCCCCCGCATCGCCAACCGGATGCTCCGCCGGGTGCGGGATTTCGCCCAGGTGAAGGCCGGGGGCGTCATCACCCGCGCAGTGGCCGACCAGGCCCTCACCGCTCTGGAGGTGGACGACCTGGGGCTGGACGCGGTGGACCGCCGGATGCTGCGCGCCATCATCGAGCACTACGGCGGCGGCCCGGTGGGGCTGGAGACCCTGGCCGCCACCATCAACGAGGAGTCCATCACCCTGGAGGACGTCTATGAGCCCTATCTCATGCAGATGGGTTTTCTCACCCGCACGCCCCGGGGCCGCTGCGTCACCCGGCAGGCCTATCTCCACCTGGGACTTCCCGTCCCGGGGGGCGCCGCCGGCGGCATGGAGCAGCTCACCTTTTAAGCCCTGCGGGGAACTGCCATCGAATCTGACTCACATTCAACGAGAATGAGGTGTATTTATGGGAAAATTGTTTGGTACGGACGGCATCCGCGGCGTGGTCAACGCCGGTCTGGACGCCACTCTCGCCTATCAGGTGGGCCTGGCGGCCGCCGTGGTCATGGCCAAGGAGACCGGAAAGAGCCGCCCCCAGGTGGCCATCGGAAAGGATACCCGCATCTCCTCCGACCTGCTGGAGAGCGCCCTGATCGCGGGCCTTTGCTCCGCGGGAGCGGACGTGCTCCATCTGGGCGTGGTGCCCACCCCGGCGGTGGCCTTCCTCACGGTGGAGATGGGGGCCGACGCGGGCATCGTCATCTCGGCCTCTCACAACCCCTTTGAGCACAACGGCATCAAGATCTTCAACAGCCAGGGCTACAAGCTGCGCGACGCCCTGGAGGGGGAGATCGAGGAGATCATCCTCTCCGGACAGCTGCCCGCCCTCAAGACCCACGGGGACCTGGGCCGGGTCATCCACAAGGACGAGGAGGAGGCCCGGGCCTACATCGACCACCTGGTCTCCACCGTGGACACCGATTTTGCCGGTATGCGCATCGTGGTGGACTGCGCCAACGGCGCGGCTTCGGCCACGGCGCCGGGGCTGTTTGCCCGCTTCCCCAAGCTGCACGCCGACATCCTGCACGCCCAGCCCGACGGCATCAACATCAACAACGGCTGCGGCTCCACCCATATGGAGGACCTGAAGGCCGCTGTCGTGAAGGGCGGGTACGACCTGGGTCTGGCCTATGACGGCGACGCCGACCGCTTCCTGGCCGTGGACGAGAAGGGCGAGGACATCGACGGCGACCAGATCATGGCCGCCTGCGCACGGGTGCTCCAGGCCGAGGGCAAGCTCAACGGCAACGCCATGGTGGGCACCGTCATGAGCAACATGGGCCTGCACATCTTCGCCAAGGAGAACGGCATGGAGCTGCACTGCACCCCCGTGGGCGACCGCAACGTGCTGGAGAAGATGCTGGAGCACGACTTCGTCATCGGGGGAGAGCAGTCCGGCCACACCATTTTCCGCGCCTATGCCACCACCGGCGACGGAGAGCTCACCTCCCTCCAGTTCCTCCAGGTGCTCCACCGCTCGGGCAAGAAGGCCTCTGAGCTGGTGGCCGACTGCCGCCGGTATCCCCAGGTCCTCATCAACCTCCCGGTGGAGAGCAAGGAAAAGAAGGAAGAAATCATGGCCGCCCAGGCCCTCAAGGACGCGGTCCAGGCCAAGGAGGCCGCCCTTCAGGGGACCGGCCGCATCCTGGTGCGCCCCTCCGGAACCGAGGCCCTCATCCGCGTGATGGTGGAGGCTCAGACCGAGGAGGCAGCCCGTGCCTGCGCCGAAGAACTGGTAGATGTCATAAAAATCCTGTGAGATTTTTTGGCATAATATAAATATTTTGCATAAACGCTTGACAACAAGATATACTCTTGCGTATAATAACAGACAAGGAGCAAGAGCATGAGTGCTTTCCAACCCCAAAACTCCAATCCTTCCGACGAATGCCTGTGCGTCAGGAGCAAATCCGGCGATCGCAGCGCGGCAGAGGAGCTGGTTCTGCGCTATAACCGCGTGGTGCGTGTGTGCGCCCGGCCCTACTTTCTGGCGGGCGGTGACAGCGAGGATCTGATCCAGGAGGGGATGTTGGGACTTTGGAACGCCATCCGCGAGTACGATCCCCGGCGGGAGGTCTCCTTTCGGACCTATGCCGAGACCTGTATCCGCAACCGTTTGCGCTCCGCTATTAAAGCAGCAGCAAGAGATAAGCATTCCCCGTTGAACAATTCTGTTTCTTTCGAAACCCCGCTTTTTGACGGATTTGCCGTCCATGACATCTGTGGCAGGGAGTATCGCTGTCTGGAAAATCCGGAGGATACTCTGATCGGTCAGGAAGAAGTCCGTGAGCGAATGAATGTGCTAAAGGGCCAGTTGTCCGGTTTCGAAGCGAAGATCCTCGGGCTCTATCTGGAAGGGTTGTCCTATTCCGAGATTGCCGCTGAGGTAAAACGGTCCCCGAAATCGGTGGACAACGCTGTGCAACGTATCCGGCGGAAGGTCGCGCAGCACTTTTCATCTGGCGATGTCAGCGAGAGCTGAACGCAATATTAATCTGTCCCAGCACTTCACGGTTTCAATTCCGGACCTGGGCAAATGAGTCAAAGAGAGGGTATTTATCATGTACGAAGACAAGACTTTGGTATGCAAAGAGTGTGGCCAGGAGTTCGTGTTCACCGCTGGTGAGCAGGAGTTCTACGCAGAGCGCGGCTTCCAGAACGAGCCCCAGCGCTGCAAGGCCTGCCGTGACGCCCGCAAGGCCGCTTCCCGTGGCCCCCGCGAGTACTTCACTGCTACCTGCGCCGCCTGCGGCGGTGAGGCCCGCGTGCCCTTCGAGCCCAAGTCCGACCGTCCCGTGTACTGCAGCGATTGCTTCGCTCGTATGCGCGGCGAGCAGCAGTAAGCTCTGTATGTAAGACAAGGACGCCCCGGAGGGCGTCCTTGTTTTTTTGCGCAGGTTTCTGCGCTTTGCCACGGAGCCTCGCAGAGTTCCGCCGTCCGCAGACGGCGGAAGAGAGGGAAAGCGTGTTTTCCGGCGGCGTGTACGTCGGAAAACACTCCTCTCAGGCCGCAAGTGTGCGCGCATCCGCGCATGCGCGCCGCGGCCTGCATCCCCTTCGAAAAAATGCTTGCATTTTTGAGAGCGGAAAAAGAGTTGAAAAAGGGCGACAAATAGGATATACTACTCACGTATCCTTTTATCTTCTGATTTGGAGGTTTACCCATATGGTTCAGATTACGAAAGACACCATCATCGGCGACATCCTGGATATCGCCCCCCAGACTGCTCCTCTCTTCATGTCCATCGGCATGCACTGCCTGGGCTGCCCCTCTTCTCGCGGCGAGACCGTGGAGGAGGCCTGCATGGTCCACGGCGTCAATGTGGAGGCCCTGCTCAACGCCATCAACGAGCAGATCGCCGCTTCCGAGCAGCAGTAATCGGTACGAGAAAAAAGAGCGGCTTTTCGGCCGCTCTTTTTTGAGTTTCTCAGATCAGGAGGGAAGTTCTTGAAAACCATTGAGCTGTCGCCGCGCCTGCAGGCCGTGGCGGACCTGGTCCCACCCCAGACCAGGTTTGTGGATGTGGGGACGGATCACGCCTATCTGCCTGCCTATCTGATCCAGAAGGGGATCATCCCCAGCGCGGTGGCCTCCGATCTGCGGAAAGGGCCCCTGGAGCGCGCCCGGCAGACGGCGGAGCGCTACGGAGTCACCGATCAAATGTCCTTCCGCCTGGGCAACGGGCTGGAGCGGGTGCAGCCGGAGGAGGCCCAGACCATCGCCATCGCCGGGATGGGAGGGGAGACCATCTCCGCCATCCTCTCGGCCGCCCCCTGGTGCCGCCTGGGGGATCGGACGCTGATCCTCCAGCCCATGAGCGCGCTGCCCGAGCTGCGGGCCTGGCTCCAGCGCAGCGGCTACCGCATCCTGCGGGAGCGCCTGTGCCGGGATGGCAACACCATTTACACCATTATGCAGGTGGCAGCGGGGGAGATGCCCCCTCTGACCCCCGCGGAGTGCTGGGCCGGTTCCCGGGAGACTGCCGGGAGCGAACCGCTGCGCCCGGCGCTGCTGGAGCACCTGCTGGCCCGGGTGGAACGGGCCCTCACCGGCATCCGCCACTCGACGCGCCCGGAGGACATCCCCTGGAAAACAGAGCTGGAGTCCGTCCGGGAGGGACTCATCACCATGCAAAGGGAGTTGAAGCAAGATGAAAGTAAATGACATCTACGCCTATCTGGACCAGAGAGCGCCTTTCTCCATCCAGATGGACTTTGACAACGCCGGTTTTCTGGTGGGCCACGGGGAGCGCACGGTCTCCAAGGTCCTGATCGCCCTGGACATCACGGAAGAGGTGGTGGCCGAGGCCGCCGAGCTGGGGGCCGAGCTCATCGTGTCCCACCACCCGGTGATCTTCCATCCGGTGAAGAGCATCCGGGACAACGATCCCACCGGGCGCATCCTGCTCTCTCTGATCGAGCACCAGATCGCCGCCATCTGCGTACACACCAACCTGGACGCGGTGGCCGGCGGCGTCAACGACGCCCTGGCCCAGAAGCTGGGTCTCACCCAGCTGGAGCTCCTCCACACCGACGGGGTGGACGGGGACGGCCATCCCTACGGCGTGGGCCGTGTGGGCATGCGGGAGGGCATCCCTGAGTACGCCCCCGCCTTTGCCCAGTTCGTGAAGGAGACCCTGGGCGCCAACGGCGTGCGCTATGTGGACGCCCGCCGTCCCGTGCGGCGTGTGGCGGTGGGGGGCGGCGCCTGCGGCGACCTGCTGACCGACGCCTTCCGGATGGGCTGCGACACCTTCGTGACCTCCGATGTGAAGTACAACGGCTTCCTGGACGCCAAGGCCCTGGGCATCAATCTGATCGACGCCGGACACTATCCCACCGAGCAGGTGGTCTGTCCCGTTTTGGAGAAATGGCTGCGCGGCGCCTTCCCCGGGGTCGAGTTTGTACAGACAAAACGGCACAAAGAGGTCTTTTCTTATCTATAATCGTCACGTTTAGGGGTTGCAAAGGCCTGTGGGCTGTGCTAAACTAGTTTAGCTGATTTTTGTCGGCTGCCCGCTGGGGCAGACGTATTGATTTCTGGAGAAGGGAACGAATTGTATGTCCGGACATTCCAAGTGGCACAATATTCAGAAGACCAAGGGCGCGGCTGACGCCAAGCGGTCTCAGCTCTTTACCAAGATCGCCCGCGAGATGATCGTGGCGGTCAAGCAGGGCGGCAGCGGCGACCCCGCCAACAACTCCCGTCTGGCCACCGTCATCGCCAAGGCCAAGGCGGCCAATATGCCCAACGACAACATCAAGCGCACCATCGACAAGGCTCTGGGCGCCGGGAACAGCGACAACTTCGAGAGCGTGGTCTACGAGGGCTACGGCCCCAACGGCGTGGCCGTCATCGTGGAGGCTCTGACCGATAACCGTCAGCGCACCGCCCCCGAGGTCCGTCACCTGCTGGACAAGTACGGCAAGGGCCTGGGCGCCACCGGCTGCGTGTCCTGGTCCTTTGACCAGAAGGGCGTCATCGTCATCGAGCGGGAGGACCTGGACGAGGACACCATGATGATGGACGCCCTCGACTGCGGCGCCGACGACATGCAGGTGGAAGAGGAAGTCTTCACCGTCTACACCGCCCCCGACGCTTTCGGCGATGTGCTCGCCCAGCTGGAGGAGAAGGGCTACGCTTTCCTGGAGGCCTCCGTGCAGATGGTGCCCCAGAACTATGTCAAGCTCACCGATGAGACCGACATCAAGAACATGGAGAAGCTCATCGACCTGCTGGAGGAAAACGACGACGTGCAGAACGTCTACCACAACTGGGATCAGGACTGATCCATACCAGCAACACAAAAGAAGTCAGGTCTCCTGCGCTTTGCAGGGGCCTGACTTTTTTTGCCTTCTCACACCAAACATCTTCGCACACAAGGCCCCGCCCCACCGGGGCACGGTGGCTGTGCCTATGACCCTATCCATTTCTATGTCTATCTTTATTTCTATTTCTTTTTCTATTTCTATCCCTATATGGCGTCCCAGGTGTACGCAAACGTACACCAAAGGGCGGTCGGGAGGGTAGGGGTAGGAGGTGCTTTCCATGGCACAGAAGAAAAGTTTTCTCGTCTATTTTGACAACTACCCCATGGTCCAGGCTCTGCCGCTGGAGCAGCGGGGCCTGCTGCTGACCGCCCTCTTCGAATACGGCATGGCCGCCGGGGAGCCGGACAGTCCGTCCATCCCGGAGATCCTGGAGGCCTTTCCCGCCATGACGGAGGAGACCCGGATGGCCTGCCTCTTCATGTGTTCCAACATCCACCGGGACACCCAGCGCTGGTTGGGCCGCCAGGCCGCCCAGGAGCGCCGGCGGGCGGGGCAGGGGAGCGGCACGGAAACCGGGGAGCGCACCTATCAGGCCCGGGACGTCCTGGCCCAGATCCGCCAGGATCTGGCCCACCGCTGGGAGGTGGAATAGCCCTCTCTTCAGGGCAGCAAAAAACGCCCCGGCCATACAGCCGAGACGTTCTTTCTGGTACAAGCAGGCCTGTAAGCCGGGTTCTGTCATTTAAGACAGCCATCTATCTCGACGCACCGTTGCCGGTACGCTCCAGCCGCCTCCATGGGACGGTCGGGCCGACCATATGTCCCTCCACGGCGTTGCTCCGGATAGAGTTTACAGCGATGGACTGTTCCCAGCCATCGGGCGGGCTCTTATCTCCGCCTTTCCACCCTTACCTCGTCGGCGCAAGCTTCCTATCCCTCGCTTCGTCCCAAGGGACAAAGCTCGCTCAGTACGCTGCGCCTCCTCTCCCAACAAAAACATCTGTTTTTGTTGGGGCCCCAGAAAAGGGGACGAGGCGGTTTATCTCTGTTGCACTTTTCCTAGGGTCGCCCCCGGCGGGTGTTACCCGTTATCCTTGCCCTGCGGAGCCCGGACTTTCCTCACAGGCGGGCCTTTCGTCCCGTCTGCGCGGCTGTCCAGCCTACTTGCAAAGGGTATTGTACCCTATGGAAGAAAAATTGTCAAACAAAAAGAACGCCGCGATTCTCTTCCCACTGTTTGATATAGTGCGCAAGGTCGTGGTAATCATCCTGTTCTGCCGGCTGCAAATCACAGATAAAGCCGGCGATCTCCTCTGCACTTCTGTAATATTTCTGCAGGTGAGAATTGCCCTGCTGCAAAATGTACGATTTGAGCGCAATAGTCAGCATCTTTTTTCTTGGAAAAAACATATTTTTGGAAAAATCCATAAAAAATACTCCTTACCCTGTGTTGAGTAAAGAGTAGCATGCAGCTTCATTTATGTCAATATTAATTTTATATTATATCACTTTGTATAAACAATGTCAAGCGTTTTTTCGAGAGAAACCAGCAAGCCCATCTTCCGCAACCTGCGGGCATATCTCACGGCCGACGGATAACCGCAAGAATGGTTTGAAATTTTTGGGCGGAGGAGATATAATATATCAGTTAAACAACTGGAGTAATCCGGAAAGGGGAACGAGACCATGAGTTCCATGATACAGCAATACCTGGATGATCTCAGGGGGAAGCGGGTGGCCGTCATCGGCATCGGCGTGTCCAATACGCCCCTGATTAAAATGCTGGTGCGGGCCGGCGTGCAGGTGACCGCCTGCGACAAGCGGGACCGGGCCGACTTCGGCGGTCAGGCCGAGGCCCTGGAGAGCCTGGGCGTGACGCTGCGCCTGGGGGAGGATTATCTGGAGGGGTTGGATCAGGATGTGATCTTCCGTACCCCGGGCCTGCGGCCGGATGTTCCCCAGCTCCTGGCCGCCCGGGAGCGGGGCGCGGTTCTCACCTCGGAGATGGAGGCCTTTTTCGAGGTCTGTCCCTGCCAGATGATCGGCGTCACCGGCAGTGACGGAAAGACCACCACCACCACCATCATCGCCGGGCTTTTGAAGGCCGCGGGCTATACCACCTATGTGGGCGGCAACATCGGCAAGCCCCTGCTGCCCGACGCGGACGGGATGGAGCACGGGGACGTGGCCGTGCTGGAGCTCTCCTCCTTCCAGCTGATGACCATGCAGCGCAGCCCGGACATCGCGGTCATCACCAACCTGGCCCCCAACCACCTGGATGTACACACCTCCATGGAGGAGTATGTCTCCGCCAAGGAGAACATCTATCTCCATCAGGAGGAAGAGGGCCTGGTGGTCCTCAACGAGGACAATGAGATCACCCGCAGCTTTGCCGCCAAGGCCCCCGGCCGGGTGATGTGCTTCAGCCGGAAGCAGGAGCTGGAGCGGGGCGTCTATGTGAAGGACGGGGCCATCTGGGTCTCCGACGACAACGGCAAGCGGGAGGTGCTCCCCATCGAGGGCATCCTGCTGCCCGGCGTCCACAACGTGGAGAACTACATGGCGGCCATCGCCGCTGTGAACGGCCTGGTGCCCGACGACGTGATCCGGGAGTTTGCCGCCGCCTTCCAGGGGGTGGAGCACCGCATCGAGCTGGTGCGCACCCTGCGGGGCGTGCGCTACTACAACGACTCCATCGCCTCCAGCCCGTCCCGGACGGCGGCGGGGCTGCGCTGCTTCGACCAGCCGGTCATTCTGATCGCCGGAGGATACGATAAGCACATCCCCTTCGACACCCTGGGGCCGGAGATCGTCTCCCACGTGAAGAAGCTGGTCCTCACCGGACCCACCGCCGGCAAGATCCGCGCCGCAGTGGAGGGGGCTCCGGGTTACGCCCCGGGCCGGCCCGCCATCGTGGAGGTGGAGGACTTCGACGAAGCGGTGGCGGAGGCCAACCGGGACACGGTTCCCGGCGACGTGGTCATCCTGTCGCCCGCCTGCGCCTCCTTTGACCGGTTCAAGAACTTCATGGAGCGGGGCAACGCCTTCAAACGAATCATCCACGCGCTGGACTGAGCGCCATTCGGTTTTACCCAACACAACAGGAAGTGATATGGATTGAATATGCGAAACGCACTGGAGCAGCTGTGTGCCCAGAACGCGCCCTCCGGCTTTGAGGCCCCCGCGGCCCAGGTGGCCCGGGCTCTGCTGGAGCCCCTGATGGACGAGGTCTGGACCGACCGCATGGGCAATGTGATCGGGGTGCGCCGCTGCGGAAAGCCGGGCGCCAAAAAGCTGCTGCTGGACGCCCATCTGGACGAGATCGGGCTCATCGTCACCGGCATCGAGGAGGGTTTCCTCCGCTTTCAGACCATCGGCGGGGTGGACCCCCGGATGCTCCCCAACCGGGAGCTGAACGTGCTCACCGACCCGCCCCTCTTCGGGGTGGTGGCCTGCCTGCCCCCCCACGTGCAGAAGGAGGGGGACGACAAGCGCTCCATTCCCATCTCTGAGCTCTATGTGGACATCGGCATGCGCCAGGAGGAGGCCGAGCGCCGGGTGCCCATCGGCACCCCCATGACCTTCCGGGGAGGCTGCTTCCCACTGGGCGAGCGGGAGATCTGCGGAAAGTCCATGGACGACCGGGCCTGCTTCGTGACCCTGCTGCGGGCAGCGGAGCTGCTCCAGGGGAAGGAGCTGGACGTGGACCTCTATGTGATGGGCTCCACCCGGGAGGAGATCAGCGGCTCGGGCGCCCAGTGCGCCACCTTCGCCATCGCCCCCGACTTCTGCGTGGCGGTGGACGTGACCCACGGCCGCACGCCGGACGGTCCCAGGGAGAAGAGCTTTGAAGTGGGCGGCGGCCCGGTCATCGGGGTGGGTCCCAATATGACCCGCTGGATGACCCGCCGGGCCATGGAGAAGGCGGACGAGCGGGGCATTCCCTACCAGCTGGAGGTCATGGCCGGGCACACCGGCACCAACGGCTGGTTCATGCAGATCTGCCGGGAGGGGATCGCCACGCTGGTGGTCAGCCTGCCCCTCAAATATATGCACAGTCCCATCGAGGTCATGGATGAGCCGGACGCCGAGCAGGTGGCCCAGCTCCTGGCCGCCTTTGCCGAGGGACTGGGAGAGGAGGCGGAGACCCTATGCTGAATCTGCTGCAAGAGCTGTGCGCCTGTTCCGGCGTCTCCAGCTTTGAAGACGAGGTCCGCGCCTGTATCCGGGCTCATGCCCAGCCCTACGCGGACGAGATCCGGGTGGACGCCCTGGGGAACCTGATCGTGAAAAAGCGCGGCAAGAAGGCCACCGGCGACAAGCTGGTCCTGTGCGCCCACATGGACGAGGTGGGCCTCATCGTGCGCCACATCACCGACGAGGGGTATCTGAAATTCTCCGCGGTGGGGGGCATCGACCGCCGCGTCCTCATCGGAAAGCCCGTCAAGGTGGGGGAGAAGGGGCTCCCCGGAGTCATCGGCCTGAAGGCCTACCACCTGGTCAGCGCCGAGGAGGAAAAGGTGGTCCCCAAGCTGGACGACTACTATATCGACATCGGCGCCCGCTCCAAGGCGGAGGCCCAGGCGCTGGTCTCCCTGGGGGACTGCGCCGTCTTTGAGAGCGACTGGGTGGAGTTCGGTCAGGGTATGGTCAAGGTCAAGGCCCTGGACGACCGGGCTGGCTGCGCGGTGCTCCTGAAGCTCCTGGAGGAGGAGCTCCCCATGGACTGCACCTTTGTCTTCACCGCCCAGGAGGAGGTGGGGACCCGGGGCGCCTTCGGCGCGGCCTTCTCGGTCAAGCCCGAGATCGCCCTGGTGTTGGAGACCACCACCGCGGCCGATCTGCCCGGCATGGAGGGGCACCAGAAGGTCTGTGTCCCCGGCGCGGGCGCGGTGATCCCCTTCATGGACAAGGGCTCCATCGCCGACCGGGGGCTCTTCGAGCTGCTGCGCTCCCTGGCGGAGGAGCATCAGATCCCCTGGCAGACCAAACACTGGATTTCCGGCGGGAACGACGCCGCCGCCTTCCAGCGCGCCCGGGAAGGGGTGCGCACGGCCACCGTATCCCTGGCGGTACGGTATCTCCACGCGCCGGCCAGCGTGGCGGCCAAGCGGGATCTGGACGCCATCCTGCATCTGACCCGGCTCTTCATCGGCGCGATCGCCGCGCGCGCATAAACAGGGAGGTACCAAGATGGACATCGTAAAGATCATAGAAACACTCAACGCCTGCCACGCCCCCTCGGGAAATGAGCGGGAGATCGCCCAGGCCATTCAGACCCTCGCCGCCCCCTATGCCGACGACATCTCGGTGGATACGCTGGGCAATGTGATCGTGCACCGGAAGGGGAGCGGTCCCAAGGTGATGTTCGCCGCCCACATGGACTCCATCGGCGGGATCGTCACCCACGTGGATGAGAAGGGCTTTGTGCGCTTCGGCGCCATCGGCGGGCTCCACGCCCCCGATCTGGCCGCCACGCCGGTCCGGTTCCAGAACGGGACCCGTGGTGTGCTCTGCGTGCCCGAGAGCGCCGACCCCAAGGAGCTCAAGCTGGACGACCTCTATGTGGACATCGGCGCCTGCGACGAGGCCGAGGCCCGCAGCCAGGTGACGCTGGGTGACACCTTTGTGTATGACACCGCCTCCTTTGTGGCGGGCAAGCGCATGGTGGCCCCCTATATGGACAACCACATCTCCTGCGCCGTCCTGCTCCTGGCGCTGGAGCAGCTCCAGAAGAGCGAAAACGACCTCTATTTCGTCTTTACCGTGCAGGAGGAGGTGGGACTCCGGGGCGCCAAGACGGCGGCCTTCGCCATTGATCCCGCCTATGCCATCGCGGTGGACGTGACCTCCGCCGACGACGAGCTGGGGAGCAAGCACACCGCCACCAGCAAGCTGGGCGCGGGCGCGGCCGTCAAGGTCATGGACCGCTCGGTCCTCTGCCATCCCAGCATGGTCCGGAAGCTCAACGCACTGGCCAAGGGGCAGGGCATTCCGGTCCAGGGCGATATCATCAAGGCCGGCGGCACCGACGCCGGGGCCATCCACCAGAGCCGGGCGGGCGTGTATACCGGCGGGATCTCCATCCCCTGCCGCTACATCCACACCCCCCAGGAGATGGTGGACCTGCGGGATGTGGAGGCCTGCGCCAAGCTGGCCGCGGCCTTTGCCGGGGCGGCCCTGGAGGGCTGAGCCCATCATAGATTCAGATTTCGGATAGGATAGGAAGAGAGAGATGTCTTTACAGATCAGCGAGCGGGTCCGGAGCCTGGCGGCCCGGGCTCAGTCGGAATTGAGAGAACAATTTGACCGGATCGACGCCATTGCGGAGGTCAACACCCAGAAGGTCCTGGCCGCCTTCCAGAAGCACCATGTGGCCGAGAGCTATTTTGCCGGCACCACCGGCTACGGCTACGACGACCTGGGCCGGGACAAGCTGGAGGAGATCTATGCCGATATCTTCGGCACCGAGGACGCCCTGGTGCGCATCGGGTTTGTGAACGGCACCCACGCCATCTCCTGCGCCCTGTTCGGGGCCTTGAAGCCGGGGGATATTCTGGTCTCCGCCGTGGGCGCACCCTATGACACCCTCCTGGGCGTGATCGGCGTAGTGGACAAGGGCCCCGGCTCTTTGAAGGACTACGGGATCGAGTACCGGCAGGTGGAACTGGTGAACGACGCCCCCGATCCCGAGGGCCTGGCCCGGGCCGTGCAGGACCCCCGGGTTAAAGCGGTGCTCATCCAGCGCTCCAAGGGCTACTCCACCCGCTCCTCCCTCTCGGTGGAGGAGATCGGCGCCCTGTGCGCCGTGGTGCGGGAGCACAATCCCAACGCGGCCATCCTGGTGGACAACTGCTACGGGGAGTTCGTGGAGGAGCAGGAGCCCACCCAGGTGGGCGCCGATCTGGTGGTCGGCTCCCTCATCAAGAACCCCGGCGGTGGCCTTGCCCCCACGGGCGGATACCTGGCCGGGCGGAAGGATCTGATCGAGGCGGCCTCCATGCGCCTCACCGTCCCCGGCATCGGCCGGGAGTGCGGCTCCACCCTGGGACAGAACCGCGCCCTCTACCAGGGCCTCTTCCTGGCCCCCCACACGGTGGCCCAGGCGGTCAAGACGGCGGTCTTTGCCGCCAAAATGATGGAGCTTCTGGGCTACGCCACCGAGCCCACCTCCGACATGGTGCGCCATGACATCATCCAGATGATCCACTTCGGCACCCCCGAGCCCCTCAAGCAGTTCTGCAAGGGCATCCAGTTCGGCGCGCCGGTGGACTCCTATGTAACCCCGGAGCCATGGGACATGCCGGGCTATGACTGCCCCGTCATCATGGCGGCCGGCGCCTTCATCCAGGGCGCCTCCATTGAGCTCTCCTGCGACGCGCCCATGCGCGCCCCCTACACCGCCTATCTCCAGGGCGGCCTGACCTACGAGTCGGGCAAGCTGGGCGTCATGCTGGCGGTGGAGGAGCTGCTGCGGAGCGAGTAATCGGCCAAGCCGGCGGCGGCATATACTCCCTCAAGTGAGGTGAGTCTATACCATGCGGCGATGGATGCGACATATCTGGCTGCGCCGGCCCGCCCGGCCCGGCCGCTCCGTTCCCCGCAGGGGAGGGAAGGGCCTGCCCGCCCTGATCGGGGTGGGGCTGGCCCTTCTGCTGATTCTTCCGCTGGACGCGCTGCTCTCCCAATCGTTGCTCGCCCTGGCCTCCGCCCAGGTTCAGGCCCTTCTCTCGGAGGAGGTGAACGCCGCGGTGGCCCACCATCTGGAGGAGTACCCCCTCTCCTATGAGAACCTGGTCTCCCTTCAGGTGGGGGAGGACGGCACGGTCCAGACGCTCACGTCGGACCCCTTTGCCCTCAATCAGCTCCGCGCCCAGCTGGTGGAGGAGGTCAGCCGCCGTCTGCACGCCATGGAGCCCATGACGGTGTCCCTTCCCCTGGGCAATCTGACCGGCGTTTCCGTGCTGGGCGGGTACGGTCCCTCCATCCAGGTGCAGCTCCTGTCGGTCTCGGTGGCCGGGGCAGAGCTGCGCAACGAGTTCTCCGAGGCCGGGATCAACCAGACCCTCCACCGGATCTGGTTCGATGTGACGGCCAGCGCCGCCCTCGTCCTGCCGGGGCACAGCCTGGACATCCAGGCCCAGGTCCCGGTCTGTGTGGCCGAGACCATTCTGGTGGGGCAGGTCCCCCAGACCTATGTGCACATCTCCGGCGGGACGGAGAGCCCCTGAGGGGGGTACACGGGCACACCCAGTACAACAACCATCTGAAACATTCCAACGGGAGGTCCCTTATGGACGCAAAACAGGAAATACAGCAGCTGCGCCAGGAATTGGAACAGGCCAACTATGAATACTATGTACTGGACTGCCCCAGTATGAGCGACTACGACTTTGACCACAAGCTCCGCCGTCTGGAGGAGCTGGAGGCGGCCCACCCGGAGTACGCTGACCCCAGCTCGCCCACCCAGCGGGTAGGTGGGACCGTGGCCGACGGCTTTTCGCCCGTGGTCCATCCGGTTCCGCTGGAGAGCCTCCAGGATGTCTTCGACGGGGAGGAAGTGGCCGACTTCACCGTGCGGGTGCAGGAGGGCCTGGGCGCGGACCAGGTGGTCTACGATGTGGAGCCTAAGGTGGACGGCCTCTCGGTGGCCCTGGAGTACCGGGACGGCGTCTTTGTCCGGGGGGCCACCCGGGGCGATGGCCAGGTGGGGGAGGACGTCACCGAGAACCTGCGCACCATCCGCTCCATCCCCATGGTGCTGCCCGAAAAGCTCCCCAGCCTCATCGTGCGCGGAGAGGTGTATATGCCCAAGCAGGTCTTTGAGCAGCTCAATGCCGCGCTGGAGATCCAGGGGAAGCCCCTCTTCGCCAATCCCCGCAACGCCGCGGCCGGCTCTCTCCGGCAGCACGATCCCCGGATCGTGGCCGAGCGCCGTCTGGACATCCAGGTCTTCAACATCCAGCGGGCGGAGGGGAAGACCTTCTCCACCCACACCGAGACCCTGGACTACCTGAGGGAGCAGCACTTCAAGGTCATCCCCTATCGCCTGTGTACCGGCATCGACGAGATCCGGCAGGAGATCGACCGCATGGGGGAGGAGCGGGAGGACTACCCCTTTGAGATCGACGGCGCGGTCATCAAGCTCAACGATCTCGCCGACCGCACCATCCTGGGCAGTACCGCCAAGTTCCCCCGCTGGGCGGCAGCCTACAAGTACCCGCCGGAGCAGAAGCCCTCCCGGATCGTAGACATCGTGGTCCAGGTGGGCCGGACGGGCGTGCTCACCCCCAAGGCGGTCATCGAGCCGGTGCGCCTGGCCGGGACCACGGTCACCAACGCCACGCTGCACAATCAGGACTTTATCTCCGAGAAGGACATCCGCATCGGGGACACGGTCCTGGTCCAGAAGGCGGGGGAGATCATCCCCGAGATCGTCCGGGTTCTGCCCGATCTGCGCCCGGAGGGGACGCAGGCTTATCATCTGCCCTCGGTCTGTCCGGTCTGCGGGGCCCCTGTGGTCCGGGATGAGGACGGCGCCCACATCCGCTGTACCGGCGCGGAGTGCCCGGCCCAGCTGCTGCGGCATCTGGTGCACTTTGCAAGCCGGGACGCCATGGACATCGAGGGTCTGGGACCCGCGGTGGTGGAGGCGCTGGTGAAGGCCGAGCTAGTTAAGTCCCCGGCCGACCTCTACCGTCTGGAGGTAGAGCAGGTGGCTGCTCTGGAACGGATGGGCCAGAAGAGCGCGGAAAACCTGATCGCGGCCCTGGAGGCCTCCAAGGAGCGGGACCTCTCCCGGCTCCTCTTCGCCTTCGGCATCCGGCAGGTGGGGCAGAAGGCGGGCAAAGTGCTCTCGGCCCACTTCCGCACCCTGGACGCGCTGATGGCGGCCACCATCGAGGAGCTGACTGCCATCCCCGACATCGGGGAGATCACCGCCCGGAACATCGTCTCCTGGTTCGAGAGTCCCCAGAGCCGCCATCTGATCGAGTCGCTCCGCGCGGCAGGCGTCAATCTGGAGAGCCGGGAGGCCCCCGCCGGCGATCAGCTCGCGGGCAAGACCTTTGTCCTCACCGGCACGCTGGAGCACTTCACCCGGGACGAGGCCAAGGCGCGCATCGAGGCCCTGGGCGGAAAGGTCTCCGGCTCGGTCTCCAAAAAGACCACCTATGTGGTGGCGGGGGAGGCGGCCGGCTCCAAGCTGCGCAAGGCCAATGAGCTGGGCATCCCCGTGCTGACCGAAGAAGATCTGATCGGACTGTTGGAATCCTGATTACAAGAAATCCGGCGGCCTCTGCATCACCATAGCAGAGGCCGCCGGAATTTTTATTTTTGTCCCTTTGCTCCGTCCGGAACCGAAAAGAGAGCGGGAACCCTTCCATTTTCGCAAAGGGACCCGCTGTGGAGCGGAGAGCCCCTCCCCGCAAGGCGTTCCTGACCGGGGGAGGGGCGCATAGGATGGTCCGGAGACGCAGAAGTCCCCCCGCACCTGTCTCCAATTCATCTGAGGAGGAATCACACTTGTATCCAGATACCAACTCCCGCGCCCCGGGCAGCCGCATGGAGCAGGCACCCGGAGCGGAGAATGACCGCTGCTCCGACGGCTGCGGCCCGCTTCCCGAATGTGCGCCGCTGGCGGTCCCCTATGTGGCCTTCCAGCAGACCGACTCCAAGCGCTACAACCGGCAGGAGGCCCTCAACAACGGAACCCTCTTCCCGGGGCTGAATCTTCCCTTCCACCTGAAGCCGGAGGCAGCCGACGTGGTGAACGGCCCCCTGGCTGAGCTCCAGGCCCTGGAATTCGTCCTGGTGGAGCTGGGGCAGTACCTGGACACCCACCAGAGCGACCAGGAGGCCTTTGCCCTCTATCAGCAGTATGCCGCCATGGAGGAGGAGGGCCGCAGACAGTATGAGGCCCTCCACGGACCCCTTCGCCAGACCGCCACGGCCTCCAGCGAGAACTGGACCCAGTGGCTGAAAGATCCCTGGCCCTGGAACCTTGCGGAAGGAGGGAAGCGCTGATGTTCGTCTATGAGAAAAAGCTGCAATACCCCATCAAGATCGAAAACCCCAACCCGCAGCTGGCCTCCTTTATTATCAGTCAGTACGGCGGACCATACAACAATAGACTATTATTCAAGCTAAAAAAATACGATAGTAGATCTGGATGCAGTTGGACGCCTTATCGAACACGCATTTCTCCACCGCATCATGGACCGCCTTCTTCTTGGCGTCCAGTGTGGACTTGGGATCGGTCAGGACCGCGATGCACTGCTGGATGTTCTTCCGCAGAATGGCCTCTGCTTTTTGGGGGTCTTCCGGCCGGTCCAATTCTTCCAAACGCTTGGAAATATGGGCGGCCTGTTCCTCCAGCGCGGCCTTGGCGGCGCCGTAGCTGGACAGATCCTCCACGCCGGCAAGGTAGGCCTCCCGCAGGCGGGCCAGCTTGGCGGTGAGCTGCTTCTGCTGCTCCTGGAGCATGGCGGCCTCGTTGATCTGCTCCGGCCGGGACCGGACAATGGAATAGGACAGGGGAGCGGCCCCTTCCGCGTCGTACCGCATCCGGGAGAGGATCATGCCCTTCAGCTTTTCGTCTGAGATGTGCTGAGAGGTCTTGCAGCCGCCCCGGACATAGTTGTTGCACTTCCAGTAATGGGGCTTGGAGAAAATGAGCGTGGTGCCGCAGGAGGCGCATCGGACCAGCCCGGTCACCCAGTCCCGGTTCTCGGACAGGGGCCGGCCATGGTATTTGTGCTGCGCTTTGACCTGGGCCATCCGGGCCTGCACGGCGTCCCACAGCTCCTGTGAGATGAGCGGCTCGTGCTGGGCGTCCGAGAGGATGATGTTCTCGTTGGTAAAATCCCGGCGGGTCCGTCCGGCGGGATTCCACCGCAGCTTTCCGATGTAGGCCGGGTTGCGGAGGATGTACTCCACCGTGCGGTTCTCGAAACGGCCGCCCCGGTGGGTCTTGGCCCCCAGGGAATTGAGCCACTTGGCCAGGGGGAACAGGCCCTCTCCATCCCGGAAGCGCTGGAAGATCGACTGCACCAGCGCGGCCTCCTCGGGGACCGGGACCAGGACATTGTGCTCCACCCGGTAACCGAAGGGGGGCGTGCTCTGGAGCCCGCCCCGGCGGGCCTTCTCCGTCATGCCGCGCTTGACCTCCTCGGCCAGATTGATGGAATAATACTCATCCATGGCCTCGATGATGGCCTCCATGAGGATGCTGGTCTTGTCGTCGGTGAGGGGTTCGCTGATGGAGATGACCTCGATGCCCAGCTGCCGGCGGAGCATGGACTTGTAGACGATGCTGTCCTCCCGATTGCGGGCGAAGCGGGAGAACTTCCAGAGGAGCACCGCGTCAAAGGGCTTGGGTTTGGTCTTGGCCAGGCCGATCATCTGCTGAAAGGCCTGGCGCTTGCCTGTGTGCTTGCCGCTGATGCCCTCGTCCAAAAAGACAAATTCGTTGGGGATGATATAGCCGTGGGCCGCGGCATACTTCCGGATCTCGACCAGCTGGGCGTCCGGGGAGTATTCGGCCTGATCCTCCGTGGAGACCCGGATATAGGCCGCGGCAATCTGATAGTTCCGGCCGCTCATACCACCGCCTCCGGAAAGACCTTGGACAGGTCGATAAAGCAGCCGTCCAGCACATGGACCTTCAGCACATCCCCGGGGGTTCCCAGATCCTTGGCGGTGTAGTGGCCGCTTTCCAGCACGAAGGACTGGATGCTCCGGGCGGAGGGGTCCACGATCCAGTATTCCCGCACGCCGGCGCGCTGGTACAGGTTGTACTTGGTCAGGCGGTCGTGCCGCAGGCTGGAGGGGGAGAGGATCTCTATGATCAGATCGGGCGCGCCCTTGCAGCCCACCTCATCCAGCTTGTCGCGGTCGCAGACCACGGAGAGGTCGGGCTCGACCAGGGTGCGGACATCCTCCGGCCGGTCGCCGGGGCGCTCAAAGAGGCGCACGGCAAAGGGGGCCGGATAGACCCGGCACTGCTTGCCCTCCAGGTAGTTGGCCAGCTGCCGGGTGAGCTCGGTCAGGATCTCCTGGTGGGCCCGGCTGGGCGGCGCCATCATCACCGGCGCGCCGTCAATGAGCTCAACACGGTCCGACTCCTCCCAGCTCAGTACATCGGCCAGGGTATAATGAGATTCTTTTGGGAGCGGCATAGTAAGACCTCCTATGGAGTTATGCAGAGTGCGTATCCTCATCATTTAATTTTAAGGTTTCTCTGTACTCTGTGGCATCTGGTATATCCACAAATTTGACCGTGGCATTATGCTTTTCCAATACAACCTTTTTTATTTCATCCAAATCAACACGGAAAAATTCTTTCCTTGGGTTTACTCTGTTTACCCGTTCTGCGTTGAAATGCTGGTGAAGAATGGCCTCCAGTCCAGGTGCGTCATCTGAGAAGATCATCGCGTGGACATCAAATGGGAAGGGAACAGAAGCGCTGCTCAACTCAGCGATTCGATCCATGGGCTCAAGACGCCGAGTCATACCGATTTTAAAAACGTGCTCCCCAAAAGAGCCGATATTAGAAATAATGTACACAAATCCGGCCCGGGTATTTTGCTCCCGATTCAGGATATCCTCCTTATTGGCCTGGAGATCTTTTAGTTTATCCTGTAACTCCTGGATTTTGTCAATGTAGATCTGTCGCTCAATATCGTCCTTTGCCTTTTGCATATAGGCCATTAACTTGTTGACCTCATTTGTAAATTGGGCTTCTTCTTTTTCAATTTTTTGTTTTTCACGCTCAAGCTCTCTTCGAACTTTTTCTTCCTCCACCATTTGTTCACGGATTGCACGCTTTTGCTCCCTCTCATCCGCTTCTTTTACCATATATGCATATACTAAACTAAGCTCTTCATACTTCGATGCAAGGTAAGCCTGTGTGATCTGTACCGAGTCAGAGGAGAAGATTTTATTCAGAGCATCGAAAGAACGCTGGATTTTGGCTCTGGACGAATCTACGTTTTTAACGGTCACAGAGGCCAAGATATTAGAACATTCCGCATTGAAACAGCGGAGAAGCTGTTTGCTTTGGGTTGTTATAAATTTCTTTTTTGCAGTAGAATCTATAATCTGTATCGCACTTCCATCCCGGACTAAAGTATCTTGCTTTCCACGCAGCATGGTCAACTCATTTTTAATCTCGTCTGATCTCAGATTTTCATATGCATCAATTCGAACCATATTCGGAACGATATCGAGATTCAATGTTTTCAATTCGCTCAGCAGCTCCGCACGCTGGGAAGACAAGATGCCAACTTCTTTTGTGAGAACTTTCACCCGGTCCTCAGCATCACGGATTATCCGGTCCGCTTCTGTGTGCTTTGCAACACTGTATGCATCAGCATCTGTTACTCCACCGGCAATCTTGGATACCTCTTTTAGTCTTTGCTGTGTTTTTTGTAGAGCAAATAGTGTTGCAAAAAAAGCAATAGGAAACCCCAGTATCCATAGCCCTGCCATAAAGTTAAGAACACTGTCCAGATTCATAGAAAATTCCTTCTCTCTATATTTAATACGATAGATGATTATGCACAATTTTGTGCCTCATCCAATAGGGATCCTCTCTTGACGTTATAGAACTGATGTTCTATAATAAGCAAGAATAATTTCGTATTGCGGAAAAAGGGGAGGGATTACGTAATATGGTGCCAACTTTCAAAAAGGATCAAAAAATAGAAGAATTGCTCTTTTTGATTGCAAGGAACCAAGGTATTCCAGAATACATCCAGCACCTGTTAGCATGTGCGATTGCCTATGAGAAGGCAATGAAGTAAAAAGCAGCCCCGGAGGGTCAGCCCTCTGGGGCTGCTTTTTTTGCAAAGCCGTCGACCAATTTCTGGATGACGGCTTTTTCCGTGTCATCCAGGGCCCAGTATGATTTGATGATCCGTTTGATCAAATCATCGTTTGAAATTGTGATCTGAGCGAATATGTTCTGAAGTTCCTGATCTTCGTCAACCTTGAGAAACATTTCGCCTTCTCCAGTACGAAGCCAGACTTCCGATACATTAAATTCGCGGCAGATATCGGCAATCGTGCGGTCACTTGGTGTTGCGTCAGGGTCTTTGCCAAACTTTGAGATATACGCTGGAGTAACATTGATTTTCCTTGCAAAATCGCTTTTATTTCCACCTGTCTTTTCTACGATATTGATTATTCGATTTGCGATGGTATCCAATTTATCACCTCCTACCTGCTTCACATTATACCCAGTGGCATGTCAAAAGGCAAGATAGATTTTAAACTGAGTTGAAAAAACATATTGATTTTTAAACTAAGTTAATATATAATGTTACCAGGTTGAAAACAGTGAAGGAGGTGAGCTTATGTATGCCATCATTGACGCTGCAAAGCTGGCTGACGTTCAGGCTTTGGCCGATAAGCTGGCACAGCTGCCAGAATCTGCACTGCTCTATATTGCTGGCTATGCAGAGGGCAGAGCCGACGCGGCAAGGGAGCAGAAGAAGGAAGCCAGCTAAAACCCCCGCACAGAAGGGCGGAGTAGGAGAGGAGGAAAACCAGATGGAAGAGACTATCCATATCCGGGAGCTCAGGACCAGCAGGATGCACCCGGACCACATCAAGGTGGAAGTGAGCGGAAAGGTCATGCCGGAGGAGCTGGTCAGCATCATGGCCATGCTGCGGCGTGCGGCGCGCATCCGGAAGCAGGAGGGAGCAGCGCCGCTGTCCTATGAGATCGTAAAAAGCCCCCGCCCACAGTGAGCGGGCGGGGGAAAGGGTCAGGGAGAAGCGGCGTCGATGTCATCATAGACAATACCTTCGTAGGGAGCATCGTCAGTAAACGCTTCAAAGGAAAGGCTTGGGGGAAGGGCATTTTCCCCTGTGCCGTCGGCGTCCAGGATCGAGACCGTGACCCAGTCCATTTTGTCGTCCAGCATCTGTTTGGCGATCTCGTAAAGCTCCTTCACGGAAATCGTGATTTCGTCCATATGCACACCTCCTTTCTGTACCTATATCCTATCACGTCGGGAGCGGCACCACAAGAAGGGAGACCTGTATGAAAGTAGAAAAAATTGACAGAGCGTGGAGGGAGTCTGGAATGACCATCACGGCGCAGAAAGAGGATGAACCGAAGGCCAGCTAAAACCCCCGCCCCGTGCGGCAACACGGAGCGGGGACGGGAGGGGGTGAGGAAGATGGATCAGACGCAGATAAGAGAAATCCTCGGCAAGCAGCTGGAACTGCTGGCCGAGGTTTCTGAAAGCAAGCCGAGTAATCTGCCGGAATTGTCGGTGGCTATGTGTGAGATAGCCGACCGGCTTGAGGAGGTACAGGACCCGATCAGTCGTTCGGGATGCTTTGAGAGTGGGATGCTTGAGGCTTCGGCAAAATCGGAGCTGGGAAAAGAACTGGATGAGGCGATTGGCCCCGATGAGTTTAAGGCGCTCGGACAAGATTTGGCCCTTGTGATTGCAAAGCACAAGTTGACAAGAAATCCAAAAATCTGTGAAAAGGTGTTCCGCTATATGTCCTTTGTGATTTTAGGCTGGAACTCTTTGTAAAGCGGGCAACTAAAACGGTCCTTGCAGAACATGAGTTCATATTCTTGCTTCTGTTCATGCCTAGGAAGTTTTGAATTTTCAATAATCGGACACTCTGCACGCAGAAACTCCCATATGCCACCGGGCGATTCTCTGTACCATCCATATACTGATACATCAACATTCCACAAGGGGCATTTCCCGCTGTTGGCCTTAAATATAGATGTCATTACCATGTAAATACCTCCTTTTTCTATGGATTCCATTCTAACATGGCTAAGGACAGCAGGACAAGCGAAATCCCGCCCCGTGCGGCAACACGGAGCGGGGTAATAAAGTGGAGGAGGATGGAAGTGATATTAGGCGTGATTGCACTTGAAACGGATGGAGATGAGAGGCTAATCAATACAAATCTGTTTAAAGCATTCGCCGAGAGGAGTCAAACTGGCAAGGCCGTTTTCGATTAAAAGCTTCCACGAAGGTTTTTGTCTTTGGATCTCTTGCAACACCCCTTTGTAATATGAGGTTTCCTTGAATTTGTCATATACGTGTTCCTTGGTCAGAAAAGTGCCATGGGAGACGTCTATGAGGCCGAGCCGAGCAAGACACGAGATGGACTGAGACTGTTTTTCAATATCGTCGATTGTATCGTTAACAGCCTCATTTTCCAAAAATACATTGTAACAGAGCGTTACATATCCATTCTCGCTTTTCTGAATTTGATATTCAACAATAGGAAGATCGGCCTTAAAATAGGTCAGATTTTGGGCGTCGAGAGGTGACATCTGTCGAATGATATCCGGGAAGGAAGGGTGGATGGCAGGCGTCTTGGAGGCGTCCATGGAAGAGGCAACGAGCTTTGCGAACATTTCGCGAATCTCTGGTTCCTCAAAATAGTATTTTGAGGCCTCCAGTGCGGGGCCGACGACGGAAAGGGCAGGCTCACAGAGATTTTCTTCCGGAATCGAGGCCACATGACGATCCAATGAATCTCGAAAATCCTCCAACGCTTTTTTTCGTGTCAGGCGCTTTCTCTCCACATAGGTATTGAAACCGCCGAACACTAAATCCCATATATCTGCAAGTGTTTGGCCAGCCGAAGAGCAGACCGGAGTCAGAAGGTGATTCGCAGGTTCGGTTACTTTATCCAATATTTCAGGTATATCAGAAACAGGCACAAAATCACATCCTTTCTTCCAAATCTTATCATATTCCTCAGGAGTAGACAAGTGAATTCCCAACAGGTAACAAAAGCCGTGTCCGATGATTGCAGCATCAGACACGGCAAGGGGGGAACCGGAAACATGGCGCCCAAGTTCCACCCTCATTATGACGAACCAGAGCGCCGCTGTCAAGGCCAGAATAGGACGGGCCGGAGGCGGCATAGCGTGAAGATGAGGTGATACTATGGTAGTTCTGACCACGCCGGAGGGCTGGACCTTCAACTCTCAAGCATTTGTCAACATCAAGGGCCGGTATTACGACATGGACGAGATCACCCCGGAGCAGAAGCGCTGGGTCAGTACCATGATCAACGTCCAGGGCCTCAACGCGGCCTTTGCCGGAGAGCGGGTATACCGTCCGGCCGAGCCGCTTCCCCCGCTGGAGGAGGTTTTCCCGGAATTTGCCGCGGAGCCTACTACATAAGAAGGAGAGAAACACCATGTACAGTAAGACAACCAAGGCCA
Organism: Pseudoflavonifractor hominis; assembly: GCF_014288125.1. Taxonomy (NCBI): domain Bacteria; kingdom Bacillati; phylum Bacillota; class Clostridia; order Eubacteriales; family Oscillospiraceae; genus Pseudoflavonifractor; species Pseudoflavonifractor hominis. Next base: position 171,878 of record NZ_JACOPR010000005.1, on the reverse strand, counting down.
TCGTGGCCGACCTGATGGATCTATCCCTGGAGCACGGCCCCATGGAGCTGGCCGTCACCGAGGAGACCGAGGACGGAGATTTTATCCCCAGCATCCTGGACGCCGAGTGGAGCGTCATCCAGCGGGAGGCAGCTGCCGAGCGGGAGCGGCGGGAAGCCGCGGGGAAGTACCGCAGCCGCAACCGGCAGCGCCGCCGGGCCGCCCGCCTGCGCCGGAAGGCGTATGCCTGTATTGGGGGGCTGCTGCTCCTGACCGTCCTGGCCACCATGGGCCTTTCTGTGTGGAGGTGATGGAGGTGGCCGCAAAAGAGCGACTCTATAACTATGAAGTGAGCCACCCGGAGTTTGGCGTGGTCACCGTCCAGACCATCGGGCCGGACTCGGCCACGCTGCTGGCCGCTGAACGTTGGGGCCAGAAGGAGAACTGGAAGTACATCGTGGGCGGCATGAGCGTCCGGAAATGCGGCCGGGCCCTGGAGCCCACCTGCCGCCGGTGCGGAAAGCGCACCGCGGAGCCGGGTCTGTGCCGGGACTGCCGGGCGGCGGAGGAGTTTACCCGCCGCCAGATGGCGGATATCCAGACCAGGGACCGCCGTGCGGGGATGCGGCGATGAGGACAAAAACAGCCCCCTGCGTTCGGTGCGGTCAAACACAACGCAGGGGGCGGCAGAGACCAGCAGCGCAGACGCCGCCGGATACACCTATCCTATCACAGAGGTGTCCGGCGGCGCAACCATATTTCCTGGAAAGGACGTGGAAGCGATGAAATTGTTTTCCTCAAAGCAGGGGAAGGGCGTCTGGATCGGCGGCGGCGCCACAAGGCCGTGGGACGGCGCACCCTCTGAGGGCGCCGTGGAGCGGGAGCGCCATCACTATGCGCCGCCGGACAAGCGGTGCTTTGACTGCAAGGTGCCCGGCGGGTGCGATAAGCGGCACCCCCTGTGCGCCCTCAAGCAGAAGAGCCAGGAGAGCGCGCAGGAGCGGCGGGAGACCTTCCTGCGGCTCTATGCCGAGGGAAAGAGCGACGGACAGATCTCCCGGGAAATGGGGCTCTCCCGCTCAACCATCGCTGGCCGCCGGAAGCGCCTGGGCCTGGAGCCCAACGGGAAAAAGAAAGGAATGGTGTGATATGGACAGGATTGATGAGGCTGTGCGGAAAATCGCAGAGGAGAAGACACGATTCAAGGGCGGAAGAAAAGAACAAGCCGTCAAGGATGAGGTCGCGGAGGCCCTGACGAGATTTGTCAGACAGGATGCGGAGTTTGCCCAGGCCGTGGTCCAGGCAGACGGAACGCTGAGCGATTGCTGCGCCGCAGCCATGAAAGGAGTCGGAAACTGTATCAGCGATCTGAAGCTCTATCAGAAAGCCGTGCAGTTCTATTTCCCAGGTGCAGATATCCGCTGCCAGATGACGATCGATCTGTGCGCATCTGTACATGGGGATGCGGAGACAAGTCCCGTACCAGTGCAAATGGACAAGCCTTCCCGTAAGGCCGGCGTGCTCCTGGACCTGACCGATTTTCTGTAAGGAGGCGCGGGAGCATGGGCAAGGAATATCCGAACGGATTCCCGGTGGTGACGGGGGAGGACATCAAACGAATCAATGCGCTCTTCCAACCCTATGTTTTTTACAGCACGGGCCGGAATGGAGATCGCAGCTGTACCTGCACACACTGCGGAGAGCGGTACATTATCGAGTCACTTCCGCGCCTCATGACACCGGAATGGCAGAGCTTTATGGGGGCGCGGCACAACGGGGCCGTGAACTGTCCCAAATGCGGTGTACGGGCAATTTTGAAAAATATTGGCATCGCAAAAAGCAGAAAGAATCTGGTGGAGTGGTGCAAGGCGATCCTGTTCCACACAGACGGCGAAACCGTATGGGCCGAGGCGGCCTATGTGCGGAAGGACTACCGGGATGGGCTGTGCCCGGAACTGGAGGTCATGCCGAAAATGTGTTATCGCTTCACGCCCGGAAAAGCACAACAGTGGAAGATCCTGCATGATTGGACCGGGTTGGGACTATCGCCGGGTGGAAGAGTTCTGGATGAGAGTTGGATCGAGACCCGGAGTATTTATGAGCCGTTTCCGGATGGATACGGGTATTGGGCCTATATGGCCGGAGGATATCATGCGGTGGGCCTGGATCGCCTGAAGGATTCCTTTCTCCGATACTGCGGATACGAGCAGTTTGAGCGGGAAGGGCACAAGGTATGGATGGACGGCTACATACACACGGCGCTCATGCGCTATCTGGGGGCCGCGACGCGTCGTCCCCAACTGGAAATGATGGTCAAGATGGGTCTCCGAGAGGCTGTGCTGGATCTGGTGATCCGAAAGAGAAGCGGAAAAGGCATCGACTGGACACAGACAGACCCAAGAAAGGGATTTGGACTGGATAAGGCAGAGCTGAAAGAGTTTCAGGCGGTAGAAGGACGGCTGGAGCTGCTCCGACTTTATAAAAGTCTGCGCACCGCTGGAAAAGAATGTACCTTCCGGCAGCTGGAGGATCTGCGCCTGCGTGTCGGAAGTGCAGAGCTGGGAAAGCTCATCCGTTGGTGTATCCGTCTGGATCTGAACGTGGGACAGGCTGTGAACTATTTGAAAAAGCAAGATGCAGACTGGCAGCGGCGTGGAGCCATTGCAGTATGGGAAGAGTGGCGGGACTATCTGGAGGCCGCAGAGTTCCTGCGTTATGACCTGACCGTACACAATGTACAGCGCCCGAAGTCTCTAAAGGATGCCCACGACAGGGCAACCGAGGCAAGAGGCATCCTGGAGGCAAAGCAGGCAGACAAAGAAGCCCGGGTCCTGGTAAAGCGCTTGATGCAGAAGTACCGATTTGAGTATGCGGGCTATCTGATCCGGCCTCCATACTCCGTCAGTGAGATCGTGGAAGAGGGGAAGGCACTCCGACACTGTGTAGGAGGCTATGCCGCCCGCCATGCGCAGGGGAAGCTTACGATCCTCTTTCTGCGTGATAAGCGTCATCCAATGAGGCCTCTTGTTACCATCGAGATGCACGGGAACCATTTACAGCAGATCCATGGATACCGCAACGAACGGGAAAGCTGCCCGGAGAATCCGGAGCGGGAGGATCCAAAGGTAAGATATGCTGCGATCCTGGACCCGTGGCTCTCATGGGTAAAAAACGGAAGTAAACGCGACAAGGACGGCGCGCCCATCCTGCCTGCCGGTGCGGCTGCGCCTGCGGATCAGATTGCATAGGAGGATGTACGATGGAAGATCGTGATTTTGAAGCCCGCTGCCTAGCAGCGGATGCCGGGATGGCCCTGGAGCCGGCGCCCGAGCGGACAGTGGAACTGGTCACCGTGGAGATCAAGGCCCTCCACAAGCAGGCACAGCAGATGGCGCTTGGATATGCCATCGAGATCGGACGGAGGCTGGTAGAAGTCAAGGCCATGCTGCCCCATGGGCAGTGGGGGGACTACCTGCGAGACCGACTGGGATACAAGTCCAGCACCGCGAACAACTTTATGCGGATCTTTGAGGCCTACGGGGCGGAGCAGCAATCCCTCTTTGGCCCGGTGGCAAAATCCCAAGCGCTTGGCAATTTGAGCTACACCAAGGCCCTGGCTCTGCTGGTTTTGCCGGATGAGGAGCGTGAAAGTTTTCTTTCTGAAAACGACGTGGAGGGCATGTCCACCCGGGAGCTCCAGACGGCCCTCAAGGAGCTGGCTCAGGCCCGGGAGGATGTGCAGGCTGCAGAGGCTGCCCGGAAGAAAACCGAGGAGGACATCCGCCTGGCCAACGAGCGGCTTTCCGGGATGGGCCGGGAGGTGGAGGCCGCCCGGGAGGCCCAGCGCACCGCAGAGAACCAGGCGGAGGGATACCGCCTAAAGCTGGAAGAACAGCGCAGAAAGACCGAAGAGGCGGCAGCTTCCGCCGACGAGGAGGTCAGCCGCCTGCGTGCGGAGCTGGAGGAGCTGCGTGCCAGCCCGGTGGATGTGGCCGTGGAGAAGGTGGTGGACGAGGAAGCTGTCCGCGCCGCCGCGGAGCAGGCCCGGGCAGAAGCCGAGCGGGAGCTGGAGGAGCGCATCCGCAAAGCGGAGACGGAAAAAGAGCGGGCCCGAGAGAAGGCCGCCAAGGCAAAGGGCGCGCTGGAAGAGCTGAAGCAGCGGCAGGAGAAAGAGCTGGAAGAGGCCCGCACCGCCCGGGAGCGGGCCGAGGAGCAGCTGGCCCAGGCGGAAAAGAAGATCCAGGTGGCCAGCAGCGGGGAAGTGGCATCCTTCCAGGTCTACTTCCGACAGGCGCAGCAGATGGCGGAGGAGATGTGGGAGATCATCCGCTCCATGCGCGGCAACGGACAGGCAGAGACCGCCGACAAGCTCGCCCGCGCCATGGAGGCTCTGGCCGACAAGCTGCGTGAGGAGCCGAAGCCGGAGGACACGCATGAATGAGCGGATATGGGGGCGTGTCTCCCTGGCGTTCCGGAGCTGCGCGCCAATCGAAGAGAGGTTGGTTTTTCCGGGTGGCGTGGAGCTTTTCATCCAGGTATGCCGTGCGCCGGCCGTCTGGAAGCCGGCGGCGATGGTGATCCAGATGCGCCTGGAAGAACCGGGGATGACCCAGACCCAGACATTCGGCTCTCTAGAGCAGGCCAGGGACACCCTGGAGAAATGGAGGAATCGCATATGAGTCAAAGACAGTGCAAGCGCGCCAGAAAGGCGCTGAAAGAGCTGGAACAGAGGGACCGGGAGCTGTGGGAGTTTTTTGTGTACCTGTGCCGCCGTCCGGCTCCGTGGCGGATCGCCGCATACCTCAGATGGAGGCTGGAGGGAAAACGAACATGGGAGATCTGAACCGAAAAGAGGAGGCCATCCGCTGGCTGACCCAGGAGCTTCGGTCGCTGCGCCTTGCACCGGACATCAACGGATGCGATATGCAGCCTCATTGGCAGGAGCAGATCGACATCCTGGAGACCTGCCTGGAGGCGGTGCGGGCCTGCCATATAGGTGACACATCTAAAATGGTTCCACTGGCGCAGGCTGATATAGAAACAATGCACTTTGAGCGGGTCTGGATCGACTATGGAGAGGACAGAGAGGATGGAGTTGTCCTCTATGGCAGACTATACTCCATCGATACCCTCGATGGAGCCGGTTTTGAGGATTTGCTCTTGGACGCGACGGGACACGGCGGGGAAAACATTGAAAGCTCAAGCGGAGCGTATACGCTTTACCGCAGGCCGCCGGAAAGGAAGCGCCCGTAATCAAACAAAAAGCCGCCCCCTGAATGGGGGCGGCAGAGATCACGGATCACGGGAGAAGGTGGCCCACAGGGCCCAGAGGAACATGAGGAGCGAACACACGCCCAGCGCTCTGGACGAGAGATCATCCAGCATCGTACCGGCAAGGAGGCATACGATCAGCAGGAAGGCCGCGATGAACCAGATGATTCCAAGAAAAGACCGGCTGCGTTCCCGAAACCGGGCGGCAGGAGAGGAGGCCCGTTCGATCTGCTCGTCCAGCTCCCGCAGGCGGGCCTTCTTCTCCTCCAGCTGCTCCTCCAGATGGTTGAGAAAGGCGCGGCCGGGTGAATCGTGCGCCATCGCACGGACGGGCGCCATATCGGGACCGAGGGTGATGGAGGTCAGGCTGACGATTTGCTGGCGCAGCCTGGCGCGTTCCGCCTCCAGTTCCATCCGTGTCATAGCGATCTCCCCCTTTCTTATCTGCATCATAACAAAAATTGCAGAGAAGTCAAGGATGGTAATTATTTTGATAATCCAGAAAAAGGAAATCGCAGAACAGCCCGGAGAGGTGGACAAGCCCTCTCCGGGCATCCGACTCTGTGATGACGCCCCGGGCACTCGCCGGGGGCGCGGTCAGAGAGCCGGCACTCCTTATATATCTTATATATAAGGATACGCGCGTTCTTATGCGGGGCCCTTAGACCGCTAATTATCGCACCAGAGCCACAGGAGAAGAAAGAACAGAGAGCGGAGCAGGAGGAAAGGCAGTGAAGCAGCTCATGCGGTACAAGATCATATCCGGCCGGGTGGTGGAAAAACGGGATGTGCTCATGGAGGTAACCAGGACCCGCAAGCCAAGGGGAGGCCGCAAGGGAAAATCGACCATCAAGCAGGTAGAGCGGAACGAGCGGGAGAGCGTGCTTGCTCTGGCCCGGTTTCTGAATTGCAACTACCGGGGCGGGGATCTCTTCCTCACGCTGAAATATTCCGACAGACGTCTCCCGGCGGATCGGGCGGAGGCAAAGCGCATCGCCAAGAACTTCATCCGACGTCTGGCCAGGGCCTACCGGAAGAAGCACGGCAAGGCGCTGATCTGGGCGCTGGTCACGGCAGACCGCTCCTCAAAGACAGGAGACCCTGTGCGCCTGCACCACCATGTGGTACTCAACGCCATGGACTGGGAACTCATCGCCGCCAACTGGCCCGCCGATGAGTTCTCCTGCCGGCATTTGGATGACAGTGGGGACTATACCGCCGTAGCCCGGTACATGGTGCGCAATGCCGGATATGGACGGGGGGAGCAGTGCTGGAGCTCCGCCAAGAAGGGGGCAAAGCGGCCGGTCTACTCCACGCCGGTCCCAGTGCAGCAGGCAGGTTCTGTGCGAGTGCCCAAGGAGGCCAGGATCGTGGAGCGGGAACTGCATGAGAGCGCCGAGAGCGGATTCTCGGCGGCCTACATACGCTACATCATGCCCAGGGAGCGGGCGGAACAGTCCCACAAGGGGAGAAAGGCAGGTGGCAGACAGGATGAATGAGGGATTTCCCACACGCCTGCGCAGGCTCCGGGAGGCCAGGCGGATGAGCCGCCGGACGCTGTCCGAGCTGTGCGGGCTGAGTAAGAACATGATCGCCGTCTATGAGCGGGGGGAGGCGGACCCATCGGCGGCTACGCTGTGCCTGCTGGCGGATCACTTCGGCGTCTCCACCGACTACCTGCTGGGACGGTCAAAAAATTTTTGACGTGCCCAATATATTGGGCAACTTGCCTCCGGGGTGTGGTATGCTCAACCTGAACATTTGCAGGCAGGAGGGGAGGCATGAGGTGTGAACTACGAGGAGATGACTCTGGAAGAACTGGAGCGCACCCTGACCAGGAAGGAGCGGCTCTTCGTGGAGGAGTACGAGAAGGACGGCAACGGGACCCAGGCGGCCATCCGGGCAGGTTACACCCCCGGAAAGGGGAACGCCTCCGCGGCTGTGCAGGCCAGCAAGCTGCTAAGATCGGCTAAGGTCTCCGCGTACAGGCGTGCGCGCGCGATTGAATTGTGCCGTCAGCTGGGGCTGAGCCCGGAGCGCATTAGGCTCCACGCCATGGATGTCTACCGGAAATGCATGAACGAAAAGCCGGTGATGAAGTACGATCCGGACACCCGTGAGTGGGTGGAGTCGGGTGAATATGTGATCGACTCAAAGGGTGCCCTCAAGGCGCTGGAGCTCCTGGGCAAGCCGATCGGGGCATTTGAGCGGGACAGCCAGGCGGATCGAATGCGTGTCGAGGACGATCCCATTACCAAGGCTCTGAAGGAGGAGCGGAGCGATGGGCTTCTCTGAGAAGCAGCGGCAGATCCTCCGGTTTCCATACAGCGGCTATGAGGCGCTGATCTGCGACGGGGCCGTGCGGTCCGGAAAAACCTCCGTCATGTCGCTCTCGTTCTTCCTGTGGGCCATGGCCAACTTCAATGGCTGCGCATTCGCCTTCTGTGGGAAATCGGTTGGGGCAGTGGAGCGAAATATCGTGACCCCGCTCCTGGCCGTCCGGTACCTGCAGGAACACTTTGCGGTGAAATACAACCGAGCGGGACACGTCATTACCATCCGCCGCGGAAAGGTAGAAAATCTGATCTATCTCTTTGGCGGAAAGGATGAGTCTTCCGCGGCTCTGATCCAAGGCGTAACGCTGGCGGGAGTGCTGCTGGATGAGGTGGCTCTGATGCCGCGCTCATTTGTGGAGCAGGCCCTGGCCCGCTGCTCCGTCCGCGGGGCAAAGCTGTGGTTCAACTGCAACCCGGAAGGGCCGGAACACTGGTTCCGGAAAGAGTGGATACTCAAAGCCGAGCAGCACCGTGCCCTGCATCTCCACTTCACGATGGACGACAACCCTGCGCTGGACGAGGAGACCCGGGCGCGGTATCGCACCATGTACAGCGGCGTATTCTACGAGCGCTTTGTGATGGGACGCTGGGTGATGTCGGAAGGGCTGGTCTACGATATGTTCCACCCGGACGCCAACACCTACGAGGAGGGGCCGCCGTCCCTCCGCTTCAGCGGGACACGTACCATCACCTGCGACTATGGGACCACCAACCCCACCGTATTCCTGGATGTTTACGACTATGACGGGACGGCCTATGTCGAGAGGGAATACCGCTGGGACAGCCGGGACCGGGAGAACGGAGGCCGGCAGAAGACCGACGAGGAGTATGCGGATGATCTCCAGGACTTCATGGGAGACGATGTCTGCGCCGTGATCGTAGACCCGTCGGCGGCCAGCTTCATCGCCGCTCTACGTCACAGGGGAATCTATGTGATCCCGGCGGACAATACCGTACTGGACGGCATCCGCCGGACGGCCACCCTGCTCCGGCGGCGCAAGCTGCTGATCCATCGCCAGCGCTGCAAGCCGCTGCTGGGGGAGATGGGCACCTATCTCTGGGATGAAAAGGCGTGCCGGCACGGGGAGGACAAGCCGCTGAAGGAGCGGGACCACGGGCCGGACGCGCTGCGCTATTTCTGCAATTCTCTGCCAGAATGGAGGTTTGAATAAGTGTCCAGACGGAACAAAAATACATCCAAAGGAAGACAGACGAATGGCCAATTGGTCAGCGTTGCGGACGCGTTTTCTAACCCTCTTTTCCGGCTTGGGTACGGCTCCCAGTCTCCTATGGAGGCAACGGAATACCCCTTGACCCGTATGACCGACAACTATGCCCTGCTCAATTCCCTTTACCGGGACAACTGGGTGGTACAGAATGTGATCGGCCTCATGGTCGACGATATGCTCCGGGAGTGGTACACCCTGGGAGGAAGCCTGTCTCCGGACTATCTGGATGAGCTCTCCCAGCTGGAGCGCACCACCCGGATGCGGGAACGGCTGTCCGAAGGGCTCAAGTGGGGCCGCCTGTACGGAGGTGCGGCCGGACTGATCCTCATCCGGGGGCACGAGGGGATGCTGGACACGCCCCTGGATCTCGGTACCATCATGCCGGGCAGCTTTGCCGGGCTGTACATACTCGACCGTTGGAGCGGCATCACGCCGGACATGGGACTGGTGATGGAGATCCATGATCCGGACTTCGGTCTCCCGGAGTTTTATCAGATCAATAACGCGGAGGGGCGCATGGTGGCCCGGGTCCATCACTCCAGAATCGTCCGCTTCACCGGCCGTGAGCTCCCATACCTGGAGCGGGTGGCCGAGATGTACTGGGGCGAGAGCGAGGTGGAAGCCATCTACAAGGACGTAGTAGCCCACGATAACGTGAGCGCCAACATCGCCGCGCTGACCTTCCGGGCCAACATTGACACCATGGAAGTGCAGAACCTGGAGCAGCTCTTCGCCCTGGGCAGCGTAAAGCAGCAGGAGCGATTCTGGAGAGTCATGCAGGCACAGAGCGTTATGCGTTCGAATTTCGGCTTTCAGCTGGTCAACAAGGGGGACCAGGTGACCAACACGCAGTACAAGTTCGAGGGCATTGACAAGGTCTATGAGGCCATGTGTCTCAATCTGTGCGGCGCGTCCCACTATCCCATGACCAAGCTGTTTGGGCGTTCTCCGGCCGGCATGAACGCCACGGGGGAGAGCGATCTGCGCAACTACTACGACTATGTGGATACCCTGCGGGAGAACAAGCTGCGCCCGGCGCTGGAAAAGCTGCTCCCCATCATGGCGCTCTCCGCCTGGGGCGCCGTCCCCAGCGGACTGGAGATCATCTTCCCGCCGCTCTGGACCCCAAGCGCAAAAGAGACTGCCGACATCGCCAAGGCCAAATCCGAGAGCATCGTCTCCGTGTTCCAGGCCGGGCTTATGGATGTGCCCACCGCGCAGAAGGAGCTCAAGAAGCTGGCCGACGATACGGCCATGTTCGACAGCATCACCGACGAGGCCATCGCCGCCAACAAGGGGAGGACCTATCAGGATGTCACTGCGCTGCGGGACCCCCTGCTGGGCCTGGGGTATGGAGAGGAACTGACGCATGCCGACACTGGAACGAGCGCCGAATGAGCAGGAGCTGAAAAAACTGATATCCATCTACCTCAAGGCGGAGACCGACGTCATCCAGGAGATCGGACGGCTGCGGTCGAGGGGGCTGGTCGATTACCACGCGGTGGCCGCGCTGGAGCGGGTGCAGGCCATCCTGCAGAAGATGGAATCAGACTGCTGGGAATACGTCCCGAGGATGATCGAAAAGCAGTTCTATGTGCGGGTGCCCGAGGCGCGCAAGATCCTGGAGAGCGTGGAAAAGCACACGGCAGGCTATGAGAATGCGGCGGCCCTGACCGGGGAACAGACCGCGATCGTGGACCGTCTGACCATGCAGCTCATGGGGGAGATCACCGACGCGGCCGGGACCGCTCTATCCACCCTCCAGCGCGTCATCCTGGGCCGGACGGAGCCGGACCTCTTCCGGCGCATCGGCCTGGAGCAGGTGACTGCCATGCAGGCCGCCGGAAGAGGGGTAAACCGCAGTGTCCCCGGATTCGTGGAGGCGATCCGCCGGGAGGGCGTGACCGCATTCATAGATCAGGCAGGCCGGAAGTGGAGCCTCCACACCTACTGCTCCATGGCCACGCGCACCACATCCAGACAAGCGGAGATCCTTGCGGTCCTGACCGCTGACCCAGAACACGATCTCTATCAGATCAGCAGTCATGGGACCACCTGTAAGCTCTGCGCCCCCTATGAGGGGCGGGTCTATTCCAGAAGCGGCACGCATCCCGTCTTTCCGCCCTTGGCCGCCGCCTTCGGAAAAATCGATCCGAGCGGGCCGGACAGTCTGGCAAACACCTATCTGAACATCCATCCGAACTGTCTGCACGTCATCCTCCCGTGGACGCCCGCCGGACGCTCCCCCGAGGAGATCCGGAAGATCGAGGACTTCTCCGATCCGAAGAAGAATCCGTTCACGGTGGACCCCCGGAGCAAGAAGCAGATTGAGGCATACCGGAAGAAGGAACGGGCCCGCGCCAAGTGGCTTGCGGATTACCGGCAGTGGGAGCGTTACCGGATAACACTGGGAGACAGGGCGCCCAAGCGCTTTGAGACCTTCCTGCGGCACAAACGGCAGGGGGACGATATATTTAAAAATTGGACGCAGGAATATATCAAATCCACCCGGAATTATGATATAATCAAACAAAAACAGATGCGCGGCGAGCTGAATCTGAGCCTAAATCCAGGCCATCAGGCCAAGCACATCCGAATGGGCAAAGGATATGTGAAGGGGAAAAGCTACCTGTACGGCAGTATGGATGACGCGCAGGCGCTGGTTGAGCGGTACAGCGGAGCGGGCGCCCCTAAATTTGACAAAAAGGGCCGATGGGTAAAGAAGGAGTTCGTGACTGCTCCCGATCCTATCGGTGTGTATGTGAACCAGGATACCGGCGAGGAGCTCCAGACACGCCGCTTCGCAATTCATTACGGAAAAAACGGTGTGCATATCGTGCCGGCGAAGGAGATAGAAGAATGAAACTGTATGAGGCCTGTGGGAAACGAGTCCGCATTGTGACCGATGATGGGCAGATCTTTGAAGGCAAAGCCTATGACTACACATCTGCTCTGGACAACGAGCCAAATCCAGCCAGTATTTCCATCGGGGACACCGAGCTGTATGAGAACGAAATCATTTCCATCGTGGAATTGCCGGATTAAAGATCGGATGGAATGGTTGCCTGCATGGAGGGGATTTCATGGCAAAGTATCAGCAATACGAATCCGTTGTCCTGAAGGACGGGCAGATCGTTACGATTGTGGAGGTCTATGAGCCGAACGGCTATGATGCGGATGTCGGACATTCCCCCAAGGATTGGTCCATGGTCTGCGGTATCACGGATGCCGATATCGTAAGAAAGGCGACCAGGGAGGAACTGGAACAAGAGTATCAGGAGTCCATGCGCCAGCTAAAGGAGCAGGGGATTTTGAAGTGAGGCAGAGCATGACAGAACAGATGATCCGGGCCATCGAGGCCGCTTTGAAGCGCGGCTTGCGGGTGGAGCTGCTGATGGATAAGGACGGGACCATTAAGGTCCAGACCGTTTCCCGCAAAAAGCTGAATATTGTTCCCACGCCCTAAATGGTGGGCGGGAAGAGCTGAATGGAGCTGACAGGAGAAATCCTGCCGGCTCTTTTTTATTTCCCTGTGAGGTGATGACAATGACCTATCTGGAACTCCTCCAAAAAAATCTGGTGGATGAGATCGAGGCCACCCGTTCCTATGCGGCAACGATGGCTGCTGCGCCGCAGGAGGATATCCCGGTGCTACTGGAACTGCTGGCAGACGAGACTGACCACATCGCCCATGTAGCACAGCTGATCTCCCGCCAGAGCGGGAAGCCGGTGGACTACGCCGCGTTGGTATCGGGGGTGGACTGATGGCGCTGGCTTATTACGGGACCAATATCTCGCCCAATCAGACCGAGACGGCCGAAGGGTACCTGATCTGCCGGAACGTCCCCATCGCCCGGACCGGTCAGCAGGACTATCTGGCCCGGGAGCTTATGCTGGACGGCGATCCGGACCGGATCGTATCGGTGGAACGAAACCCCGAGGACGTCTTTGAGGCGGCCACGCTTGCCAGCTTTGAGGGGAAGCCCGTGACCGACGGGCATCCTCCGGAAAATGTAGGGCCGGAAAATTTCGCGGCGTATGTACGGGGCCATGTCCAGAACGTGCGCCGGGCAGGGGAGTACATCGTGGCAGATCTCTATATCAACGACGCCAATCTTGCCTCTGAGGTGAGGAACGGCGTCAAGCGGGAGGTCTCCTGCGGGTACCTCTGCAACTATGAGCCGGTCGGGACAGGCTTTAAGCAGTCCCGGATCCGCGGCAATCACGTGGCCATCGTCCCCCGTGGACGGGCGGGCCACGATGTTGCAATAAAAGACGCCGCCCCAGAGGCGGAGAAAGGCAGGAAATGCATGAGAGACTTTTGGAAAAACATCCTGACCGCCTTCGGCATGGCGGCCAGGGATGCCAGCCCCGAGGAGCTGGACACGATGGTGGAGGCTGCCGCGACCGCGCTGGATGCCGCACCCGCAGGCACTGCGCCTGCGCCGGAGGCAGAACCCGCAGGAGCCGGAGCTTCCCCGGAAAAAGACGCCCCGCCGGCAGAGAGCGCCATGGACAAAAAGCTGGATGCCATTCTGGACTTGCTGGCCAAGCTGATGCCCAAGGAGGAGACTCTCCACGATGAGGCCGATCTGGACGATATGATCGAAAAGCTGGCCGGGAAGAAGGAGAACGATCCCGAGGCCGCCGTTACGGTTCCCGCTGAGGAAATGGAGGATATGTCCCCTGTGTCCAAGGATGCAGCCGCCGAGCTTCTCCGGCGTGTCCGCCCTGCTGTGGCCTCCATCCAGGATCGCCAGCAGCGCGCCCGCGTCGTCGACGCGTTGCTCGCCACCCTCTCCGGCGGCAGCGGCATGGAGACCATCGTCAAGGCAGCCCAGGACAGCGCGATCAAGGCCGCCGAGGCATCCAAACGGACCACCTACGAGCAGGCCTGTGCAGAGTCGCAGGCCAACTATGACGCGCTCAACCCCCACAAGGGGAAGGAGTGATCGAGATGGGACTCAGGCCACAGTCCATCGGCAGCGTCATGAGCTTCGGCTTTGCTGGTTCTTACTCCAGACAGCCCGATATGGTGGTCACCACCGCTCCCCTTGAGGGGAGTGTGGACATCCTGTTTGGCACACCTCTGGTAAGAGGCTCCGACGGCGCGGTAAGGGCCATGGGTTCCGGCAGCACAGGCGCCCAGTTTGTCGGCGTTGCCGGCCGTGAGGTGAAGAGCGCCACCGGTTATCTGGCCCAGAGCACAGGCCGATATGCGCCCAATGACCCCGTCAGCGTGTTCCAGCGCGGAACGATCTGTGTCCACTGCCAGAAGGGCGCCCCGTCCATGGACGGACCAGTCTACGTCCGTGTGGTCAAAAGCGGCGCGTATGAGGTTGGCGGCTTTGAGGCAGAGGCAGACGGTGAGAACTCCGTAGTCCTTCCAAACGCCATGTGGAACGGCCCCAAGGACGGAAACGGCGTGGCAGAGCTTCGCATCGCCTACGTCGGCCCTATTCCCGCCGGCCCGACCTACACGCTGCCTGCCGCCACGCCGGAAGCACTCGGGGGAGTAAAACAGGCTCCGGCGATCCCCGACATCGGAGCGGCACCGACACAGCAAGATTTCAACGGCCTGCTTGCCGCGCTGCGCACCGCAGGCATCCTCGCATCCAATTAAAGAAGGAGTGATTTCTATGGGACTTAATCCCCAGGTCATCGGCAATTCGCTGACCTTCGGCTTCGCCGGATCCTATGCCCGGCAGCCCGACATGATCGTGAACACTCGCCCCGCAGGGGGCGAAGCGCCCTTCCCGTTCGGTACCCCTCTGAAGTATGACGGCAGCAAGGCAGTCGTCCCCATGGGCGCGGCGGCCACGGCCGCGGAGTTTGTGGGCGTCGCCGGCCGGGAGTTCAAGAGTTCTCTGACCTATCTGGACCAGAGTCAGGGCGCATATGCCCCCGGCGAGCCCGTGAGCGTGTTCCAGCGTGGTTCGATCCAGGTCAAATGTCAGCGGGGAGAGCCCGCTGTCGGCGGCAAGGTATACGTCCGGATCACCTACAACGAAAGCTATACCGGTGCAGTGGTGAGCGGGTTTGAGGCCGAAGCAGACTCTGATAAAACCATCGAACTGACCAATGCACAGTGGGGTGGCCCCAAGGATGCCAACGGCGTGGCCGAGCTGGTGATCCTCACCCGCCTCAACGCCTGAGAAGGAGGAAATAGACCATGGCAAAGTTTCGCAATGTGGGCACCGTTGACGGCGGTGTCGTGAGATTCCACGGGGCTGCTCCGGCCACCGGCGGCATCCCCACCATGGATGCGGAAGGTGTGGCCTCCGGCGGGGCCTTTCTGGTCTCCGAGCTGGAAAAGAGAGACCCCTTGATCCGCAAGCCCCTGACCTCTGTCACCTATCCCCGTGACATCCCCATCCAGACCGGCGGAGGCTGGGTCGATTATGTCTCGGCCATGTCGGTGGCCTACGGAATCACCGGAGGCTCGGGAAGCGGCCCCGTCCAGGCAGGCGGCTCCAACGGACTGCCCGTGGTCCAGGCATCCGTGGATAAGGGTGTCTATAAGGCCCACGTGTTTGCGGTGGCCCTGCGCGTCATGTTCCAGGACATGCAGCGGGCCAACTTCGTGGGGCGCTCCCTGGATCAGCTGCTCCAGGACGGCGTGCGCATGGCATACGACAAGCATAATGACGAGAACGTCTATGTGGGGCTCTCCGAATATGAGACCACCGGCCTCATCAATAACCCGGATGCCACGGTATCCACGGTGGCGGACGGGGCCAAGGGGAATGGCAACTGGGCCACCAAGACCCCGGACGAGATCCTCATGGATATCAACACGGCCATCACGGAGACCTGGGCCCAGGGTGAATATGACCTGGGCGCCATGCCCAACCACATTCTGCTTCCCTATGAGGAATACACCGATATTCTGACCCGCAAGGTGTCCGAACTGGCCACCGAGACCATCTTTGACTATGTCATGCGGAACAACGTGGCGGTCAAGAACGGCGGAAAGCTGTTTATCGGCGCGACCCGTTGGTGCAAGGGCGCCGGCGGCTCCAACACCGACCGCATGGTGGTGTATGTACACAACGACCGCTTCCTCAAGATGGACGAGCTGGTCCCCATGTCCCGCATCATGTCTGCGCCCAATGTGGCCAACGTCTGCTATGACACCGCCTATATGGCCAATCTCTCGGAGCCTCAGATCCTGTATCCGCAGACGATCACCTACTGGGACAACATCGGCGGGGACACCTGATAGGAGGGCTGTATCATGTTCATTCTGACAAGACAGGCTGTGCTCTTTTTCAGCAAGGACCGATCTGAAAAATTCCGCATCCCCAACGGGTATGTGGGCCCGGTCCCGGAGTGGGTAGCCGAGACCAAGCAGTTCCAGCGCATGGTGGCAGACGGCACCATCGCGGTGTCCGGCTCTGCCCGGGATAAAGCGCTGGAGAAAGCCGGAGAAACGGCGGACAAGAAGGCCCAGAAGGCAAAAGAGCGCAGGAAGGAGACCCAGAAAGGCGAATCCGCCGGTGAAGATGCCGCCGGTTCGGACGGCGGTGCTCCCAGTGCGGAGCCCGGCGCGGAAGCTGAGGTCTAAGAGGGGAGGACTGCGGAATGTACCGCTGGGATAACGCGCCGTTTTACGGCGTCCGGGAGACCGCCGCCAATCTGGGGAGGACCGATGGGAACTACACCCCGGAGCAGTTCCAGGAGGACTTTCCGCAGTTCTACCGGAAGGACGGGGAGCCCCTGGTCCCCCGCACAATGCTGGAGGAGATCATCCGCATGGCAAATGCCTCCGTTCAGCCGGACAAGTGGCTGGAATCCTGGCGCTATGCGGTGGGCCTGTACACGGCTCACTATGCCACCCTGTATCTGCGCACCTATGCGGAGAGCAGCGAAACACCCTCCCAGGCCGCTGCTACCGGCGCGCTGGTGGGAGTGGTCAAGTCCGCCACCCTGGGAGACTCCAGCGTATCCTATGATACCCAGGCGGTCACCCGGGGGACGGAGGCGTGGGGCGACCTGAACGCCACCACATACGGCCAGATGCTGGCCAACCGTGCAAAGCTCGTCGGAGCAGGAGGGAGCTATGTGATATGAACTTCCAGTCGTGGTACACCGATACTGTGGATGTATTTCGGGTACGCGCCGTCACAGAGCACGGCCTGACACGGCACGAACGGACGCAGGTGCTCTCCGCAGTCCCGTGCCGCGTCTATCGCTCCGACTCCCGTGCACTCCAGACGGAGCAGACCGCCGCCTATGTCCGGCAGGAGGACCATCTGATGCTGGACAATGCCGTGGACATCCGGGCGGGCGATGAGCTGCACATCCGCCGCGGGGCGCTGCTGGGGAAGGAGGCCGAGGAACTCCGGGCCTTTGCCTCGGAGCCAAACCGGTACTTTGAACCCTTTGGAGCGGTGCTCCCTGGGCTGGCGCATCAGGAGATCCGCCTGCTGCAGCAGGAGCGTGTGAAATGAGCTACACGGTCACATTACAGCAGCGTCTTCTGCAACTGAAAAAGATCGGGGCGGACTTGCCGGAGATCCTGTATGAGGTACAGAAGAACGCGGCGATGCGGGCCGTTGAGGCCGCCGTGGAGGCCACCCCGCCCAAAGTGGGGGACCTCCGCGGCACCGGCACGCGCAGTGGAGAGCTGAAACAGCACTGGGTCACAGACAGCGAAGTGGAGCCGCGGGGCGGCGGGATCTCCGGCGGCGGGATCTACCGCTCCCTCCTGAAAAATGATCTGGAATACGCCTCCTATGTCAACGACGGCCACCGGGTCGACCGGCATTTTGTACCGGGGCTGTACATCAACCCAAATTCGGATCAGCTGGAATACGATCCGGCGTATGCCGAGTCTGGCGGTGGTCTGGTTGTCGGCACGAAAACGACCTATGTGAAGGGGAAATTCATGACCGACAAGGGGAAAGAGGCCTATGAAAAAGCAGTGCTCTCTGAGCTGGACCGACACATTCAGGAGTTGATGAAATGAAATTCACACTTTCCACCGTGGCTCGGTCTCTGGCCGCACACCTGTCCGGAAACTTCCCAGGCGTGACGTTTTTCGAGGACCCGAACCAGCAGGGGAGCACCGTACCCTGTATGTTCCTCCAGCAGCGCTATTCCAACCTGAAGCTCCAGACCGCCGGGCGATGGCTGCGCACCATCGGACTGGATCTCACCTATCTGGAGGACTACAACCGGCCGGATATGCAGCGGCTCTATCAGGAGGTCGCGGAGACCCTTGACCTTGTGATGGAGACCTTTCCCTATACGGACGGCGCGGACACCGGGGCGCTGCGGACCTACGAGCGGGAGTGGCGGATCGACCTGGACGCGCTTCACTACAAGTTTGAGATCCGGGTGATCGTCCACCTCCCGGAGCCATACAACCCCATGCGCACCATGGACTACAAGGAGGACGTGACCGATGGAGGCTAAAAAGTATACCCGGGAGGCCCTGCTGCGGAGCGCCCGGTACAAGCAGTATCAGAAGGATTTTCTCAGCGCCGTGCTGAGAAAACCAGAGTACACCTTGACGCAGGCCGATCAGGCTGTCAAGGCATTTTTCGCAAAGGAGCGTGAGTGATATGGCAGGCGGTTCCTGGACGACCCAGAACAAAGTCCTTCCCGGTGTCTATATCCGATTCAAAACCAAGGGAGCCCTGGGTCTGAATGTGGGCGAGCGGGGCGTCGTTACGATCTGTGAGCCCCTGTCCTGGGGCGCGGTGGCCAAGGTCACGGAAGTCACCCCGGATATGGACCTGACTCCCATCATTGGCTACGACATCACCGACCCGAAGGCCCGTTTCCTGCAGGAGATCTTCAAGGGCTCCAACCGGACCAGCCCGCCCACCCGGGTGCTGCTGTACCGGCCCAGCGCATCCAGTGCCGCGAAGGCTACCGTTACGGAGGGGACGCTGACGGCCACCGCCCGGTATGAGGGGGTGCGCGGGAATGACATCTCTATCATCGTGACGGCCCTCACGGAGCCGGAGGATTCCTTCCTGGTATCCACGGTGGTGGACGGCGCTGTCATGGATCAACAGACCGGAAAGACCGTGGAGGACCTGACCGCCAACGACTGGGTCACCTTCAACGGCTCCGGAGCGCTGAGCGCCACCACAGGGGCGGCTCTGACCGGCGGAAACGATGGTACAGTGGCCGCAACGGCCTATTCTACCTACCTGACCGCCATTGAGCCCTACAAGTTCGATGTGATGATCTATGACGGCAGCGATGAGACGGTGCAGACCGCCATGCTGTCCTTCATCAAGCGAATGAACGATGAGAACGGCCAGCGCTGCCAGCTCTGCGCCTCCGGGCTCTCCGCACCGGATACACGGTATGTCATCCACGTCAACAGCCCGGTAAAGCTGGCAGACGGGACCGAGCTGACGAAGGAACAGGCTGTCTGGTGGGCCGGAGGAGCTTCCGCCGGCGCGAAGTTCAACGAGAGCCTGACCTATGCCCAGTATCCGCAGGCAATATCCACCCAGATGCGCACCAACGACCAGTATATCCAGGAGCTGGAGCAGGGGAATTTCGTCTTTTTTGCGGAGGACGGCGTGGTGAAGGTCATGCAGGACATCAACAGTCTGGTGACCTTTACCGAGGACATCGGAAAGATCTATCGGAAAAACCGGGTGGTCCGGCTCCTCTCCACCATCGCAAACGACCTCTATGCCCAGTTCTCCGCCAATTTTATCGGCGTGGTCAACAACAACGAGGCCGGACGGGCCCGGTTCAAAACCGCCATCGTCGGCTATCTCCAGCAGATCCAGGCGGAGCAGGGAATCCAGAATTTCTCCCCCGATGACGTGGAGGTGCTGGCCGGGCAGGAGATCGACGCCATCGTGGTAAATCTTGCCCTCCAGCCTGTGGATTCGGTGGAGAAGATCTATCTCACCATTGAGATCTCCTGAGGAGGTGGAATGCATGGCTTTTTTGCTTGAGCGAGATACGGTAAACGGCGCCGAGGGCACCGTCTATATCACCCGGAACGGGAAGCAGATCGAGGTGATCGGTCTGAAGAACATCCAGCCTGTGGGCGGGATCCAGTCCACCGATATGCGCAGCATTGGCACGCGGGTGATCCAGGACAAGCCCAACGGCGTCAAGCTGACCGCGAAGGGGAAGGTCTACTACGGCTCCAACGGCTCCAATCTGTTTCAGGAGATGCTCCTGAACTATATCACGAAGGGCGTCATGGAGTATTTTGACGTGCAGATCAACAACACCGACCCCACGGTCAGCATGGGCAGTCAGATCATGGCCTACTATGGATGTCATCTGACGGGAGAGATCCCTCTCTCCATTCTGGATGATGAGAAGGCGATGCTGGACTATGAATTTAATTTTGCTTACACCCGGGTGGCCCGGATCCAGGGCTTTACGGACCCGGTGAATGTGAGCCAGTAAGGAGGATCTGTTATGAGCAAGCTTTCCGCATTTCTTCACCCGGTCAAGACGGCCGTAGAGAAGGAGGTCATCATCTCGGACCGGTTTTTGGACGAGAACGGCAAGCCCATTCCGTTTCGCATCCGGGCGCTGAGCCAGGAGGAAAACGACCGTCTGGTTCGGGCCGCTACCCGGGTAGAAACCCGCAGCGGCCAGCGCCTCGAGTATCTGGACAGTGTGGACTATGCCCAGCGGACCGCTGTGGCAGCCACAGTGGAACCCGATTTTTCCAGCAAGGAACTCTGCGACGCTTACGGCGTGGTCAGCCCCCTGCTGGTGCCGGGGAAAATGCTGCTGGCCGGAGAATATAACCGTCTGATGCAGGCCATTCACGGGCTCTCCGAGCTGGAGAGCGATGTCATGGAGGAAATGGTAAAAAACTGATTTACGGGGCCGACCTGGACGCTGAGACACTGACAGCCTATTACTGCTTTGTCAATCTGGGTTGGCCCCCCTCCCAATATGACAGACTCCCGGCGGGAGAAAAACATCTGGTGACTGCGTTTGCCTTCCGAGACATGGTGGCCCGCAGGAAAGAACAGCAGGAGATCGAAACGAGGTGATTCTGTGGCACGGATTCAGGAAGAACTCATTCTGGTCGACCGGTTTACGGCGGCGTTCACATCCTACCTGCAATGTACCGGGCGGGCCGCGGAGGCCACCGAGCTGGCCCGGCGGCAGGCAAATCAATATTCCGAGGCCCAGCGCCAGCTGAGCGGGACCACAGACACCCTGACCGGAAAGATCCGGAACCTGGTCGGAGCTTATGCGGGGCTGAAAGGTCTGACCTCTCTGGTCGGCCTGTCTGATACTATGGCGCAGACCACGGCAAGGCTGAACCGGATGAACGGCGAGCTCAAGGACACTGCCCAGCTCAACCGGATGATCTATGAGAGCGCACAGAGATCCCGGGGGTCCTATCAGGCCACTGCGGATATGGTGGGAAAGCTTGGAACAATGGCTGGTGACGCCTTTAACAGCACCAGGGAGCTCGTCTCCTTTGCTGAGCAGATCAACAAGCAGATCATACTCTCCGGCGCATCCACGCAGGCGGCTGATGCGGCCCTGCTCCAGCTGACACAGGCCATGTCTTCCGGTGTTCTGCGAGGTGAGGAACTCAATTCCATTTTAGAGCAGACGCCGACCATCGCGCAGTCTATTGCGAAATATATGGGGGTCTCCGTTGGAACCATGCGGGAAATGGCCAGCGAAGGACAGGTCACCGCCGAAGTGGTCAAAAACGCCATGTTTGATGCCGCGGCTAGAATCAACGCCGAATTTGCGCAGATGCCAATGACCTGGGGGCAAGTATGGACATCCTTCCAGAACACCGCTCTCATGGCCTTCCAGCCGGTTTTGGTGGGAATCAACTGGCTGGCAAACAACCTGGACATCATCGGGCCGCTGGTACTGGGTGCCGCAGGCGCCTTTGCTGTATTCCAAATCGCAGCCAACTGGACCAAGATTGCAGCTGTCGCAACAGCAGCCTATCATTTTGTCGTAAACCTTTTGAGCATTGGCTTCGGTGTATTAACTGGGAATACAGCTGCGGCATCTGCGGCTGTATTTACCTTCAATAGTGCGCTCCTCGCCTCGCCCATCACTTGGATTGTGATGGGAGTCATTCTGTTGGTTGCGGCGCTCTATGCCGGCGTGGCGGCCTTCAACCACTTCACCAAGTCCAGTATTTCGGCTACCGGGATTGTGGCAGGTGCATTCTTCACAATGGGCGCACAGATCATGAATATGACCATCGTACCACTCCAGCGCGGCTTTGCTATGTTTATAAACTTCGTTGGAAATGCATTTACAGATCTCCCCGGAGCAGTTGAAATTTTGTTCCACGATATGGCTCTGGGCATTCTGGGGCACATCCGAAGCGTCGCAAGCGGAATTGAAGCCCTGATTAACGCAATACCCGGCGTGGAAGTAAGCCTCACCTCGGGCATTGACAGTCTATATCAGACCATGCAGGCCAGCCGGGAAAGAGCCATCGCCGCAGGCTCCTACAAGGAGTTTGTCAAGCCCATGGAGTATTTTGACCTGGGCAAGTCCTTCCAGAGCGGCTATCAATGGGGCTCCAATCTGAAACTGGGCGGATTCTCCATGCCCGGAATGGGAGACTATGGTTCGGGGTTCACTGTGCCCGCCTATGGAGAGCTGGCATCGATCAATGGAAAGCTGGGCGACATCTCTGGTAGTGTCGGGAGCATTGAAAAGGCGGTAAATCTCTCGGAGGAAGATCTCAAATCTCTGGTGGATATGGCGCAGCGTCAGTACGTGAACCGGATCAACCTGACCGCTCAGACGCCGGTGATTACCATAAACAGCGCCAATACCGGGCGCACGGCGGCGGACCGCCAGCAGTTGGCGGACACGATCCGGGATATCCTCATCGAACAGGTGGCGGCCGGCTCGACCGTCAGCACCGCGCGGGCCTATTGACGGGAGGCGGAACCATGACAAATAACTTTGGAATATTCTTCACACGTGACGGTGTCGTGATCCGTCTCCCGGTCAATCCGGACAAGCTGCCGGTGGCGGTAGAGTCGGACAACAGCGAATACAATGTGCTCGGGATCGGACCGATCATGGTGCCGCGCAAACCGAAGCTGAAAACCGTGACCATCTCCAAGTTTTTTCCCGGGAAACCCTTTCCGGGCGTGCTGACGGCCAACGGCTTTGAGCCTCCAGAGTTTTACATCCGCTTTTTCCAGTCCGCCATGGATGAGAAGGCGCCTATTCTCTACACCCCGGTTCGGTACTATGAGGACGGGACGCCCTTTATGACAGAGGATGCCGGCTTCCAGGTGCTGGTCACCGGATTTACCTATGAGGAGCGGGGCGGTGAGACCGGCGACTTCTATTATGATTTGACCCTGACGGAATACCGGGATTACTCTCCCAGAGTGATGCAGGTCCAGCAGCAGACGGCGGGCACGCCTGCGACGGTCACCACAGAGCAGACCAGAGACATCCCCCAGGGACAGCTGGTGGTAGGAGGGGTGTGCGTGGCAAACGGCCCCTATTATTACTCCAGCTATGGGGATGAACCGCACGGAAATGGGAACGGCCGCCGGGTCGTGGTATCCAGGATCGTGGATGGCAGCAGAGCCTGCCCGGTCCATGTGATCACGGAGTCCGGCGGCGCCCTCGGGTGGATGAAGAAATCTGCTTTGCAGGTGGTGAGCGTGACATGAACACGGAGCTTCTGATCGTCAATCAGTCGAGCGGGCGGATCTGGGAGTGCTCCAACAGCGTGGAGTCCGTATCCTGGGAGACCAACCGCACCGACACGCCCGGAAAGCTGACCTTCACCATCCTCAAGTCGGGAGACCTATCCTTTACCGAGGGCGATGTGGTCCGCTTCTCCGTGGATGGACAGCTCCAATTTTACGGCTGGGTGTTCACCAAGTCGAAAAACCGCTGGGGAGAGATCGACGTCACCTGTTACGACCGGCTGCGGTATTTCAAGGCAAACGCCTCCTATACCTTTTACAGCCAGAAGGCCGGAGACATCATCCGGCAAATCGCCGGAGACCTGCAGGTCGAGGTGGGAGATCTGGCGGACACCGGATATCCGATCCCGTCTCTCTCCAAAGAGGACCAGAGCTGCTTCGACATCATCGGGGAGGCTGTCCAGCAGACCCTTCTCAACACCGGGGATATCTATGTCTTTTATGACGGAGGGAGCGGGGTGGCGCTGCGCCGCCCGGAGGATATGATCTCCAATACCGTGATCGGAGAAAACTCTCTGCTGCTGGATTACTCCTACAAGACAGATATCGATGAGCAGACCTACAACTCGATCAAACTGGCCCGGCCCAACGAAAAGACCGGGAGGGCAGATGTGTTTGTGGCGCAGGACTCCAGTACCATCGGGCAGTGGGGTCTGCTCCAGCTCTATCAGAAGCTGGACGGGGATATCAACGACGCGCAGGCCCGCGCCCGTGCGCAGGAGAGCCTGCGGTACTATAACCGGCGGATGCGCACTCTGTCCGTGGAAGCCCTGGGCATTCCGGGCCTGCGGGCCGGGCAGATGGTGCTCATGCAGGTCCCCGGCCTGGGGGACATCGATCTGGACCGGTATGTCCTTCTGGAAAAAGTGACGCACACCTGGGAAAACGACGTACACACCATGAAATTTGAGACCCTGGCAATTTGAGGTGAACCATGCAGCTGAGAGATATTATCAACCAGATGATCGCGCAGCATCTCCGCGCCGCGCAGCTGACCGATCTGAGCGTGGGAACGGTGATCAGCACATCCCCGCTGGAGATCTCCACCAATCCCGCTATGGCGCCGCTCAAAGCCTGTCTGCTCTATCTGAC
This sequence comes from Pseudoflavonifractor hominis, assembly GCF_014288125.1. NCBI lineage: Bacteria > Bacillati > Bacillota > Clostridia > Eubacteriales > Oscillospiraceae > Pseudoflavonifractor > Pseudoflavonifractor hominis. The sequence goes on along the minus strand of NZ_JACOPR010000005.1, from coordinate 147,293 downwards.
GGAGCCGGTGGTGGAGAAGAAGATCCCTGGGACGGTCGCCTGCATCGAGAATGGAGAGACACTCCCGGTCGAGGATGGATATACCATTCTCAACCGGGGGTTGGAGCCGGGGGACGCAGTGCTCCTGCTCCGGGTACAGCGGGGGCAGAAATACATCGTGCTCTCCCGGATCATGGAAGGGGGGTAGGGGATGTCTGTGCTGCCTTCCGGCGGAGCGGTCGATCTGGAGGCCGGACTCCAATTTGAACAGCAGCCCTCGCTGACATGGTACATCGACCAGGCGTCCGGCCGTATCCGCGGCACCGTGAGCGGGTATGAGGCTGTCAAGCAGGCGGTGGATATCATCCTGCATGTGGAGCGTTTCCGCTGGCAGATCTATTCTCCCTATTCCGGGATGCAGTGGGATGGGCTGATCGGACAGGACCCCGGATATGTGGCCTCCGAGATCCAGCGGCGTCTGGAGGATGCTCTGGGGGTGGATGACCGCATCCGCGGCATCTCCGGCTTCACCTATGTGCTGGCCGGGGATACCATGACCGCATCCATGACAGTCCACACCGTCTATGGCGACATTCCCACTTCTGTGGAGGTGAATTTGGCGTGATCGATTTTACCGAAAAAACCTATGCCGCGCTCCGGAAGCAGATGCTGGAGTCGGTTCCGGACATCTACGATAAGCGCGATACCGCGCCCATCCCCACCGCGCTCAGTCCGGCGGCCTATGTGTTTGAGGGATTCTATCTCTCCCTCGATCTGGTGCAGCGCCAGGCCTTTGTCCAGACCGCCGTGGGCGCCTCTCTGGACCTTCTGGCACCGCTGGGCGGGATCTCCCGGTATCCGGCCTCACCGGCAGTCCGGCTGGGCGTGTTCAATACACCGGTGCCTCTGGGCGCGCGCTTCTCCACCATCAACGGGGCGGAGAGCATCAACTTTGTGGTGACCGCGCAGGAGGATACGCCGAACCAGTACCAGCTTACCGCTGAGACCGCCGGCGCCATCGGGAACGAGTACAGCGGGCCTATCCTGCCCATCACATCGGTCCAGGGGCTGACCTCTGCCCAGATCACCGATATCCTGATCCCCGGAGACGATACGGAGACCGACGAAGCGCTCCGGGCAAGACTGGTCACCGCCCTGACCGAAAAGCCCTTCGGTGGGAATATCGCCTCCTACCGCGCCGCCATATTGGAGATCGACGGCGTCGGCGGAGTGCAGGTGTATCCGACCTGGAGCGGGGGAGGGACGGTCAAGTGCTCCGTCCTGGGCGCCGACCTGCTACCGGCCTCTCCGGAGCTGGTGGAGCGCATCCAGACTGCCATCGACCCCCAGCGCACGGGCGCGGGGCTTGGGATCGCGCCCATCGGGGCCCAGGTAACCATATCGGCCCCGGAAAAAGTGGAGGTCAGTGTGTCGGCGGTGGTAACGCTGGCCGCCGAATACGATCTGGAGCAGGTGCAGCCCCTGGTGGAGGCCTCCATCGAGGTCTACCTGCGGAGCGTGCGGCAGGCCTGGGACACTCAGCTCGGCTCCGGCACCGTGGAATATGCGGCGGATGTGTACCTCTCCCGGGTCTTGGCGGCCATCGTAGGGACTACCGGTGTCGTCAACGCTGTATCTATCCAGCTCAACGGGGGCAGCGAGGATCTGATCCTCACAGAAACGGGCGCTCTCCAGCAGGTGCCCACGCTGGGGACGGTGACGCTGCGTGAATAAAATCGAATTGGACCGGGAACTTCTTTCCCTGCTTCCGCCCTGGTACCGGCGCATCCAGGACTATCAGCAGATCTGTCAGACGGAACAGGAGCAGTTCGACCTTCTGGCGGAGGAGATCACCTCGGTGGCGCAGAATTTCTTTTTTCAGAGTATGGATGTGTCGGCGGTCAGCCAGTGGGAAAAGGTCCTGGGAATCGTTCCAAATCCGGTCTCGGAGTCGATTTCGTTTCGGAGATCACGGCTTCTCAACCGGATCTCGACCAGACCGCCCTATACCATGGAATTTTTGCGCCAGCGCCTGGACGTGTTGATCGGGCCAGGAGCCTGGACCGCTCGGATGGACTATCCGAACTATACGCTGTATGTGGAGAGCTCCGCCGAAAACCAGCAGTATGCCGCGGAAGTGGCCGTGACGATCAACCAGATCAAGCCGGCCCACATCGTCTATGTCAATACTCCGCTGCTCAGTGCCGGACTGCTGCTGAGTGAGCAGATCGATCTCTCACAGCGGATTTACAACTATCGGCTCGGTGGATGGGGACTCGGAGTGGCCCCTTTTGCCAGTGAGACGCCCCAGGGAGTGATTAAAATGCCGGAAACCAAATCAATTCAGCAGAAATTGCTGGAGGGAGTCGCGGGCTTTGTATCCGGAGATATCGCGTCCGCCCGTGTGAATGGGACGGTCACCATTGCGGATCTGGAGAAGCGGGTCGATGGATCGAGACTGACGGTCACCTATTCGGTAGCACAAGATCAGGCTGCGGAGATCACACAGGTAGAGCTTCTGGACACGGACGGGAACGTGCTGACTGCCTCCACCGTTTATATCCCGGTAACCGGCTCCACCGTCCTGAAACATACGATTCCTGTCAGAGAAGGAGTGATTGCAAATGGCGGATAATCCGATCACCGTTCCGCTTCCGGCGGATCTTCCGGAAAACTGGACCTATGGTCAGACCGTTGCCCCAACCGGAGAGGAGGTGGGGCTGAGCAAACAGCACGGGTATAACTATCTGACGGAACAGGCAAATGCGACCCAGAGAGCCGTGAAAGAGATCGGAGAAGCGTTCTCTGCGCTGTACGGATCCGGAGATATCGTGCCTTTAAAAAATGGAGGCACAGGTGCAAAAACACCTCAGCAGGCTCTCTTCAACTTGGGGGCTGAAGTGCGACCTACCCTTCTCCGAAATGGCTTCTTTATCGGCGGCGGAAGCCAAAAAGGAGCTGGATTCTTTCCAATCAATCAGCGTGGGAAGCTCAGTTATGCGGACGGCTACACCATTGACGGCTGGAAGCTGAACAGCGGAACGCTGACTGTAAAAGACGACTGCATCGAGTTGGAGGCACCGTCTGGAAACTTTGCAACGTTTGAGTGCACCGTGGAAGCACCTTCCAATTACAGTGGTAAGACCCTCACTCTGTCCGCGCTGGCCGAGCGGATTAGCGGGACAGAGTATTGCTACATCACGAACATCTTTGACGAGTACAAAAAAGATGTTGCCATTCCGGACGAAAAGGGCTTTTGTTCACTGACGGACACCGCCGGGACGCTGACATCCTCCCTGAAATTTGTTTTTGTATGCGGCAAGGGGTGCAAGATTCGGATGTACGCCGCAAAGATGGAGGAAGGTGACTTCCACACTCTCGGATGGATGGATAAGTCTGGCTTGCCGCATTTGTTTGTTGGACCTAAATTTGGGGTAGTGCTTTCGGAGTGTCAGCGGTATCTATTCAAAGTTGGAATGAATAACGCATGGGGCTACGCCGATAGTTCAAGTGTAACGTACCTTTTTGTGCCAACACCAGTAACAATGAGATCAGAACCTGTTTGGAGTGGAAGAATTTCAAAGCTTTATCCGTATGATGGTAACTCGGTCACATTGGTATCAGTATGGTCACTGGCTGATGGCATGGTGTGTTTGCAGGTGCAGGGAACAGGGTTTACTCCTGGAAAGGTATACTCAGTGTCAGAAGTGTCAGATGGATTTTTGTCCGCAGAACTGTGAGGTGGCTATGGAAAGTATCAAGTCGAAAGTCTATGTCAAGGCCGATGGGCGTGGTCGTATTACTCACTGCGAGGGCGGCTACACCACCCCGGCAGACATCTCAGGGTGGATCGAGATTGACGAGGGTACAGGAGACAGGTACAACCTGTGCCAGTCGCACTATTTCCCGGACGGGACCTACACTAAGGATGGAATCCCACGCTACAAGTTGGTGGACGGCAAGCCGGCGGAGCGCACGGAGGAGGAGATCGCGGCCGACCAAGCGGCGCTGGTCCCGACCGCGCCCACCGCGCTGGAGCAGCTCCGAGCGGACGTGGATTTTCTGGCGATCATGCAGGGGGTAGATCTATGAATGTGGAGGAGCTGGCCCGGAAGTACTATCCTATGCTCTGGGACAAGCAGCGCATCGAGGCGCTGGTGGCAGCGGGCCGCCTGAGCCGCGAAGCGGCTGAGGCAATCATGGAAGGAGGGAAGAAAGAGTGAGCTATCGAATCTCGGAATATCCACAGGACAAATACCGCTTCCGGATCTACGACAACGTGAAGCGGCTGACCTGGAAGCAGATCCAGGCGGAACAGGGGGCGGACTGCGTAGGCGTGGTCAACCTGGCACTCTTCGCGCTGACAAACATCCCCGGCAAGGCAAAAGCCTACGACCATCAGAGCGCAATCATGATCGGCGGCGCGTGGGGCCTGCGACCCCAATACCACGAGTACGGCATCTTGATCGACGAGGCGGGTCGCCTCACCATTGGCACCGAGGACCAGGCCGTCTATGATTACGCCATCGGCTGCCCGCCGGTGGATATCAATGGCCGACGGTATACCGACAAGGACGGCGGGCGCAATGGCTGGACCTATACCGGCGTAAAGGCTGACGGTACAGTTGTGGTCCTGCTTTGCTCCAAGGACACTCCCGAGAACACGGACGCCCTGGAGGACGCCCTGCGGGCGCGTGGGTGCGTCCACATCCTCCGGTGGGACGGCTCCTGGTCATCCCAGGGCACCCTTGGACCGGGCCTGGAGGTGACGCCAAGCCAGCGGCGGATCTGCCGGTCCTGGCTGCTCATCTTCCGCCGGAGCGATGATGAGATGCCGGACGGAGACAAGGAGGACACCATGAGCAAACAGTACACGGTCACGCCGTCCATCGGCGTCAACATCCGCAGCGGCCCGGGTACGGGCTATGGAAAGACGGGAGCCTATCCCCGGGGTACGGTGGTCACCATTCTGGAGGAGCGGGACGGCTGGGGGAGAACAGACAAGGGCTGGGTTTCCTTGGACTACCTGGAGCCGGTAAAGACCCCTCAGCGGACCACTGACAACGGCATTGCCATCCAGACCGAATATATCCCGCAGGGTCGGAAGAACCGTCCTGGCGGCCTCAATCTGTGCAGCTATCTCACCATCCACGAGACTGGGAACACCGCCCGGGGAGCCGACGCGGCGGCCCACGCCTCTTACCTGAAGGGGTATAGTGCTTACAAAAATATGGTGAGCTGGCACTACACGGTGGACGACCACGCCATCGTCCAGCACCTGCCGGATACCGAGACGGCCTATCACGCCGGGGACGGAGCCAAGGGCCCCGGCAACACCAAGAGCATCGGCATCGAGATCTGCGTGAATCAGGGCGGTGACTTTGAGAAGGCAAAGCAGAACGCTGCCGCCCTGGTGCGCCTCCTGATGACAGAACACAGCATCCCCCTGGAGCTGGTGGTGCAGCACCACCACTGGAACGGCAAGGACTGCCCCCGGACGATCCGGAACACGCCCGGCGGCTGGGAGGAGTTCCTGAAGCTTTGCGAAGGGGAGGATCCCAATGTGTCCGACTTGGACACCGATGTGGAGGTGCTGGCCCAGGCCGGGATCGTGACCAGCCCGGACTACTGGAAGACCGGCAGCGGCTACGCGGACGCCAACGTGGTGTGCCTCATTCACGCCATGGCGGAGCATATTAGAAAGGGGAAAGACTGATATGGAGCATGTGAATACGCTCAAGGCCGCGCTGTCGACCTTCTGTGCCGCCCTCACCGCACTGTGGGGCTGGTTTGGCTGGCTGGTCATTGCCTGGATCGCCTGCATGGCCATTGACTATGCCACCGGATCCTGCGCGGCGCTGCGAGCGGGGAAGTGGTCCAGCCAGGCCGCCAGAGATGGCATTTGGCACAAGCTGGGGGCGGTCGTGGCAGTCATCGTAGCCGGTATCCTTGACATGGTGATCAGCATGATCCTGGAGCATATGCCTGGCATAAGCCTGCCGTTTACATATGAGGTCTTTTTCTGCCCGCTGGTGATCGTGTGGTATATCCTCACAGAAACGGGGAGTATCATCGAGAATGCCGGAGCGCTGGGCGCAGATATCCCGCCCTGGCTTACGAAGGCCGTTGAGTCCCTGCGCGAAAAGGTGGACGATGGAACGGGCGGAGAGGGATCTAACTAATTTAGGATTCGATAGAACATAGCAAGCAAAGTGGCACAGTTTTCACTGTGCCACTTTACCATATATTGATTTTGAAACAAGATATGGTAATATAAGTTCAGTCCACCATTAAGAAGTCATAGAAAAGTAACAGGAGGGGACACGCGAATGGATTTATTCTCGTTGATTCGAAAACATCCTTGGTGGTTTTCTTTACTTGTTTTGATATTAGTTATTATAGTACCATTTGTAATCCATAAAATATTCTCCACCAAAGTATCCTCAAACACAAGAAGTCATAGAAAAGTAGCAGGAGGGGACACGCGAATAGATTTATTTTCGTTGATTCGAAAACATCCTTGGTGGTTTTCTTTATTTGTTTTGATATTAGTTATTATAGTACCATTTGGAATTGATAAAGTATTCTCTACTTCATATATATCGAGTATATGGCCAATTCTTTCTGTTAGTTATAAACCAGAAGACATTCTTCCATTTTACGGGATAATATTGGGCAGTATTACGACAATCATCGCATTGATTGAAACAATACAGCATACAGAAAAAATGAATGCCTTGGATTACAAACGAAAATTAACACCTCTACTGAACAGTAATATATATAATCATTCATCTACATCTAAAGAACCACTGAGGATTTTATATGTGAATACGAGACCGATTCTTTATTTTGATCGAGTTGCTGTGATGGATGGAATTGACCCAAGAGACCTAGATTATTCGTTATTTTGCTGCCAAATAGACTACCTAGTACAAAATGTAAGCAACACAAGTGCAATTGACATCAGAGTATTTCTCAATGGTGAATTATTACATGGGCCCTTTTCTCTTGTTGCAGGAAGTGAAGAGAGCATTGGAATATGTTTCCTTGATGCAAAGGGGAAAATGATAGATTCGTATCCGAAGAACTGTACATTCGATATTGAAATTACCTACTCAAATTCCGATAAATCTGAATTTAAACAATCCGAGACAATAGGAATTGAATACCATCTCATGAGGAATGATGGCGGACCTATCATGAGTCCTGATTATAACAGTAGGACAGGGCTTTCCAGCCATATTATAAAGTAAGGAAGAATAGAAACCTAGATTTGGTATAATGAATATTTTATTGTCATCTAAGAAATAAATATTATAATAGTCTATTGTTGTATGGCGGACCCGACGGGGAGCTGGGCGCGTCCATCCGCTATCTCAGCCAGCGCTACTCCATGCCCTATCCCGAGCTCAAGGGACTGCTCACCGACATCGGCGTGGAGGAGCTGGGCCACCTGGAGATGGTGGGCACCATCGTCTATCAGCTCACCCGGAAGCTCTCGCCGGACGATCCCAGAATGGGGAACTTCGCCCCCTACTTCACGGACCACGGGGCCAGCGTATATCCGGCGGCGGCCTCCGGCGCGCCCTGGACCGCCTCCTATATCGGAGTCAAGGGCGACATCATCTGTGATCTGACCGAGGACCTGGCCGCCGAGCAGAAGGCCCGCGTCACCTACGATAACATCTTGCGGCAGTCGGACGACCCCGACGTCAGCGACGTCATCCGCTTCCTGCGCGAGCGGGAGATCATACATTTCCAGCGCTTCGGCGAGGCCATCCAGCTGGCCAAGGACAAGATGAACCAGAAGAATGTCTACTATATGAACCCCGTGCTGGACCGATAGAGACCATCCACCGGCAAAACAGGACCCAAGTCTTTGTTCTGACTTGGGTCCTGCATTTTTTACGGGTCCAGCTTCACTTTTACCACCATGCGCTTGACCGGAGCGGGCGCTCCGCAGGCCACACGGGGGGCATGGAGATCGTCCGGCCAGACGATATAGAACATGCCGGCCTCCAGCTTCAGGGTATCCCAGTCCCCGTTCCAGAAGCCGATGTCCTTCTGGGGATCATAGGGGACCGTCACCGGTACGGTACCGTTCTGGGCGTAGCCCACGCACTCGCTGCCCTCCAGGAGGTACTGGATGTCCGCATACCGCTTGTGGCCCTCCAGCTGGGACTCCTCCCGGGGCAGGGTGTCCACCTCAAAGAGCGTGGCAAAAATATTCTCCCCGTCAATGGTACATTTCTCTCCCGGCACCATGCTGGAAGGGTCGGCCTGCACCATCCATTCCAGCGCCTTCTGGAAGCGCTCCCCCAGGCCATAGTAGACGGCGGCATTCTTTACCCGATCGATCACCATCGTTCCATTCCTCCTTTTGCTTTCCAAATCGTTTCGCTTATATAGTACGTCTTTTGGCGCATAAATTCAACCGGAAATCCAGCCATGGATGAAAAAGATTTTCTGAAAAAAGAAGCCTTTACAAAAACTGAAATGAGCAGTATAATCAAGGCAACGCTGACGCGAAAGGGAGATGCTCCCTGACGGGGAAGGGTTGTGCAGAATACTGGTTTTCCGTATGGGCGCACCTTCTCTCGGTGCGTCCATTTTTCGTGCGTTACAAGGAGGAACCGATCTATGGAAGAATCGCGCGTGGCCCTTCTCGGCGTAGTGGTCGAGAATGCGGATTCCGTGGAAAAGCTCAACGAGCTGCTCCATCAATACAAGGACTATATCATCGGCCGGATGGGACTGCCCTACCGGCAGCGGGGCTGCAACATCATCTCCATCGTGCTGGATGCGCCCTCGGACGCCATCAGCGCGCTGTCCGGGAAGGTGGGCATGCTGCCCGGCGTGACCTGCAAGGCCATCTATTCCAAGCTGCCCAATGGATGAGCTGCTGGAAAAGCTGATCGAGGAGCATCATCTGAGCCGGGAGGAGTGGCGGGCGCTGCTGGCACGGCGCCGGTCCCTGGACAAGGCGCTCCTTTTCGGCCGGGCTGAGGCGGAGCGGCGCCGCTGGTATGGGGACGCCATCTACGTCCGCGGTCTCATCGAATGCACCAACATCTGCAAGAATAACTGCCTCTACTGCGGCATTCGCCGGGGCAATCCCGCGGTGAGCCGCTACCGCCTGGAGCGGGACACCATCCTAGACTGCTGCGCCCGGGGGTATGAGTGGGGCTTTCGCACCTTCGTGCTCCAGGGGGGAGAGGACCCCGGCCTCTCCCCGGACCAGATCGCGGAGTGGGTAGGGGCCATCAAGGCCAACTGGCCGGACTGCGCCGTCACCCTCTCTTTGGGGGAATGCGAGCGATCGGTCTACCAGCTCTGGTTTGATGCCGGCGCGGACCGCTACCTGCTGCGCCATGAGACGGCAGACGCCGCCCATTACGCCATGCTGCACCCCCCGGAGATGGCCCTGGGCCATCGGCTGGACTGTCTGCGCACCCTGAAGGAGATCGGCTACCAGGTGGGGGCCGGATTTATGGTGGGCTCTCCCGGGCAGACCCCAGACACCCTTGCGGCCGACTTCTGCTTCTTGCAGGAGTTCCAGCCCCATATGGTGGGGATCGGCCCCTTCATCCCCCAGAAGGACACCCCCTTTGGCGGAGAGACGGCCGGAACGCTGGAGGATACCCTCATTCTGCTGGCGCTGGTGCGTCTGCTGCTGCCCCGGGTCCTTCTTCCGGCCACCACCGCGCTGGGTACCATTCACCCCCAGGGGCGGGAGCTGGGGATCAAGGCGGGGGCCAACGTGGTCATGCCCAACCTGTCGCCCCCCGCCACCCGGGAGAAATATACGCTCTACGACCATAAGCTCTGCACCGGGGAGGAGGCCGCGGAACATCTGGCCGGCCTGAAACGGCGCCTGGCCTCCATCGGCTGCACGGTGGCGGTCCACCGCGGAGATTTCCCGGGGAATTAGAAACACCCAAGAAATAAAAACTAATGGGGAAGGGACTGTCGCCTGACCCAGAAGAGAGGAAGAGATCATCCATGTATAATCCCAAGTCCAGAAAAGCGGAAGAATTCATCGACCATCAGGAGATTTTGGATAGCCTCGCCTATGCCGATGCCCATAAGAGAGACGCGGCCGTGATCGACGCCATCCTGGAAAAGGCCCGGCTGCGCAAGGGCCTGACCCACCGGGAGGCCTCCGTCCTGCTGGCCTGTGAGCTGGAGGACAAAAATCAGGAGATTTTTGCCCTGGCCCGGCAGATCAAGAAGGATTTCTACGGCGACCGGATCGTCATGTTCGCGCCCCTGTACCTGTCCAACTACTGCGTCAACGGCTGCCTCTACTGCCCCTATCACGCCAAGAACAAGCACATCCCCCGCAAAAAGCTGACCCAGGAGGAGATCCGGGCGGAGGTCATCGCCCTCCAGGACATGGGCCACAAGCGCCTGGCTCTGGAGGCAGGGGAGGACCCGGTCCACAATCCGCTGGAGTATATTCTGGAGTCCATTCACACCATCTACTCCATCCAGCACAAGAACGGCGCCATCCGCCGGGTCAACGTCAACATTGCCGCCACCTCGGTGGAGGACTACCGGAAGCTGAAAGAGGCGGGCATCGGCACCTACATTCTCTTCCAGGAGACCTACCACAAGGAGAGCTATGAAAAGCTGCATCCCACCGGGCCCAAGAGCAACTACGCCTATCATACCGAGGCCCATGACCGGGCCATGGAGGGCGGCATCGACGATGTGGGCCTGGGCGTGCTCTTCGGTCTGGAGCTCTACCGCTATGAATTTGCCGGGCTGCTGATGCACGCGGAGCATCTGGAGGCCGTCTTCGGCGTGGGTCCCCACACCATCAGCGTGCCCCGGGTCTGCCCGGCCGACGACATCGACCCCGGTGATTTCGATAATGGCATCTCGGACGATATTTTCGCCAAGATCGTGGCCTGCATCCGGGTGGCGGTGCCCTACACCGGCATGATCATCTCCACTCGGGAGAGTCAGGCCGTCCGGGAGCGTGTCCTGGGCCTGGGCGTCTCCCAGATCTCCGGCGGTTCCCGCACCAGCGTGGGCGGCTATGCGGAGGCGGAGCCCGAAGAGGAGAGCTCCGCTCAGTTCGACGTGTCAGACCACCGCTCCCTGGATGAGATCGTCCGCTGGCTCATGGAGCTGGGCTATGTCCCGTCCTTCTGCACCGCCTGCTACCGGGAGGGGCGGACCGGAGACCGCTTCATGTCCCTGTGCAAGGCGGGACAGATCCAGAACTGCTGTCTTCCCAACGCCCTGATGACCCTCAAGGAGTATCTGGAGGACTACGCCGCCCCCGCCACCCGCGCAGCGGGCGAGCAGGTCATCGCAAAGCAGCTGGAGTACATCACGAATCCCAAGGTGAAAGAGATCGTCACCGAGCACCTGGCCCAGATCGCCCAGGGACAGCGGGACTTCCGGTTCTAAGACGGGGAGAGGACACATAATGAGCTTGAACGACACCCCTTCCGGCGAGCGCCTGCGCATCGCCTTCCTGGGCCGGCGGAACGTGGGAAAATCCAGTCTGGTCAACGCCTTCACCGGACAGGACCTGTCCATCGTGTCGGATACCAAGGGCACCACCACCGATCCCGTGTACAAGGCCATGGAGCTCTTGCCGCTGGGTCCGGTCCAGATCATCGACACCCCCGGCTTTGACGACGAGGGGGAGCTGGGCGCCCTGCGTGTCCGCCGGACCAAACAGGTCCTCAACAAGGCCGATCTCGCCATCCTGGTGGCCGACGCCACCCAGCCCCTGGGCCCCCAGGAGCAGGAGTGGCTCGCCCTGATCCGGGAGCGGCAGATCCCCTTCCTCCTGGTCTGGAACAAGGCCGATCTGCTCCCCGCCGTCCCGCCCCCGGAAGAGCATGCGATCTGGACCAGCGCGCAGACCGGCCTGCACATCCACGAGCTCCGGGAGGCCGCCGCAAAGGCGGCGGTGCAGGAGCAGCCGGAGCGTCACCTGGTGGCCGATCTTCTGGAGACGGGGGACACCGTTATCCTGGTGGTTCCCCTGGATGGGTCGGCCCCCAAGGGGCGGCTCATCCTGCCCCAGCAGCAGACCATCCGGGACTGCCTGGAGGCGGGTGCCTGCGTCATGGTGTGCCGGGATACCGAATTGTCCCTCCTGCTGGACAAGCTGGGCCAGCCCCCTAAGCTGGTCATCACGGACAGCCAGGTCTTTGCCTCGGTGTCCAAGATGGTCCCGCCCTCGGTGTGGCTGACCTCCTTCTCCATCCTGATGGCCCGCTATAAGGGGGACCTGGCCCTCACCACCCAGGGCGCCCAGGCCGTGTCCCAGCTGCGGGACGGGGACAAGGTCCTGATCGCGGAGGGCTGCACCCATCACCGGCAGTGTGAGGACATCGGCACGGTCAAGCTGCCCCGCTGGGTCCGCAAATTCACCGGGGTGGAGCCCGCCTTCACCTTCTGTTCCGGCCGGGATTTCCCGGAGGATCTGAGCGAGTACAAGCTGGTCATCCACTGCGGCGGCTGCACGCTGGGGGAGAAGGAGATGAAGTTCCGCCAGCGTACGGCGGCCGACCAGGGGATCCCCATCACCAACTACGGCATTCTGATCGCCTATCTCAACGGGATCCTGCCCCGCACGCTGGAGCCCTTCGCTGTATCGGGCGCCCCGCTGTGACCGTCGCGCCGGGAGAAAAGGAATGACTTGTGAGGATTTTCATTTTATGCTATACTTTTTAAGATAAGGTCGTTGGAGTAGGGCGGAATGCGCCCGCCCGCTCCGAAACTGACGCACAAAGGGGTTTCTGAAATGAGTAAGCAGGTATATGAGAGTCCGCTCTCCTCGCGCTACGCCAGCGATGAGATGCAATATATTTTTTCTCCCGACAAAAAGTTCACCACCTGGCGGCGGCTCTGGATCGCCCTGGCCCGGGCTGAGATGGAGCTGGGCCTTCCGGTCACCCAGGACCAGATCGATGAGATGGAGGCCCACCTCCACGAGATCGACTACGATCTGGCCGCCGAGAAGGAGCGTCAGCTCCGCCACGATGTGATGGCTCACATCCACGCCTTCGGCGCCATCTGCCCCAAGGCCATGCCCATCATCCACCTGGGCGCCACCAGCTGCTATGTGGGCGACAACACCGACGTGATCCTGATGCGGGAGGGTCTGGAGCTGGTGCGGGACAAGTTGGTCCAGGTCCTGGCCCATCTGGCCAAGTTCGCGGATGAGTACAAGGCGCTGCCCACCCTGGGCTTTACCCATTTCCAGCCCGCGCAGCTGGTCACCGTGGGCAAGCGCGCCACCCTCTGGATGAACGAGCTTCTGATGGATCTGGAGGAGGTCGAGTACCGGATCTCCAGCCTGCGCCTGCTGGGCTGCAAAGGCACCACCGGCACCCAGGCCAGCTTCCTGGAGCTCTTTGAGGGCGACCATGCCAAGTGCAAGGAGCTGGACCGCCGGATCGCCCGGGAGATGGGCTTTGACGCCGTCACCCCGGTCTCCGGCCAGACCTACTCCCGCAAGGTGGACGCGGCTGTCCTGGCCACCCTGTCCGGCATCGCCCAGTCCGCCAGCAAGTTCGCCACCGATCTGCGCCTGCTCTGCCACCTCAAGGAGGTGGAGGAGCCCTTTGAGAAGAACCAGATCGGCTCTTCCGCCATGCCCTACAAGCGCAATCCCATGCGGTGCGAGCGCATCTGCTCTCTGGCCCGCTATGTGATCGCCGACGCCGCCAATCCCGCGGTCACCGCCGCCACCCAGTGGTTCGAGCGTACCCTGGACGACTCCGCCAACAAGCGCATCTCCGTGCCCGAGGCCTTCCTGGCTGTGGACGCCATCCTGAACATTTACAGCAATGTGGCCTCCAACCTGGTTGTGCATGAGAAGGTCATTGAGAAGCACGTGCTGGAGGAGCTGCCCTTCATGGCCAGCGAAAACATCATGATGGACGCCGTCAAGCGGGGCGGAAACCGCCAGGAGCTCCACGAGCGCATCCGTGTCCACTCCCTGGAGGCCGGCCGAAACGTCAAGGATCTGGGCCTGAGCAACAACCTGATCGATCTCATCGCGGCCGACCCCATGTTCGGCATGAGCCGGGAGGAGCTGACCGCCCATCTGGAGCCCAGCCGCTACATCGGCCGGTGCCCCGAGCAGGTGACCGACTTCCTGAACGAGTATGTCAATCCCGTTCTGGAGGCCCACGCCACCGCTTTGAGCCAGAAGGAAACCGAGCTTAAGGTATAACATAGCAGACGAATGCAGTCCGTATTATTTTGCGGACTGCATTCTTTCTTTTCTGTTTTCTGTTTTATATTTACATTAATTTCTTATGAAGTCTTTTGAGACTTGTTTTTCTTGAAATTACATTGTAGAAAGGCAATAAGTGTGCTATAATAGCAATATCACGATGCAAATGCTCGGTAAGAAGGAGGCTCTTTCCATGGAAAGAAAGCAAGTACGCCGGATCGGCGTATTTACCAGCGGCGGTGATGCACCCGGAATGAACGCGGCGATCCGTTCGGTGGCCCGTACGGCGCTGCATATGGGGATCGAATGTATCGGTATCCGGCGCGGATATCATGGTCTCATCAACTGCGATGTGCTCCCCTTGGATTTCGAAAGCGTCAGCGGGATCTCCCGTCAGGGCGGCACCATGCTCTACTCCGCGCGGAGCAAGGAGTTTATGGTCCCGGAGGGGAGAGAGAAAGCCGTGGGCACCTGTAAGCTCCTGGGGATCGACGGCCTGGTGGGAATCGGCGGAGACGGAACCTTCCGCGGCCTTCTGGAGCTGTCCAAGCTGGGGGTCTCGGTGGTCGGCATCCCCGGAACCATCGATAACGACATCGCCTGCTCCTCCTACACCATCGGGTTTGATACCGCCTGCAATACCGCGCTGGACTCCATTGACAAGCTGCGGGACACCATGCAGTCCCACGAGCGCTGCTCGGTGGTGGAGGTCATGGGACGGCACGCCGGACATCTGGCCCTCTATGTGGGCGTCGCCTGCGGCGCGACGGCTGTTGTGGTCCCCGAGCAGGACATTGACTACGAGCACGATCTGATGGAGCCCATCCGCCGGGCCCGTCTGAGCGGACGCACGCATTTTATGGTCATTGTGGCGGAAGGCGTGGAGGGCGGCGCCTACGGCGTCGCGGAGAAGATCCGGGAGGCCACTGCGCTGGATACCCGCGTCACCATTCTGGGCCACGTGCAGCGGGGCGGACGTCCGTCCTCCCGGGACCGGGTGACTGCCACCTACATGGGATATGAGGCAGTCAAGCTCCTGGCAGCAGGGGAGAGCAACCGGGTCATCTGCCTTCAGGACGATCAGTATGTGGATTTTGACATTGCGGATGCGCTTTCCATGAAAAAGAGCCTGGATCAGCAGACTTACAGCGTGATGCGGGCACTGACCGGCATGGAGCAGGTCCGCCTCAAGGATCAATAAGCAACCAGAAAGCGCCCGATCGGATTACCGGTCGGGCGCTTCTATCTTTCGCTCGAAATGGACAAAAAAACACAGGGACGGGGGAGAACCCGTCCCTGTGTTTTCATTTTAATGGCGAAAGCGCCGATTACGCCGATTACATGGAGGTGGTGAGGACCTTCTTCAGCTTGGCGAAGCGGGGGAGAGAGTTCTCCTTGGGGCCGTTGGCCTCGCCCTGGATCAGGGGCAGGACATAGTCGATGAAGGGCTGCTCGATCCCGTTGCCGGCGGCATTGATCCACTCGCGGGGCACCTTCTTCTCGAAGTTGGCCACGATGTCCAGGGGCTCCAGCACGGTCTCGCAGTGATAGCCGCCCTCACGGCTGCACTTGAAGGCCACCATCTTGTCGGTGACGCCGGAGACAGCGGCCTCCACAGCGGCCTTACCGGCGGCAAAGGCCTCCTCGATGTCGGTCTTGGAAGCCACATGGGAGCCGCAGCGCTGGAGCAGGGAGAGCTCGATGCCGCGTACCTTGGCGCCGGTCTTGGACTTGACCACCTCGGCCAGCATGGCAGCCAGGCCGCCCAGCTGGGCATGGCCGAAGCCGTCGGTGGCAGAGGTCTTGGCCTCGGACACGAAGGAGCCATCGGCATAGTGGATGCCCTCGGACACGGCGATCATGCACTTGCCGGTCTTGTTGTAGATGGCCTGCACGTCGGCGATGAAGCGGTCCATGTCAAAGTCGACCTCGGGCAGGTAGATGAGGTCGGGGCCGTAGCCGGCCCAGGTGGCCAGGGCGGCGGAGCCGGCCAGCCAGCCAGCGTGGCGGCCCATGATCTCCACGATGGTGATCATGCCGGTGTCATAGACGTGGGCATCGCGATGCACTTCCATGCAGGAGGTGGCGATGAACTTGGCCGCGGAGGCAAAACCGGGGCAGTGGTCGGTGCCGTTCAGGTCGTTGTCGATGGTCTTGGGCACGCCGATGATGCGGCACTCATAGCCGGACTTCTGCATGTACTTGGAGATCTTGTTGCAGGTGTCCATGGAGTCGTTGCCGCCGTTATAGAAAAAGTAGCGAACGTCGTATTTTTTGAAGATCTCCAGGATACGCTTATAATCAGTATCGTCCTTGTCGGGGTCGGCCAGCTTGTAGCGGCAGGAGCCCAGCTCAGAAGAGGGGGTATATTTCAACAAATCCAGCTCGGCGGCATCCTCCTGACCCATGTCATAGAGGCGGTCCTCCAGCACACCCTTGATGCCGTGGGCAGCTCCCAGCACCCGAGTGATGTTCCCATTGTCCAGTGCAGTGCGAATTACGCCCAGCGCACTGGCGTTAATTACCGCAGTAGGACCACCGGATTGGCCAATAATGCACGCGCCCTTGAGTTCGTTCATAGCTTAATCCTCCCGTTAAGTGTTTTTTGCGTTGTTTTTGTGCAGTTTTTTCCTTTCTTAACTGAGAAATTTAGATATTTATGTACTCAAATCTAAATTTCGCATTATTATATCATGCCCTCTTGTAATTATCAATGTCTAATGATAAAATCTACTTGTAATTTAAAAAAGGAGATGAGCCTTATGCCTCTCGTTACCACTACTGAAATGTTCAAAAAGGCCTATGACGGCGGATATGCCATTGGTGCATTCAATGTCAACAACATGGAGATCGTTCAGGGCATCACTGAGGCGGCCAAGGAAGTCAATGCTCCCCTGATCCTTCAGGTTTCCAAGGGCGCCCGCGCCTATGCCAACCACACCTACCTGATCAAGCTGGTGGAGGCCGCTATTGAGGAGACCGGTCTGCCCATCTGCCTGCATCTGGACCACGGCGATTCCTTCGAGCTGTGTAAGTCCTGCATCGACGGCGGCTTTACCTCCGTCATGATCGACGCCAGCTCCAAGCCTTTTGCTGAAAACATTGAGATCACCCGCAAGGTCGTCGAGTATGCCCATGACCACGGCGTTGTCGTCGAGGCTGAGCTGGGCGCTCTGGCCGGCGTAGAGGATGAGGTCAACGTCTCCGCCGAGGATTCCCACTACACCCGTCCCGAGGAGGTCGAGGAATTCGTCTCCAAGACCGGCTGTGACTCTCTGGCCATCGCCATCGGCACCAGCCACGGCGCTTACAAGTTCACCGCCGCTCAGTGCACCCGCAATGAGAAGGGCGAGCTGGTTCCCCCTCCGCTGCGCTTCGACATCCTGGACGAGATCGTCAAGCGTCTGCCCGGCTTCCCCATCGTGCTCCACGGTTCTTCCTCCGTGCCCCAGGAGTTTGTGCGGATGATCAACGAGAACGGCGGCAAGATGCCCGACGCTGTCGGCATCCCCGAGGAGCAGCTCCGTCAGGCCGCCCGCGGCGCCGTTTGTAAGATCAACATTGACTCCGATCTGCGCCTGGCCATGACCGGTACCATCCGTCAGTTCTTCAACGAGCATCCTGAGAAGTTCGACCCCCGCGAGTACCTCAAGCCCGCCCGCGCCAACATCAAGGAGCTGGTCAAGCATAAGCTGATCAACGTCCTGGGCTGCGACGGAAAGGCGTAATCGATCCAAGTCTTGAAAAATGCGATGTGTTCCTTTCGAACACATCGCATTTTTTTGCTCTCCGCAGGCGCAATCCGGAGGAATCGGGCATACAATGCTTTGGAAAGGGGAGTGCTGTATGCTGACATTTCCATACGATCGCGTCCGTGCCGTGACCTATGCGCACCAGTGGGCCTATCGCCGGAACCCGCGTTACTACGACTACCAGGACATCGGAGGGGACTGCACCAATTTTGCCTCGCAATGCCTCTATGCCGGGTCGGGCGTCATGAATTTTACGCCCACGTTCGGGTGGTATTACCGCAATGCCAACGATAAAGCGCCTGCATGGAGCGGCGTGGAGTATTTTCGGAATTTTTTGGTGCGGGAAGAGGAGAATGAGGGCCCCTTCGGCAGAGAAGCCCCCATGGCGGACATCAAACCGGGCGATTTTGTCCAATTGGATCTCGGATATGGCCGCTTCAGTCACACTTCCATTGTGGTGGCCGTGGGAAGGCGTCCGAACCCGCAGAATATCCTGGTGGCCACCCATTCCATGGATTCCGATTACCGGCCGCTCCGCTCCTATTCTTACGAAAAAGTGCGCTTTATTCACATATTAGGGGTAAGATCCCTCATTTAATCCCAAAATCAGGCTAAAACAGGGATGAGGGCAGGGGGGAGGGCAGGGGGGAGAGGTCCCCAAAAACTCATTCCTCTTCCGAAGAGGAGTCCGCTTTTTTTCTCCGGATCTGGCCCAGAGGATTGGCCTTTGCGGCGGTCCTCAGATTTTCATTGTCCACGTGAGTATAGATCTGGGTGGTGTTCAGGTTGTCGTGCCCCAGGACTTCCTGCAAGGTACGCACATCCACGCCATTTTGCAGCATCAGGGTGGCCGCGGTGTGCCGCAGCTTGTGGCTGGAGTAGAGCGTACTGTCTAGGCCGGCCTTTTTCAGACGCTGTTTGACCATATAGTGGACCGCGTCCTTGGTCATGCGGGTATGCTTTCGGGTGATGAACAGGGCGTCCGGATCGGCCGAGGCACAGTGGCTGCGTTCCTCCAGCCAGTCATCCAGCGCCTGCCGGCAGGCGTCGTTCAAAAAGAGCACCCGTTCTTTGTTGCCCTTGCCAAGTACGCGGATCTGGTTGTCCCGCACATCGGTCAGATTCAGGGCGACTAACTCGGAGATCCGCATGCCGCAGTTCAAAAAGAGGGTCAGGATGCAGTAATCCCGGGCCTGATTGGGCTCGTCCACGTGTTCCAGCAATTGGATGCACTGCTGGAGGTCCAGATACCGGGGCAGCGTTTTTTTCAGCCGCGGGGCATCCAGATCATTCATGGGATTTTCTTCGATCAATTTCGCCTTGCTGGTCAGATACTTATAAAAGGAGCGGATGGTGGCAACTTTCCGCGCACGGGTGGGTGCACTCAGGCTGCGATCCCGGTCCAGGTAATCCATGAACGCATAGACGTCGGCCAGCGTGACGCTGCGCGCCAATGCGAGATCCACATCGGAAACCGAAATCTCATCCATGGGAGTCTGGGCCGGCACACATTTTTTTTGCAGCTTCATGAAGCGGAAAAAGGTGCGCAGGTCCAGATAATATTCATCGATTGTTTTTAAAGAGTGACCCTGAATGGTACGATGATACGTCAAAAAATCACGGATTAATTTCGGAGCTTCGGTACGGTAGTCCAAGGTGCGTCGAATGGGGTTTCAGGGCCCAAATCGGCCCAAAACCGGAGAAGAGCCGGAAAACCCTCCACTCAACTCAACAAAATTTTTATTTTGTTGAGTTTTAAATAGGGGCCCATCGGCACTTCCCCGAACGCCATTCTGTCCTCCTTTCTCGGGTTTCATATCGTTGGTTTCGCGTTGTACATCTATCTATGTGCAAAGTTCGTGTTGTACGTCTGTTTTTCTCTTACAGGATGGCAGCCAGCGCCTCCCGGATGTTTTTGACGCGGATCAGCTGCAAGCCATCCGGGACCGACAGCGTGCCGCTGCTGCGCGCCGGGATCAGGCACTTGGTAAAGCCCATCCGGCGCACTTCGCTCAATCGCTGGCCCAGTGCACTGACCGAACGCAATTCACCTGTCAGTCCGACCTCTCCAATGGCCGCCAGATCGTTTGGAATGGGCTTATCCCGAAAACTCGACGCCAGCGCCATGATCATGGCCAGATCTGCGGCGGGCTCCTCCAGACTCAGGCCGCCGATCACGTTGATATAGGCGTCGCAGGTGCTGACCATCAGCCCGCCCCGTTTTTCCAGCACGGCCAGCAGCAGCACAGCCCGGTTGAAATCAAAGCCGTTGGAGGTGCGGCGCGGCACGTTGAAGCTGGTGGGCGCCAGCAAGGCCTGCACCTCGGCCAGCACCGGACGCACGCCCTCCATCACACAGGTCACACAGGTGCCCGGCGTATCCTGTGGGCGCCCGTCCAGCAGCATCTCGGATGGATTGGGAACTTCTGACAATCCGTGGTCGGCCATCTCAAAGACCCCGATCTCATTGGTGGCGCCAAACCGGTTTTTCGCGGCCCGCAGGATGCGGTAGGCCATCTGCTGCTCTCCTTCGAAATACAGCACACAGTCCACCATGTGCTCCAGCACTTTCGGACCTGCGATGGAGCCCTCTTTGTTCACGTGTCCAATGACGAAAATGGTCACACCACTCCCCTTTGCCAGCTGCATCAGGGTCATGGTGCACTCCTTCACCTGCCCGACGCTTCCCGGTGCGGTGGAGAGATCTCCATTGTAGAGGGTCTGGATGGAGTCGATGATCAGAATATCCGGATTCAAGGAGTTTACCGCCTCCACTACCTCCTCCAGATTGGTCTCGGAGAGCAGATAAAGTCCATCGCTGTGGATCTGAAGGCGCTCCGCCCGCAGCTTGATCTGGCGCTCCGACTCCTCCCCGGAGACATAGAGCACCTTGGAAAAGCGGCAGAGATGGTCACAGATCTGGAGCATGAGGGTGGATTTGCCGATGCCCGGCGCACCCCCCACCAGGACCAGGGATCCCTTGACCGCTCCCCCGCCCAGCACCCGGTCCAGCTCGCTCATCCCTGTTTCAAAGCGCAGCTCGTGGGTGGCCTCGATCTCCTTCATCTGCTTAGGCAGGCGGAGCGACGTGCGTCCGCTCTCCCGCATGGATACGCTCATGCTGCTGCCGGCGGCCTTTCGCTTGCTCTCGGCGGGCCGCTCGGTGATGGTGTTCCATGCGTGACAGGCCGGGCACTGCCCCGCCCATTTGGGCAGCTCGTTTCCGCACTCTGTACAATAAAATTGGACCTTTGCTTTCATCTGTATAAGCTCCTCACATTTGCGTCAGTTCCTGGAGCCAGGCTCCCGACAGCACCACGGCCAGCTGACACTGGTACACGCTGCTGCGGAGCTTTGCCTCCTCCTCCGGATTGGTCAGAAAGCCGCATTCCACCAAAATGGCCCGGCAGGAAATATGATTCATGAGATAGACATCTTTGGAAATGGGCTTGGCGGCCCGCTGATTGGACGGATCCAGAGTCTCCCGCAGCAGAGTCTGCGTCCGTTCCGCAAAGGGCAGACTCAGACTCTCGTTAGCATAGAACACCTGCGCGCCATGGTAGGCCCCGTTGGGAAAGGAATTCTGGTGGATGCTCATGAGCGTGGCCTCCGGAAACTGCTCGATCTGCGCCACACGGTTGTGGAGATCAGAGCGTTTTTTCTCCCGCAGGCTCTGGGCCGAGCTGTCATGGAGCGAGCGGTCATCACGGCGCAGCAGCAGCGGCGGCTGCCCGCAGAAGGCCAGAATATCCTCCATATTGCATGCGATGGCCAGATTGATCCCACTCTCCGGCGTGCCGGTGAGGGAGACCGCTCCCCCATCCTCCCCACCGTGTCCCGCGTCGATGATCAGAAGCTCCGATGGGTCCCCGGAGGCCGGCGCAAAAGTTGGAACCCGTTCCGAGCGATTCGGAAGCAATGCCACCGCCAAAAGCAAGAGCAGCGCAATCCCGGTCCACCGCTTTTTCCGTATGTAGTTCATCCAATCCATAGTCTCCCTCCCCTGCCGTCCCATCTTATGCAACCTGAAGGGCCACTATGTGAAGTAGATTATAACACATATGTTCCATGCAGGCAATTGTTCCCCAGAACGCGCTGTCCTCTTTGCCCAAAAAAGAGCGCCCGGCGCACAGATCTCTCTGTGTTCCAGGCGCTCTCCTTATTATATTATAAGGTAGAATTACGTAAATTGAGTT
Source organism: Pseudoflavonifractor hominis (assembly GCF_014288125.1). Classification (NCBI taxonomy): domain Bacteria; kingdom Bacillati; phylum Bacillota; class Clostridia; order Eubacteriales; family Oscillospiraceae; genus Pseudoflavonifractor; species Pseudoflavonifractor hominis. The sequence goes on along the minus strand of NZ_JACOPR010000005.1, from coordinate 125,151 downwards.
ATTCTGCCAGGAACCGCTCCAGACGATCCAGGCCCTCCCGGATGTTGTCCATGGAGGTGGCATAGGACCACCGCACGAAGTTCTTGGCGCCGAATCCGGCGCCGGGCACCACCGCCACCAGACCCTTTTTCAGGAAGGCGTCGGCGAATACGTCGTCATCGGTGATCTCTACGCCCTGGATGGTCTTACCGATCAGCTGCTCCAGGTTCATCATCACATAGAAGGCGCCCTCCGGGCACAGGCAGCTGACCCCGGGAATGCGGTTCATCCGCTCCACCAGATAGTTGCGCCGCTCCTCAAAGGCCTTGCGCATCTCCTCGATCTTCTCCTGGGGGCCGGACAGCGCCACCGCCGCCGCCTTCTGGGAGATGGCCACGGGAGAGCCCGTGGAGTGGCTGACGTAGTTTGCCATCACCTTGACGATCCGGTCATTGGCACAGGCATAGCCGATTCTCCAGCCAGTCATGGCATAGGACTTGGACACACCGTTGATGAGGATGGTCAGCTCCTTGGCTTCGGGGCTCAGGCTGGCGAAGCTGGTGAACTTCCGTCCGTCATAGAGCAGGCCATAGTAGATCTCATCGCTGATCACATACACGTCATTGGCAACGCAGACCTGGGCAATGTCCTCCAGCTCCTCCCTGCTGTACGCCATACCGGTGGGATTGGAGGGGTTATTCAGAATCAGGGCCTTGGTCTTGGGTGTGATGGCAGCGGCCAGCTTTTCCTTGCTCAGTTTGAAGTGCTCCGCCTCGGTGGCCGTCACCACCACGGGCACGCCGCCCACCATCCGAATGAGCTCGATGTAGCTGACCCAGTAAGGCGCGGGCAGGATGACCTCATCGCCGGGGTTGACCAGTGCGCGCAGCGCCAGATAGACCGCATGCTTGGCGCCGCTGGTCGCCACCACCTGGTTGGGCTTATACTGCACGCCACAGTCGGCCGCGATGCGGTCACAGACCGCCTGGCGCAGCTCCACGGTACCGGCCGCAGGCGTATAGCGGGTCACATTCTGCTCAATGGCCTGAATGCCCGCCGCCTTGATCTCGTCCGGCGTATTAAAATCCGGCTCGCCCGCACCAAAGCCAATGACATCAATGCCGTCCGCCTTCATCTGCTTAAACAGGGAATCGATGGCCATGGTGGTGGAAGCCTGGACAGACTCTGCAATTCGGGATAGCTCTTTCAATGTGGATCTCCTCCAACTCCAAAATTCCGTTCTGTATGTTATTATATGTTCCTTCCCTCAAAAATGCAAGTACGATTTTCAAAACTTTCAAAATTTGATTTTACCGATCGCTTCCTGCAGATTACAGGGCAGAAAAGAAGGGCCTCTTGTTCCTTTTTCCAAAAGAACCGGAAGCCCTTCCCCGTTTCTGCATGTTTTCTGTCATTTCTGCCCGGCCGATACGGAATTCCTTCACATACGCCGGTGCCGGAGCGCCTGATTTTTCTGGTAGATGAGAAAGAGTCCATCCAGAAGCAAATCTGCATTATAGACGATGGAATGCCTGCAATGCTTCAAAATATCCGGCACAGCGGTTCCCGTCGCGATGATGGAGGCAATGGACATACCGCTGTCCGCCTCGATCCGATCGATCATGCCGTCGATCATGCTGGCATTTCCGTAGACCACGCCGGAGCGCATAGCGTTGACGGTATTGTGCCCCAGCAGACTCTCGGGCGCCTCGATGGAGATGTGGGGCAGCTCGGCCGCCGCCTGGGACAGGGCCTCCACTGCCACCCGAACACCGGGCATAATGATGCAGCCCTCATAGCTGTTCCCCTGCAAAAGAGACATGGTGATGGCCGTTCCCATATCAATGACGATCAGGGGTGAGGGATAGCGCGCGATGGCGGCCACCGAGAAGGCGACAATGTCGCTTCCCAGCTGTGCATGGAGGTCGGACTTGATATTCAGTCCCGTCTTGACCCCCGGTCCCATGACCATAGGTTTCTTCCCTGCCACGAACTCTGCCGCGCCGCAGATGGCCGCCGTGACGGGCGGCACCACGCTGGAGATCATGATTCCGCTGGTGTCCGCCACACTGGCCCCGTGGAGCCGAAAGACGTCCAGAAGCTGGATGGCCCACTGGTCCTGAGTCGCGCTCTTATAGGTCGGCAGGACGGAACAAAATACCAGCGTCCCATCCTGCCGGAACAGCCCAATTGTGGTATTGGAATTGCCCACGTCGATCGTTAAAACCAAGCCTGTCACTTCCCTTTCGTATTCCATGTCGATTGTAACAGACTTTTGTTTTTCTGACAAGCATGGGCCTCTTTTGCGAACGGATTTTTCGCCCGTACTTTTTTATGCCCGCAGCTTCTGGCAGATCAGATCGCCCATCTGCTTGGTACCGATGGGGGTGACACCGGCCTCTGCGATGTCGGCGGTCCGCCAGCCGTCGGCCAGCACGCCGTCCACAGCGGCCTCAATGGCGCTGGCCTCCGCCTCCAGGTGGAAGGAGTAGCGCATCATCATGGCCACGGACAGGATGGTGGCGATGGGATTGGCCTTGTCCTGGCCCGCGATGTCCGGGGCAGAGCCGTGGATGGGCTCATAGAGACCGGGGGCGCTGTCGCCGATGGAGGCCGAGGGCAACAGCCCGATGGAGCCGGTCACCATGCTGGCCTCGTCGGAGAGGATGTCGCCGAACATATTCTCGGTCACCACCACGTCGAACTGCCCCGGCGCACGGACCAGCTGCATAGCGCAGTTGTCGACCAGGACGTCCTCATAGGCCACATCCGGGTACTCCTCCGCCAGACGGTGCATCACAGAGCGCCACAGGCGGGAGGTCTCCAGCACATTGGCCTTGTCCACGCTGGAGACCTTCTTCCGGCGCAGGCGGGCCAGCTCAAAGGCACGGCGGCCGATGCGCTCGATCTCCATCTCGGAGTAGGCCATGCGGTCGGCGCACTCCATCCCCCGGTCCTCGGTCTGGTACTTCTCCCGCTGTCCGAAGTAGATGCCGCCGGTCAGCTCACGGACCATGAGCAGGTCGATCCCTTGCTCCGCCGTCTCCTTCTTCAGGGGGCAGGCGTCCGCCATGGCCGGACGCAGGGCCGCGGGACGCAGGTTGGCATACAGCCCCAGGTCCCGGCGAATGGCCAGCAGGGCAGTCTCCGGCCGCTCCTCCGCCGGGCGGTCCGAGCCCCACTTGGGTCCGCCCACCGCGCCCAGAAGGACTGCGTCGCAGGCCTTGCATTTCTCCGCCGTTCCGTCCGGGTAGCTCTTCCCCACCGCATCGGTGGCGCAGCCGCCCAGGAGGACGTCCGTATAGGTAAAGGTATGTCCGAACCGCTCGCCCACGGCATCCAGAACCTTGACAGCCTCGCCCACCACTTCGGGGCCGATGCCGTCTCCGCGGATCAGTGCGATCTTAAAGTCCATTGTTGTGTCCTCCCCTCTTATTTGGCCACTCCGCGCACCTTCAGGGAGCGGAGCAGGCCGCCGTTGTCAATGATCTCGCTGACAAAGGCCGGGAAGGGCGCGGCCTGGTACTCCTTCCCCGTGGTCTCGTCCACGATCTTTCCGGTGGCAAAGTCCACCTTGACCTGATCGCCGGCCTGGATCTCGGCCGCAGCCTCCGGGCACTCCATGATGGGGAACCCGATGTTGATAGAGTTGCGGTAGAAGATCCGCGCAAAAGAGGCCGCGATGACGCACTTCACGCCGCACGCCTTGATGGAGAGGGGCGCATGCTCCCGGGAAGAACCGCAGCCGAAGTTGGCACCGCCCACGATGATGTCGCCCGGCTGCACGGTCTTGGCAAAGTCCGCGTCGATATCCTCCATACAGTGGGAGGCCAGGGCTTTGGGATCGGGATTGTTCAGATGGCGGGCCGGAATGATCACGTCGGTATCCACGTTGTCGCCATATTTAAAGACCTTCATGGTTGACTTCCTTTCTGTTCCAGTATCGGCGCTTACAGCGTCTGGGGATTTGCCACACAGCCCGCCACCGCGGAGGCCGCGGCCACCGCCGGGCTGGCCAGGATGATCTCCGAGCTCACCGGTCCCATGCGGCCCACGAAATTGCGGTTGGTGGTGGAAATGGCCCGCTCGCCGTCGGAGAGCACGCCCATGTGTCCGCCCAGGCAGGGACCGCAGGTGGGCGTGGAGACAGCACATCCCGCCTCGATGAAGATCTGGATCAGGCCCTCGGCCATGGCGTCCAGCATGATCTGCTGGGTGGCCGGGAACACGATGCAGCGCACGCCGTCGTGGACCTTGCGTCCCTTCAGGACCTCAGCCGCCTTGCGCATGTCCTCCAGACGGCCGTTGGTGCAGGAGCCGATGACGACCTGCTGGATGGGAGTTCCGGCCACTTCGTCCACGCTGCGGGTGTTGGAGGGCAGGTGGGGCAGCGCCACCGTGGGCTGGAGGGTGTTGAGATCGATCTCGATCTCCCGCTCGTACACCGCGTCCGGGTCGGCCTCAAAGGCCTCCCACTCCCGGCTGACCCGGCCCTGGAGATAGGCTCGGGTGGTGTCGTCCACGGGGAAGATGCCGTTCTTCGCGCCGGCCTCAATGGCCATGTTGGAAATGGTGAAGCGGTCATCCATGGAGAGGGCGGCCACTCCGTCGCCGGTAAACTCCAGCGAGCGGTAAAGGGCGCCGTCCACCCCGATCATGCCGATCAGGTGCAGGATCAGGTCCTTGCCCGACACATAGGGGCGGAAGGAGCCGTGCAGGGTCACCTTGATGGCGGAGGGCACCTTGAACCAGGCAAGGCCCGTGGCCATTCCGGCCGCCATATCGGTAGAGCCCACACCAGTGGAAAACGCGCCCAGCGCGCCGTAGGTACAGGTGTGAGAGTCGGCGCCGATCACCACCTCACCGGGGGCGACCAGGCCCTTTTCCGGCAGAAGGGCATGCTCCACGCCCATCTGGCCCACGTCATAGAAGTGGGTGATCTGGAAACGCTGCGCAAAGGAGCGCGCCTGGGCGCACAGCTGCGCGGACTTGATGTCCTTGCAGGGGGTGGAGTGATCCAGAACAATCGCGATCTTATCCCGATCAAAGACCTGCGTCAGGCCGGCCTTTTCAAATTCCGTAATCGCCACAGGGGTCGTGATATCGTTTCCCAGGACCAGATCCAGCTTCCCCTCAATCAGCTGTCCGGCCTCCACTGCGGATACGCCGGCATGCTTTGCCAAGATTTTTTGGGTCATTGTCATTCCCATGATCCATTCCTCCTGTGTATGGTTTTGTGCTTTTTATTATGACAGGTTTCTTGCGGAAAGAATGTAAACTGTGATACAATTAAAACAATACAGTACATCGGAGGACTTCGCATATGGATGTATGGGCGCCTCTTGCCGAGGGCAAAAAGCCTCAGCTCTACGCTCCGGGGCAACTCATTTATTTACAGGGGACCGAAGCGTCCCAATTTTACTACATCATGGACGGGACCGTAAAATGCTTCCTGAGCGCAGAATCGGGAGAGGAGCGGATCCTGACCTTTCACTATGGCGGCGAGCTGATCGGAGAGGCCTCGTTCTTCGACCGTCAGCCCCGGGTCTCCTCTGCGGTGGCGGTCACCCCCTGCTCCCTGGTCGTCGTGGACCGGGCACACCTTCAGCAGGTCTTTGAAAAGCATCCGGACCTTGCCATCCCCATGCTGGAGTATCTGGCACGGACGGTCCGGCTCCTCTCCGTCCATGTGGACAGCACCTTTCTCCAGGCGGACCAGCGGATCGCACGGCATCTGCTCTCCCTCTCCGCCGCTTCCGACCGCGGGGAGATCCTCTGTACCCATGAGGAGATCGGCGCGTCGGTGGGGGTCAGCCGGGTGACGGTCAGCCGGGTCCTGGGGGAATTTGTCCGCCTGGGCTGGATCAAAACCGGGTACCGCACCGTTCAGATCCTCCGCCGGCGGGCATTGGAACAACTGGTGGAGCGCGGCTCCCAGGAAGCGCACTGATAAGATAAGAAAGGCGTAAGAAAGACGCAGGTGATGGATGCTCTCCTCACCTGCGTCTTTTTCATCGGTTGATTCGGTTATCCGGTCACTCAGCTGGGAAAGACCTCAGCAAAGGTCCGCTTCTCCTCGATGGCCTGCATCATCTCGCCCATGCGGGACAGATCTCCCAGCAGGATCACGCCGCACAGCGCGCCGTTGGCAAAGTAATAGCGCTCCAGATGTCCCTGGGTGTCCTGGCGGATCTCCACGGTCTTATAGGATATACCCGGTGTCTTGCCCGGGTCTCCCAGGGAAAAGAGCTCCGTTCCCATGCCATGGAAGGCCAGCACCGGTGTGATGGGCTGATAGGTCACCAGATCTCCGGTGGCACAGGCGCCCGCCACCTTGCCCTGGGCCTGGGCTTCGGGCCACAGGGCGTAGTTGACGCCCTGGAACTGCGCGCAGTCTCCGCAGGCATAGACGCCGGGCACATTGGTCTCCATGGACTCGTTGACCACGATGGCCCGGTCCACCGTGATCCCGGCCTCCTGCGCAATGGCGGTATTGGCACGCACGCCGCAGGAGATGACCACCAGGTCCGCGGGGATGACTTCCCCGTTCTCCAGACGCACGCCGCTGACCGCTCCATCCCCTTCGATGGCCGCGATCTTGACGCCGGTCTCTACGCGCACGCCCTGTCCGCCGCACTGCTTCAGCAGAAGCTCGGCGGCCTGGTCATCCAGCTGGCGGGCCATGATCTGGGGGGCCAGCTCCAGGACCGTCACCTCGCATTTTGCCTTGCGCAGCTCCCAGGCAGCCTCCAGGCCCAGCACGCCGCCGCCAATCACCACGGCCCGGCGGAGCTGGTTCCCCATGGCCTGGATCTTCTCCACGTCGGAGATGCGCCGGATGGCCACCACGCCAGCCTGCTCATGGCCGGGGATAGGCGGAATGAAGCTCTCGCTGCCCAGGGCAAAAATCAGCTTCGTGTAGGGCAGGCGGTAATCCCCGTCCAGGGTGACCTCCTTGCCCTTCGTGTCCACCGAGAGGACCTTGCGGTGCAGGATGGGCACGATCTGCTGGGCCTCATACCATCCGGCGGGATGGAGGGCGATCTGCTCCTCGCTCAGGCCGGAGAGCATGGCCTTGGTCAGCATGGGTCTCTGGTAGGACGGTCCCTCGTCGGACAGGAGCAGGATGCGCCCGGTCTTGTCCCGCTCCCGGATGGCCTCCGCGGCGTTGACGCCCGCGCAGCCGTTGCCCAGGATCACATAGGTGTTCTGGGTGTCGTTGCGGAAGGTGACCTCGTCCAGCTCTACCTCCACAAACTTCTCCCGGCCCACGCCGCACACCGGGCAGGTATCCAGGGAGGCGTCAAAGATCTCGCCGCAGACCAGACATTTCACCAGCTTGCGGCCCCGCTTCTTCTCCTCCTTCTGCTTGGTCTCCCGGACCGGGACATAGTATTCCGGCCCCACGCCGCAGACCGGACACTTCTCCTTGTCTCCGTCGAAAACGGCCCCGCAGATCTTGCAGCGCACCTTTTCCGTCTTCTCCTGATCCGCGGTCTCCCCGGCCTGGGGGACAAAATGCTCTTTGCCCACCTTACAGACCGGGCAGACCTCCGTCCCCTCGTCAAAGACCGCGCCGCAGACGGCGCACTTTACCTTCCGCGCCGGTGCCCGCGGCACATCGTCCGCCTGCTTCAGCAGCGTCTCACCAAAGCGCACGCCAAATTCTCTGGCCTGCTCCAGCTCCGGCTCGCTGGGCTTGAAGCGGACCCGGAAGCCCTCCACCGTTTTCAGCTTCAGCTGCTTCAGACGCTCCATGATGTGGGGCACGCCCTCGCCGCTCCAGCCGTAGCTTCCAAAGGCACTGGCCAGCTTTCCGCCATGGGTGGCCGCGAACATGCCGCTGGTCAGATCCCAGATGGGCCGCAGGGCCTCCCCCACAATGGTGGGCGTGCCAAAGAGGATTCCGTCTGCATAGAGCAGCTCCTCCCTCACCTGAGCGGGATCTGCCTTTACCATATCATAGAGGCGCACATCCACCGCACCGCTTGCCTGGATGCCCTCCGCAATGGCCTGGGCCAACATGCCGGTATAGCCGTAGGCGCTCACATAGGGGATGATGACCGTCGGTCTGGGGTTGGGATTCCGGACGGCAGACCACTCCTCATAGGTCTGGAACATCCAGTCGATGTCCTGATCCAGAACCGGCCCGTGTCCCGGACAGATCATGTCCACCGCAAGGGGCTTGACTCGCTGGAGCGCCTTGCGCATAAAAGACTTGTAGGGGCCGATGATACAGTCAAAGTAGTACTTCGCGGCCCGGCGGTAGCCCTCCCGGTCGGTGACCGAGCTGAGGAGCACACCGTCCATGGCATAGTGGGAGCCGAAGGAATCGCAGGTGACAAGGACCCGATCCTGGGGGATATAGGTATACATGGTATCCGGCCAGTGGAGGTTGGGCACCACGATAAATTCCAGCGTCTTGTCATCCACCGTCAGCGACTGCCCGTCTTTGATGGGAATGGAATAAAAATCACGGTTTACGATCTCCCGGAGAAATTGCAGCGCACAGCCTGTCCCCACGATCTTCAGGCGGGGATTGAGCTCCAGCAGCCGCTCGATACTTCCGCTGTGGTCGGGCTCCGTATGGCTGACCACCAGATAGTCCACCTCTTCAATGGGAGTGATCTCCCCCACCTTCTTGAGCCAGCTCTCCAGACACTTGGCCTTTGCGGTCTCAAAGAGGACCGTGTGGTGCTGGGTCTTCAGGACATAGGAATTATAGGTCGTTCCGTACTCCGTGTACATAATGATGTCAAATACCCGGAGGTCATGGTCGATCGCGCCTGTAAAATACAGTCCCGGCTTTAACTCGAATGCTTCCATTTGAGGCACCCCTTTTCCACCATATTTTGCGTGGGTCATGTTCATTGTACTATATATACCAAAAAGTGCAAGCTATTTCCCCTCTGCTCCTGCCATTTGTATGGTCTTAGTATGGTCCACTCCCCACAAAAACACACACAGCGGCCCGAAAAACAGGCCGCTGTGTGCTATCTTTATGGCTTGCAGATCCCGCAGGGCTGGTATCCCTGCTCCAACAGGGCGTCCCGCTCGCCCGTATAGTCCTGCCGGTTTGCTTCGCTCATACTCTGAACACCGGAGCAGTCCGGCTTGTGGAACTTCTTGGAAGAGGTGTTGAGTACATACCGCTCCTCCCCGGAAGCCGTGTTCTCGGTGGGACTCGGCTCTTCCGCCGTCTCTGCCAGCCAGCTCTCCCCGGTGGCATAGTCGATCTCGATCCCGGGCTGACAGTTATAGACATAGACGTTATAGCAGACCTCGTCATCTTCCACCGACTGGGCCTCCATTTGTACGCCGCTGGCCACCAGATTGTCCCCCTCATAGATGGGGGTGACCCGGTAGAGCACGTGGTGCTCGGTCTCCTTCACATAGTCGGCCACCAGATTTTCAAAGGGGAGCATCCCCTCTACATTCAGATACCGGGTCCCGGTGATGAGGTTCTGCTCATTTGCGTTTTCGCCCGTGAGCTGGAACCCGATCAGATGGCACCGGTTGTAGAGGTACTTTCCGTCCACGATATCGTATTTGACGGTCTGCCACCCGGTTGGCTTGACCTGTCCGATGTTTCCCCGCTCTTCGGTGGGCATCAGATCCACCCCTATATTGGCATAGGCGGTGGTGCAGCGCCCCAGCTCGTCCAGGGGGCCGTAGGACTCAAAGGAATTGGTGGTAAAGTCCTCCTCGGGAAAATCAGGCTGGTTCTCATTCAAGACCACATAGGGCTCGCCGGAAAACGGCGGGACTTCGCTCAGGTGGAAGGACCCGGCCGACGTGGCAGCCGGACCGCCCGTCTCACACCCGCTCAGAAGCAGGCTGCCGGTCAGAAGGATTGGAAGGAACAGCGTGTGGATCAGTTTCATCTTGTATAGACCTCTTTCGTAATCCGTTCATGGGAGTGGCCGGGAAATTCCGTACAGCCGATCTGCCGCCAGCCCTCGGCCGCCGGGTCCAGATCGAGCCTGGCATCGGAGGGATAGTGCCGGTTCCAGCGATACAGGATCAGATGCTCGATGTTTTTCTCATAGGGCCGGAGGGACGCACAGGTCTCCACAAAGCAGTACTCGCCCGCTCCTGCCTGCTCCAGAAAATCCTCCGCCGTCCGGATGGCATTTCCCTCCGCGTCCGAAAACAGGGCCTGAGAATAGCGGTTCATCCATAGAACCTCTCCCCGGCACATCTGGAGGATATCGCTCTGGACCGCCCGGTCCCGGCTCTGACGGCGCTGGTGGAAGAGCATCCCACCGCGGTCATCCAGGCAAACGATCACATGCATCGCGTTTCCGCCTCCCATCCAAAGGGTTTGTGCCGATTATAACACCCTTTGTCCACCCCAGGCAAGTGCTTTTCACGCCAGCAAAAAGGCATTCTTCCTGTCGGCCCGGGCCGCGACAGGAAGAATGCCCAATCACACTCAGAGAATAATACAGATCAGTCCGCCGGACCCCTCGTTGATGATCCGCTGGAGGGTCTCCCGCAGCTTTCCGCGGGCATCCTCCGGCATCCGCTTGAGCTTGGTATTGAGGTCCTCGCTCACCAGCTCGTGGAAGGATTTTCCGAAGATATTGGACTGCCAGATGGCCTTGGTGTCCCCCTCAAACTCCTGGAGGAGATAATTGATCATCTCCTCGCTCTGCTTTTCATTGCCGACAATGGGAGAGACCTCGGTCTCGATGTCCGCCCGGATCATATGGATGGAGGGCGCGGAGGCCTTCAGACGGACCCCATACCGCCCGCCCTGCTTCACGATCTCGGGCTCCTCCAGCACCAACTCATCCGTGCTGGGGATCACAATACCATAGCCGGTCTGCTTCACGTCCTCCAGGGCGGAGGACACCTTATCGTACTCACATTTGACATGGGACAGCTCGGTCAGCAGGCCCAAAAGATCGCCGTCGTCGTGAATGGCAAAGCCGGACTGCTCGGAGATGGTCCCGTAGAACAGGCTCCGGGGCAGATCCAGGGTGGCGGCCGCCACGCCGGTCCCCAGGCTGATGGCGGAGATCTGCGCGCTGCTGACGTTTTCGCAGGAGGCGATGGAGTGGACCGCCTGTTCCACATCCCGGATACGACGCATCCCACTGGCACCCTCCCGGATGGCCGCATAGAGACTGCTCTTGATGGGATGAGTATAGTCCAGTGCGTCCACCCAGGGGGGCAGGAACAGGTCCAGCTCCTTCACCGGGAACTCGTAGAGTACGCCTTTGATGATATCGCGGACATCCGCCTCATCCAGCTCCAGGCAGTTTGCCACCACACAGGTCACATCGTACCGGGAGGAGAGATCCGCGCGGATGGCCTGTGCCCGCTCGGAATTCGGGTAGGCCGAGTTGAGCACCACCAGGAAGGGCTTCCCCAGCTCCTTCAGCTCCGAGATGACCCGCTCCTCGGCCTCCAGATAGTCCTCCCGGGGGATGTCCGTGATGCTGCCGTCTGTGGTGATCACGATCCCGATGGTGGAGTGCTCCGCGATCACCTTGCGGGTCCCGATCTCCGCGGCCTCGGTCATCGGGATCTCGTAGTCGAACCAGGGGGTCGTCACCATGCGGGGGCTGTCGTCCTCCATCTGTCCCACCGCGCCCGGCACCAGATAGCCCACACAGTCGATCAGCCGGACGGAAAAAGCCGCCCCATTCTCCATGGTGACTTCCACCGCTTCCTCGGGTACGAACTTCGGCTCGGCGGTCATGATGGTCCGTCCGGAGCCGCTCTGGGGCAGCTCATCTCTGGCCCGCTCCCGCCGGTAGACGTTCTCAATGTTGGGGATGACCATGGTCTCCATAAACCGCTTGATAAAGGTGGACTTTCCGGTCCGCACCGGTCCCACCACACCGATGTAAATATCACCCTCGGTACGCAGAGCAATATCCTCATAGATCTTGCGCTCTTCCAATTGCAATTCCTCCTTCGGCCGGATACGAGGGCTCCCCCGCATCTTGTGTGCCGGTCGTTTTCCCTATATAGCTATGGGGATAAGCTCTGACTTATACCTCACCGGGCAGAAAATCAGACGCCCGCCCCGGGTACACCGCCGCCGCAGCCCACAGCCTGTGCCGCTGCGGCGGTGGTATCCATCAGGCACGTTTCCGGGGAATCAGAAGAAGCTGCCCGCCGGGGGCCTGCTCTTCCTCCAATGCATTGGCCCGGCAGATCTCGGCCATGGTGGTCCCATAGCACTTTGCAATGTCCCACAGCCGCTCTCCCCGTCCGACCATCCGCAGCACGATGGAGGGCTGGTGGTCCCGGTCTCTGGGCGAGTCCGGATCCAGCCGGGCCGCGGAGATCCCGGTGATGGGCTCGCTGCGCAGGGCCATATAGCGGAATTCCACGGCAAAGCGCACCTCGATCCCTCCTGCGGTGGGCGTGGCAAAGACGGGCTCGGGACAGCGGCACACGCAGGTACAGCTGCACCCCTCCGGCAGTTCCAGGCTGCACGGCACCGAGAAGACGCGGGATACGCTGCCCGACTCTCCGCCCTCGGTGCGGTAAAGGATGGTCGCGCGCACCTCTGCCTCCAGAACCAGCCGCTCTCCCTCCCGGTTCTGTGCCATCCGCCCCACCGAGAGATAGGCGTCCAGAATGTTGTCGATGGACTCTCCGCACTCCACCACCTCCCGCAGAGCGGGCGTTTTGACGCTGCGGTCGATGAGATGCTCCATGGAATGGGTGCAGCGATCCGCCTCCAGCAGATAAGAGGTGCTGTACAGATCGCACAGGACCGCCACGCTGCGCTCGGCACGCAGGACGGCCTGGGCCAGCAATTCCAGCGCAACATGGATGATTCTTCCATCTTCCCCCGACTCCAGACTGCACTGGACCTCGGTGGCCATAATCTCCAGGGTACAGTCGGCCTCTTCCCCGCCGCCCGAGACCTCCATGATCTGCGAGAACGGAAGCTCAAAGAGACTGTCGCAGATCTGATGGTCCACACTGCGATAGAGGATCTGAAGATTCACATTTCCCTTAAAGATCAGTTTATTCCCAATCACCTTGGACTCGGTGCATACCACCGTCACACGCTGCTTGAGCAGCTCTGCGGCCTGGGGCTTACTACCCGGCAGGGTCACCTCATCGGAAAATTGGAAGGGCTTTTCCTGTACGCACACCACGCCGTAGGTATGGCAGGTCTCACAGAGCTGCTCCACCCCGGTCTTGCTCTCGGCGTGTACGCTGGAGCACACCGCCTCTTCCAGCGGAGCGTACCCCTGCAGCTCCACGGCGATCCCCACCCGGACCAGTACCTTGCGCGGATTGAGCGCACGGGTCTCCGCCCCCTCAATCCGGCCCAGAGAGACGAGACTGCACCGGTGGTTCAGCCTGGCCCCGTCCACGCCGCCGCTGAACGGGATGGAGACGTCCAGCTGGCGGATCCCCTCTTCTCCGTCCGGCAGGTACAGCACACATGCCCGGATGGTACCGGAGACGGCCGCATGCCCCTCCGATGCCTCCCGGCTTTTCAGTTCCACCCAGCCCTCGGTATCCAGGATACGCAGAATATCCGGGCAGGCATCCGGTACGATCATCTCCATGGTCTCTTCCTGAAACAGCGTGGTGTTCAAAACTGTCTCATAGCCGCTCAGCTCAGTCCGCTCTAATTCCAGTTCCATAGTGTTCCACTCCCTTTGGCAAAGGCACGTTCGCCTTCGTGTTTGAAACACTATATGAAAAGAGCGGCCGGAGTATTCCGGCCGCTTTGCGCGTGTCGAAAAGCTTCGACACGCTTCTCAAAAATGCAGGCATTTTTTCGAGAGGATACAGGCTACTGCGCGCACTCGCTGGCGCTCGCACACTTGTAGCCTGATAGGAGTGTTTTCCGACGTACACGCCGCCGGAAAACACACTCTGATTCCCTTCCGTCGTCTTCGGACGACGGAACTCTGCGAGGCCCTTCCTTATAAAATCGCTGAGAGCGGCCGGAGTATTCCGGCCGCTCTCCAGGGCAGAGGGATGTAACAGCAGCATTTCGGTCTTTACCGCAGACCGAACAGCGTACGGAGGATCCCCCGAAACGCTTTGGGAGACCGCACAACGACAATTTTCAAGACGGAGCACTCCTTTCGGTTTTTTCCAGCCAAGCGCGTCCCCGGTATCCCAGTGCCGCGCCGATCCCCAAGGTCACAAGACTGGCCGGATAGAGCAGCAGCGCAAGCGTGACCGCCGTACCGGCCGCCCACCCTACCGTCTGTTTGTTCAGCCATTGCGGCAAAATGACCGCCCCCTTCGCAACTGGCTTCTATCCCCAGTATACGCAGAGAGCGGTCATCTGTGCCTGTTTTTCTCACCGGTCTGCCCAGTACAGTATGCTATGCGTCCCGCTCACTCCGGATGAGAAGGGCGCGCCCATCCCCCACAGTAGCGGAAACTACCGGCCCTGCGGGCTGGTTGCTCACGGTAAGGGTATCCCCCCGCAGGATGGCTGCATCCGTTAGGGGATACTTCACTCCGTCGATGGAGACCCCTTCCACGGTGCGGTCCAGCGGAAGCAGGGACAGGTAGCGGTAGCGGGGCCCCTCCTCCGGATGGAGCGTGACGGTCTCATGCTCCAACAGGCGCACCTCATTGTCCTCGTCGATCAGGATGCCCTGCCCGCCTCGGGCCTTCAGCCACTCCAGCAGGACCAGATTGAATGCCGTGTGGTCCAAGCGTCGCCCCCCCAGACAGCCGCACAGGAGAAACTCCGTGCAGCCGGCGGCCAGGGCGTGGTGCAGCGCCGCCTGAAGATCAGTCATATCCTTTTCGACAGGAAGGGTGACGCTGGGCACATCGGCACGGGGCGCTCCGCCGGAGTCCCAATCCCCCACCACAAAGTCCGGTTTGCAGCCGGCGGCCAGGGCGTTATTCAGTCCGCCGTCGGCACAGTAGACCTGCTGGTCCGGTCGCCGGTATGCCTCCAGAAAGGACCAGTCCCGGCACGGGACCGAGCCAAATACCAGGGCACGCTTTACTTTCGCTTCCACTCCGGCACCTCCTTGGCCTGCTCATACAGGCGTACATAGCTGGCGTGCCGGCTGGGCGCGATCTTTCCCTCTTTGACCGCCTGCCGGACCGCGCACCCCTTTTCTTTCACGTGGGCGCACCCCTGAAAGCGGCACTGGTCCAGATAGGGCCGGAACTCCCGGAAGGTCCCGGGAAGGTCCTCCGGCCGCCAAAGCTCGTGCAGCTCGGTGTCAAAGGAGGAGAAGCCGGGGGTGTCTGCCACCACCGCCCCGTTGGAGAGCCGGAAGAGCTCCACATGGCGGGTGGTATGGCGTCCGCGGCCCAGCTTTTCGCTGACCGCACCGGTCTCCAGACCAAAGTCCGGCTCCAGCGCATTGAGGATGCTGGACTTGCCCACTCCGGAGTTTCCTGTGAAGGCGCAGGACTTGCCGGCAATGACCTCCCGCAGGCGGTCGATCCCCTCCCCGGTCTCGGCACTGACACGGAGGGTGGTGAAGCCCGCCGCCAGATAGGTCTGGTAGAGGGTCTCCGCCGCATCCAGATCGCATTTGTTGATACAGATCACCGGCTCGCAGTTCCGGCTCTCCGCAATGGAGACCACCCGATCGATCAAAAAGGGATCGGTGACCGGGATGGCGCCGGAGGCGATGACCACCAGCATCTCGATGTTGGCCACCGCCGGGCGGGAAAACTGGTTTCTGCGGGGCAGGATCTCATCCAGGGCGCCGCTCCCATCCCCCAGGTCAGTAAAGACTACCCGGTCCCCCACCAGAGGGGTCTGCTTCTGGTGGCGGAATTTTCCCCGGGCCCGGCAGGTGACCACCGCCGTACCGGTGTCAACGTAATAGAAGCCGCTCAGGGCTTTCAAAATCGTTCCTTCTGCCATACTCAAAAATCAATGATCTCGCTGCTGGAGATCTGTCCGTCGATGTACACCACCACTTCCTGAGAGCCGGTTCCTGTGACAGGCACCTGAATGCTCCCCTGACTGGTGGCAACCTCCTCTCCAAAGGCCTCGCTGTCGCCCACCATGACCCGGACCATGACATACTCACGGCCGTCCTGGGGGAGCGAAATGGTGATGGTGTGGGAGGAGGGCTGCGTCTCTCCGCCCGGGTCATCGGATACCTCCGGCGGCGTGGGCGTGTCGGTAGGCTTGGGCTCCGGTCCCTTGCTCACCGTGAGGGTGAGGGTCGCACCCTCCTGCACCTCCACATTGGGGTTGATGGACTGATCGATGACGATTCCGGCCTCTGCCACATCGTCATATTTCTCAGAGACCTTCACCACCAGGTTATACTCCTTCAGCATCTCCTGGGCCTTGTTCAGGGTCTGCCCGATGAGAGACGGGATGGTGATCATCTTGCTCGGCTTGCCCTCGCTGACATAGAGCGTGATGGTCTGTCCCTCACGCAGCTCACTCTCGGCCTCCGGGTCGGTACGGATGACATAGCCGGACTCCACCTCTTCCGAGGGCTCTGTCTCGACCTCCACAGTCAAGTTCAGGTCGGGGAACTGGTTCTTCAGCTTCTGCTGGGCCAGTGCCTGCTCCTGGTTGACCAGATCCAGCATTTTCGGGACCTCACTGCCGGCACTGAGCTGGACCTTGATGACCCGATTTTCCGTGGTGTCCCGCAGGGTGGTGTTGGCGCCGGGCGACTGGTGTGCAATCGTCCCCTCCGGATAGGAGCTCTCTATGGCCTCTCCGTCTTCCTCAATAGTAAAGCCGCCTTCCTTTACAGCGTCCAGTTCTTGTGCCTCTTCCAGGGTATAGCCCATTACATCTGGAATGGTGATGTCCTGGGTCTCGGGAAAGGCATTTCCGAAGATGCTGACCAGAAAAATACCGATACCCACCAGGAAGATCAGGATGGCGCCGACCGCGGCAATAATGGGCCACTTGCTGGCCGGCTCCTCCTCTTCCTCGTAGTAGTCCTCGCTGCGGCGGCTGGATGGACGACTGGACGGACGGCTGCCCGCGGTGTCTCCGCTGTGGCGTACCCCAGACTCCGGCCCTCTGTGGCGCGGAATGCGCTGTGTGGCATCCTCCGCCTCGTCCGGATGGGGCAGGCGGCGTCCGCCAGTCATGGCGCTGGGCGTATTGGCTCCGATAATCTGGGTTGGCTCATCCGCTTCGTCGGTCAGCCGGACGTCCTCCGGGCGGAACTCAAAGTTGATGTTGGGATTCTTCCGGAACTCCTCCAGGTCGGCCAGCATGGCGTCGGCCGAAATGTAGCGCTGGTTGACATCCGAGGCCATGGCCTTCAGAGTGATGGCCTCCAGCGCCTCCGGAATCCCGGGCTCCAGCTCACGGGGCGAGAGCGGAATGGAGTTGATGTGCTGGATAGCCACCGCCACCGGGGAATCTCCCTCGTAGGGCAGCCTTCCGGTCAGCATCTCGTAGAGCACCACGCCCGCGGAGTAGATGTCGGAGCGGGCGTCGATGTGGCTTCCTCTGGCCTGCTCCGGAGAGATGTAGTGTACCGACCCCAGCGCCTCCTGCGTCATGGTATTCTGGCTGGCCGAGGTCAGCCGGGCGATGCCGAAGTCGGCCACCTTGATGCTGCCGTCCCGCAGCACCATGATGTTGTGGGGCTTGATGTCCCGGTGGATGATGCCGCGGCTGTGGGCGTGGGAGAGAGCCTTCATGATCTGGATGATAAAGTGGAGGGATTCCTTCCAGCTCAGCTTTCCGCCCTTCTTCTGCATATACTGCTTGAGGGTAATGCCCTCCAGCAGCTCCATGACGATATAGTCCACGTCGCCGGATTTGCTCACGTCGTACACCGCCATGATATTGGGGTGGGAGAGCATGGCCACGGCCTGGGACTCATCGTGGAAGCGGCGGCGAAACTCTGCGTCCTGGGCCAGCTCTTCCTTGAGGATCTTAATGGCCACCAGACGGTTGAGCCGGTGACAGCGGGCCTTATAGACCACCGCCATGCCTCCGGTCCCGATCCGCTCCAAAATCTCATATCGGTTGTCGAGTAACTTCCCTATGTATTGATCCATAGTCATTACCCTCCCTTACTCAAACTGAAACAGGACACAGGTCACGTTATCCGGTGCGCCCCGGGATAACGCGATGTCCAAAAGCCGGTGGCAGCATTCGCCCACCGGACCGCCGTGGAGTACCTCATAGAGCATCTCCTGATCGCTGACCACGTTGGAGAGTCCGTCCGAGCACAGGAGAAGCGAGTCTCCGCTTTCCAGTTTCTTACGGTAAAAGTCCGCCCTCACATGTTCCTCGGTCCCGAGGGCGCGGGTAATGAGGTTCTTCTGCGGATGGTTGCGCGCCTGTTCCGGCGTGATGTCCCCCCGCCGGACCATATCTTCCACCAGGGAGTGATCCCGGGTCACCTTCTCGATCCCGTTCCCCGAGATGTAATAGGCGCGGCTGTCTCCGATGTTCAACAGGTACGCCATATCCGACAGGACCAGGGCCGCCACCATGGTGGTCCCCATCCCATGGCAGTCCGGGTCCCTTCTGGCCCGGTGGTACACCACCGTGTTGGCCCCGGCGCTGCCCTGTGCCAGCAGGGCCTCCGGATCCTCCGGCGTGCCTGGCGGGAGATCCTGCAAAGCCTCGACAAATGCCTCCACCGCCAGCATGCTGGCGATATTTCCGGCGCGCGCGCCGCCCATACCGTCACAGACCAGGCCCACAGCCAGGTCTTCCGACAGAACGTCCAGATAGTAAGTATCCTGATTCTGCGGACGGACGCAGCCCTTATGTGTGATTCCCCATGCTTTTATCATAGTAAACAGCCTTCTTCTCCACATCGATTTTTCCGCAGCCCATCCCATGCGGATCGGGATGAGCCCGTCGCACAGCCCCTTCTCAGGCCTGCTCCTCCAGCATCTGCTTGCGGCGGAGCTGCCCGCAGGAGGCGTCGATATCGCCACCCAGTTTGCGCCGTACCGTCACGGTCACGCCCTGGGACTCCAGACGTTTTTGGAATGCAGCCACCCGGCGGCTGGGACGCAGCGGGCTCTCCTTGACCTCGTTGAGCGGAATCAGGTTCACATGCCCCGGCGTTCCCTTCAAATGGCTGGCAAGTAGATCTGCTTGCCAGTCCGTGTCGTTGACCCCGTCGATCATGGCATACTCATAGGAGATCCGCCGGCCGGTCTGCTCAAAATACCGCCGGCAGCTGGCAAAGAGCCGCTCCACCCCCACACTCTTGTTCACCGGCATGATCTTGGAGCGGGTCTCGTCGTCCGGTGCGTGGAGGGAGACGGACAGGGTCAGCTGGAGCTGCCGTTTGGCCAGCTCATCGATCCGGTCGACCAACCCGCAGGTGGACAGCGAGATATGGCGCATGCCGATGTTCATCCCGTCCGGGTGGTTGACCAGCTCCAGAAAGCGCATCACGGTGTCGAAATTGTCCAGCGGCTCGCCGATGCCCATGAGCACGATGTTGGAGATGGGTGCCCCCGAATCGATCTGGGTGAACAGGACCTGATCCAGCATTTCAGCAGGTATCAAGTCTCTTACCTTGCCAGCGATTGTGGAGGCGCAGAAAGCGCATCCCATCCGGCATCCCACCTGGGAGGAGATGCACACAGTATTCCCATGTTTGTAGCGCATCAGAACGGTTTCGATGCAGTTTCCGTCGTGCAGACGCCACAGGTACTTGATGGTCCCATCCAGGGCGGAGACCTGCTTGCGTTCTACCGTGGGGGGCGCGAGCAGGCAGCTCTGGGCCAGCTGTTCCCGCAGGGCTTTGGAGAGGTTGGTCATCTCGTCAAAGGAGCGGACGCCCCGGTGGAGCCACTGGAAGACCTGCTTGGCCCGAAAGGCCGGCTGCCCCAGCTCCTTGAGAAAGGAGGACAGCTCCTCCTGATTCATGGATTTGATATCGGTCATGTCGCCCTCCTCAATTTCGCAAAGAAGAATCCATCTGTCCCATGCAGGTGCGGCCAGAGGGTCAGCATGCCGCCCTCGACCGCTCCAACCGGTCCGGGCAGTTGAAAACGCTCTAATGTAAAGTCAGAATGCTTTTCAAGGAAAGCCTCCACCACACCCTCATTTTCCCGCCGGAGCAAGGTACAGGTGGAGTAGAGAAGTGCCCCGCCCGGCTTGACATAGCGGGATACATTCTCCAGGATCGCGCTCTGAATGGCGGGGAGTCCTACCAGGGACTCCGGGTCCTTATAGCGGATATCCGGCTTCTTGCGGATGATGCCCAGCCCGGAGCAGGGCACATCGGCGATCACCCGGTCAAACCGGCCGATCCACTCCTCCCGGCACTGCTTTCCATCCTGAATGGCGGGATGGATCAGCTCGGAAAATCCAAGCCGCTCGGCCCCCGCCTGGATCAATCCCCGCTTGTGCGGGTGGATGTCGCAGGACCAGATCTCCCCCTGCCCGCCCATTCGGATGGCCGCAGCAAAGCTCTTGCCGCCCGGCGCGGCGCAGGCGTCCAGCACCTGCATCCCCGGTCTTGGGTCGGCCGCCAGGACAGAGAGTTTTCCGGCGCCGTCCTGGATATAGAACGCGCCCCGGCGGAAGCTCTCCAGCCGCTCCAGATCTCCCGTTCCCTGCAAGAGGAGGCAGTCCGGAATCCAGGGGTGGGGCTGTACCTCCACCCCCTCCTGCCGCAGCAGCTCCACGACCTCCTCCTGGGAGAAGCGGGTGGTGTTGACCTGAGCCATAGTGGGCGGAATGGCGTTGTCGGCCTCCAGCAGGGCCTCCACGCCCTCCCCATTCAGTGCAAGGTTAAATTCCTTTACAAGCCATGCAGGATGGGAATAGCGGATGTCCAGCTGGGTTGGAAGGCCGAGGGTTTCCCGGCTGCGAATCAGGTTTCGCAGAATGCCGTTTACCATCCCGGCCGCTCTGGGATTCTTTGCGTACTGGCGTGCCAGATTGACCGACTCATTGACGGCTGCCGACTCCGGCACGCGGTCCAGCAGCAGGATCTGATAGGCGCCCAGACGCAGACAGGAGCGGATCTTCGCCTCCAGCCGGTCCAGCGGGAGCTTGGAAAACTGTCCCAGGTAAAAATCCAGAAGCATCCGGTTCTGCAAAACTCCAAAACAGAGCCGGGAGGCGAACCCGGCGTCCCGGCTGTCCAGCCCGGCCTCCCGGATGGTCTTCTTCAAAAAGCCGTCGGACCAGGCCCCCTGCTGCTCACAGGCATGCAGCGCCAGGAGAGCCACTTCACGGGCGCTCTTTTTTCTCTCTCGCGCCATCGCTTAGTCCCTCCGACGTCCGGCAAAGGCCAGCAGGAAGCGCAGCAGCTGGGCCAGGGAGACCAGAAGGGCCGCCACATAGGTCATGGCCGCCGCGCCCAGCACCTTGCGGGCCCCGCTCAGCTCCTCTCCGTCCAGGAGATGGGTGCTTTTCAGGGTCTCCAGCGCCCGGTGGGAGGCATTGAACTCCACCGGCAGCGTGACCAGCTGCACCACCACGGCCAGCGAGAACAGCAGGATACCCACGGCAAAGAGGGGCTGGATATAGAGAAACAGCCCCAGCAGGATGAAGACAATGGAGAGCTGAGAACCCAAGTTGCACACCGGGATGATGGCGTTGCGCAGCTTGATGGGACCGTATCCCACCGCATACTGTACCGCATGCCCCGCCTCGTGGGCCGCCACGCCGATGGCGGCCACGCTGTTGGAGCCATATACGCTGTCCGACAGGCGGATGACATTGCTCCGGGGATCAAAATGGTCCGTGAGCCGTCCGGACACCCGCTCGATGCGCACATCGTGCACCCCGTGGGCCCGCAATACCGCCTCGGCGGCCTGTGCCCCGGTATAGCCCCGGGAGGCGCGGACACCGGAGAACCGGCGGAAGGTGGAACTCACGCGCCACTGGGCCCACGCCGCAATGAGCATGGCGGGGACCAGAATGCTCCAATAGGTAGGATCATAATAAAACATGGCTGTTTCCTTTCTGACCGGATGCGGCCTCCGTTCCCGCTCAGGGAATGGAAATGGGGTTGCCCCGCAGGTAGTCTGCGGCCTTCATACGCTTCTTGCCCGCTGCCTGGAGCTCCACGATCCGCAGGATCTTCCCGTCCCCGCACGCCATGTCGATGCCCTGCTTCCCGGCGGCCACCACGGTTCCGGCAGGGGCGCCGGTCTCCTCCCCGGTCTGCTGTGTGACCAGAATCTTCATGGTGTCGCCCGTAATGGCGTCCGTGGTGGCGGTGGGCCAGGGGATCAGCCCGCGCACCTGGTTGTGGATCTCCTGAGCGGAGCGCTTCCAGTCGATGGGCGAGAGCTCCCGTCCCAGCATTGGGGCCAGGGTCACGCCCGCCGCTTCCTGGGGCGTCCGGGTGGCCGTCCCGGCGGCAAGCTGCTCCACCGCGGAGATGAGGAGCGCGCCGCCCATGTCAGCCAGACGCTGATAGAGGGTCTCCGCGTCCTCATCCGGGTCGATGGCGGTCTCCGCCTGGGTAATGATGTCTCCCGCGTCCAGCTCGGTGGCCATGTGCATGATGGTCACGCCGGTTTTCTCATCCCCGTTGAGGATGGCCCAGTTGATAGGAGCCGCTCCACGGTAGCGGGGCAGCAGCGAGGAGTGGACATTGATGCACCCCAGCTTCGGGTAATCCAGGATCTCATCGGGCAGAATGCGCCCGTAGGCGGCCACCACGATAAGCTCCGGGGCGAGGGCCTGAATCTGGGCCAGCGCTGTGCCGTCCCGCAGCTTGGTGGGCTGATAGACCGGGATTTCGTGCTCCTGCGCGCACACCTTCACCGGCGGCGGAAGGAGCTTCATGCCGCGGTTCTTGGGTTTGTCCGGCTGGGTAAAGACCCCAACGATCTCATGTCCGGCCTCGATTAGCTTTTCCAGAGAGGGCACCGCAAATGCAGGGGTGCCCATAAAAACGATCCGCATACTCTTACTCACGCTCCATCATGGCGTCCAGCTCTTCCGTGGTATAGAGCTTGTCACTGCGCTCGGTGAAAAGGTGGCCCTCCAGATGCTCCAGCTCATGGCAGAAGCAGCGGGCCACAATCTCCTCGCCCTCGGCCTCGAACCAGTTGCCGTGGCGGTCCTGGGCGCGGACGCGCACCTTCATGGGGCGCTTGACCACGCCCCAGCGGCCCGGGACGCTCAGGCAGCCCTCAAAGCCCTCCTGCTCCCCGTCGGTCCAGATGATCTCCGGGTTGACCAGCTCCAGCATCTCGTCGTTGCCGTCCACCACGATGACCGCACGGCGCAGAATGCCGATCTGAGGTGCGGCCAGTCCCGCGCCGTTGGCGTGTGCCAGGGTCTCCTTCATGTCGTCCAGCAGGGACCACAGCCGCTCGTCAAAAACCGTATAGGGCCGGCAGACCTTGTGCAGGGCCGGATCTTCGTCTGTCAGAATCGTTCTCAGTGCCATGGTAATCTTCCTCCTAATCCAGGGGATTCACATCCGCATAGACGGATACGCCCCGGTTTTCTTTATCTTTCTGTGCGCAGCAGAGCAGATGGGCCACCAGCGCACGCATGCGCTTGTCATTTCGGGTACTCAGGGTCAGGCGGTAGCGGTAGCGGTTGTTCACCTTGGCGATGGCCGCCGGCGCCGGGCCCAGCAGCTGGGAACGGTACCCCTCATAGGGCGGCTGGCGCAGCCACTCCTCCAGACTGCGCCGCAGACGCATACAGGTCTGTAAGACGGCGCTCTCCGTCGTCCCCGAGGCGGTGAGTACAAAGAGATCCCGGAAGGGCGGGCAGCCCCGCAGCTCCCGTAGGCCGATCTCCTGTTCATAAAAGGCGTCGTAGTTCTGCGCCGCCGCAAATGTGATGACGTCATTTTCCGGCGTATAGGTCTGGATGAGCGCCCGGCCGGTCTTTTCGCCCCGGCCTGCCCGACCCACCACCTGGGTGATGAGGGAAAAGGTCCGCTCCGCCGCCCGGTAGTCGTCCACATAGAGGGACAGGTCGGCCGCCACCACGCCCACCAGGGTCACATTCTCAAAATCCAGCCCCTTGGCCACCATCTGGGTCCCCACCAGAATGGGGACCCGCTCCTGTTCAAACCGGGCGAGCAGCTTCTCATGGGAGTGGACT
Source organism: Pseudoflavonifractor hominis (assembly GCF_014288125.1). Lineage (NCBI taxonomy): Bacteria > Bacillati > Bacillota > Clostridia > Eubacteriales > Oscillospiraceae > Pseudoflavonifractor > Pseudoflavonifractor hominis. Next base: position 101,198 of record NZ_JACOPR010000005.1, on the reverse strand, counting down.
GCGGAAATGGTGTCGGTATCCATCCGCAGCACTTCTACCCCGGGAAACATCTCCTCCAGCTCCTCCTGGACCCGCTGGGTCCCGGTCCCGATAAAATGGAAGGTGCCGCCGCAATTGGGGCAGACGTCCGGGACCCGCTCCGAGTGGCCGCAGCAGTGACACATGAGCCGCCCGTTGGCGGAGTGATAGGTGAGATACACCGAACAGCGGGGGCAGGTGGGTGCCTCGCCGCACTCCCCGCAGGAGAGCATACGGCTGGCCCCCCGCCGGTTCAGGAACAGAATGGACTGCTCCCCCCGCCGGAGATTTTCCTCCAAGGCAGACCGCAGGGCATGGCCAATGGAGCCGCCGTTTCCCGCCTTCAGCTCCTCCCGCAGATCGGCGATCTGCACCTGGGGAAGGGCCCGCTCATTGTAGCGCCGCCGCAGCGTGAAGAGGTGGTACACGCCCTGTTTCGCCTGATACATGCTCTCAATGGACGGCGTGGCCGATCCTAGGACCAGCAGTGCCCCGGTCTGGGCACAGCGGTATTTCGCCACATCCCGGGCATGGTATTTGGGGACCTGCTCCGATTTGTAGCTTCCCTCCTGCTCCTCGTCCAGGATGATGAGTCCCAGATTGCGCAGGGGGGCAAAAACCGCCGAGCGGGTGCCGATCACCACCTGTGCCTTCCCGGCTTTGGCCCGCTTCCACTCATCGTAGCGCTCCCCCGCCCGCAGCGAGCTGTGGAGGACCGCCACCGCATCCCCGAAATGGGCGGAAAAGTGGTGCAGGAGCTGGGGCGTCAGCGCGATCTCGGGCACCAGCACCAGGGCGCTCTTCCCCCGCTTCAGGCTCTCCTGAATGAGCCGGATGTAGATTTGGGTCTTTCCGCTGCCCGTCACTCCGTAGAGGAGCGCCGCGGCCGCTGTCCCAGTCCGGGCCAGCGCGTCCAGTCCCTGAAAGGCGGCCTCCTGCTCCTCGTTGAGATAGACCGGCCCGGCTGGTTCGCAGGGCTCCACCGACACCCGGCGGAAGGCCTCCCGCTCCTCCAGACGGATCAGGCCGCTCTTGCGCAGGGATTTCAGGGTCTCCATGGAGGCGCCCGTAAAATAGCACAGCTCCTTTGTGGAGGCCTCTCCAATGGCGCACAGCAGCTCCATCACCGCATAGCGCATGGGGGCCGACCGCCGGCGGGGTGTGACCTGTGCCATGGCGTCCTCCGGCGGGACGGCCAGGACGGCCACCCGCTCGGTCTTGTCCCCCACGCCCCGGGAGGCGCTGGTCTCCAACACCAGGATGCCCCGGTCCACCAGCTGTTTGAGCGCAGGTCCGGGGTTTCGGGTACCGAACACCGCGCGGATCTGTCCCAGCTCGGCGCTGCCGGAGGCACAGACCATCTCCACGATAGTGCGGGCATATTCCGAGTTCCCGGCCGCCTCATAGGCTGCCTCCCGGTCGATCCCCGGGGCCAGGCGGTAGCGGTCCTGTAAGGAGAAGTACAGTCCGGCCGGGAGCATGGCCCGGGCCGCGTCATAGACCGTACAGAAGTACCGCTCCCGCATCCAGATAGCCAGATGGAGCCCCTCTCCGTCCAGCACAGGTTCCTCGTCCAGCTGAGTTAAAATAGGTTTGCATTTCGGATCGGGCGCAGCGCTTTCCTCGATGGAGAGCACGATCCCCTCGGTCCGCCGGTTTCCCGCCCCGAAGGGCACGATCACCCGCATTCCGGGCGACAGGGTCTCCCGCAGCTCCGGGGGGACCAGGTACGTATAGGGCTTGTCAATGGCGTAGGTAGCCGCGGACAGGGCCACCCGGGCCGCCACAGACTGCTCCATATTCTCTCCTCCTTCTCCCCGCCCCAAATCCGGGAAAAGGCAAGCGCCAGGGCTCCCGCCCCAACGCTTGCCCTTCTGTGCGTGTTATTCTGCGGCCTGGGGCGTGACCTTGCCCTCCGCCACCTCACGGATGGCGAGCGTGACCGGCTTATCGTCCAGGGAGATTCCGTTCTCCTCCGCCTCACTGGCGATCTGGCGGGCCCGCTGGGCCACCACATTGACCAGCATGTACCGGCTGGGCACCTGCTCCAGCAGCTTATTCATGGGGGGATAGAGCATCATAACGCATCAAACTCCTTTTATTTTGGTATAGCAGTGGTCTCAGCGGCCCAGCGAGACATCGTCCACCAGGTGAAGCCGGTTCCGGGTACGGCAGCCCTCCGCCGTCAGGATGGCGATGATCTCGGCCGCAGCCTCGGACACCTTGTCGTTGACCACCATGTAGTCGTAGTTGGGAATCTGCCGGTATTCCTCCCGGGCCTTTTGGAGGCGGCCCTGAATGACCTCCTCCTGATCGGTAGCCCGGCGGTGGAGCCGGCGGGAGAGCTCTTCAAAGCTGGGCGGAATAATAAAGATCAGCACCGCCTCCGGGCACTTGGCCCGGACCTTGGCCGCGCCCTGCACCTCAATGTCCAGCAGCACGTCGATGCCCGCGTCCAGCTTCTCCTGGATGACCTTGAGGGAGGTGCCGTAATAGTTGCCCACATACTCGGCATGCTCGAGAAGTTCCTCCCGGGCGATCATCCCCTCAAAGGTTTCCCGGCTGACGAAATTGTAATTCACACCGTCGGCCTCGCCCACCCGGGGCTGCCGGGTGGTGAAGGAGACCGAGAAATGGATGTCGCTGCGCTCACTGAGCAGCTCGGAGATCACGGTGCTCTTTCCCACGCCAGAGGGGCCGGACAAAACGATCAGCTGTCCACGCTTCTTTTTCTTTCGTATCATTCCATATCCTCCTCCGGCTCAGGCCCGGTCTCCTTCCCTGCCAGCCGTCCCGCTACGGTCTCGGGCTGGAGGGCGGAGAGGACGATGTGGTCGCTGTCCATAATCAGCACCGCCCGGGTGCGCCGCCCATAGGTGGCGTCAATGAGACAGCCGCTGTCCCTGGCCTCCTGGATCATTCGCTTGATGGGGGCGGAATCGGGGCTGATAATGGCGATGAGACGTCCTGCGGAGACCATATTGCCGAAGCCGATGTTGATCAGTTTCATACCGCGTCCTCCGCGTTACTCAATATTCTGGATCTGCTCGCGGATCTTCTCGATCTCGCCCTTGATCTCCACCACATAGCGGGCCGTCTCGATGTCGCTGCACTTGGAGCCGATGGTATTGGCCTCCCGGTTGAACTCCTGGATCAGGAAGTCCAGCTTCCGTCCCACCGGGCCGTCCCCGGAGAGCATATGCTCCAGCTGGGAGAGGTGGCTGCGCAGACGGACGGTCTCTTCATCCACGGCGACCTTATCCGCAAAGATGGCCGCCTCGGTGAGGATGCGGCTCTCATCGATCTGGGTATTCTGGAGCACCTCGGCCATCTTGGACTCCAGCCGGGCGCGGTAATCGGCCACGATCCCTGGGGAGCGCTCCTCCACCTTCCCGGTGAGGGCGGCGATGGTGGCGGCCCGGGAGCGGACATCCTGCACCAGCTTCTCGCCCTCCCGCTCGCGCATGGCGTCAAAGTCCTTCAGGGCCAGGCCCAGCACCTCGCACAGGTCGGCGGACACCGCCTCCAGGTCCTCCTGGTTCTTCTCCACAAGGAACACGTCGGGCAGGCGTGAGAGCAGAGAGACCGAGATGTCATCCTTCAGGCCATAGCTGTCCCGCAGGTCGCACAGGGCCTTATAGTAGCCGTCGGCCACCGGACGGTTGACCGAGATGTTGACGTCTCCCCCCTCAGAGGGCCCGATGGTGACGAACACGTCCACCTTGCCCCGGGAAATACTCTCCTGTACCTTTGCCTTGATGGCGTCCTCCGCAAAGACATAGATACGGGGCAGCTTGATATTGCAATCCAGATAGCGGTTATTGACGGAACGCAGCTCTACCGTGATGGGACGGCCGTGGAGGACCGCCTCTCCCCTTCCGTAACCGGTCATACTTTTAATCAAAGGGCTTCCCCTCGCTTCTCTTCAGAATGGGGCTCTGCATCACACAGAGTCATCGGAATATTATAGCAGAATTTCTCCCGCTTGAAAAGTCTCATTTCCCCAGCCGGCGGCCAAGGCGCGCCACATAGAGGCTGATGGCCTTGGAGCATCCAAAATCATAGACCAGAAAGACCGGGTTGCCCACCAGGTAGACCAGCGCGGTCATGCGCAAAGCCTCCGGCAGGAACGGGAGAAAGAGTCCCCGAAAGCCAAACCACAGAATGGTCAGCGCCAGGTTGAAGCACAGCAGCTTCAGCCCATACTCGGCCAGCCGTGTCCGCAGCCGCTCGGCCCGGGACTTGATTACCGGATACACGCCGAAAAAGAGCAGATAGAGCAGTGCGCTCCCCTTGTCGGGCACCAGGAGCAAACCCAGGATCCCGGCCGCGCCATAGCACAGCAGCCCGGCATGCAGTCCGCCCGAGACCACCGCCGCGGCCGTCACCAGACCGGAGAGCGCTACCAGGCCCATCCGCCCGCTGGGCGCAATGGAGGCCCCATAGAGCAGTAGCAGCGAAAGAGCGGCCAGTACCGCCGGCAGCGCCACTTCCCTGGCGCCTCCGGAACGTGCGCGGGGCACCTTAGTACCCTCCGCATCCGCCGCACAGGCAGTTGAGACACATCAGGCTGGTACAGCAGTCGCAGGCGTCCATGCCGCCTCCGTATCCGTAGGGACGGTATGCCTGCCCGCCGTTCTGCATCATGGCCAGCGCCTGGCGGTACTCCCCGTTTGTGGGGTCCATGCGGCAGGCCATCTGATAGTGCTGCATGGCCTCGTCCAGCCACCCCTTCCGGTAGGCGATGCTGCCCATCAGGAAGTGCCACTCCCCGTTCTGGGCGGGCGCGGTGCGCAGCAGCTGCTCCGCCCGGCCCAGGTCGCCCAGGTTGATGGCCTGCCGGGCCTGCTGGTACACGCTTCCGCCGGAATAGGACTGCTGCTGATAGCTGCTCTGCTGTCGCTGGTAGCCGGCATTGGAGGCATTGTACCCGCCCCCTCCGGCGCGCTGCTTCGTGATCTGGTCGTAGGCCTCGTTGATCTCTTTCATCTTCTCCTCCGCCAGATCGGCCAGAGGATTGTTCTGATAGTTGTCCGGATGGTACTTCCGGGCCAGTTCCCGGTATGCGCGCTTGATCTCGTCGTCACTGGCAGTGGGCTCCACGCCCAAAACACGGTAGGGATCCGTCATCTGTCCATTCTCCTATGCATGCAAGAATTCCGTCGGCCCGCTCCGTCGGATGGGGCAAAGACGCTCCGCTCCATGGCGGGAAGGCCAAGGTAAAGGATATTTTCTAAAATTCCGCTCCAGTCGCCCGCCTCCAGCAGCGCATATGCAGATACTGCCAGGTTTCTGGAGTGAAGCAAGGTCCGCGCGATCTCCTCCCGGTGGTCCTGTGCCCCGTCCGGGAAGCGCTTCAAGATGGGGTTATACTGTCCGGACTGCCGGTCCTCCTCCAGGTCGTCCCAGGCGTCCAGCAGATAGATCCACCGCCCCACATGGTAGAGCAGCTGCTCCATCGCCCGATCCCGCGCCGGACGCCCCGTTTTCGGCCCGGCGGCCGACAGGATGCGGGCGAAGGTATCGGCCGTCCGATCCAGCGAGGGGGACTGCTCCCGCTCCAGTACATGGAGCTCTTCCAGGCAGTTCTCCACGGTCTCCGCAAAGCCCGGGCAGGCGCGCTGTGCTCTCCGGTAGGCCGGACGCAGCAGGCGGGATAAGATCCGGCTTCCCTGCCGCTGCCAGAAGGAGCCGTCCAGCACGCCGTCCCGCAGCTTCCAGTAGGTGAGGATCACGCTCTCATCGGCGGCCAGATCCATCATCTCATGCCGGGGCGTACAGGATTTCCGGCATACCCACAGCCGTGCGGGACAGCGGCACCGGCTCCGCTCTCTCCGGCCCAGATCGGGCAGGAGCAGCATAGCCAAAAAGGTAAAGTCATAGTTGAGGAACATCCGGGCCAGAAAGCCATGGCGGCGGCCCATGGTGTCACACAGACCGCAGTAGGCCTCCCGGTACCGCTCCCACTCCCATACCCGCAGCTCCGTCCGCACCGGCCTGACATATCCAAACATCGCTTCTGTCTCAGTCCAGGATAGCGGTGATCCGGAAGGAGGTAAGCCGGCGGCGCTTGACCACGCTGTTGGCATAGACCGCAACCGCGATCCCCACAAAGAAGCCCAGTCCGCCCAGCGCAATGGAGACAGATTCCACATGAGCAATCATACGCCCCACGGCATAGAGCAGGAAAAAGAGGATCAGCGGCACCAGATAGACGATGGCCGCGATGCTGAGCACCTGTTTTGTCTCACTCTCTACCTGTACCGTGTCCCCCGCCCTGGCGTGGAGCGGATTAAAGGCCATGGCGGTCACTTCGCTCTGTACCAGCATCTCGCTGCATCCGCCTCCGCACTGGGAGCAGTCATGCCCGCAGGCCGATTTCCGCTTCACAGCGATCTCTGCCACGGTGTCGCTGACCACCCGATTTACTCTTGCGATCTGTTCCATATCTAACCTCTTATTACCTAGTTGCTGTGTGGGACGGACGCATTGCGCCCGTCCCACCGTGTTTCTCGTATACTTCTTTAATTACGCCGCAGATTGACGACCACTTTGTAGTCTCCGCCGACGACGCCCACGCTGCTGCTGCCGTCCAGATAGACCGTGGCGTTCACCGTCTGGCTGCCCGGCCCGGCATCCTTCAGATCGGCCACCACCCGCAGCTGGGACGGGATCACCGCATTCACGGCCTCTTCCTCCCCGCGGATCTGCACCAGGCAGGAGAGGGTCACCTTCTCCGGCGTATATCCCTCCGGCACATTGATGAAGTTGATATTGTCCACTTCCAATGTGCGGGTGGTCAGTCCGGTGATCTTGACCGTCACGGTGGCCTCGGTCACGCCGCTGACATTTTCCAGATGGGTACCCACGTCGATGGGGAAGGTGATCGTGTTCTGATCAAAGATCGTCTGAAGGTCGATCTGGCCCAACACGATCTTGGTCACGGAGTCCAGCGCGTCCTCATCTCCGGAAACGGTAATGGTCTCCGGCTCAATGTGTACCTCTGCGTTGTCCTCAGTGGCGCCGCCTCCGGGCAGGATATCCACGGTCAGCGGGATCTCCTTGAGCTTCACCACCGGGAGGGTCACGTCCACCATGTCCACATTGGTGGTCAGTCTCAGCGCCTTGGCATCCAGCACCTGTCCGTCAAAGCCGATCAGCTGGAAGGGCATGGTTCCGGTAAAGGTGGCGGAGAGCGGCTCGTCCTCCCGGGTGACCGTCACAAGGGCATAGTCGACCTGGTTGACATTTTCCTCCTCGCCGCTGACCGTGATGCTGCCCGGCGTGATGGAGAATTCGCCCCGCTGGAAGCCGTCGGCCACCTCGCCGTTGAAGACGCCGCGCACCTCAACCTGCCGGTCCGAGCGGCGGGCCACGGTGTAGGAGATATTCTGTACATTGCCCACCACGCTGTAGCTGATCTGGCTGACGCTGCTGGGCGTGTTGAGCTGATAGCCCGTGGTATAGGAGCCCGGAGCGGTGATCTTGGAGACATCCACCACTGCGGTGACTGCCCCCTTCTCCGACAGCTTCATGGCCACGCTCCGGGTGGATTTGATCTCCAGGGTGATGGTCTGCTCCGCGCCATCCGAGATCATCAGGCCGCGCTCCTCCAGGGTCTCCACATTGGTGAAGGTCACGGGAATGTTGCGAATCGTGTTGATCTCCTCCCGGCCCTCTCCGCTGCCTACATAGAGCCAGAGAAAGATGGCCAGCAGCAGAGACAGTACGATATAGAGCCACTTACTCTCCCTTATGTTCTCCATCACGCTGACCTCCTTTCATGGCTTTCAACAGGTTGAAGAGCTTGAAGCGCTGGCTCTCATCCTCCTCATTCTTAGGAAGGAGCTCATTGCGCAACAGCCGCTCCAGCGTCTCCGGGGCCAGATGGCGCTTGAGCATTCCGCCCACCGCCACCGAGATGGAGCCGGTCTCCTCCGAGACGATGGCCACCACCGCATCCGAATGTTCGCTGGCGCCGATCCCGGCCCGGTGGCGCATGCCCAGATCCCGGGACAGGTTCACATTTCCGGAGAGGGGCAGCACACATCCGGCGCCCACGATCCGCCCGTTCCGGACGATGACCGCGCCGTCATGGAGGGGCGCCTTGTTCCAGAAAAGGTTCTTCAGCAGCTCACTGCTCACCGAACAGTCCAGCGAAGTGCCGGTCTTAATGGAGTCGTCAAAGAGATTTTTCCGCTCAAAGACCATGAGCGCGCCCGTCTTGCTCTTGGAGAGAGAGGCATAGGCCTCCACCGTCTGCTGGATGGCATGCTCGATCTCATCCGGCGCCTCTGCTTTCCCAAAGACATTTCCCAGGCGGCTGTTGCCCACCTGCTCCAGCATCTTCCGGATCTCCGGCTGAAAGAGCACCACCAGAGCCAGAACGCCCCACTCTACCGTCTTCCCCAGGAAGTAGTTCACCGTATTCAGTTTCAGCAGCTGTGAAAGCCACAGGGCCGCCAGAATCAGAACGACTCCCTTGGCCACCTGGCCGGAGCTGCTCCGCCGGATCAAAATGATCACCCGGTAGATGATAAAGGCCATGATGCCGATATCAATAAAATCGGTGACGTGGATCAAACGGAGATAATTGAGGACAACCTGCATAAACTGGTATAGATGTTCCATTTCCCACTACTCCCCATGTCGAACGCATGGTGTGCGCCCTGTGCTCACCCGATCGTTCACACAAACATACCGGGCCCTTTAACTTCATTATTATACTGTCTTTCCGCAATATTGGCAAGAAGTAAGGCCGGGAATCTTTTAGTTCTTTCGGTCTGTTTACAAATAATTTTCAATTTATTCACAGCATTTCAGACCCATCCCGCCTATTTTCGCAGGATGGGGCCAATTCTCCCCATCACGCCTCTCTTTAGCGTGATATCAATCCGATCATGACAGGAAAGGAGCTCCAAGCCGCACCAGGCCTGGAGCTCCCCTTTTAAACCGCCTGTGCCCCATTTCGCCGGATCTCCCGCAGCATGTGGGCGAATCGCCGGATCTCCGATTCCATGGTGAAGGCGGAAACACTCATCCGTATGGTCCCGGTCTCAAAGGTACCGGCGGTGCGGTGGGCCAGCGGCGCACAGTGAAGTCCGGCGCGCACGGCCACGCCCCGCTTCCCCAGCACTTCTCCCACCTGTTCGCACTCCAGCCCATCCAGGCGCAGGGACAGCACCCCGGTTTGCAGTCCCGGGTCGGGAGAGGCATAGAGGGTCACCCCGTCCATCCCCCGCAGCAGCTGGACCGCGGTGCGGATCATGCGCTCCTCGTGGGCGCGGATCCGGCCGATCCCGGTCCGCTTCACGAAGCGCAGTCCCTCCAGCAGTCCGGCAATGCCGGGCATGTTGTGGGTCCCCGCCTCCAGGCGGTCCGGCAGGACCTCGGGCATACCCGGCAGCGCCGAGGCGCTGCCCGTTCCGCCCTCCAGAAGGGTGTTCACATCCTCCCGGGCACAGAGCAGCAGTCCGGTCCCCTGGGGGCCATAGAGGCCCTTGTGTCCCGGCATGGCGACAAAGTCCGCCCCCAGCTCCTTGCAGGAGATGGGGATCACTCCGGCCGACTGGGAGGCGTCCAGTACAAACGGGACTCCCCTCTCCCGGCAGATGGCCGCGATCTCGTACACCGGCAGCACATAGCCAAACACATTGGACACGTGGGTGCAGACGACTGCCGCAGTCCGGCCGGTGATCGCCTCTTCCATTTGCCGCAGCAGGACCTCGGGCCGGAAGAGCGGGGCCTGCGCCACCAGCGTCTCCGCACCGAGGGCCACCAGCGGCCGGGTAACGGCATTGTGCTCATAGCCGGAAATGACTACCCGGTCTCCGGGATGCACCAGGGTTTTGATAGCCAGATTGAGGGCATGTGTGGCATTGCTGGTGAAAATCACCCGTTCCGGGTGCTCCGGCATGTCAAAGAGCTCCGCCGCAGCCATCCGGCAGGCAAAGGCCGTGTCCGCCGCCCGTTGGGCCGGGCGGTAGCCGCCCCGCCCGGGGGTGGTCATGGTATGGACCGCCTGTGCGACGGCCCTTGCGACGGTGTCCGGCTTTTGGAGCGTGGTGGCAGCACTGTCCAGGTAAATCATAGCAGCACCTCTTTATAGCTGCCGTCGCTCTCCATAATAAAGACCCGCTTCGGCCCCAATCCCGCTTGGACCAGGATGCGCAGGGCGTCGGACAGGTTTCGCTGTGCCACCTTGACCGAGTATCCGCATCCCTCTCCGGCAATCACTTTCGGCGAACGCAGGATATGCGCCGTAATGCCTACCCGCTCCAACACAGCGGCTGTCCGCTGCGCATAGGTCAGGGAACGGCAGACGATAAGATAATAGACCATGGTTCAAACGCTCCTCTCGCCCCATCGTATGCCGGGGCAGGAGGTGCGGTTCCACGGTTACTCCTCCAGCAGCGCCACCGCGTGAGCCGCCATGCCCTCGCCGGCACCGGTAAAGCCCAGTCCCTCTTCCGTGGTGGCCTTGACGTTGACCCGGTCCTCCCCGATTCCCATACGCTTGGCCAGATTGGCGCGCATCTGAGGAATGTGGGGGGCCAGCTTGGGCCTCTGGGCCAGGATGGTGGCGTCCACGTTGCCCACCCGGTATCCTTTCCCGCGCAGCATCTCCATGACCCGGTCCAGCAGCACCAGGCTGTCCGCGCCCTCATAGGCCGGATCGTTGTCCGGAAAGGCATGGCCGATGTCCCAGAGCCCCGTGGCCCCCAGGAGCGCGTCCATCACCGCATGGGTCAGGACATCCGCGTCCGAGTGTCCCAGCAGTCCCCGCTCATAGGGGATCTCCACCCCGCCCAGGATGAGGCGGCGTCCCTCCACCAGTTTATGTACATCATAACCATGTCCGATTCTCACGGCTTCTCCCTCCACTCCAACAGCGCCTCCGCCAGGACCAGGTCCTCCGGCGTGGTGATCTTCAAATTCCTATAGTCCCCTCCGGTCAGAGAGACTTTCATCCCAATCCGCTCCACCGCGGAGCAGTCGTCCGTGAGGGCAGCCCCCTCCTCCAGCGCCTTGGCCAGCGCGCCCCGGATCAGCGCGGCATCAAAGACCTGGGGCGTCTGCACTGCAAAGAGCTCTGAGCGGTCGGGCGTCCGTTCCACGATCCCTCCGACTGCCTGCTTGATCGTGTCCTTGACCGGCACCGCGGGGGCCGCCGCGCCGCACTCCTCCGCCTTGCGGATGACCTCATCCAGCACCGCCTGGCTGACCAGGGGACGGGCCCCGTCGTGAATGGCGATGAGCTCTGCCCCCTCGCTGGCCTCCCGGATGCCCCGCAGCACGGATTCCGCCCGGCTGGCACCGCCCACGACCACCGATTTGACCTTGGAAAATCCACCCTCCCGGCAGAGCTGGCTGATGGGCACGATCAGATCCTCCCGGGTGACCACCACGATCTCCTGGATACGGGGGCAGCTGTCCAGTGCGCGCAGCGTGTGCATCAGGACCGGCACATCCCCCAGCGTAAGCAATATCTTATCCTGTCCCCCCATGCGGGTGGAGGATCCGGCAGCCGGGACTACCGCGGTACAAAAGGCCTGCTGTTCCCGGTTTCGCTTCAGCAGCCGTTTGAGCCATTCTGCCATGTTCGTTTCCTTCCTTTCCTCTGCCGGCCACAAGAAAAGGAGCCCGAAGGCTCCCTCTTGCTCGATGGGTCCACGCTGTCGCCGTCTCTCCCATCTTATTATGCCAGGGCAGAATCAATGCGGGCCTCTACCGCTTCATAACTGGAATTCTGGGAGAGGACGATCTCCGAAATCAGGATCTGTTTGGCCGAGTGGAGCATCTTCCGCTCCCCGGTGGAGAGGCCGCGCTCTCCGTCCCGGCGCACCAGTCCCTTTACCACCCGGGCCACCTCCAGGAGGTCGCCGCTTTTCAGCCGCAGCATGTTCTCCCGATAGCGCCGGTTCCAGTTGGAATCCATCTCCACGTCCATGCTGGGAATGGCCGCGATCACACGGTCTGCCTCTTCCCCCTCCACAATGGGACGCACGCCGATCTCCTCACTGTTGTGCGTCGGGATCATGACAAGCATCCCATTCAGAGGAAGCTTTAAGATATAGTATTCCCGCAGCACTCCATTGACCTTCTTCTGCACGATACTGTCAATGACACCAGCACCATGCATTGGATGGACGATTTTATCGCCTACCTGAAACATGATCCCACCTCCCAAACCGTTTGAGCCTGTGAATGATTCTCACGTTGTTTGCCAATTTCGGTATGGGGCTTGTTCCCTGCGTCGGAGACAGCCCATAATACTAATTGTATTATAGACCATTTCCCCGCCTTTTGCAAGGAAAATGAGCAGTTTTCAAAAAAAGCAGCCCACTTTTGTTCAAAGTGAGCTGCTTTTATCAGATAGAGAAATTACTCAGCGGAGCCGTCCTCATCCTCAGCGGCATCGGCCTGCTCGTCCAGCAGAGCACGGATGGACAGAGACACCTTCTTGTTCTCGAAGTCGATGTCGGTGACCTTCACGTCCACCATCTGGCCCTCGCTCAGCACGTCGCCGGGCTTCTCGATGCGGTGATCGGCGATCTGAGAAATGTGGATCAGGCCGTCCACGCCGGGGACGATCTCGGCAAAGGCGCCGAAGGTCATCAGCTTGACCACCTTGACGTTGGCCACGGAGCCCACATCATAGGTAGCGGTGAACTTGGCCCAGGGATCCTCGGTGCGGTCCTTCATGCCCAGGGAGATCTTCTTCTTCTCCTTGTCAGCGGCGATGACATAGACCTCGACGGTGTCGCCCACCTTCACCACCTCGGAGGGGTGCTTGATGCGGCTCCAGGAGAGTTCGGAGATGTGGACCATGCCGTCCACGCCGCCGATGTCCACAAAGGCGCCGTAAGAAGTCAGGGACTTCACAACGCCGGTGTAGCGCTTGCCTTCCTCGATCTCCTCCCACACCTTAGCGGCCTTCTCGGCGCGCTCGGCAGCGGCCACGGCGCGGATGGAACCCACCACGCGGCGGCGGGCACGGTTGACCTCGGTGATGCGGAGACGGACATGCTGCTTGACCAGCTCGGTCATGGCCACATCGCGGGCCAGGCCGGTCTGGGAAGCGGGCACGAACACGCGAACGCCCTTGACGCTCACGACCACGCCGCCCTTGTTCTCCTCGGTGACGACGCCCTCGACCACAGTCTGGTCGTCCTTGGCCTGCTCGATATCGTCCCAGCTCTTGACGGTATCCAGGCGCTTCTTGGACAGGGTGACAACACCCTCCTGATCGTTGACACGCATGACGTAGGTCTCGATCTCGTCGCCCACCTTCACAATGTCCTCGACCTTTACAGTGGGATCGTCGGTCAGCTCAGACACCGGTATGTAACCGGCATGCTTGGTACCCAGATCGACGTAGATCTCGGTGGGCGTAATGCCAGTGACGACGCCGGTAACCTTCTCCCCTGTATTTAAAGTTTTGATCGACTTCTCCAGCATTTCAGCAAAGGATTCTTCGATCTCCATGTTTTCTGCGCTCATTTTGTCATAGACCTCCTTTATAATCCACCCGGGTGTCGACGCGCCCGCGGTGATTCCTATAGAAGCCTTCCCGTACAGGTTGGAAGGTTCCAGTTCCTCCGCCCGCTCGATCCAGCAGACCGTCGGGCAGAGTGCCGCGCAAAGCTCCGTGAGGCGCCTGGTGTTGGAGCTATCGCGGCCGCCGATGACGATCATCGCGTCATTTTGGGCCGCCAACTCCTGGGCCTCACTCTGCCGTTTGCACGTAGCATTACATATTGTATCAAAAATTTTTAAATTTGTACACTCTTTTTTTGCTTTTTCTACGCACAAATTCCACTTCTTTTGGGTCGAGGTGGTCTGGGAAACCATGGTGATGGGCTGCGTACGCAGCTCCGGATGCTCCCTCAGCCAGTTTTCCAGCGCGTCCGGACCGGAGAGCACCACCGGATTGCGGCACCAGCCGGCGATGGCCTCCACCTCCGGATGGGTGGGCGTGCCGATGATGACCGGGATGCGCCCCTCCTCCTCTGCCTGGGAGACCAGGCGGTGGATGTGGGAGACGTTGGGGCAGGTGGTATCAATGATCTCTGCCCTCCGCTCCTGCAAGCGCTCATAGACCACCCGGCCCTCCCCGTGGGAGCGGATGATGACGGCCGCGCCCGTGGGCACCTCCTCTACGCTGTGGACGACCTGCACGCCGGCCTTCTCCAGCTGCTCGATCACGCTTCCGTTGTGGATGATATGGCCCAGCATCACGCAGGGGCGGCCCGACTGGGCAGCCTCCTCCGCCATGGTCACCGCCCGGCGCACGCCATAGCAGAAGCCCGCGGAGCGGGCCAGTGTCAGCCGGCTCATCTGGCCTGCGCCTCCAGCGCACGGATCCGCGCCATCAGATCGGCGGTGATGGCCTCATACTCCTCCTGGGTCCCCTTGCGGGTGGCAACGGTGGGCGTGAAGGCCTCCCCGATCACCACCGGCGTGCGGCGGAACCAGCGCTTGTGCTCCGGCACGTAGACCGGCAGGATAGGAACGCCGCACCGCACCGCCAGCATGGCAGCGCCCGCCTTGGGCTGGCTCACGTCGCCCCGGCTGGAGCGGACCCGGGTCCCCTCGGGGAAAATCAGCACCTTCTCGCCCTCCCGCAGGTACTTCATGGCCTGCTTGATGGCGCCGATGTCGCTCTTTCCCCGGTCCACACCGAAGATGCCTGCCTTGCTCAGCAGCCATCCGATCACGGGGATGCGGATCAGCTCGATCTTTGCCATGGCCCGGATCTGGTGCTTGAGACGGAAGGCATAGCAGAGGAAGAGCGGATCACTGTCACTGGTGTGATTGCAGCAGATCATAACCGCGCCGTCGGGGATGTTCTCCCGTCCGATCACCTTTCCGGGGTGGACCAGATTGAATACGGGATAGACGAGACAATAGAGAAAGGTATACCAGCCTCTCACAGACCCACCCCCGCTCTCACCACGCCCAGGAGCTGCCGGAAGCTCTCCTCCAGGGTGTTGCCGGTGGTATCCACCGCAATGGCGTCCTCCGCCTGGCGCAGAGGAGCCGCCGCACGCTGGGTGTCTTTTTCGTCCCGGGCGATGATGTCCCGCAGCACGGTGTCAAAGTCGGTGTCGGTCCCCCGCTCGGTCAGCTCGGCATACCGCCGCCGGGCGCGGTCCTCCGCCGTGGCGGTGAGGAAGATCTTCACGTCCGCGTCGGGCAGCACCACGGTGCCGATGTCCCGTCCGTCCATGATCACATTCTGACGGCGGGCCAGATCCCGCTGCATGTCCATCAGGAAGGCCCGCACCTCCGGGATGGCGGACACGCCCGAGGCATACCGGGAGACGCTAGGCTCCCGGATGGCCGTGCTCACATCCTCCCCGTCCAGGTACATGTGCTGTAAGCCGTCCTCCCCGTGCCGCAGGTCGATGGCGACCTGCCCCAGCAGCGCGATCACGCCGCTGCTGTCCTCGGCATCCACGCCGTGGCGCAGGGCCGCCAGCCCCAGCGTACGGTAGATAGCCCCGGTATCCACATAGAGATAGCCCATGGCCTCAGCCAACCGCCGGGCCAGGGTGCTCTTTCCCGCACCGGAGGGGCCGTCGATGGCAATGCTTTTGTATCCCATACTTATTCTGCTCCTTCTTCCAAAAACTGAGCCGCCCCTTCTCCCGCGGCTCGACCGGTAGACCAGGCGATTTGAAGGTTGAAGCCGCCCGTGTAGGCGTCCACATCCAGCAACTCCCCCGCCAGGTAGAGGCCCGGCAGGCGCTTGGAGGCCATGGTGTGGGGGTCCACCTCCGACACCTTCACGCCGCCGGAGGTGATGATGGCCTCCGCCAGCGGCCGCGGCCCGGCAATGTCGATCCGGAAGCCCTTGAGCTCCTCCAGCAGCCGCCGGCGCTGGGCCTTGGTGATGGAGTGGGCCTTGGTGTCGCCGGGGATCCCGGACCGCTCCACCATCACCGGCACCATCAGGCGGGGCAGCAGCCCCTCCAAAACATTGTGAAAGTCCTGATTGGCCCGCTCGGCGAAATCCCGCAGCAGCCGCTGCTCCAGCTTTTCCTCATCCAGGGCCGGCTTGAGGTCGATGATCACCTGGTAGTGGTCCTTTTCAAAGTCCCGCATATGGGCGCTTGCGCTGAGGATCAGCGGGCCGGAGAGCCCGAAGTGGGTGAACAGCAGCTCCCCCTGCTCGGCATAGATCACTTTTTTCTTCTGGTTTTTGACCTTGACCGCCACATTGCGCAGGGAGAGGCCCTGCATCCGGCGGCAGTCCTCCCCCTCCGCCACCAGCGGGACCAGCGAGGGCTTGGGCGGCACGATGGTGTGCCCCACCGCTGCGGCCATCTCATAGCCGTCCCCGCTGGAACCGGTGAGCGGATAGGAGGCTCCCCCGGTGGCCAGAATCACCGCCCGGGCGGAGTAGGATCCGTGCTCCCCCTTGACCCCGGAGATCCGTCCTTCCTCATCGGTCAGCAGGCGGACGGCCCGGTCCTCCACCAGGCTCACCCGCTTCCGCCGCAGCGCCTGAAAGAGCGCGTCGATGATGTCTGCGGCCCGGTCGCTCTGGGGAAAAATCCGGTTTCCCCGCTCGGTCTTGAGCGGGACACCCAATCCCTCAAAAAACGCCTTCACGGCCTCCGGCGGGAAGCGTGTGACGGCGCTCATGAGAAATTTGGGATTGCGGGGCACGTGCTGAAGAACCTCCGGGACCGAGCAGTCATTGGCTACGTTGCACCGCCCCTTCCCGGTGATGTACAGCTTGCGGCCGACTTTGGCGTTGCGCTCCAGCAGGAGCACGGAACACCCCCGGTCCGCGGCGGCCAGCGCGGCCATCATGCCTGCCGCGCCGCCGCCGATTACAATCATATCACTGGTCAAAAGGAATCCTCCACCTTTTCATATACCTCGTACTCGTCCCAGATCTTCTCCAGGACTCCAAAGGTCTCCGAGAGATCGCTGTTCTTTCTCCGGCCCAGCGCCACGATGAGGGCATTGACCAGACTCAGGGGGGCCACCAGCGAGTCTACAAAGGAGGCCATATCGCTCTTGGCCATCAGGGTGTGGGTCGCAATGGCGGTGAGGGGCGAGGTCTCGCTGTCCGTGATGGCCACCACCTGGGCCCCCCGGTCCCGGGCAAATTCCATGGCCTTGACGGTGCGTCTGGAGTAGCGGGGGAAGCTGATCCCGATGATCACATCCCGGGGCCCGATGCGCAGCAGCTGCTCAAAGACCTCACTGACCGAGGTACTGTGGATATGGACCACGTCCTCGAAGATCAGGTTGAAGTAGAAGGCCAGGAAGCTGGCAATGGCCGACGCCGAGCGGACGCCGAGGATGTAGATGCGCCGTGCGGACACAATGGCGTCCACTGCCCGGTCAAAGCTGTCCCGGTCCACCTCCTCCAGCGTCATGCGGATCTTCTCCACATCGGACTGCATGACCATGGAGAGGATGTCCTGGTTTCCGATGCGGTCGTTGGACACCTCGATGCGCTGGATGGAGGTGAGTTTATTGCGGATCATCTCCTGAAGAGCCTTCTGCATGGCGGGATAACCGTCATAGCCCAGCTCGGCGGCAAAGCGGACCACCGTGGACTCACTGACGTTGACCGTCTTTCCCAGCTTGCTGGCCGTCATGAAAGCCGCTTTGTCATAGGAGTCCAGAATAAAGCGCCCGATCAGCTTCTGGCCCTTGGAGAAGGTATTCATATTTGTCTGGATGATGGACAAGATATCTTTTGACATGAGAGCGTATCCTCCCGATCTGCCGCCCAGGCGGGGGCTGCGTTTCCTTTTATCCTATAATCATACCGGGAAGTCTCTGGAATTGCAAGACCCGTTCTGCAAGTTTTCACTTCATTCTTGCAAATCCGCTCCGCCGCGGCGCAGCGCATCCAGCTCGCTGGGGGTCAGCTTTCTCCACCGGCCCGGGAGCAGGTCGCCCAGAAGTACCTCTCCCTCCCGTACCCGGCAGAGGCGGCGCACTTCCAGCCCGGCCAGGGCGCACATCCGCCGCACCTGCCGGTTGCGCCCCTCGTGGATGGTCACAGAGAGCACACTCTCCCCCTTTTCCCGGCGGAGGAACCGCACCCGGGCCGGATGGAGGGGCACCCCGTCCAGCTCCAGCGGGCCCCGCAGTACCGGGATCCCCCGCTCCACATCCCCCGTCACCCAGACGTGGTACTCTTTTTCCACTTCATGGCTGGGATGCAGGAGCTGATGGGTGAGCGCGCCGTCATCCGTCAGGAGCAGCAGCCCCTCCGAATCCAGGTCCAGCCGGCCCACCGGCCAGACCCGGGCCCCGCACCCCTTGATCAGATCGGCCACCGTCCTGCGTCCCTTCTCGTCCGACAGGGTGGTCACAAATCCCCGGGGCTTGTACAGCATCAGATAGGTCCGCTCCTCCGGCGCGCGCAGGGGACGCCCGTCCACGCGGATGTCATCCCGCTCCGGGTCGGCCTTCTCCCCCAGCTGTGCTTTTCTGCCGTTCACGGTCACCCGTCCGGCCTGTATGTATGCCTCCGCCCCCCGCCGGGATACCACTCCGGAGGCGGACAGGATCTTTTGCAGGCGTTCTTCCAAACTCACTCATCCCCTGTTCTCTGTCGCATTTGTGCAAAGGACGGTCCCGCAGGCAGATGCCTGCGGGACCCACAGGAGGGGTACACTTTAAAAGAGTACCCGCTCCATCCAGATCTCCGGCTCGGGAATGGGCGCCGAGGCCGTCTCCCCCTTCCACAGATCCTGAAGGCGGGAGAAGAGACCGCCGCTTCCCGCACGATCGTCCTCCACGCTCTGGCCATAGACCAGATAGGTGCTTCCAATGGGCTCCCCGTCCAGGGAGAAGCAGAGCTCTCCGGCAATGGCCCCCTGCTCTACCGGCGCCTCCACCGTGTCCGGAAGCACGATGCGGACCTTGACCCGCTCGGCCTGGGTCAGCGGGTAGGAGACCTCACCATAGGTCACCACCGGCACATACCGCTTCAGGCTCCCCTCCACCGGGATACGGGTAAACTCCTTGCCCGCGCGGGCCAGAAGTTGTCTCGGGTAGGTCTCAAATCCATAGTCGAAGAGGGCCACGTGGTCCTCCCAGTCATTGCGGTCAAAGAGGGTCACCGCGATGAGCGTCTGTCCGTCCCGCTCGGCCGCGGACACCAGCGTCCGCCCGGCCAGATCGGTATATCCCGTTTTCAGGCCGATGCAGCCCTCATAGCGCCAGAGGAGCTTGTTGTGGTTGACCAGGCTCCGCTCCCCCACCGTGATGGTCTTGGTGGAGACGATCTCCCGCAGCTTCTCATTGGCAAGGCACACCTGGGCCAGCCGCGCCATATCCCGAGCGGTGGAGTAGTTTCCCTCGTCCTCCAGCCCGTTTGGGTTGGAGAAATGAGTATGTTCCATGCCCAGATCCCGGGCCCTCCGGTTCATCCACTCCACAAAGGTCTCCACGTCCCCAGCGCAGCCCCCCGCAACGGCCAGCGCGGCGTCGTTGCCCGAGGAGAGCATCAGGCCGTAGAGCAGTTCTCGCAGGGTGAGCTCCTCCCCGGCCCGGAGATACATGGAAGAACCTCCCGCAGTGGTCCACTCCGGCTGCACTTTGATCACGGTCTCCAGATCCGGCGTGGATTCCAGCGCCACCAGCGCGGTCATCAGCTTGGTGGTGCTGGCAATGGGCCGCTCCTCCTCCGCCTGGTAGGCATAGAGGATCCGCCCCGATTCCGCATCCATCAAAATAGCGGATTTTGCGGAGAGTGTGGGCGTCGCAGCACCCGCCGGGCAGACTCCGGCCAAAACCGCAAGCCACAATACCAGCGCCCAGACCCGTTTCATATCTGCCATCACCTCGCATCTGAATCGATGATGGCAGTATACCCTCCGCGTCCGGGCATTATACGTGCCCGCTTGGCCCTTAGAAGGTCTCCTGCTCGGCCGCCTTCTTTTCCTTCTGCTGGTCAATAAAGGTGGTGACACGGTCCACCAGCTCAGGCACCAGCTCCACCACACGGTCGGCGGTGTTGGAGGCCGGCGGATCCACCGGCAGGAGCTTGACCATGTCCCCCTTCAGGATCAGGAAGGAGACCGGCGTCACCTTGACGCTGGCACCGCCGCCGCCCCCGAAGGCATTCTCCCCCTCCGGCTTTTGATGCTTGGTGGCAAATTCACTGCCGCCCGAGGCAAAGCCCACGCTGATACGGGAAACAGGGATGATGGTCACGCCATCCGCCTGAATGGGGGTGCCGATCACGGTGTTGGCATCCACCATCTCCTTGATCTTCTGCATGGTCTGCCCCATGAAATCGCTGATCTTAGTTTCCATACTTTACCGCCTCTTTCTGTTGAGGGCCCTTGTTTGACATCAAACCGCCCGTTGTTTCCTTCCAGACTTTCCAAGCCGCATACCCACACCAGAGGCCAAACCCGATCAGCTGGCCCAGGGTCATGGACAGGGCCAGCGTCAGCCGTGCCTCTGTGTTCTCCCGCGCAAAATCCACCGCTGTGCGGACTCGATTGTCCTTACACCGGAAATTTTGCTCCAAAACCGGCAGGATTATCCCACAGCTTGCGTTCACTCGTCCAAATGCCATGGCCGTATCGCCCGGATCCTCGCCGCCCAGAAGCACATCCAGATGAAATACATCGATGCGGATCCGCCGGCGCAGCTTTCCGGCCGCCTCCCCGATGAGGGGCAGCACCCGCTTTACCAGATCCAACACCCGATCCGCAGTCCAGGGCGGCCCGGGCTCCTTCGGTTTTTTCGGTTTCTTCGGCCGGGCCTTCCGTTCTTTTTTCGAAACCCGGTCGGGCTCGTTCTTCTTTTTCCGGGGATAGAGACGAATGGGCACGCCGCCCACACGCAGCCATATCCCCACCTCTCCGGGATGATAGCGGACCTCCCCGCCCAGGCGCAGCTGTCCCAGGAGGAAAAGGGCCAACACGACCGCCCCGGTGATCCAAAGACCATTCAATCCTCCATCGCCCCGCTCTCCGCCTGCGTGCGCAGAAGCGCAAGCCGTTCCTGCAGGGCACGGGCCGCCTGGCCCTCTTCCGTGGAGACCTGGGGCAGCTCGGGCAGATCCTCCAGTGTGGAAAGCCCAAAGGAGCGCAGGAAGGTCTGGGTCGTCCGGTACTGAATGGGACGTCCGGGAACGGCCAGCCGTCCGCAGGGCTCGATCAGGTCCCGGTCGGCCAGCTGGCTGACCGTATAGGCGCTGTCCACCCCCCGGATCTGGTCGATATAGGCCCGGGTGATGGGCTGAAAATAGGCCACGATGGAGAGCACCTCCAGGGCCGTCTGGGACAGCCTGGGCGGCCGCCGTCCCTCCAGTGCTTTTCGGATGACCGGCGCGTGCTCGGGCGCCGAGCAGAGCTGATAGCTCTCCCCCAGCTGCACCAGGCGCAGGCCGCAGCGGTCATACCGGTAGCGGTCGGCCAGGGCTCCGCACAGGGCGTCGATCTGCTCCCGGCTCATCTCCAGAGCCAGACAGAGCCGCTCCGCCGGCACCGGCTCTCCGGCGGCAAAGAGGATGGCCTCCACCGCCGCTTCCAGTTCCTTTCGTTCCATGGCCACCTCCTTGGTTTACGGCTCCTGCTGCGCCTTTGTTTCTTCTTCCCCGGGTGCGGACAGGACGGGGGCGACGGTACAGCGCCGGTCCGTCCCGGTGAGCAGCAGGCGGCGGGCCTTGCACAGCTCCAGCACGGCCAGGAAGGTGGCCACCACCTCCGAACGGCTCCGGCTTCCCCGGAACAGGGCGAGAAAATGGGTCACCCCGCTGTGCAGAAGACGGCGCAGCAATTCTCCGGCCTTGTCGGCCACCGGGTAGGGCTCCCGCCCCACAATGCCCTCAAAGGCCGCCATGGGCGGCGTCCGCTTCTGTTCGCTCCGGCTCAGGACCGGGAGAAGGGCACGGTATAATTCTTCCTTCTTATGGGAGTAATGATACATCCGATCCTCCGGAAGACGCTCCGGAGGCTTGGTCATGTAATCCTGCCCCACCTTCCACCCCTGCTCCAGCTGGGGCAGGACCGCTTTGATGCGGGCATAGTTCTCATGGCTCTGGTGCTCCTCCAGGGAGGCCATCAGCGCCTCCATCTCGGACAGGGCCTCCTCGTCCTGGATGGAAAGGAGCATTCTGGTCTTGATGAAAATGAGCTGGGCCGCCATCTGGACAAACTCACTGGCGATCTCCAGATCCAGCTCTTTCCGGCGCTCCATCCACTCCAGGTATTGTTCCAGAATGAGGGAGATCTGAATATCCCGAATCTCCATGCGGTTCTTGCTCAACAGATGGAGAATCAGGTCCAGAGGGCCGGTAAAGTCCTCCCGCTCCTCCGAGCGGGACTTCACCACCCCCTCCAGGTGGTAAATGGGGCTGTCCACGCCGTCCGCCCCCTAACCCAGCAGCATCCGGAAGGGCGCGCTGGCCGCCCGGGCCAGCCAGTCCAGCACCCCGTCACGGGCCCACACCAGGCCCCCGTCCAGCGCCCCGCTCCACAGGACCACCACCAGGAGCAGCATTCCGATCCGCTCATAGCGGAGAATGGTATAGTAGATCCGATCCGGCAGCAGCGCTCCCAGCACCTTGGAGCCGTCCAGCGGCGGAACAGGAATCAGATTGAAGAGGCCCAGGCCGACGCTCAGGATGGCGACAGTAGCCAGAAAATCAATGACCCAGATCAAGAGCACACTCTCCGCCTCGACCTGGTATCCCACCGTGATCAGAAGCGCCCGCAGGCACAGGGCCAGATAGGCCAATACAAAGTTGGAGACCGGCCCCGCCAGGGCGGTCAGGGCCATGCCGCTCTTGGGGTGCTTGAAATAGCGCATGTCCACCGGGACCGGCTTGGCCCAGCCGAATCCGGCCACCAGCATCATCAGCGCGCCGAAGGGGTCGATGTGGCGCAGCGGATTGAAGGACAGCCGGTGCATCCGCTTGGCGGTGGGGTCCCCCAGCAGATAGGCGGCCAGTCCGTGGCAGGTCTCATGGACGGTGAGACACAGGAGCACGGCCAGGATCTGCACCAGCATCCACAGCATTCCCTGCCAGTCCAGATGATGAAAGAAATCCGAAAAACTTACCACTGATCCGCCCTCCTGCAGCTATCCGGTCCTGTCTTCTCCCCGGTGGGGAGAACGGACCGTCCCGTAGACCTCATTATACCAAATCCCCCTGCAAAACACAAGGCGGCCCCTCTGCTCCGCCAAAAGGGGGAGCCCACCCGTCTCTTCGGGCAGACTCCTCCTCGTTTTCCTGCGGAGCACGGTGCTCCCACAGCGTTATACCACGTGGTTGCGCAGGACTCCGATCCCTTCGATCTCGACCTCCACCACATCGCCCGGGTGCATGGTACCCACGCCGGCCGGGGTTCCGGTGGTCACCACATCCCCCGGCTCCAGGGTCATGGAGGCCGTGATGAAGGCCAGCAGCTCCGGAATCTTGTGCATGAACTGGGCAGTCCGGCCCTGCTGCACGACCCGGCCGTTGAGCCGGGTCTGGATGGCCAGGTCGCTCCCGTCCACCTCGTCCGTGACGATGGGGCCCACCGGAGCAAAGCCGTCCATGCTCTTTCCCCGGGTCCACTGCCCGTCGCCCTTCTGGATATCCCGGGCGGTCACGTCGTTCAGACAGGTGTAACCCAGGATGTAATCTGCAAAGTCTTCTTCCTTTACATCCTTTGCGCGGCGGCCGATCACGACGGCCAGCTCCCCCTCATATTCCAGGCGCTGCACAAAATCGGGCGCGTGGAGGGGCCCCTCCGGGCGATTGAGGGTATTGGGCGCTTTCAGGAACAGGATGGGCCGCTCCGGCACGCCCTCCCCCATCTCGATGGCATGATCATAGTAGTTCTTGCCAATGCACACGATCTTGGTGGGTTCGCAGGGGGCCAGCAGGCGGCAGTCCGCCAGCGGAAGGCTCTCTCCATCGTAGCAGATGCCCTCATAGGGTGCGCCGGTCAGCGTGCGGACCAGTTCTCCCTGGAGCACGCCCCAGACCGGAGTCCCGGCGCGGTCAATGCGCACATACTTCACTTACATGCCCTCCTGGTGGTCCAGAATGGCATCCAGCAGAGCTGTCCGCCCTTCTCCCTTCTCAGCTGAAAAGGGAATTACCTTTACAGATTCGTCCAGTTCCAGAGTCTCCCGGACCCGCTGGAGATTGGGCTCGATCTCACTCTTTTTCAGCTTATCCAGCTTGTTTGCCACCACCACGAAGGGGCGGCCGCTCTGCTTGAACCAGTCGGCCATCACGCAATCATCCGCGGTGGGCTTGTGGCGGGAGTCCACGATCAGGACCCCGAGGGTCATCAGAGTCTGGTCGGCAAACCAGCTCTCAATCAGGCGGCCCCAGCGGGCCTTCTCCGCCTGGGAGACCTTGGCATAGCCGTAGCCGGGCAGGTCCACCAGATAGAGCTTCTTATCGATGAGGAAGTAGTTGATATGGGTGGTCTTGCCCGGTGCAGAGCCCACCCGCGCAAAGTTCTTGCGGTTGAGCAGCTTGTTGATCACCGAGGACTTCCCTACATTGGATCGCCCCGCAAATACCACCTGGGGCAGCATGTCCCGGGGAAAATCAGCCGCCTTTGCGGCCGAGCGGATAAACTCCGCGTTGTTCAGATTCAGCGGCATAGCGCGCCCCTTTCTCGTGTTCCCCGCCGGAGCATGCTCCGGCGGGGAACCGTCTGTTTACTGATGGATGGAGATTCCACCCGCGGCCGGGGCCGCCTCCGCCGGGGCCTCCGGCAGCTGCCCGGCCCCCTGTGTGACGTCCAGCCCCAGGGCGTAGGCCAGCACCGCATCCACCTGCTCTACCGGCAGGAAGTGCAGCGCGGCGCGCACGGTCTGGTCGATCTCCTCCAGATCCTTCTCGTTCTCTGCCGGCAGGATCACCGTACGGATGCCGTTGCGCAGAGCAGCCATGGTCTTCTCCTTCAGGCCGCCGATGGCCAGCACCCGGCCCCGCAGCGTCACCTCGCCGGTCATAGCCAGCTCCCGCCGCACCGGTGTGTTGGTCAGGGCCGAGACCATGGCAGTGGTAATGGCAATGCCCGCCGAGGGGCCGTCCTTGGGTACCGCCCCCTCCGGGAAGTGGACATGGATGTCCTTCTTCTGGTAGAAGTCGGCCTCGATGCCCAGGCGGTCCGCACGGCTACGGATGTAGGAGTAGGCCGCATGGGCGGACTCCTTCATCACGTCGCCCAGGTTGCCGGTCAGCTCCAGCTTGCCGGAGCCGGGGACCACATTGACCTCCACCTCCAGCAGCTCGCCGCCCACACTGGTCCAGGCCAGGCCGTTGACCACGCCCACCTGCTCGGTTCTGGGCAGGCGCTCCGGGTGATAGCGGCGGATACCCAGGAACTCCTCCACATTGTCTCCTGTAATGCTAACAGACTTTACACCGTCTGATACGACACGCATTGCGACCTTTCGGCACACAGCACCCAGCTTCCGCTCCAGGATACGCACGCCCGACTCCTTGGTATAGCCGGTAATGATCTCCCGCAGGGCGCCGTCGGTGAGCTTGAGCTGGCTCTTCTTCAGTCCATGGCGCTTGAGCTCCTTAGGGAGCAGGTGTCGCTTGGCGATCTGGAGCTTCTCCTCGTCGGTGTAGCTGGACAGCTCGATCACTTCCATCCGGTCCAGCAGGGGCCGCGGGATGGTGTCCAGCGTGTTGGCCGTGGTGATGAAGAGGACGTCGGACAGGTCGTAGGGCACCTCCAGGAAATGGTCCCGGAAGGTGCTGTTCTGCTCCCCGTCCAGCACTTCCAGCAGGGCATCGGCCGGGTCGCCCCGGTGGTCGGAACCCAGCTTGTCGATCTCATCCAGCAGCAGCAGCGGATTGGAGCTGCCCGCCTGCCGGATGCCGGCGATGATGCGCCCGGGCATGGCGCCGATGTACGTCTTCCGGTGTCCTCGGATCTCGGCCTCATCGTGGACGCCGCCCAGCGAGATCCGGGCCAGCTTCCGGTTCATGGCCTTGGCCATGGACATGGCGATGGAGGTCTTGCCCACGCCGGGCGGGCCTACCAGGCAGATGATCTGCCCCTTCAGATCGGGGGCCAGCTGCTTGACGGCCACAAACTCCAGGATGCGCTCCTTGACCTTCTCCAGGCCGTAGTGGTCATTGTCCAGCGCCTTGCGCACGGCCTCCACATCGGCCCGCTCCTTGGTCTTTTTGTTCCAGGGAAGCTCTAAGCACACGTCCAGATAGTTCCGCAGGACGGTGGCCTCTGCCGAGCCAAAGGGCTGCTTTTCCAGCCGGCTGACCTCTTTCAGGAGCTTCTGGCTCACCTCTTCCGGCAGCTTTGCCTTCTCGATGGCCTGGCGGTACTCGGCGATCTCGCTGTCTCCTCCGGCCTCGCCCTCGCCCAGCTCCTGCTGGATGACCTTGAGCTGCTCCCTCAGGTAGTAGTCTCTCTGGTTGCGGTTCATGCCCTCCCGGACCCGGTTCTGCATGTCCAGCTCCAGCTCCAGCACCTCCAGCTCCTGGCGCAGCTGCCGGAAGAGCTTCTCCAGCCGGCGGACCGGCCGCAGCTCCTCCAGGATGGACTGCTTGTCCCCGGTACGCATAACGATGTTCTGTGCGATGTAGTCGGCGATGTAGCCCGGGTCCTCGCTGGAGATCAGGTTGAGCAGCAGATCGGGGGTCATTTTGGGGGCCAGCTCCACATAGCGCTCGAAGAGCTCATAGGTCTGCCGGATCAGGGCCTCGGTCTTGGCGGAACCACGCACCGGCTCCTCCGGTACGATCTCTTCCACCTCCGCGGCCAGATAGGGGGTCAGCTGGGTCAGCCGGTGCATCCGGCCCCGGGCTGCGCCCTCCACCATGACACGGACGTTGTCGCCCGGCAGGCGGAGGATCTGCCGGACATTGCAGATGGTGCCGATCCGGCACAGATCCTTCTCCTTGGGGGACTCCACCGCGATGTCCCGCTGGGCCACCAGGAAGATGGGCGTTCCGCTGGTCATCGACTCGTCCAGCGCCTTGACGGAGATCTCACGTCCCACGTCAAAGTGCAGCATCATATTGGGAAATACCGTCATGCCGCGCAGCGCCAGCGCCGGCAGCGTCACGGTCTGAATCTCTTTCTCCTGTTCACTCATGATCATTCACTTCCTTTCTGGAAGACAGCAATATGCATAACGGGGCGAGAGAATTTCCCTCGCCCCGCTGTCCGTCTGTTTAAGAAACATTTCCGTGGGCGGGGGCGCCTCCCTGCTCCGCCCGGAGCTCCGCGCTGCCCAGCCGGGGACGCTCCGTCCGCTCGGGGTCATGCTCCACCGCAGGCGGGACATGGTCCCGCACACTCTCGGCGGTGATGGTCACCTTTGCGATGGTGGGGTCGGACGGCACGTCGTACATGACCTGGGTCATGACCTCCTCCAGCACCGCACGCAGGCCACGGGCGCCGATGCCGCGGGCAATGGCCTTGTCCGCCGCCGCCTCCAGCGCCTCCGGCTGGAACTCCAGGTCCACCATATCATACTCCAGCAGCTTCTGGTACTGCTTGACCAGAGCGTTCTTGGGCTCGGTCAGGATCTGTACCAGCTGCTCCTTGTTCAGGGCCTGGAGCGCCGTGATGACCGGCAGACGGCCCACCAGCTCCGGAATGATACCGAATTTGAGCAGATCGTGAGGCTGGATCTCCTTGTAGATCGCGGAGGTATCCCGCTCCTTCTTGCTCTCGATTTTGGCGCCGAAGCCGATGCTCTTCTTATCCAGCCGCTGCTCGATGATCTTCTCGATACCGTCGAACGCGCCGCCGCAGATAAAAAGAATGTTCTTGGTGTTGATCTGGATGAACTCCTGATGGGGGTGCTTGCGTCCGCCCTGGGGAGGAACATTGGCCACCGTGCCCTCCAGGATCTTCAGCAGCGCCTGCTGCACACCCTCGCCCGACACATCCCGGGTGATGGAGGTGTTCTCGCTCTTGCGGGCGATCTTGTCGATCTCATCCACGTAGATGATGCCCCGCTCGGCCAGCTCGATGTCGAAATCGGCCGCCTGCACCAGGCGCAGGAGGATGTTCTCCACGTCGTCGCCCACATAGCCGGCCTCCGTGAGGGTGGTGGCGTCCGCGATGGCGAAGGGCACCTTCAGGATGCGGGCCAGGGTCTGGGC
Source organism: Pseudoflavonifractor hominis (assembly GCF_014288125.1). Taxonomy (NCBI): domain Bacteria; kingdom Bacillati; phylum Bacillota; class Clostridia; order Eubacteriales; family Oscillospiraceae; genus Pseudoflavonifractor; species Pseudoflavonifractor hominis. The sequence goes on along the minus strand of NZ_JACOPR010000005.1, from coordinate 73,078 downwards.
AAAGAGGGTCTTGCCGCTGCCGGTGGGACCGATCAGAAGGATGTTGCTCTTCTGGAGCTCCACGTCCTCCCCGCCGCCGAAGTAGATGCGCTTATAGTGGTTGTAGACCGCCACCGAGAGGGCCACCTTGGCGGCCTCCTGGCCGATGATATACTGGTCCAGGACCGTCCGGATCTCCCGGGGCGTGGGAATGACGTCGGGAATATCCAGCTGTTCGTCCTGGGATTCCTCGGGGTCGTAGGCGTCATCCAGAATACTCATGCACAGATGCACGCACTCATTGCAGATATAAGCGCCCGGGCCCGCGATAATGCGGTTGACCTGCTCCTGATGCTTGCCGCAGAAGGAACAGCGTACCGACTTGTGTTCGTCGTTTTTTGCCATAATGTTACCTCAGTCACAGGCAACTCTGCCCGATTCAAAGATGTGGAAAGAGGAGCGGGCGACTTGATCTCCCGCTCCCCCGCGTTACTTGTTGCCGTTGGTAATCACTTTGTCCACCAGACCGTAGGCCAGAGCCTCGTCGGCAGACATAAAGTTATCCCGCTCGGTATCCCGCGCGATCTCCTCCACACTCTTGCCCGTATTGCGGGCCAGGATCTGGTTGAGCTTGTCGCGGGTCTTCAGGATCCAGTCGGCGTGGATCTTGATGTCCGAAGCCTGCCCCTTGGCGCCGCCGAGAGGCTGGTGGATCATGATCTCCGCATTGGGCAGGGCAAAGCGCTTGCCCTTGGCCCCGGAGGAGAGCAGGAACGCTCCCATGCTGGCGGCCATGCCGATGCAGATGGTGGACACGTCGCACTTGACATACTGCATCGTGTCGTAGATCGCCATGCCGTCGGTGACCGAGCCGCCGGGGCTGTTGATGTAAAACTGGATATCCTTGTCCGGGTCCTGGGCCTCCAGATAGAGCATCTGGGCCACGACCAGGCTGGCCGTTGTGGCGTTGACTTCCTCGCCCAGGAAAATGATGCGGTCGTTCAGCAAACGGGAAAAAATATCATACGACCGCTCGCCACGGTTGGTCTGCTCCACTACATAGGGAACTAAACTCATGTTTTGGTACTCCTTTTTTGTTCAAGTCGGGGCGCGCCCGACCATCCTCTCCGCGGCCGGCGGGCACTCACACACAGAGTATACCCGCGCGCTGGCGGATTATACCAAAAACGGGGCAGTTCAGGAGGCGGAACCTGCCGCCTCCTGAGTCCCGAACGGAGCGAATTAGCCCTCGGTCTTCTCCTCAGACTTCTCCTCGTCCTTCTTGGTGGTCTTGCGGGTACGCTTGGGCTTCTCCTCGCCCTCGGTCTCCGCGTCCGCCTTCTTCTTGGTGGTCTTCTTCTTGGCGGGAGCCTTGCCGGTCTTGGCGCTGTCGAACACGACGTGAGCGGCCTTCTGACGGCACAGATCGCGCTTGAGGTCCTCCACGATCAGGACCTTCTTGAGCTGCTCCTCGGTCATGTTGTACTGCTCAGCCAGACGCTTGATCTCGGCCTCGACCTCCTCGTCGGTGACCTCGATCTTCTCGGCGTCCACGATGGCGCCCAGGGCCAGATCGCTCTGGACCTGCTTGAGGGCGCTCTCCTTGGCCTGCTCCTTCATCTGCTCCATGGTCATGCCCATCATGGCCAGGTACTGGTCGAAGGGGATGCCCTGAGAGGTCACGCGCTGGGCATAGTTGTTGACCAGCTTCTCGGCCTCGGCGTCCACCATGGCCTCGGGGATCTCGACCTCCATGTTCTCCACGACCTGCTCGATCAGGGCGTTCTCAAAGGCATGCTGAGCGGCATCCTCACGGCGGGCCTTCAGCTTGTCGCCCAGGTCCTTCTTCAGATCGGCCAGGGTCTCAAACTCGGACACGTCCTTAGCGAACTCGTCGTCCACGGTGGGGAGCTGCTTCTCCTTGACCTCGTGGACCTTGACCTTGAACACCACGGGGGCGCCGGCCAGCTCCTCGGCCTGATAATCCTCGGGGAAGGTCACGTTCAGATCCTTCTCGTCGCCGGCCTTGGTGCCCACCAGCTGATCCTCGAAGCCGGGGATGAAGGTGCCGGAGCCCAGCTCCAGGCTGAAGCCCTCAGCCTTGCCGCCCTCAAAGGCCACGTCGTCCTTGAAGCCCTCGAAGTCGATGACCACGGTGTCGCCCAGCTTGGCCTCGCGCTCCACGGTCACGGCGCGGGTGGCGCGGTTGATGTAGGGCTTGAGCTCGTTGTCCAGGTCCTCGTCGGTGACAGTGACCTCTTCCCGCTCAGCGGTCAGGCCCTTGTACTCGCCCAGCTTGACCTCGGGACGCACGGTGACCTTCGCCTTGAAGGTGAAGCCGTCCTTGCCCACTTCCTGGATCTCGACCTGGGGCCAGGCCACGACGTCCAGCTTCTCCTGCTCCACAGCCTGGCTGTAAGCCTCGGGATAGATCTCGTTGATGGCATCTTCATAGAACACGCCGGAGCCGTACATACCCTCGATGATCTTACGGGGGGCCTTGCCCTTCCGGAAGCCGGGCACGCTGATCTTGCTGCGCTGCTTCTTGTAGACCTTCTCGATGGCGGCCTCAAACTCCTCGCCGCTCACCTCGATGACCAGCTCGACAATGCTCTTTTCCTGCTTTTCAACGCTCTTGACATTCATGTTGTTTACTTCCTCCTATCGGTTCCGAACGGCCCGATCAACCGGCCGCCGGTAGCCTTTGTTGCATTATCCGTGTAATTGTACCAGAAAACCAGATGGATTTCCAGACTTTTTACAAAAATATTTCCGTCTCACGCCAAATCGATCTCAGTCGCAGATGCGGTAGGGCCGAAATTGCAGATAATCCGCCGCCACCAGATGGTAGTCCACACCCCCGCTGGGCCCCTCAATGGCCAGTCGGTGGCTCCCGCCGTGGAGGTGCCCGTAGAAGCACTGTTCCACGCCGTACTGCTCCAGAAGGGCGATGATCTCCGCGCACAGATAGCCATGATACCGGGGCGGATAGTGCAGAAAACACAGCTTTTTCCGCTCTCCGGCCGCTTTTAGGGAGGCCTCCAGCCGGATCAGCTCCCGCCGGAACACCTTGTCGTTGTGTCCTCCCTCGTCCTCCTCATAGAACCATCCCCGGGTCCCGCACAGGGCATAGGGCCCGTACTCGTAGCAGTTGTTGTGAAGGACGTGCAGGCTTTGAAATCCCCGCTCGGCCCAGAACCGCTCCATCTTTGAGGCGGTGTTCCACCAGTAGTCGTGGTTGCCCTTGAGGATCAGCTTGCGGCCCGGGTAGGACTCCAGAAAGGCAAAGTCCCGCTCCGCCTGCTCCAGACTCATCCCCCAGGAGATATCGCCGCACAGGACCAGGGTATCCTGGCTCGTCAGAACGCTCAGCCCCTCCCGGAGCTTCTCCACATAGCCGCTCCACGCACCGCCGAATACGTCCATGGGCTTATTGACAGCGAGAGACAGATGGGTGTCTCCCAGTGCATACAGCGCCACGCGCACACCAACCTTCCAGCGCTCCGTGGCGCATTATTTCAGAAAATCCAGTACCGCCGTCTCCATGGCCTCCTTGGCCGTGACCTTGGCGTCCCGGGGCTTGAAGTGCTTCAGGGCAGCCAGAGGCGCAGGGGCCGGAACGCCCGTCTTCTCGGTCAGCTGGTCGATGACCGCGGTACCCTGGGCGATCTCCTTCTCCCCCAGGGCTTCCAGCACATCGGCGCAGAACTTGAAGGGGCTGGCGGTGGAGACCACGATGGTGGGGGTCTCGTCCCCGCTCTCACGGCGGTACTCCTCCAGCACGTGGAAGGCCACGGCGCTGTGGGGATCCACCAGGTAGTGGTTCTCGTTCCACAGCTTGGCGATGGTCTCCTTGGTCTGGGCGTCATCGCAGAACCCGGCCGCGAAATTCTGCTGGAACCGGGCGCGGACCGAGTCACTGACCTCGTAGCGGCCCTGGTTGGCCAGCTGGGTCATATAGCTGCGCACTTCCCCGTCGCTGCGCTCGGCAAACTCAAAGATCATCCGCTCCAGATTGGAGGAAATCAGGATGTCCATGGAGGGCGAGATGGTATTGTAGAAGGTCCGGTTCCGGTCATAGATGCCGGTGCGGATGAAGTCGGTGAGCACCTTGTTCTGGTTGGAGGCGCAGATCAGCTTGCCGATGGGCACGCCCATCTCCCGGGCGTAGTAGGCGGCCAGGATGTCGCCGAAGTTGCCGGTGGGCACGCAGACGTTGACCTTCTCCCCCCGCTGGATCTTCTCGTCCCGCAGCAGGTCGCAGTAGGCCGAGACATAGTAGACGATCTGAGGCAGGACCCGGCCCCAGTTGATGGAGTTGGCCGAGGAGAAGAAATAGCCCCGCTCCGCCAGGACATCCCGCAGCTTCTCATCGGAGAAGAGGCGCTTGACGCCGCTCTGGGCATCGTCAAAGTTGCCCTCCACCGCGCAGATCCCCACGTTCTCTCCCTGCTGGGTGAGCATCTGGAGCTCCTGGATGTCGGACACGCCGTCCTTGGGATAGAACACCAGGATGCGGGTCTTGTCCACATCCCGGAAGCCCTCCAGCGCGGCCTTTCCGGTGTCGCCCGAGGTGGCCACCAGAATGCAGGCCGTCTTGTCCTCCGCGTTCTTGCTCAGAGAGCCGGTGAGCAGGTGGGGCAGCATCTGGAGCGCCATATCCTTAAAGGCACAGGTGGGGCCGTGCCACAGCTCCAGGCAGTAGGTGGTGTCGTCCACCTGCCGGACCGGGGCGACCTCCTTGACGTCGAACTTATTGTCCCCATAAGCCCGCTTGGCATAGGCCGTCAGCTCCGAGACGGTGAAGTCGTCCAGGAAGGGCTTCATCACATAGACGGCCCGCTGCTGGTAGGACATCTCCCGCATGGTCTCCAGCGCGTTGGGCGAGAGCTTGGGGAAGACCTCCGGGGTGAAGAGGCCTCCATCCCGGGACAGGCCCTGGGCGATGGCCTCCGCGGCCAGCTTTTTCATTCCTTTGTTTCGTGTGCTTACATAGTACATACTTCGTTCACGACCCTCATCATATTGTCAAAGAAGATGGCATGTACCAGTTCTTCTTTATAGTTGCGCTGAAGCATCCGGTCATAGATCTTGCCCATGTCCTGGATGCCGTCGATCCCGTCGGGCATCTCGTCATAGCAGCCGTCCAGATCTCCGCCCATGCAGATGTTCTTCTCGCCGCCCAGAGAGAGGAAATGCTCGATGTGCTCCACCACGGTATCCACGGTGGTGGGCTCGCCCAGGAAGGTGCGGTACATATTGATTCCGGCTACGCCGTTGTGCCGCATGATCTCCCGGAACATGTCGTCGGTGAGGTTGCGGGGCTGGTCGCACAGGGCGCGGGCGCAGGAATGGCTGGCCATAAAGGGCCCCTCCACGATCTCGGCCACATCCCAGAAGCCCGGATCGGACATGTGGGACACATCCACCAGCATGTGCAGCTCGGTCATCCGCTTGACAAAGGCCTTGCCCTCAGGGGTGAGCCCCTTGTCGGTCTCGTCCTCGGTGGTGCCGCACAGGATGTTGGCCGCATTCCACACGGGGTTGATGGCCCGCACCCCCATCTCCCAGGCCTCCTGGAGGCCCTCCAGGGTGCAGTCGATGAGATCCGCCCCCTCGATGGAGAGGAAGGCCGCCCGCTTGCCCGCGGCAAATGCCGCCTTGGCCTCTTCCCCGGTCCGGCACTGGACGATCACATCCCGGTTGAGCTCCATCTCCCGCTGGAAAATGGCGTACTCGGCCCGGAACACGTCCCGTCGGGTGACCCCCGGCTTGAGGACTTCATCGGCAAAGAGGGCAAAAAACTGTCCCCACTTCCCGATATACTCCGCCCGCTTCAGGTCCTGATTCCCAAAATTCTCCCGAACGCCGTATCCGTAACGGTAGCACCGGGTCATGGTATCGCAGTGTCCGTCAAACAGATCCATTCTGCTTACCTCCTTCTCTCAGCGGTTCCCCCGCTTAAAACGCATTTTCGATGTATGTAATGGTCACCCTGCCCGCTTCCTCCGCCAGGCAAACCTCCGCCACATCAAAGCGGGGCTGCTTTTCGGTGGGATTGGCGCTCAGGTAGAGCTCCGCCGTCTGGCGCAGGCGGCACTGCTTGCGCGCGTCCACCGCCTCCAGACCGGAGCCATATGCACAAGAGCTTCGGAACTTGACCTCCACAAAGGCCAGGAAGGCCTCGTTCTCCGCGATGAGATCGATCTCCCCATACCGGCTGCGGTAACGCCGCGCCCGGATGATATATCCGCGCCGCTGCAGCTCCCGCTCCACCTGTTCCTCGCCCCAGCGCCCCCGTTCCTCTGCCCTTCTGCCGCTCACAGGCGCTTCAGAAAGGTCCGGCGGTGGATGGGACTGGGTCCATACAGCCGCAGCAGCTCATAGTGCCGCTTGGTGCCGTACCCCTTGTGGCGCTCAAACTCATACTGGGGATAGGTCTTGGCCGCCTCTTCCATCCAGCGGTCCCGGCTGACCTTGGCCAGAATGGAGGCCGCGGCGATGCTGGCGCTGTGTCCGTCCCCCTGGACGATGGTCCGATGGGGGGTGGTGATGGCGGCGCTCTTCCCCTTGTCCCGGTTGCCGTCGATGAGGGCAAAGTCCGCCGCCCTGTCCAGGCGGTCAATGGCCATCTGCATGGCCTTCATCCGGGCGCTCAGAATATCGGTCTCATCGATCTCCGAGGCATCCACCCAGGCCACCGCCCAGGCCGATGCCTGCTCCCGGATCGCATCAAAGAGGATGTCCCGCTTTTTCGGCGTGAGCTTTTTGGAGTCGTTGAGCCCGTCCAGCTCCACGCCCGGAGGCAGGATCACCGCCGCAGCGTAGACCGGACCGGCCAGCGGTCCCGCGCCGGCCTCGTCGCAGCCGCACACCGCGGCATAGCCTTCCGCCCACGCCTCCCGCTCATACTGCCAGAAATCAATCTTCTCCACGGGGCGCCTCCGTTTCGGTCTCCTCCCGCCGGACATCCTCCGGAGTCTCCAGGGTAAAACGCCCCAGCTTACCGCCCCGGTACTCGTCCAGCAGGATCTTGGACATCCGCTCCGTGTCCGGCTCTCCGCCGGAGATGAGGAAGCCCCGCTTGCGGGCGGCCCGCTCCAGCAGCTCCCACCCCTGGGCTTCGGGATCGGCCTCGATCTTATACCGTCCCAGTGCCTCCGGATAGCGGCGGTTGAGCAGGTCCATGAAATGGCAGGCCAGAGTCTCCACATCCATGATCTCATCCTTCACTGCGCCGGTAAAGGCCAGATTCAGCCCGATGGACTGGTCCTCAAACTTGGGCCAGAGGATGCCGGGCGTGTCCAGCAGATCCAGAGAGGCGTCCACCGACACCCACTGCTTGCCCCGGGTGACGCCGGGCCGGTCCCCCGCCTTGGCCGATTTGCGCTTGGCCACCTGGTTGATGAAGGTGGACTTGCCCACGTTGGGCACCCCCACGATCATAGCGCGGATGGGACGCCCCACCTGCCCCTTGGCCTTCCACTGCTCCAGCTTGTCCTTCAGTGCAGCGCGGGCGGCGGTGGAAAACTGATTGACGCCCTTCCCGTCCTTGGCGCTGGTCTCCAGCACGGTGAAGCCCTGGGCACGGAACCAATCCCCCCAGGCCCGGTTCTGGGCGGGGTCGGCCTGGTCGGCCCGGTTGAGGATGATGATGCGCGGCTTGCTCCCCACCAGCTCGTCAATGTCCGGGTTGCGGCTGGAGACTGGAATGCGGGCGTCCACCACCTCGGCCACCAGATCCACATATTTCAGATGCTCCGCGATCATACGCCGTGTTTTCGTCATATGACCCGGATACCACTGTATGTTCATGGCGTTCAGCCCCTTTGTATATTTGCATAATCACGATTCTATCATTATACACAAGATAGCGTCAGAAAAAAAGACTTTTATTTCAGAAATCCATTTTGAACCCTTCGACAGGACCGGCAATTTTTCACGAAAAACGAAAAAACAGGACGGTTTCCCGTCCTGTTTTCCCAATTTCCAGGAGCTCGCTCCTGAAATATGCCTGAAAATTAGATGCGCTCCTTGACCTTGGCAGCCTTGCCCACGCGGTCACGCAGGTAGTACAGCTTGGCACGACGAACCTTACCCTTGCGGACCAGCTCGATCTTCTCCACAGAGGGAGCGTGCAGGGGGAACACCTTCTCCACGCCAACACCGTAGGAGATACGGCGGACGGTGATGCTCTCCTCAATGCCGCCATGCTTCTTGGCAATGACGGTGCCCTCGAACACCTGGATACGCTCGCGGTTGCCTTCCTTGATGTGAACGTGCACGCGGACGGTGTCGCCCACATTGGCCACAGGGGCCTCGGCCTTCATCTGCTTCTCGGTAAAAGCCTTCATCAGATCCATGGATATTTCCTCCTCATTTATAGGTGTTCTTGCCGGGTTGTTGCCGCAGGCTCTTTCTTCGTCCTGCGCCAGCAGAGGAACACCCTTTATTCAGACTTTGGAAGTATATCACACTTCTTTGGGGATTGCAAGGGTTTTCTGCGCAATCTCCCTCTCCCGCCGCCCCGCTCCGGCTCAGGCAGAGAGAGGATGCCGAGCCATCCAGCGGTCAGGAGCAGCGTCGGATTCCCCCGCTGAAGCAAAAGCCAGATCCCGGCCCCTCCGAGGGCCAGCGCCAGGGCCAGGGAGATCCCCTGTCCCCAGCTTCTCTTCCAGGCGCCGCCCTCCAGCAGAGTGCGCAGGATGCGTCCTCCGTCCAGGCCTGCGATGGGCAGAAGATTGAAGAGTCCCAGACTCAGATTCAGCCCGATCAACAGATACCGCTCCTCCCCCATGCCCTCGCCCCAGCGGGTGATGGCCGCCGCCGCGGCCAGATTGGCGGCCGGGCCGGCCAGTGCGGTCAGGATGCGGAACGCGCGTCCATTGGGGTCACTGGCGGAGAGGCGCATCTCCGCCCCCACACAGGTCAGCCGAAGCCCGGTGACCCGGCCGCCCAGCAGGCGGATGGCCAGATAGTGCCCCCCTTCATGGAGGGCGCAGGCGGCAGCGCCCCAGAGCACCACGCCCTGTGTATCCATATAATAAAGGAATGCGGCCAGCAGGAGAAATCCCCCGCTCACCTCCAGACAGCCCCATCTCATGGATCAAGAGCTCTGCGTCTGAATATAGTACAGCGGGTTGAGGCGGACCTGGTTCCGCTTCACCTCAAAATGCAGGTGCGGCCCTGTGGCATTCCCGCTCTGCCCGGACAACGCCACCTGCTCCCCCGCCTTGACCTGCTGTCCCTGCTGGACATCCAGCCGGTCACAGTGGGCGTAGAAGCTGGTCACGCCGTTCCCATGGTTGATCTGAAGATACAGACCGTAGATGGGGCTCTCCCCGATATAGTCAATGGTTCCGGCTGCAAAGGCCAGGACCGGCGTGTCCAGATTGACCGCCAGATCCACCCCGTTGTGGAATTTCTCTCCGCCGTCCACCGGATGCTCCCGCCAGCCAAAGGGGGATGAGACCCAGCCGAGGACCGGTGTCGCAGTCTCTCCGATGTCCAGCCGGTACTTGTCCATCGTGGCGTTATCGGGCAGAGTCGGTCCGCTGTACTCCATGTGCACCACCGCCGGCTCCGCCTCCGGTGTGGGTTCCGGCTGGACCGGTTCGGCCTGCTGTGCAGCCGTAAAGGCAAAGGGAGCCGGCGGATCGGCGGCTGTCTGCGCCTCCTCTACCCCCAGATAGACGCCCGGAGGGCGCTTCTCCCCCGCCGCCAGCCGCTGGATCTCCGCGGTACAGAACATCCCATCCACCGCCGTGGAGGACGTGCTCACGCGCACCTCAGAAGAGGTCCCAAAGACTTCGGTACAGAAATCGCCCAGGGTCTCCGTCACGGTCTCCCCCTCCGCAATCGCCCTTCCCAGATTGGAAAAAGCCGCGGTAAAATCGGTGTCCGCATGGAGCATTTGGGCCAGTTCCTCCCGCATGGAAACCAGACGCTCCGGGAAGACACCCTTCCCCACCAGTATGACCACAAATGCCATGGTACAGACGGCCAGTTGGATCAGCCTCCGCCGCTCCTTTGCGCCCAACTCCACCCCACGGCGCTTCTTCTGCCGCGCCGATGGGTGTGACGGTATACTTCCGGACCGCCCGGCCCTTCTTCTGACCCATTCCTGATAGGTCGTGTTCTCCATACCGCGGTCCCCCCTTTCCACTCAGGTTGCATTCTGTTTGTCCTAACAGTATGCCTGGGGAGACGCGGATATGCCTAAGGCATCCCAGTCGGGATGCCTTTCGTCAGGTGAGCACGTGCTTTTCCATCTGCTGCTTTAGATGTGTCATATCGACCGCTCTGGCCACGATCAAAAAGATGACGCCGTTTCCCAGAGACTGGATCGCAGTCCCGGCAAACTGCGGCCAGAAGCTCTGTATGCTTCCATAGAGAACTACTGCACACAGTCCGTACGCAGCCGGCGAAAAGACCGAGGCAAGGACCAGCCCTACATAGTTGCGCTTACACAGGAAGGTGGGCGCACGGGATGTAAAAAAGAACACCAGGCAGCTCTTGATTACCAGTGTTGGCAGGCACCAGGCCGGATACGTGAGGAGATCCGCCAGCCCCGCTCCAATGGCGGCCGCCGCCGCCGCGTAGGGCGTCGGGAGCAGACAGGCGACCATATAGATCAGCACATCGCCCAGATGGATGTATCCCCCCGGAAAGGGAATGTGGAACAGATACGCGGTCGTCATGGTAATGCAGGCTGCAAAAAGCCCGGATACCACGATATATTTGAGGTTTATGTTCTGTGACTTGGTTTTCATATGCGGTTTCCCTCCTCTTTTGTTCTATGATACCGCGTCCTGCACATTTCAAAAGAGCCAGTTTCCGTTTTTTTGATAGGACCACGCCAGAAAACGCTTTTTAAAAATTTTTGATAAAAACGTAAAAAACACTTGCATTATAAAATAATCTGTGATATAGTATATGAGTCGTCTGACGAGACAGCTAAATCCGGGTGTGGCGAAGTTTGGTATCGCGCTTGAATGGGGTTCAAGAGGCCGCTGGTTCGAATCCAGTCACTCGGACCAAAGGGCAAGTCCTTATAGGACTTGCCCTTTTTGTTTTTATCAATTCAATCTGAATTCCAGTGCTGCCATGGACGAACCGGTCAAGGCCCTGTTTGACCCTCCGGAACAGAACAGGCGCTGATCGGTGTTCCGATTTTCTTCTCCAGCCTCCACTGCGGAGCACTTCCATCATCGCCCCAGTACTCGTCGATCTGGGCAATCTTATCATCCTCTATCTTCAGGAAAGAGGTCGCATGACAGGAAACCGTTCGATCACTCGAGTATACATGGACCACGGTAATGATCAAATCGCCGCTCGCTTCGATTCGTTCGATTTCCCCTTCCCAGCTGCCGGGATATTCGCAGTTTGCCCGGATGAACTCCTCCACCTGAAACCGCTCGTTCGTGTTATGCCAATTGATTACAGCATCTTCGTGGAAAAATTCTCGCATCGCCTCCGGCTGCTGTGCCAGAGCCGCCCTCCAATAGTCCCTTATGTCCATGCTTGCACACGCTCCCTCTATCCTGTGTTATCCCTTCCCTGGTGCCCGGCGGGTCATTCCTCGTAGCCGGAGCACTGGGGATTTGTCATTTCAAAGCGGTCGTCGATGTTCTTCTCGCCCCATTCACACATCAGATTGAGAATGGTCTCCAGCGATTTCCCCTTGGGTGTGATGGAGTACTCCACCCGGGGCGGCACCTCGGCGTACACTGTGCGCTGGATCAACCCGTCGCTCTCCAATTCCCGCAGCTGGTTGGTGAGCGTGCGCTGGGATACCTGGGTGATGCGGTGCATGAGCTCGCTGAACCGCTGCGTCCCATGGCGGATCAGGCTGTCCAAAATCAGGGGCTTGCATTTCCCCCCGATCATTTTCAGCGTGACCTCCATTTCACAGGTGACCTGTATCTTTTCCATACTCTCCTCCAATAGTGAACTTTTTTTCACTTGATAAAAATATTGTGCGTACTTGTACCTATGCATTCAGCTATATATAATTCAAGTATATCGTATTTTTACTATTTTACAATGCCTGATCGCATCAAACGGGGGTTTATCTATGCAGTACAGAACGCTGGGCCGCACCGGCCTGAAGGTAAGCGAAATCGGTCTGGGCGGCGAATGGTTCAACGGCCTGACCGCCGAGGAGAGTACCGCGATCGTGGATACCGCGCAGCAGAGCGGCATCAACTACATCGACATCTTCATGCCCCAGGCACCCACCCGCAGCAACCTGGGAATCGCTCTGAAGGGCCGGCGGGAAGCATTTATCATCCAGGGCCATCTGTGTACGGTATTCGAGGACGGGCAGTACACCCGTACCCGGGACATTGAAAAGACAAAGCGGTCCTTTGCCGATCTGCTGGAGCGCCTCCAGACCGACTACATCGACGTGGGCATGATCCATTATGTGGACAGCGAGGAGGATTTCCGCACGGTCTTTGAAGGCCCGGTGATGGAGTACGCCAAGGAGCTGAAGGCCAGCGGCGTGGTCCGCCATCTTGGCATGAGCTCTCACAATCCTCACATCGCCCTGAAGGCCGTGGAGAGCGGTCTCATCGACGTGCTGATGTTCAGCATCAATCCCGCCTATGACATGGAGGCCGCCGACACGGATATCTATGATCTGATGGAATTCAAGGGAATGGCGCAGAGCGGCCTGGTGGTGGACGAGGCGCGGCAGAAGCTGTACTCCGCCTGCGAGGCCGCTGGTGTGGCCATCACCGTGATGAAGCCGCTGGGGGCCGGTACCCTGCTCAAGGCGGAGAGTTCTCCCTTCGGCACCGCCATGACGGTCCCCCAGTGCATCCAGTACTGCCTGGACCGCAACGGCGTGAAGGTGGTCATCGTGGGCTGCCACACGGTGGAAGAAGTAAAGGAAGCGGTAAAATACGATGAGGTGCCCGCCGCAGAGCGCAGCTACGCGCACATTTTCAGCGCCGGCAGCACCATCCACATGACCGGGCGCTGCATGTACTGCAACCACTGCCAGCCCTGTCCCGCCCACATCGACATTGCTGCCGTGACCAAGTTCCTGGACTTGGCCAAGCAGCAGGATACCGTGCCCGAAACCGTGGCACAGCACTATTGGGCCCTGTCCGCCACCGCGGACGACTGCCTGATGTGCGGCCGGTGTGAGCCGAACTGTCCCTTTGGCGTGAAGGTGCGCGAGAACATGAAGGAGGCCCGCGTGGTCTTTGGACAAAAGCGCGTGTAACACTCCCCCGTCCGCCGGACAAGTGCGCACAGACTGAAAAATCCCGCCTGCTATCTGCATGAGAGATAGCAGGCGGGTCGCCTTTTCCAGAGAGCAGCTGTTTCAGAGCCTCTCTCCATCCAAACTCAGTTGTCGCGCCGGTCGCCCCAGAAAAACAGCGCCACGGTTCCCGGACCGGTATGGCTTCCGATCGTGGTCCCAATGGGGAAAATCTCTACCTCTCCATCCATCTGGGGAAAGCGCTCTTTCACCAGAGCGGCCACGGCCCGCGCATCCTCCTCACACAGGGAGTGGCAGAGATAGCACTTCCCGCGGTAAGCCGTCCCCCCTTCTGCATGCTGTTCCACCTGCTCCACGATCCGGTTCAGGACCCGTTTCTTTCCGCGTATCTTTTCCCGGGGCGTCAGATGGCCCTCTTGATCCATATTCAGCAGCGGACAGATGTTCAGCATGGTCCCCACCAGTCCTGCCGCTTTGGAGATTCGTCCGCCCCGGATATAGAACGACAGATCGGTGGAGAAGAACCAGTGATGGAGCCGCAGCTTGTTCTCCTCTGCCCAGGCATAGAGCTCATCGATCGTCTTTCCCGCGTCCCGCTGGTCGGCCAGCGTCTCCATCAGCAGGCCGTACCCGCTGGAAGCACCCAGCGAATCCACGATATAGATCTTCCGCTCGGGATACTGCTCCGCCAGCTCGGCTTTCGCCAGACAGGCGGAGTTATAGGTACCGGTCAGCCCGGAAGAGAGGGTCACATGGAGAATGTCCTTTCCCTCCCGCAGAAGAGGCTCAAAATGCCGGATGTATTCTGTTACGCTCACCTGCGAGGTCTTGGTCTCCGCGCCCTTCCGCATGCGGTCGAACAGCTCCTCGGAGGACATGGTGACCCCCATATCGTCCGGATATTCCGTACCGTCCAGTGTATAGCGGAAACATACATAGTGAAGATCCCGCTGCTTCATACGTTCCGGGGTCAGATCCACTGCGGAACAGCAGCTCAAACAGTAGTTGCCCATGGTCGTTCCTCCGTTGACATCGCTGAATTTCGTGCTAAAATACGAGACAAGTGTATCACAATTCGCCCGACAGCATCAATTCCCGCCCGTGAGACAAATTCTCCCTTTTTGTCTCATATGCTTCACGGAGGATGACGGACATGGACAAACGAAAAGAGGCAAACCTCCGTGTGCGGAGACAGATCACGGATACCCTCTTTGCCCTGATGCAAAAAAAGAGTCTCTCAGAAATCACGGTCTCCGAGATCGTGAAGGGCGCGGGCGTGGCCCGCGCCTCCTTCTATCGCAATTACTGCTCCAAGGAAGACGTGCTGGTCATGCTGATCCGGGATGTTCTGGATGATTTCCGCAGCAAGCTCTCACCGGGACAGGAGAGCTTTTATACCTATGAAAACATCCTGTTGAGCTTCCGCTATTTCCATGCCTATCGCACCTATCTCCTGGACCTGTACCACTCGGGCTTTCTGTCGGTGGTCCTGGAGGAGCTCAACCAGTTTCACGAGAGCATTGAGGGAACCATGCCCTCCTCTTCCATTGAGAAATACCAGCTCTATATGTACATCGGCGCACTGTGCAACACGGCGATGGAGTGGCTGCTGGAGCGGGATTCCGCCACACCCGAGGAAATGGCCCAGTTCTTTTTCCGCGCTATCCCCAGCATACCGCCCCCTTCCAGAGGCGGCTGAAGCTCCGGGCTGCCCCCAGATCGCACCTGCTGACAACCGACCACAGAGAAGAGCACATCATGCAGACTTCCAGTGATTTGAAAACCTTACTGAACAAAATCGACCGGAGAGGTTATCCGGCCTACAAGGATACGCTGGGGGTCTATCAGTTCCCCGGCTATACCCTCTCCATCGACCACGTGCAGGGGGATCCCTTTGCCGCCCCCTCCAAGCTGAGCGTCTGCGTCCGCGGAAAACAGGCGGCCTTTCCCGCCGCGCTCTACCGCCTTCCCTGCCAGCGCATCGCCCTCCAGGATGAGCTGACCCGCCGCTTTGGACAGCTGGCCGGCCAGGCCTCTTTCCAGGCGAAAGGTTCAGGCCACAGCGGCCTGATCGCCGTCAGCCGCTGCGGACAGGAGGTGTTGGAGCGGACCGCCTGCTCCCTGTCTCCCGAGAGCGGCGACATCCTCCTGCGGCTGGAGGTGGGCTTCCCGGCCAACGGCCGTACCATCAACGCCAGAGAGCTGGAAAAGATCCTGTTCGATCTCCTTCCCCGGTGTGTAAAGGGCGCGCTGTTCTACCATGACGCGGACCGTGCACACTTTCAGGCCATAGCCGATCTGGCAGAAGATCAGCAGTACATCCGGCAAAAGCTGCCTGAACTGGGCCTGTGCGCCTTTGTGGCCGACGGCAGCATCCTCCCCCGGGCCTCGGGTGTCTCCGCTCTGCCGATGAAGGGGGCGGTTCCCTTCCAGGCCCCGAAAGAGCTCTCCGTCACCTTGCAGCTGCCCCACCGGGGTGCCATCTCCGGCATGGGCATCCCAAGAGGGATCACCCTGATCGTGGGCGGCGGCTATCACGGAAAATCCACCCTGCTGAAAGCCCTGGAGCTGGGTGTCTATCCCCATATCGCCGGAGACGGCCGGGAGTTCGTAATTACAGATGACACCGCGGTGAAGATCCGGGCCGAGGACGGCAGAAGCATTCAGCGCACCGACATCTCCATGTTCATCCATGACCTGCCCAACGGAAAGGACACTTCCCACTTCACCACGGAGGACGCCAGCGGCAGCACCTCCCAGGCGGCCAATGTGGTGGAGAGCCTGGAGGCGGGCGCTTCCCTGCTCCTGATGGACGAGGACACCAGCGCCACAAACTTCATGATCCGTGACCAGCTGATGCAGCGGGTGGTCCGCCGGGAGATGGAGCCCATCACCCCGTTCCTGGACCGCATTGAGGAGCTGTACCAACAGCATGGCATCTCCACCATTCTGGTGGCAGGCAGCTCCGGGGCCTATTTCCACGCGGCGGATCACATCATCCAGATGGACCGGTATATCCCCCGGGATATTACCGCCTTTGCCAAGCGGGAGGCCCAGGCCTTTCCCGATGAGCGCTTCCCGCTGTCTCCGGCCTCCATGCCGGATTTTGCCCGCTGCCCCAAGCCGTCGCCGGAATTCCACAGCGGCGACCGGATCAAGCTCAAATCCCTCGGCCGGGACGGGGTGTCCATTCAGCGGGAGACCATCGATCTGCGGTATGTGGAGCAGCTTGCCGACGGGGAGCAGTCGGCCGCCCTGGGCTACTGTCTGCTCTATGCCCAAAAGCACCTGATGGACGGCAGGCGGACCCTGCGGCAGATCGTGGAGGCGCTGGACCGGCTGATGGAAACTCAGGGGCTGGCCGCGCTGTGTGGAACGCGCACCGCCCCTCCCTTCCTAGCCCGGCCCAGAACGCAGGAGATCTTTGCCTGTCTCAACCGCTTCCGGAGCCTGAATCTGTCATAAACCACGCCCGGCAAAGTAACTGCCGGAACCCAATACAACAGGAGGTATTTTGTTATGCGCAAGAATTTTGGAGCCAAGCCCTGGACCTATCCTCAGCCGGTGTTCATCCTCGCCACCTACGGCGAGGACGGCACCCCCGACGCCATGAACGCAGCCTGGGGCGGCATCAGCGGCAGTACGGAACTCTCCATGTGCATCAGCGCCGGCCATAAGACCACCGCCAACATCCTCTCCCGCAAGGCCTTTACGGTCAGCATGGCCACCGCGGAGCAGGCCGTGGCCTGCGACTATGTGGGTGTTGCGTCGGGCAATCACGTGACCAACAAGCCGGAAAAAGCGGGCTGGCACACCACCAAATCGGAATTTGTGGATGCTCCGCTCATTGACGAGCTTCCCATGGCCGTGGAGTGCCGCCTGGTCCGCTACGAGGCGGAGAGCGGCCGTCTGGTGGGCGAGATCGTCAATGTCAGCGCCGATGCGTCGGTGCTGGATGGGGACGGGAACATCGATCCCGACAAGCTCCAGCCCATTCTCTTTGACCCCATCCACAGCGCCTACCGCAAGATGGGCGAAAAGGTGGGCAACGCCTTCCAGGATGGCGCCAAACTGAAGTAAACACCCTCCGTGCCGGCAGCGAGAACTTCTGCCAGCTGAAAAAACGCAGACGCCAAAGCAGGCGTCTGCGTTTTTTATGTGGAAAGCGGCCTCAGGCGTCCGCCCGGATTTGGTCCAAGTGCTCCTGCAGGTGCTCCAGGAACAGCTCGGCCGCCTTGGAGAAAATTCTGGATTTTTTCCAGACCAGGTACATCCGCAGCTCCAGCCTCGGCTCCAGGGGCCGGAAGCAGAGATGGCTGCCGGTGGTATTCACCAGCTTGTCCAGGGTAAGGGCATACCCCATCCCCTCATCCACCATCAGGGAGGCATTGTAGATCAGATTGTAGGTGGCGACCGTATGGAGCTCCGGCGGCTCCTTCCGGAGCCAGCGGTACAGCCCGCTCTTATTGTCCACCTGCCGGGAGAGGAGCAGCGGCTTGTCCCACAGATCCCGGGGCGCGATGGTTTCCCGTCCGGCCAGGGGGCTGTCCCGCCGCATCAGGACACCCCAGGTGTCCCTCATGGGCAGCTCGATATAGTGATACCTGTTCTTGTCCATGTCCCCCAGGAGGACCCCGAAATCCAGCAGCCCCTTGTCCAGCCGCTCGCACACGTCCACCGCGTCGCCGCTGACGATGTGAAAGCGGATGCCGGGATGCTTTTCCTGCAGCTCCTTTGCGGCTCTGGCAAGCTGACGCACCCCATCGGTCTCGCCGGTACCGATATAGACATCCCCGCTGATGGTCTCCTCCGACCACATGACCTCTTTTTCTGTCCGGCTCACCAGTTCCAGGATCTCCTCCGCCCGCTTCCGCAGCAGCATGCCGTCCTCGGTGAGGGTGATCTTCCGGCTGCCCCGGATCATCAGCTGCTTGCCCAGCTCCTCCTCCAGCTCCTTGAGCTGCCGGGAGAGGGTGGGCTGGGTCAGGTGCAGGGACTGGGCGGCCGCGGAGATACTCTGCTCCCGCGCCACAGCCAGGAAATATTGCAGCACGCGCAATTCCATTCGCTTCACCTCCGAATGGTCTGATGATAGCACAGAGCAGATATAGTTTTCAAGCATACTAAGATATTCTATATAGGTATTTGTTATCCAACTTCACGAGTGCTACAATAAAACCAGAAATTCTATGGATCGGAAGTGCAACATGGATTTAGAAGCATTTTTGGAGCATCTGAACAGCGGAAAGCCGGTGCCGGGCGGCAGCGAGGCCCATCAGTTCATGCACGGCGTCAGCCAGGAGGCGCTGCGCCTCACCGCCGAGATCAACGGAAGCTACCATACGCCGGAGGAGCTACGCCGCCTCTTCTCCCAGCTGATCGGCGCTCCGGTGGACGAGACCTTCGGGCTGTTCCCACCCTTTTATACTGACTGCGGCAAAAACATCCACATTGGCTCCCATGTCTTTATCAACATGGGCTGCAAGTTCCAGGATCAGGGCGGTATTTTCATTGGGGACGGCGCACTGATCGGGCACAACGTGGTTTTGGCCACATTGAACCATGCCATGTCCCCCAAGGATCGCGGCAGCATGATCCCCGCTCCCATCCACATCGGGAACCATGTCTGGATCGGCTCCAATGCCACCATTCTGCCCGGTGTGACCATCGGAGACGGGGCCATTGTGGCGGCCGGTGCCGTGGTGACCAAAGACGTTCCGGAAAACACCATTGTGGGCGGCGTGCCCGCCAAAATCATACGGCATTTAAGCGAGGAGGAAATCAACCATGCATTCGAAATATAACGGCTATTCCTTCCCCCTGCGGGATACTGTCCGGCGGGAAAAGGTACGCTTCCACAACCGCTACGGCATCGAGCTGGCAGGCGACCTGTACCTGCCCAAAGAGGCGGAAGGCAAGCTGGCCGCCCTGGCAGTGGCCGGCCCCTTCGGCGCGGTGAAGGAGCAGTGTGCCGGGCTGTACGCCGAGGAGCTGGCCAGCCGCGGCTTTGCGGCGCTGGCCTTTGACCCCTCCTTTATTGGAGAGAGCGGCGGCGAGGTCCGCAATGTGGCCTCCCCTGACATCAACACCGAGGACTTCTCCGCCGCGGTGGACTTCCTCTCCACCCGGGACTTTGTAGACCCGGAACAGGTGGGCATCCTGGGGATCTGCGGCTGGGGCGGCATGGCCCTCAACGCCGCTGCCATGGATACCCGCATCAAGGCCACCGTCACCTCTACCATGTACGACATGACCCGGGTAAATGCCAAGGGCTACTTTGACTCCGCCGACAGCGCCGACGCCCGCTATGAGATGAAGCAGGCCCTCAACGCCCAGCGGACGGCAGACTACAAGAGCGGCACCTATGCCCGCGCGGGCGGTGTGGTGGACCCTCTGCCCGAGGACGCGCCCTTCTTTGTGAAGGACTATTACGACTACTACAAGACGGAGCGGGGTTATACCGAGCGGTCCCTCAACTCCAATGCCGGCTGGAACACCACCTCCACCCTGTCCTTCCTGAACATGCCGATCCTGCGGTACAGCAATGAGATCCGCAGCGCGGTGCTGGTCATTCACGGCGAAAAGGCCCACTCCTGCTGTTTCAGCAAGGACGCCTTTGCCGACATGGTAAAGGACAATCCCGATACCGAGAACAAGGAACTGCTCCTCATCCCCAGCGCGGTCCATACCGACCTCTACGACCGAAAGGACATCATTCCCTTTGACCGGATCGAGGCGTTCTTCCGGAAATATCTGAAGTAAACACCTGCGGGAGGAGGGATTTTTTTGAGACTTCTCTGCATACTTCTCGCCGTCCTTGGGATTTCCGCCTGCGGGAGCAGCGCGGTCCCGGCAGACTCCGGCAGTCCTCCGCCACAGGCGGTGGTTTCCGGTACCGAGAGCCCCATTTCCCAGCCCTCCGCAGAAGTTCAGCCCAGCGAGGAGGAACCTATGTTACACATCACGGTGGGCAGTCATGAGCTGCTGGCTGCCTTTGAGGATAACCCCTCCGCCCGGGAGTTCCAGGCCCTTCTGACTCAGGGACCGCTGACCATCGAAATGGAGGACTACGGCGGCTTCGAGAAGGTCGGCCCGCTGGGCACAACGCTGTCCCGGAGCGATCAGCAGATCACGACAGAGCCGGGCGACGTGATCCTCTACCAGGGCAATCAGATTACCATTTATTATGGCTCCAACACCTGGAGCTTTACCCGGCTGGCCCGGATCACAGATCCCGCCGGCTTACAGGAGAAGCTGGGCGACGGAGCTGTGCAGATCACATTTTCGCTTGCATAGGAGGTACTTGATATGGCAGTGAAACAGACCGCAGGCCGAGACGCTTTGGGGGAGTTTGCTCCCCAATTCGCTCAACTGAATGACGATGTGCTCTTCGGCCAGGTGTGGAGCCGGGAGAATCAGCTGTCCCTGCGGGACCGCTCCCTGGTCACCGTGGTCGCCCTCATGGCGCAGGGGCTGGTGGACAGCTCCTTCCAGTACCACCTGACCACGGCCCGGCAAAACGGCATCACCCGGGAGGAGATCGCGGAGATCCTCACCCATGCCGCCTTTTACGCCGGTTGGCCCAAGGCCTGGGCCGCCTTCCGCATGGCAAAGGAGGTCTGGGCAGAGGATGTGCCCCAGGACGGCAAGGCGCAGCATCAGCAGGAGATGGTCTTCCCCATCGGCGCCCCCAACGACGGCTTTGCCCAGTATTTTGTGGGCCAGAGTTACCTGCACCCCCTCTCCACCAGTCAGGTGGGAGTGTACAATGTGACCTTTGAGCCCGGCTGCCGCAACAACTGGCATATCCACCACGCCGATCAGGGTGGTGGACAGATCCTCCTCTGTGTGGCCGGACAGGGCTGGTACCAGGAGTGGGGCAAGGCGCCCCGGGCGCTGCGCCCCGGCGATGTGGTCAACATCCCCACCGGCGTAAAGCACTGGCACGGCGCGGCCTCGGACCAGTGGTTCTCCCATCTGGCCCTGGAGGTCCCCGGTGAGAACTGCTCCAACGAATGGCTGGAGGCAGTCACCGACGAGGTGTACCGCAGCCTGGACTGAGCTTCCCTTTCGTCTTTCTTCCAAAAATAACCCCCTATCTGATTTACAGATAGGGGGTCATTCTATCGGTCGATTCCTATCCTTGCCAAGCAGAGGAAGATTCGATATAATCCGGTTGTAAAATGGTCATGAGTCCTGCTCTCCTGGATTACGGGGTCCCGGAGGCATCTCATCCATAGAAAACAGTGAGGGAGAACGAGAGATGGAGCTTCGTACATTGGTGGAACGGGCTAAGACGGGAGACCCGGCAGCGATGGGAGAACTGTATCAGGCGACCAATCAGAGAGTCTATGCACTGGCCCTGCGGCTGACCGGCAATCCGGATGAGGCCATGGATGTGGTGCAGGAGAGCTATCTGTCCGCCCTGCAAAATCTGGAGGGACTGCGGAATCCCGACGCCTTTCTCAGTTGGATCTTCCAGATCGCCGCCAATCGCTGCCGCAAGCTCCACAACCAGGCCCGCCGCTTTGCCTCCCCCGGGTCGGAGGACGAGGAGACAGATTATTTTGACGCGCTCCCCGATCCGGATGAAAAGCTTCTTCCGGAAGCGGTCGTAGACAGCGGGGAGACCCGGCGCTTGATGGCCGAACTGGTGGACAGTCTGCCCGAGGCCCAGCGGGAATGTGTCATCCTCTACTATTTTTCCCAATGCTCTGTGGAGCAGATCGCCCAGATCCAGGCCTGCACACAGGGAACGGTAAAAAGCCGCCTGAACTACGGGCGGAAAAAGCTGAAGGAGGGAGTCCTGGCCCTGGAGGCCCGGGACGGCATCCGCCTGCACTCCCTGGTGCCCATTGGTCCTCTCTTCGCCTGCGTGGGATCGGAAGTACCCGACCCGGACTCGCTCCTCCATATCTGGCAGAACATTGCAGCTGGCATGGGTACCGCGGGCGTGGCTACCGCCTCCGCCGGGGCAGCCTCCACGGCAGCGGGCAGCCAGACCGCAGCGGGTGGTGCAAGTGCCGCGGCCAAGGGTGCGGTCGGAGCGGTGAAGCTGAAGATCGCGGCTGGTGTAACGGCGGGCGCGGTCCTGGCCGGCGGCGCAGGGATCGCCCTCAGCCAGCCGGCGGTAACCTTCTCAGATCCAGTCTTCGAGCAGAACATCCGGGTCATTCTGGACAAGCCTTCCGGGGCCATTCGAGCGAGCGATCTGGAGCAGATCAAACAGCTCTGGATCCTGGACGACGGCATGACAACAAACACATCGGGGGAAGCCCTCCAGGGCACTCAGCCGGTGAGCAGTCTGGAGGACATCGCCCTTCTCTCTGAACTAAGGCGGATTGACTACCAAGTGACAGATGGAGGCACCCTGCTGGACTCTCTGCCGGAGCAGGAGTCCATCCAGACCGCTTGGGTCAACACGGATGAGCTGGACGCGCCCGGTATCGAGGACCTGTCCTTTCTGGAGCGCCTGCCCAATCTGCGTAGACTGTATCTCCACACAGAACCTGGGATAGACCTTACTCTGCTTGAAACCAAAACCTCGCTGATGGGTCTGTCCCTGTTTTCAGAGAGCGACACCACCCTGGATGTCTCCCAGCTGACCCAGCTGCGTTTTCTGGATTACTGGGGGCACTCGAACATCGACATCACACTGGAACCTCCGGCGGAACTTCCCTATCTGAAGAGCCTAACTGTGTCTGGCGGCTCCGACTTTCTGACTCCCTTGGACCTTCTGTCCTATATGCCCGCCCTGGAATATCTATATCTCAGAGTGGCAGGAGACACCGATCTGACCCCCGTGACCCAGCTGACCCAGCTGCGTGTGATTCAGTTCTCCTACGACGGCCCCCCGGTGGATCTGACGCCGCTGCTTCAGTGCCCCAGCCTGGAGATGTGCTTTGTTCCGAATCAATATGATGGAATGACCATCCCGCCCAAGCTTCCACTGGGCACCTTGGAGCAGATTAAAGCCATCGAGGTAGAGATTTTCCAGGAAATCGGCGAGGAAATCCGGGGCTAACCTTCAAAACTCCGCCTTAAAAATAGAAAAAATAAAACCGTCCCCCACCCCTTCCGCCTCTTACTAGCGTGGGCAGAAATGCTCCCACCGGCGGCGGTAAGACGGACACAGAAAACATGGGAGGTGCCTTCTCCTGGAGGAGCGGCCTTCAAAAAACAGATTTTTCCGTCCCCGCCGCCGGAGTCCTTTCCATGCTGCACACTCTCCCCCTATGACAGAGCGCCGCCCCCGCCGAACGATCCGGCAGGGGCGGCGCTTTTCCTTTTTCAGGCCGATCCCATATGTATCACTTCAGCATGGCCTGAAGGGCAGCTCTGGTTTCATCCCGGTGATTGGTCACAGATACGGTGTCTCCCCCCAAAGCCTCCATACGGACATTGCGCGCAGCCGCTGCCTCGTACTCCGCCTGGGTAGTCTCTGTGGTGTGCGAGAGGTAGTAGAAGGTATGGCTGCCACCCGAGAAATCTCCTCCGCCGATGCTTTCATACTCAATGCCCAGCTCTCCGGTGGCAGTATCCCGGCACAGATACCAGTTCAGCGCACCTCCGGCCCAGATCCCGGTCTCCTTGCTCATGAGTTTCCCGTTCTGCCAATAGTAGAGATTGGCCGAAAAAGAGTCCAGAACGAACAGCTCCTCCATTCCATCCCCATTCAGATCGATTAGCTGGGCCTGTGCAAGGTTGGCATAATTGGAGGAGGTGAGCTTTTCCAGCATGGCTGCCGCCATTTTACCCCGCTCCGTCTGGACGGAGCCGCGGCCGGCCTCCAGGAGGGCATTGGCCGCCTCGATCACGTTGGTGCAGCGTTCGCTCTCCTCAAAACCGGGATAGCAGAGCTCATAGAGAGTCGGGCTGGCCTGCTCCGATCCCCACTCTTCCTCCTTCGGCTCGGTGTACTCCACCAGTTCTCCGTTGAAGAAAGTATAGTACTTGTTGCTGATGTCGTTCCGCCAGCCCGTGGTGTCATTTGTCTCCCACTCCGTATACAGCACCCGGCCATCCTTTTGCCAGCTCACATAGCCGCCGCTGGCGCTGCCGTCCCAGCAGTCACAGAGCATCTGGACCTTGCCGTTGACATAGCTGTAGACCACCGGGGCATATGCTCCAATCCCGGGTGCGGGACGGCTGACCACCAGATAAGGGTTCCCGTTGTTCTCCAGGTCGGCCAGGAACACATCCGTCTCCTCCGGCGTCTCATACATATCTCCGCACTCATCCAGGAGCTTTTGCCCATAGGCCTCCATCTGCTTCTGAGACATGGTGCACTTGCTCCGGTCTCCGTAGTAGGTGACCCGCTGCAGGGCCTTTTTCGCCTCCTGGCTGAGACCGCTCTCCTCCGTATATCCCTTAGAGCTGTCCACCACAATGGCGTTCGCCGCGGCATCCCACTCCACCGAGCAGTTAAGGAGCTTTCCCACATCTCTCAGCTTGACAAAGTTGTTTCCGCCGATGTCATAAGCGGTCAGCGCGATCTCCTTTCCGCCATAGAGGAAGGTATTGAAGCTGGGGGTGGCCTTTCCCGCGCCGGCAGAGGAGGTCAGCGTATGCCCCGCCGTGCTGTACGCCCGGTTGGGGACGATCTTCACCGCTCCCATCCCGTTGTCCCAGGTCACATCAAACTGCTTGTGGCTGCCCGAGAGGACATAGGCCAGATCTCTGAGCTTGAAGTAGTTGTTCTGCTTGATGGTATAGGCTGACAAGCGTACTTCCTTTCCATCCACGTAGATCTTGCTCTGGTTGGGTGCGGCCTGAATAGAGGTTGCCGCCGAGGCCACAGGTGAAAGCCCCATACACAGTGCCAGTGTCAAGCAGATTCCCTTTGCATTCTTCATGTTCTCTTCTCTCCTCTTTTTGATAAAATCTTCTCTATCCGCAAAACGGAAACGGGTAGGTCAGGCCGGTAGAAAGCATGGCGTCAGTTGCCTCCTGTCATCATGGCGCGCAGCTCTTCCAAGCTCTCCTCCACCTGACTGTCTCCGTTGAGGATATCCTCGATTACCTCATACCGGGCGCAGTTGGCCTCATAGGCCGCATACAGCCGGTCGTACTCCTCCTGGCTGGATTCATCGCCCGGCCCGATCCCCATGGAAAAGGAGTCCGTCCGGTCGGCAAAGGTACAGCTATGCTGCTGTGGGCCCTGATACTCCACCATCTGTAAGGCGTATTCCCCGCTGCTTTTCTCCCGCACCAGAGATACTGCGGCATCCAGTCCGGTTCCGAGCCAATTGGCCTGGATCTGTCCGTCCGCCCACTGCACCAGGAAGGCATTGGTGTATGAGGTGTCGTTTTGGGAGACGAGGATGAGCTCCTTCATACCGTCTCCGTTCATATCCAGAAGGCGGGCATAGTCCAGCGTGAGTCCCCACGGCATCTCCGGGTCGCTGATATCGGAGAGGGTCCCCATCTGATCCAGCTCCATCATGATATTATACATGTCTTTTGCCATGCGCTCCTCCTCAGTGTGCTCGGCGGCATATGCACCCTGAGAGGCATCCCTGTCGGTGAGGGCCGCCCGGTATTGGTTGAGGTATTGGATCATCTCGCTGGGAGAACAGGCGCAGGCCACGACCTCCTCAAAGGAGCGGTATGGGAGATTCCGCTCGGCCTTCTCCTCCACCGGCTCTTCCACGTCCCGGTTCGCCCACTCCTCCTCGGTATAGTAGTTTACTTCTCCATTCTCAACGATCTTCCATTCCCCCAGCTCATAGCTATACTCCTCCAGGTAGGATTCGCTCTCCTCTACCCGGCCCTGGAGGAAGGTGTACACGCTTCTGCTGTGGCTATCCGCCCCGGAAGAGCCACTCTCACACATCTTTACCTTGCCGTTCTCCGTCTCAAAGAGATAGCCCTCCTGCCGGCCGTTGTACGCCTCCTCGCCGATGATGCGCACCGGCTTTCCATACTCATCCCAGCCGTAGATCTCAAAGGAATTGTCCGCCAGGCTGCTGAAACAGTAGAGATATGGGAGACCTTCCCCCGAGAAATCTCCCAGCACCATCAGGGAGCGGTCGGTCTCGTAGTAGCCGTCATACCCCTGGACCGTGTAGGGATCGTTCCAAAACACCACCTGATCCACCGGCTGACTGTATCCGCTGAAGGGCTCTATATCACCCTGGAGTCCATGGGCGATCAGCAAACCCAGAAGGACCGCCTGATCCGCTGTCATCCGGCACTTGCTGATGTCCCCGTAATACGGCATGGCGGAGAGCACTTCGGCAGCCGCCTGTCTGGAACGCTCCGTCTCCAGAGCCTCTTTCAAGGTTCGATCCCCAGTCGCCTCTGCACCGCTCTGGAGCAGGGCGAGCAGCTTGTCCTCTTCTCCCATCTGCCGGCACAGCTCGATCGCCTTCTGATACAGCTCCGCGTTGCCGCTGTCCCGCTGGATGGCCGCCTCATACTCCGCCAGAGCCGACGCATAGGCAGAAGTCTGCTCCTCACTTCCCTCTTCTGCCGCCTCTGCCATGGCCAGATAGACCTCCGCCCGGCCCTGATAGGCCTCCGGACGATCCGGTAGCAGGTCTGCCGCCTTTCCAAAGGCCTCCAGCGCCTGCTCATATTCCTGCTGGGATAAGCTGGCGGTCCCCTGCTCACAGTAGGCCGTGTACTTTTCCTCCTTGTCGCCGCACCCGCTCAGCAGCAGTACCGCGGCCACCAGCAGCCACACAAACCGTTTCATCTCTCATCTCTCCCCTTTTTCGGATTCATCCCTTGACCCACGTGAGTTCTGGTGCATCCTCCCGATAATACTCGATAAACGGCTCGAATCCCTCTCCGCAGTAGGTCACCGTGGCTGGGTAGGTAGCAATAATGTCCATATTGTCAAAATCCAGCTTTATGGGCTCCGGTGCGTCTCCCTGAAACAGGATCGACTCCCCCGACAGCCCATGGTGCCCAACACGCTTTACACTGGCCGGCACCGTCAATTCCGCAAGCTGTTCACACTCTGAAAATGCAGAACTTCCAATTTCCTCTATGATGGTATTTGGAAGCACCACGCGGCTCAAATTGCTACACCGCCTGAACGCCCCTTTTCCAATGGAGGTCACGCCCTCTGAAATATAAATCAGGCCAATTTCATCATCGATGTCCTCCCAAGGTCTGTCAGATAATTCGTAATGGGTCATCTCCCCCTCTCCGGAGATCACCAGCACGGAGTCTTTATAGTACCAGACCAGGTCCGCTCCGCACACACCCGCGGATTCCGCCGTCTCGGCGTTGACCGTCTTGACGATCGCCTCCATCTCCGGACTCAGGCCATCAGAGGTGCTCTTCTCATCGGACACAGCTGGTGTATTCTCTGCTCCCGCGGCAGACGCCGGGGCCGGGGTGTCTCCGCCGCAGGCCGTCAGCAGCAGACTCAGTGCGATGGTCAGGGTCCCAATGCTTGTAAATTTGTGTTGTTTCATACCTCATACTCCATTTCTCTCATGTTCTGATGTTGCCGTCTCGGCTGTTTCTGTCCGTAAGATCCCGTACCTCTCCCTTCGGTTTTATCTCTGGACAAATTTTTTCGAAAATTTTTCTGAGGTGCTGTGGGCATAAAAAAGCAGCAAACCTTTTTCAGACTTACTGCTTTATTTTTTATGTGGAGTTCCTGAGGGCTCGCTTTTTGATGGGATATTGTTTGACCAAGTATAATCCTATTTTATCAGGAATCGATTCTTTTTACCATCTCAAATTGTTTTGCTACCGTTTTAAACCCAAGCGCGGCGAACATTTCCAGGACCTCCCGCTCCTTCTGATCGATATTCTTTGCGGTGAGCGGATGAACCCTGGAAAGAAGGGATTGGATGACCGGCTTTAACTCCTCCACGCTGCGACAGCCCATCTGGAGGATCTGTCCATCCGCTTTTGAGAACACGCAAAAGGCGGACACCCCGTTCTCTCTTCGATAGGCGACCTCATACAATTCGGGATTTCGTCGCAACAGGCCGGTGGAATGCTCATAAGAGGGCCCGATCTTCCGGCACTGCCCCACGTGGTCCAGATCAAAGCGGTCGAACTCCATATATTCCACCTTGCCCCGCTCTGCGCTCCCTGTGGGTGCACTCGCGCGAAGAACTGCGAACTCTCTTGTGACCGAAAAGCCCTGCTTTTTGTACAGGCGGATGGCCCCCTCATTTTGCTACAGCACTTCCAGATAATACGATTGAATCTGCGCTTGTCTCAGCACTTGCTCGGCCAACGAAAACAGGTCGGTAGAGATTCCATTACCCCGATGCTCCGGAACCACTCCCGTTCCCACATTGAACGCCGCTTCCTGGCCATGATAGAGGCCGCAGGAATGGAGCATAAATCCCACCATTTGGTCCCCATAAAAGGCTCCGAAGGACCGGCTTTCATCCACACCGCTTGTCCGGAAGAGATGGGCCAGCTCTCTCTCGGTCAGGCAGAGCGGAATATCATAATCTGAAAAAGCAAGGTTGAGGCAAGCGGCGATTTCCCCCAGCGGGACATCCTCTAACGTTTGATAGCGATACATAGCTGGTACCCCCTCCCAGATCACGCCAGGATCTCCACACGGCTGCCACCGGACTTGTCCTTTGTGACCACGATCTGTTTGTCGATCTTCTCCTTCAGCTCTGCCACATGGGAGATGATCCCCACCAGGCGTTTTCCCTCCGTGAGGGCAGTGAGCGCGCGGAGGGCCTGCTGGAGGGATTCCTCATCCAGAGACCCGAACCCCTCGTCCACAAACATGGTATCCAACTGGATCCCCCCGGCGGCCGACTGGATCTCATCTGAGAGGCCCAGGGCCAGGGAGAGGGACGCCTTGAAGGACTCACCGCCGGAGAGGGACTTGACACTGCGCTCCGAACCATTGTAATGGTCTATAACGTCCAGCTCCAGGCCGCTCTGGCTGCGGTTGTTCTCCGCCTCCCGGCGGCGCTTGAGTTCATACTGTCCTCCGGACATGACCAGCAGCCGGAGATTGGCCCGCTGCAATATGCGGTCAAAGAAGGTCATCTGGATGTAGGTCTCCAGCGCGATCTTCTCTTTGCCCTGGAGATTGCCGTTGACCGTGTTGGAGAGGGTCCGCACCCAGGCATACCGTTTCTCCAGCTTCGCCAGATCCGCCGCTTTCTCCTGCATATTCCGCAGAGCGGTCTCATTGGCCATCCAACGGGCATGGATCGCCTTCTGGGCCTGAAGCCGCTCCCCGCGCTGCCGGGTCAGCTCCTCCCCGCGCAGCTGCTGGGCCTGGACATCCACCTTCTGGCTGTTTTCCAACAGGTGGTTCAGTTCCTGAATGGCCGCGTCAGCCTTGGTCAGCTCTTCCTCACAGGTCTTTGCGGTCTCCTCGGCCCGCTTCCGTACATCGGCAAGACTCTGGATCTCCTCTCCCAGCGCGGCCATCTTCCCCTGGGCCGCCTCCATATCCGGGTAGTGGAGCTGGATGTGCAGGGTCTGGAGCTGCCCAGTGATCTCCTCTTTCCGGGTCTGAGCGCCTGCCCACTCCTCCCGCAGTCTGGCGGCAGAGTCCTCCGTCTTTCGGAGTTCCTGCTCCGCCAGTGGGATCTTCCGGTCCAACTCCTGTTTCCGCCGGATCTTTCCCTGGAGAAGCTGTTCCTGTGCTCCCATCCGGGCGAGCGCGCTTCCCGCCTGCTTTAGCTCCCCGTCGATCCGCCCGGGAGCCTCCTCCAGCGGACATCCTTCCAGATGCGCTGTGATCTCGCGGTGCAGGGCTTGCTCCATCTGCTCCCGCTGGCCGTCCAGCACGCCTCGGGCCACCTCTGCCTGTCCCAGGGCCTCCCGCAGCTGTTCCTGCTGTCGTTCCAGAGCTGCCAGAGCGATCTCCTGCTGCTGGATCGCCTGCTCCAGTTCGGCCCGGTGGGTCAGCTGTGCCTCCAGCGCCAGCAGCCCCCCGTGGAGCTGAGAGAGCTCTTCCGCCACGGCCTTCCGGCAGGCAGCCAGCTGCTCCTCCGCCTCTGCAAGGGATGGCGCCTCGATATGTGCCGCCATCCGGTTCAGGAGCTGACCCTCCCGCTCTTCCAAGGCGGTGTGGGCTCTGCCAGCGGCCAGGCTCTTCTCCTGTGCCTCCCGCTGGGCCGTCTCCAACTCAGATTTCGCCTGTTCCAGCTCAACCTCTGTGGGGGCCCCGCCGGACAGCCGGGCCGGGGACGGATGGTGGCAGGAACCGCACACGGGGCAGGGTTCCCCCTCTGTCAGTGCCTGGGCCAGCACCCCGGCCTGCTCGTCCAAAAAGGCCCGGTTCTTCCTGCGAAAATCCGCCTCCAGCCCTTCGGCCCGTTCTCTGGACCGCTCATAGGCAGCAAGCGCCGTCTCGCGGGCCTTTTTTGCCTTGGCGCAATCCGCCCACAGGACCGCCAGCTCCTGCAAGGCCCGCTCTTTCTCCCGGGCCCGCTCCTGACGGCGGAGGAGCGCTTGTTTTTCCTCCGCCAGACCCTGCGAAGCCTGGTAAGTCTCCCGGTCGGCTTGCAGGGTTCCCTTCTTTTCCAGCAGGTCGGCAGCCGCCCGCTCCTGCTGACGGGCAAGTGTTACCCGCCGTGCCTCCCCTGCTGCCAGCTGCTGGAGGCATTCCTGCCACGCCTTGATTTGACTTCCCAGAGCTTCCAGGTTGGACTTACGGCGCTCTGCCTCCTCCCGCTCCCGGAGCAGGCGCTCCTGCTCGGTCTCCGTGCCGGCCAGGCTACCAAGCTCCTCTTTCCACCGTTCCAGTTCCCGCGCCTTACTCTGGCAGGCCTCCTCCTGACGGGCCAGACTCTGCTCCAGATCGACTATCCTTTGGGTCAGGACGGTGAGCGCGTGCTCTTTTTCTGACAGCTCCCGGTACCGGGGCAGCTCCGCTTCCAGGGCGGCCAGTTCCCGGCTCAGCGCCTCCTGCTGAGGTGCTTTCTGGTGCTCTGCCTCCAGCGCCCGCTGGGCCCGCTCCACCTGGGGCAGCAATTCCTCCCGGGCTTTGCAGACAGCCGCCAGCTTCTCACGGGTCTTCTGGGCCTCCTCCGCCTTTCCCAGCAGGGCGGCAGTCTCTTTGAGCTCCTCGTCCAGCCCGTCCAGGATCTTTTGGACGCGCTGTTCCTCTTCACGGTCCTGACCGATCAGCTGCTCGATCAGCTCCACGGTCTCCTCAAAGGACAGCTCTCCCGCCTGGGCCCGCTGGAGGTCGGGCCAGCGGACGTGGTCCTCGGGACAGACCGTCCCTCCGATATACTGCTGTACGCTGGAGCGGGCGGCTTCACAGTCCCGCTGGAGCCTTCCGGCCTCCTGCTTCATCCGCTCCTGGAACACCATGTAGTACCGGGTCTGGAAGATCTCCCGAAAGATCTCCTGGCGGCTCTTGGTGTCGGCCAGCAGCAGCTTGAGGAAATCCCCCTGGGCGATCATGGCGATCTGGGCAAACTGGCTGCGGTCCAGGCCAATGATCCCGATGATCTCCCGGTTGACCTCCCGGGCTTTTGTAACCAGGCGTCCATCCGGGAGGGTGAGCTCCGCGTCGGCCTTCTGAACGGTGGTGCCGCCGCCCCGCTTGGCGGGACGCTCATACTCCGGATTCCGGCGGACGGTGTAGGTCTTGCCCCCGTAGGAAAAGATCAACTCCACCTCGGTGGGGGTATCCGGCTGGGCGTACTTGGAGCGAAACATGGATGGGTCCCGGTTGTCGCCGCTGGGCTCTCCGTAGAGGGCGTAGGTGATGGCGTCAAAGATGGTGGTCTTGCCGGCGCCGGTGTCCCCGGTGATGAGATAGAGCCCCTGCTCCCCCAGCCGTTCCAGGTCGATGACCACCCTTCCCGCATAGGGCCCAAAGGCGGATACCGTCAGCTTCAGCGGTCTCATGCTTCTCCCTCCCAGATCTGTTCCATCAGGCTCCGGGCAAAGGCGCGCTGCTCCTCGCCCATGGGCTGCCCGTTCTGCTTCTCATAAAACTCCTCCAGCAGCGCCAGAGGAGACTTCTTTTGCACATCCTCCGCACCGTCCAGCGAAATCGCGGTCCGGGTGCGCTGATTGTCATAGTCCAGCTTCATCAGGTTGGGATAGAGGATGCGCAGCTTGCGCACCGCATCAGGGACGTCCTCCTCATCGGTGAGGGTGATATGGACATAGTCCCGCGGATAGCTTGTCCCCTCATAAAAGCCGCGGAAGGTCAGCTCCTCGTAGGTGCCCCGCAGCTCCACCAGATCCCGCATGGGGGTCAGCGGTATGGTGCGGATGGATACGTTCCCCTTTTCCCGCAGCTCCACCACGGTCACGGATTTCTGGTGCCCGGCCTCGGAAAAGGAGTATTTCAGGGGCGTACCGCAGTAGCGCACCGTCTCCCGCCCCACCTGCTGGGGACCATGGATGTGCCCCAGGGCCACATAGTCAAACGGCGCAAAGACAGACACATCCACATTGTCGGAGCCCCCCACCGATATCTCCTCCGAATCGCACCGGGCGGCCCCGGTGACAAACTGATGGGTCACCAGTACATTCCGCTGGGCAGTGTCCACCCCCATGGCCTCAATGGCGGCGGCCATGGCCTGGGTATAGGTGGAGATCTCCCGCTCCGGGAAGCACCGCCGGACATGGGCCGGTTTCACGAAAGGCAGCAGATAGAGGTGCACCGGTCCGTACTCATCCGTAAAGGTGAAAGGTTTCACAACTCCGTCATACACAGGCGCCAGATAGACCCCGCTCCGGGTCATAAGCCGTCCGCCGAAAGCGATGCGCTCCGGCGAGTCGTGGTTCCCGCTGATGAGAAAAACCTGCACGCCCCGCTCGGACAGGCGCACCAGGAAGTCGTCCAGCAGGGCCACCGCCTCTGCGGAGGGCACGGATTTATCATAGACATCCCCGGCGATCAGGACGCCGTCCGGCTGTTCCTGGTCAATGATCCGGAGGATTTCCGCCAGGATATACTGCTGGTCTTCCAGCATAGAAAACTCGTTGACCCGCTTGCCCAGATGCAGGTCCGAGAGATGGATCCATTTCATGGTACAATTCCCCCTGTATGTGGTGGATATTACCATCATTATACCGGGGATACATCCACCGCGCAAGGATGCGATTGGCAGTCTCGCCGGTCGCATCGAGTTCCTGCGTATCCGCGCAGATTCGACAAGCGCTCCCTTTTCTGAAAAGTAATTTTCAGAAATCTGCACAGTTGAAAAAAGGAATCTTCATATAAAAAATGCAATGAAAATAAATTTCACAAATGTTACAATGGATTCAGCAATATGCCGGAAGATCACAAAAAACGTCTCCCATCATGTGACACTTTCTACAAGGAAGACAGATGTTCCAAGGCAGGCAGAAAGGAGGAATGGCAAAACATCCTGCTGTATGGCAGATATCACACCAGAAAGAAAGGAAAATATTATGAAACACACGTTTCGAAAGCTGGCATCGGTCCTGACCGCCCTTTGTATGCTGGTTTCCCTGTTCCCCGCGGCGCTGGCCGCACTTCCGGTCGCTTACGAGTATGTGCAGGACACCGACGGAGTGGACTCCGGCACGGTGTATGCCATTTACTACGGCGGAACCAGCAACGGAAGCATCCTCTATCATACCGGCAGCGGTACCACCGACCAGGTGGGCGGCACGGTCGCCGGCGACACACTGACCCTCAACGGCGGCTTCGCCGTCTCCCGTCAGCTGTGGACCATCGTTTCCGCAGAGGGCGGCTATACCCTCCAGAGTGTGGACAGCGGCCGCTATCTGGATCTGTCCCAGCCCACCAGCAGCAAAGTCAACACTGCCCAGGAGGCGGTGACCCTGACCATCTCACTGCTGGAGGATGGCACCTATACGGTGACCCATACTTCCGGGAATGCCCTCTCTCACGGCACCTCCGGCCAGTATTATTCCAGCAGCTCCGCCACTCCCCTGTATTTCTACAAGCAGACCGAGGTGGAGCCCAGCATGGCCCCCGGAGCCCCCTCCGGCTCCAGCGCTGGTCAGCCCTTCGTAAAAGAGGACACCAACAGCACGCATTTCCGTATCCCCGCCCTGCTGACCCTGGACAACGGCTGGATCGCGGCGGCCTCCGACATCCGCTGGCGCACAGACGGCGACTCCCCTCAGAATCTGGACACCATCGTCAGCCTCTCCAAGGACGGCGGCGCCACTTGGGATTGGAACGTGGTCAACTACTACGACGATATGGCCGATGACGCCACCGGCCAGACCAGCGCTTCCTTCATCGATCCCTCCATCCTTCAGGCCGAGGACGGCACCGTCCACATGGTGGTGGATGCCTGCCCCTCCTATGTGGGTCTGATGTACGGAAATCAGATGGGCTGGGAGAGCTCCGGCTTTGACGATGCAGGCCGCCTGCTGGTGACCCTGGGCACGTCCGGCGGCAACGCCTCCAAGAAGGTCGCTGACTATACCTATTATGCGGATATCAACAACCCCTCCGCCGGTGCAGAACAGGTCGTTGGCAGTGAAGCGATTACCCTTTACCCCATTTGCAAGGCAGAGGATGACAGCCAGACCGGAGCCTGGGTGGACGCCTGGCTGAACGTGTATACGGAGGAGGACGGTGTCATCACCCCCGACCTGTGCCTCCAGCTGCAGAGCTCCGACGCGGTGCAGAGTAACCTCTTCTACCGCAACTCCCAGTGGAAAGCCTACCCTGTGTTCTACATCATGCACCGCTCCGCCGACGTTACCGCGGACGGTCTGGTGTGGAGCGATCCCCAGTTCCTGGACATCAAGCTGTCCGAGGATGAGGCCTTTACCGGCGTGTGTCCCGGCCGTGGCCTCTCCTTCCAGTATGAGGGCCATGAGCGCCTGGTGTTCCCCCTGTATGACAATGCCACCGGCACCGAGCTGGCCAGCGTCATTTACTCCGATGACGGCGGTCAGACCTGGACGCGCGGCCAGCATAACGCCGACCTGAACGGCGTGGGCAAGACCAGCGAGTCTCAGGTGGTCCTTCTGCCCGACGGCACGCTCCGGATGTACTCCCGCAATACCATCCACTACATCAGCTACGCCGA
Organism: Pseudoflavonifractor hominis; assembly: GCF_014288125.1. NCBI lineage: Bacteria > Bacillati > Bacillota > Clostridia > Eubacteriales > Oscillospiraceae > Pseudoflavonifractor > Pseudoflavonifractor hominis. Next base: position 37,900 of record NZ_JACOPR010000005.1, on the reverse strand, counting down.
CTCCACCGACGGCGGCGAGACCTGGGGCACCTGCCAGAAGGACATGGCCCTGGGCAGCCGGAACCCCGGCAACGGCTGCATGGTCTCCTTCATCAACCTGGACGGCATTCTGGTGGGTCCGGACAACACCATCTATGAGAATCTGATCCTGGCCTCCTACCCGGTGGTACAGCGGAAACAGGGTGTGGTGCGCATCGGCTATGTGGACGGCGAGAACGTGGTCCACTGGCTCAACGACGATGAACCGCGCTATCAGGGCGCCGGCAATTTCAGCTACTCCTGTGTGACCCAGCTGCCAGAGGGGGACGCCTTCGGTATCCTCTATGAGTATGGCAACGAGACCAATACCATCCAGTATGAGACACTCACGGTAAACGACCTGCTGGGGCAGGGCTGGTATCTGCTCAGCGGTACGGAGAATCTGCCCTCCATCTCTCTGGATCAGGCCGTTGTGGATCTGAAGGCCGGTGAAACCGCCAAGCTCACCGCTACCTATACCCCCACCGGCGCAGAAGTGACCTGGACCTCCAGCAATCCCGCTGTGGCCACCGTGGAAGGCGGTGTGGTCACCGCCGTGGCCCCTGGCACCTCCACCATCACCGCCTCCGTCACCTCCAGCGGCATTACCCGCACCGCCTCTGCCGACGTGGCCGTCCAGGGGAACGAGGGCGTGATCCTGCCCGACCGGTACACTGATCAGATGGAGGAGAACTATCACGAGGCCTCCACCACCTATGCGCTGGACGACGACGGTATTGATTCCGGCAGCGTATACGCCATCTTCCACAGCAACAGTAACCGGATCCTGTACCACGCCAGCGGCAGCACCACCAGCGATCAGGTGACCGGCAGCGTCTCTAACAGCCTCCTCAATCTGGACAGCGGCTACCTCGTCACCCGTCAGACCTGGACGGTCACTGGGGATGCGGAGAGCGGCTATACCATCCAGAGCTGTGAAGCAGATGGCCGCTACCTCAACCTGAATACCGCCACTAACGCCGGCAGCAAGGTACCTGTCACCGATGAGTCCCAGGCTCTGACTATCACCCCCGTGGACGGCTCCGCCGGCTCCTACACGGTCAATCGGATGGTGGGCGATCAGACCCTCTACCTGGCCCACGAGAACGGTACCAAGCAGCACTATGTGGGTACTGAGGCCGTCCCCTTCCAGTTCTACCGCCAGGTCATCACCGAGGCCGGCTACACCTACACCACCTCTGCCGACGGTCTGAACGCCCTGATCGCCGACCTGTCCACACTGAAGGAGTCTGATTACACCGCCAGCAGCTGGGCGGCTCTGCAGAATGCACTGACCGCCGCCCGTGCAGTTGCCAAGAGCGAGAGCTTTGATAGCCAGGAGGCCGCCCAGGCTGCCCAGGCCGTTGTCGATCAGGCTGCCAAGGACCTGTACGCGGCCAAACTCGGTCTGACAGAGTCCAGCGGCGATTCCGGTTCGGGCGGTTCCAGCTCCGGCGGCGGCTCTGCCGGTGTGACCCGCTATACTATCACGGCCAGCGCTGGCGAGGGCGGATCCATCACCCCCAGCGGTAGCGTGTCCGTCAACTACAACAGCGACAAGGCCTTTACCATCACCGCCGACGAGGGCTTCGAAATCGCCGATGTGGTGGTAAATGGCAAGAGTGTGGGCGCGGTGGCCAGCTACACCTTTGAAAACGTCCGCACCAATCACACCATTAAAGCTACTTTTGCAAAGAGCATCGACGAGAGTGATACTCCGCTGGGCGACCTGCCCTTCACCGATGTGGCTGCCGATGCCTGGTATGCCGAGGCGGTGTCCTATGCAGTGGAAAAGGGTCTGATGACTGGAACGTCTTCTACGACCTTCTCCCCCGAGATGACCTTTACCCGATCTATGATGGCTCAGATCCTCTACAATCTGGAGGGTAAGCCCAGCTTGGACAATGAGGTCCTGGGCTATCCCTATGCCGACGTGGCGGGCGATACTTGGTATGCAGACGCTGTATATTGGGCCCGGCTGAAGGGTCTGATCAGCGGCTACTCGGATGAGAAGTTCGGTCCCAACGATTCCATCACCCGGGAGCAGCTGGTATCCATTCTGTACCGCTATGCCAGCTACCAGCAGCAGGACATCAGCGCAGCGGCAGATCTGAGCGTCTTCTCTGACGCAGAGCATATCTCGCCCTGGGCGGCGGACAGCCTGAAGTGGGCCGTAGCCGAGGGGATCCTCTCCGGCAAGGGCAACGGACAGCTGGATCCCACCGGCACCGCCAGCCGCGGCGAAGTCGCGCAGATGTTCTGGAATTACATGAAATAATCGGGTATATGAGTCGCAGCTCCTCCCCCTTTCGCTCGGTGACGAGGAACCCCTAATTAACCATGGAGTAATGCCAAAAGGCTTCCTGTCCATTTAAGGACAGGAAGCCTTTTTATACCGTGGCTGTCTTCCTTGAAAACTCGCTGCAACCGGATATACTCATCGGATACGAGCGCATAGTATCCGCTCACTTCATTCATGCTCTCGCATTTTTGTCCATGACAGGCGAACTCCTGTCATGGACTTTTTTATTTTCCTTTTCGAAATTTTTCAAAACTTTTTTCCTCATTTCTTTTTAAAAATGGTTGGTATCCCACGTCATTTTATTTTTTATCCAAATTCCAAATAATCTCATTCCAAACATATCGAAAAAAAGAATTTGCAGATTTTACCCCTCGGCACTACAATGAAATCTAAAAAATTTTTACGCCGTATGGTCAAGCCAAAGGAAAGGAGCCCGGGATGGAGCTATTTATCTCTGATTTGGACGGTACTCTGTTGGACTCGCAGGCACAGCTCTCACCGGTCAGCCTCAAAATTCTCCGCATGCTTCTGAGTGACGGACTTCCCTTCACCGTGGCCTCCGCCCGGACCCCCTTTTCCGCACTGCCGCTGCTGGCGAGCCTTCCGCTGCGCCTGCCCTGGATCCTGATGAACGGCGCACTCCTCTATGATCCCGTGCGCCAGAGCTTTCCCGATTTCGTCCCGCTCTCTCCGCAGGCCCAGAAAATACTGGCTCAAGCCGAGGAACGCTGCGGCATAAGCGGACTCCTCTTCACCCTGGAAGAGGGCCGGCTCCGCTGCCACTGTTCCCCTGCTGCTCCCCCTGCCGCCCAGCACTACTTTGATTGGACAGCTCTCGCCCCCTATCCAGCCCTGTGGAATGGCTTCGGCCGGCGGCAGGCGGCGGAGCTCGTCTCCCGCCCACTCCTGTACGGCATGTATCTGGATGACCGGCCCCAGCGTCTGGAACAGATGGCATCCCTGCTGGACGGGCGCGGCCTGACCCTGGACTTTTACCGGGATCGCTATACTGAGGAGCGGTGGTATCTGGAGGTTTACAGTGCACAGGCCTCCAAAGGTCTGGCCCTTGCCCGGCTGCAACATATGGGTGCTTTCACCCATATTGTTGCGTTTGGGGATGGGCAGAATGACCTCGCCCTTTTTGATGCCTGCGACGAGGGATACGCTGTGGCCAACGCCTGTCCCGCTCTGAAAGCCCATGCAGACGGCATAATTCCAAGCAACGAGGCGGACGGCGTGGCCGTCTATCTGAGTAAGAGGTGGAACTGTGAAACAGATTTTGATCGTCAGTCACTGCATTCTGAATACCGCCGCTAAATGCCGTGCCTACCGGATGGAATCCATCCGCGCCGAGGAGTCCTTGCGGCGGGAACTGCTCCATCGAGCGGTGGACCGCGGTGTTCAGCTTCTCCAGCTGCCCTGTCCGGAGCTGATGCTCTACGGTCTGGATCGCTGGGGCCACACCCGGGACCAGTTTGACAACCCTTTCTTCCGTCAAACATGCCGGGAACTGCTGAAGCCCATCCTGCTCCAGATCCAGGCCTATGCCGCAGCGGAGAACGTAGAGCTGCTGGGGGTTCTGGGCATCGACGGCAGTCCCAGCTGCGGAGTGAAATACACTTGCTCCGGCCCCTGGGGCGGCGATTTTGGCGGCCGGGACGTGAGCGGGGTACTGTCCCAGGTCCGGACTGCATCCGCTCCCGGGGTCCTGATGGAAGTATTTCTGGAAGAGCTGGCCCGCTTGGGGCTGACATTGCCCGTGGACGGGCTGTACGCCAAAGAGCCCGGGCGCGCCCTTTCCTTGCTGGGCGGAGAGGAGGCTTCCCATGGCTGAGATCGTTCTGGAGCACGTCTCCAAATCCTTTGGCAGCACCCGCGTCATCGAAGATCTGAGTCTCACCCTTCGCTCCGGCGCCTTTACGGTACTCCTCGGCCCCTCTGGCTGCGGCAAGACGACACTTCTGCGGATGATCGCCGGCATCGGCCCGGCTACCAGCGGCCGGGTCTATATGGACGGCGTGGATATTACCGATCTGCCCCCGGGAGAGCGGAATGTGGCCATGGTCTTTCAGAGTTATGCCATCTATCCCACCATGACCGTCCGGGGCAACATTGAGTTCTGCTTGAAAAACAACAAAGTCCCCCGCACCGAGCGGCAGCGCCGTGTGGCGCAGGTGGCCCGGACCGTGGGCCTGGAGGATTACCTGGACCGAAAGCCCTCCCAGCTCTCCGGCGGCCAGCGGCAGCGCATCGCTCTGGCCCGGGCCCTGGTGAAGGAGCCCGCCGTCTTTCTTATGGATGAGCCGCTCTCCAATCTGGACGCCAAGCTGCGCACTGCCATGCGCAGTGAGCTCATCCAGCTCCACCAGGCACTGGGCGCCACCTTTGTCTATGTGACCCACGACCAGACCGAGTCCATGGCCATGGCCGACCACATCGTGCTCATGAATGAGGGGAAAATCCTCCAACAGGGGGATCCGGAGTCTATCTACCGGGACCCGGATAATATCTTCACAGCCCAGTTCATCGGAACTCCGCCCGCCAATATCCTCCCCCTGCCCGGAAGCAACTTCCGCCTGGGCTTCCGCCCGGAGAAGGTCCGCTTCCTCGCTTCCGAGGAGGCCCTGGCCTATACCCGTCCCGGGACCGTGGTAACCCGGGAGATGCTCGGGGCCGAGGTTCTCTATAAGGTCCGTCTCCCGGAGGGCGATGTGATGGTGCGCAGCGCCTGCTTCCAGTACCGGGCCGGGGACACCGTGTGTCTGGGCGTGGCCGGGGAAGACCTGTACTTCTTCGATGAAAACGGCCTGCGCATCCGCAGCGGGTGCGGTGAGCTGATCCGCCGTCTGGAGGAGGGTACGCTATGAGGCCAGGCAGAAAGCTGCCCCGGCCAAGCGGGCGCAAATCCTCCGGCACTGGACTGGTCCCCTATCTGCTGGTGGGGCCGGCCATGCTCCTCCTGCTGATTTTCGTGTTCTATCCCCTGGTCAATCTGGTCTATCTCAGCTTTTTTGACTACAACCTCATCCGGGAAAAGACCTTTGTGGGTCTGAAAAACTACGAGGTTCTCTTCTTTGTTAAGACCGATTTTCTGGACGCTCTGCGCAACACAGCGGTCTACACTCTGTCCGTCCTCTTTTTCAGCCTGCTGCTGGCGGTACTCTTTGCCCTGTGGCTGGAACCAGACAGCCGGATCAACCGCTTTCTCCAGAAGAGCATGTTTACCCCCTATCTCATCTCCATGGTGTCCTGCGCCTACATCTGGTCCTGGATGTATGATGCCGACAGCGGCATCCTCAACGCCATGCTGGCTCTGTTCGGCCTGCCTCTCTCCCGGTGGCTCAACGACTCGGATCTAGCCCTCTTCTGTGTGGCTGCGGTGGCAGTGTGGAAGAGCCTGGGCTATTACCTCATCATCGTACTCGCCTCCATCCGCTCGATCCCTGCGGAAATTCTGGAGGCCGCCGCCCTGGACAACACCCCGCCGGTGCGGAAATTCTTCCGCATCACCCTGCCCATGATCTCCCCCCAGCTCTTTTTCCTGCTCATCACCATCACGATCAGCTCCTTCAAAGTCTTTGACGTGGTGCGGGTCATGACGGACGGGGGCCCTGGCAACGCCACCGATGTGCTGGTGACCTATATTTACCGCTACGCCTTCCAGATGAACGCCCGGGTGGGCTATGCCTCGGCGGCTGGCACTGTGCTGCTGGTGATCCTGATGATCCTGACCTATTTCTATTTCCGGGTGCTGAGCAAGCGCGTCCACTATCAGTGAGGAGGAACTGCCATGAATCTGACCTCTTCCCGAACCGTTCGCCTGCGCCGGCGCGCCATGGGCCTGCTCTCCCTGCTCTTTAAACTGGCTATGGCGGTCTTCTTCCTCTTCCCCTTTTATTGGATGATCACCACCGCCTTTAAAACCTATGGAGAGTCCATCCGCTTCCCGCCCACTCTCTGGCCGGAATCCTTTACACCGGAGGCCTTTTCCGACGTGTGGCAGCGCATCGATATCCCCCGCTATCTCAAAAACTCCCTCCTGGTGTCCCTGGGCGTGGTGACACTTCAGGCGGTATTCAATGTCACCGCAGCCTATGGCTTTGCCCGCTATGAATTCCGAGGCAAGCGGTGGATGTGGGCCCTGGTGATGCTCGCCTTTATGATCCCCACCCAGATCACCTTTGTCCCCGTGTACATTCTCTTCTCCAAGGCCAAGCTCCTGGGCACCCTCTGGCCCCAGATCCTCCCCTTTGCGGCCAATGCCTACGGCATTTTTCTCATCCGGCAGTCCTTTCTCCAGGTTCCGGACGAGCTGGTGGAGGCCGCCCGCATGGACCACGCCGGGGAGCTGAAGATCCTGACCCACATCATGCTTCCCATGTGCCGCTCCAGCATCATCACCGCGGAGCTCTTCAGCTTTATCAGCACCTGGAACTCCTATTTCTGGCCTCTGGTCATGACCAATTCGGACAAAGTACGCCCCCTGACCCTGGCCATGCAGCGTCTCCAGGACGCTCACCAGGGTCTGGAGTGGCCGGTACTGATGGCGGCCAACAGCCTGCTGGTACTGCCGGTACTGCTTTTGTTCCTGCTGCTCAGCCGCCAGCTTCTCTCCTCCTTCGGCTACCGCGGCATCAAATGATCCCTTTCTGTCGGGCATACATATGTATGACATATTTTAATACAAAGGAGACCTTGAAATGAACCAGAAACCCCTTGCCCTCCTCCTGGCCGGAGCCTTGAGCCTCAGCCTCACCGCCTGCGGCGGCGAGAGCGCTGCCACCCCTACCCCCGATACCCAGACCACCCCCACTCCCGCTCCGGAGAGCGAAGGCCCGGACTATGTCACCGAGCCCATCACCATCACCTTCTGGCATGACCGCACCTCCGACACCGACTACGCCTTCCTCCAGAAATCCATCCAGGAGTTCAACGACACCAATGCGTACGGCATCACCGTAGAGGAGGTGGCCCAGGGATATCTGGACGATGTCCAGGCCGCCATCGAGACCGGCATCGCCGCCGGGGAGACTCCGGTCCTGGCCGACCTCTCCTGCAACGGCATCCCCCTCTTTGCCAGCGAGGGGATCCTGGCCGACATGACGCCCTATGTGGAGCGGGATGGCTTTGACATGGAAAACGTGGTGAAGGAACTCACTGACTATGTCTACTACGAGGACCAGATCGTGGCCATGCCCTATACCCGCGGTACCGCCATCCTCTACTATAATAAGGATCTCTATGCCCAGGCCGGTCTGGACCACGCCCCCACCAGCCTGGAGGAACTTAACGAGTACGCCGCCAAGATCTATGAGACCTCCGGCGGAACCATCCGCGGCATCGGCTACACCATCGAGCCCACCTACTACCAGCACTACCTGCTGGAGTCCCTCAACGGCGTTGGCTTCATGGATGCCGACGGCCTGGGCGCCTCCTGCCTCACCGACGGCTCCATGAGCCAGTTTCTCACCGACTGGTATAACTGGACCGAGGAGGGCTGGTGCGAGATCCCCGCCCTGTCCAGCGCCAGCTCCGCCATGCAGGAGAGCTTCTACAACGGCCAGCTGGCCGCCTTCGTCTCCAGCTCCAACCGGGCCACTTCCATCTCCCAGAAGGCCGCCGAGATGAACATCAATCTGGGCATGTCCGCTACGGTGGGCTATGGCGGTTATGCCGCCCCTCTGGGCGGCGGCTCCATCGGCATCATCGCTGAGGGTCACAGCCAGCAGGAGATCGCCGCTGCCTGGGAGTTTGTCAAGTTCCTGATGAGCGACGAGCAGGTGGCTGCAAACCACATTGAGACCGGCGTGCTGCCCACCACCTATTCCTCCGTGGAGACCGACACTCTGAAGGACTTCTGGGCCGATCCCGCCAACGAGGGCTACAAGATCTCCTATGAGCAGGTCACCGACGCCTCCGCGCCCGCCATGTCCCTCTATACCAGCGAGTGGAACAGCGTGGTTCGCACCGCTTACTCCGACCTGATCCAGGGCCGCGATATTACCCCCGAGCAGGCCCTGGAGACTCTGGTCAAGGAGGCAGAGGTCATCTTCCCCGCCCAGTAAATCACCTGTGACATACGAACGCCCCCTGCATAGGTTTATCTTCTTCCTATGCAGGGGGCGTTTTGCCTGCGTTTTTCGAGCGCTGAAGTGCCATTGCAATCTACACCCATCCTAAAATAAGTAATGCAGTCCATACTTTCCATCTGCCCAAAGCGATAAATGTTTTCGCATATGTAAAAACATGCTATACTTAGCATAATACCGGCTTAATTCTTCGAAAAAGAGAGTGAGTGGAAATGAAACGGCAGGTCAGCTTTGTGTATCCAATGAAAGGTCCCGGGCGTCCACAGATTTTGTTGATCGGAAATGGGCTGGAATATAAAAGCGGACAGCGCAGTTGGGAGCAATTGGTCCGGGACCTGACCTTGCCGGAAAAACGGGAAATGAGCGGAGTGGAGTCCCTTCCCTTTCCTCTGCGCTATGAGCTGCTCTCTACCCCTTCCACTTCCCCCACGCCTATGGGGCACGAAGATATTTTGCAAGAAGAAAAGCGTCTGGCACAAGCCATGAAGGCCATGGTGCACAGGAGCAATCCCCTGCTGGAAAAACTTCCGGGCCTCCGGATGGACCACATTTTCACGACAAATTACTCCTATTGTCTGGAGCAGGCCTTTTTCCCTCACCGCAACTTTGGGTGCAGTCGAACACGCTCTCAGTTTCGTTTTGACCTGCGGGATCGCGAGAGCAAAGCCATTCAAACACGGGAAGTCCAGTACCGCCTGCACACAGGCTACTTCTTCCCTGCCGGACCTGATACCCCTCAGGGAACCGGCCTTTGGCATATCCACGGGGAGAGCAGTGTTCCGCAGGGCATCATCCTGGGGCATGACCGCTATGGCCGCCTTTTAGCCAGAATCGTGCAGTGCTGTCAGAATACGGCCCAGCGGACGTCCAGAACCAATGTGGGAAAGCTTCCATTTCTCTCCTGGCCCAGCCTCTTTCTCTTCGGTGATGTGTATATTCTGGGGTTTGGATTTGACTCATGCGAATTTGATCTATGGTGGCTTTTGCGCCGAAAGCAGCGTGAGCGCAATGGAGATGGAAAGGTCTATTTTTATGACAAGCCACCCTTTGATGCGCAAAAAAAGATGCACCATTTTCTTTTGCAGGCCAATGGCGCGGAGGTTCGGACTGCGGGCGCCACGGATCGGACGGATTATGATACGTTTTATGCTGCCGCCATTCAGGAGATCCGGCAAACGGTAGAACAACGCCGAACGTGAATATCTTTGAAGGAAGTGAGGGACATGAGGCTACTTTATCTGTACCTGGATTTCACACAAAATGGGAAAACACCAGATGGATACCGGGGACATAAGCAGTGTGAATTGAACTTCAGCACAGAGTATATCTACACCATGGAACGCGCTTCAGCAATAAGGACGCGCTTTTGCCTGAAGCGCACAGCAAGAAAAGAAAACGACAGAGTCGAACGTGGTTTCTGGGGCGACGAGCGGATTTATAATATATCAGCAATCGTAGGGGAAAATGGGACCGGTAAAACCACTCTGATGCATGCCGCGATTAGGGCACTGACTGCGCTGTATTTCAGAATACCCCAATCATTGCCCTTTCATTTTATCTGCTTGATGCAGGATTCCGGCGGAAAAATATATCTTATCTATTCTCAGCGGGAAGCTAAGATCAATACCCCTGATTTCGAATGCAGCCAAATCTCATATTCTACTGGTATTGTTTCACCATATTTCCTTAGAAAGACTAAGTTAATCACTTTTTCAAACACAATGTCCATGTCAGACCTGGAACAATGCCGTATACTGCATGAAGACAGCGAGGATGGTGGTATTGGCGTTTGCGGCACATTGTACTCAAACCCGCTCTATGACTGCTCTTTGGTTGCCAATATGATGCTGGCGCAAGAAGTCAGCAATACAAATTCGAACAAACGTCCGCTGGAAGATCAGCTATATACTTATTTTACGTTTGAAAGTTATCAGCAAGCACGTTATTTATTTGACCGGAATCAGAGAAACATTCTGCTCCAGATGAGGAAAGACGGATACCCGGTTCCTTTTCCGCGGGAGCTGACGTTAGGGATCCATCCCGTGGTTGAACGCCTCAAAAAAGTGGAAGAGGAGATTGCAGAAGGATCCCTGACGAACGGGTTCTTTGGGTGGTACCGCCAATACAGTATTTTTTCAGAACAAGCGAACGATACGTATTTGCTTCTTGCTGAACTGAGTTTAAACTGTGTGGTAAACTTTCTGAGGATGGCCAGCAGGTTGTTCGGGCACGACAGTATAGGATTGGTGTCGCTTCCGGAAGCATTTACAGAACCACAGGATTATATTCGAACGATGGATTTCGTCGCTGCCAACCAAAGCGATTGGAGACTGCAAACTTATTATACCTCTTGCAGAACATACATTGAATTTCTTTGGAACAATGCGGAGCATATCCAGAAGTATTGGACGTACTATAAAAATAATTATGTATGCCACATCCCACTGGGTGAACAACTGGATCCCATCTTGCAGGAATTGATGATCCGTTTTGTGGATTTAAACCGTGCAATCAGTGGAAGCGACTATTTTGTGACTTACCATTGGGGATTCAGCAGCGGAGAAAACATTTTACTCCGCATTTTCACAAAGCTGCGATACCTGCTGAGTGGAACTTGCTATGATGAGGAAAGCGCGGAGTTCATCACAGCAGAATCTGCGCAAAATGCAATGCTTGCTGAACGGAAAGATCATATTCAAAATTCGCTTGGCATGGAGGAAACATGGGACTGCGACTCCGTGATTCTCTTTTTGGATGAAGCCGACCTGTCCCTTCACCCGGAATGGCAGCGGATGTTTGTCGCCACATTGGCCGAATTTCTGCCGCGGCTCTATCAGAATCCTTACTATCCGGGAGCTGACAGCGGCTGTCAGGATATTCAGATCATCTTGACCACCCACTCTCCCCTGATGTTGGGGGACTTTCCATCGGCCTCTGTGCTTTACCTGAAAAAAGGCAAAGACGGCTGTATTACCGTGGAGTCCAACAGTGCCTTGCAGCCCTTCGGGCAGAACCTCTACACACTCCTCAAAGACGGATTTTATCTGCAGAACGGCACCATTGGAGCGCTGGCCCAGAAAAAAATCAAACGTGTGCTTGAGGACATCCAGAAGATCAAACCACCCGCACATGATCTCCCGATGGATTACACCGAGCAAGAACTGGATAAATGGGAATACCGTCTGGAAATGCACAGACAAAAGACGGTGCGGTATCTCCCGGAAGGCATTATGCGCAGCAAACTGGAAGAGGAAATTGCCGCTGCACTTGCTATGATCCATCAGAGGAGAACGCCGGAGCAAAAAGAACAGATAAAGCAGGAACTGAGAGAAGATATCGCCCGCTTACAGCGGCAGCTGGATATGTTAGAGCACGAAGGAGAGACATCACGATGATCCGTATTTCGCCGCCGTGGAAAGGACCACAAGCAGAGGACATCTGGGCGCTGTACTATTTCCTGCTCTATAAAACACTCCCCTTTGCACCAGAGAATTATCTGCCCATAGACAGACGTGGCGCCTACTACTATCCGGACGGAGACCGAACGAAGAAAAAGCGATATCCCACCGCCCATAAAAAATTCAAACTAACCAAAACATCGCAAGATATACTTTCCAAAGCAAAGGTTCCGGCACCGAATACGCTGGAAGAATTGATTGAACTGGTAAGCCCACAGCTGCACCAGTATCTCTATCAAAATCATACCGTCCAACGGGAAAAACTGAGGGAGCTGCTTACCACGGAGACAGACGGCAAGACCATTCAAGCCAAAAAGCTGGCGTTTTCTGCAAAGTCAGCGCTGTCAAAATTACTTTTGACGCAAATTTTTAACTATGACAGCTTTAGCCGCCAAAACTTGTTTCCCCAATTGGTACAGATGATGGGTGTGGAGGTCTGTCCCTATTGCAACCGAAGTTTTACCACCACAGTCAGGACCCGCAATAGAGAATATCATCGGCAAAACCAAGTTGATCACTACCGTTCCAAGTCCAAGTTTCCATGGTTTGCCCTGACGCTTCCCAATTTGATCCCCGCCTGTGGGAACTGCAACCAGAAAAAGGGAGATGATGAACAGTACGTACTCTATCCCTACCAGGAAGAGTTCGGGGAGCAGTATCAGTTTCATACAACCCCCATCTCGTCAACTGCCTATCTAATGGGCCAAATGGTCAAGCCCGACGAGTTTGAAGTAACCATCGAGAGAGTTGGACCGTCCACTGACCCGGACTATGACCAGCGCGTCCAAACCTCCATTGAGAAATTCGGGTTGGATGTGCTGTACCGCGAGAGCCACAATGCCTATGTGTGTGCGATCTTCGAACAGCGCTATATCTTCAATAATGCCTATCTGGATTCTCTGATTGACAGCTTTCCGGGCTTATTCAAAAGCAGAGAAGAAGCCCGCCAGCTGCTCTACATGAAGCGCTATGATGCGGAGGGACTCGGCGCAGCGCCTTTGGCAAAGCTGACCCATGATATAGATGAGGAAATTTCCAGGCTATACATGGACAAGAAGCCATGATCCTATGGCACTGCGTTTTGTCTGAAAGAACTACAACAAATAACACGATCGTCTGAGAGGCTGACCCTGGATGGAGGGTCAGCCTCTCAAATACATTTAGGGTTTGTTTTTCAGGGCACCATTTCCAGGTTTTTTGTTCGGCTCAGAAGGAGGGATTTGAAACCCGCGCTTACATTCTCCTCCTTTTTTCCTGCTTTATGTCTTCCCTTTCCGTGTAAAAAGTCAAAATTCAGCACCTGATACGGTACCAATTTACCCCCTTCCCTACTCCCCTATCCAGTCCCATAAGGGAAAAATAAGGGAAAAAAATGAGGCTGACCGGTGATCCGGCTGGACTGTGCTGTCGAAGACAGAAATACCGTAGATGTTCTGGATATACCTCTCAATATAGCCGGAAGTCATCCCTTTAACATACATGGACAGGAACTTCTCTTCGATGTCCTGTACTGTGCCTCATAATAAAAGAGACCCCCTACTCCCTTTTTTGTGAAATTCAATTGAATTTACAAATAAAGTGCGCTAACATTGACCAATAAGGCCCTAATACTTGCTTATGGCTATCGACGGGTAAAAATCTGGCTTCCTACCATATTATCAACCACGAACACATACTGCTTATTCCAAAAACAACCCCTATAGATGTGTTTTGGGACAGCACCATAGCTGGTTTTCTAAACCTCTGTCTGCTTGACAAGATGCCACATATAAAACAGTCCAGTTTATTGGACTCATTCGGTGATAATCTGTAACTGAATAAATGTTTAAAAGGAGAATGCTTTATGGAAAGCTCCCCCTGTATCGCCCATATTTCTGATGACGAACGATCACAAACCGTTCTTGCGCACTTACAGAATGTCGCACTTCTGGCAAAATCGTTTGCCCACCCTTTTTCAGGAGACGAACAGGCAGAGTTAGCCGGGCTGGCTCATGATATTGGGAAATACTCTGATTCCTTTCAAAATCGTTTAAGAGGTCTCCCTATACGAGTAGACCATTCTACAGCTGGTGCGGTAGAATGCTGGGGGCGCGGACAGCCTTTTGCTGCTTTTGCAGTGGCCGGCCACCATGGTGGACTGCCGGACGGCGGCAGCCAGACAGACGGGCCGGACCAGACCACACTGTGGGGCCGCATCAAGCGGAAAGAGTGGGGTCTTTTGGAATCCTATGAAGCTTGGATGCAGGAGGTCATGCTCCCTAAAACCGAGGTGCCAGATTTTACGGAACGTTCAGGATCGGAATGGGTATTTTTTACCCGGATGCTGTACTCTTGTCTGGTAGATGCCGACTTTTTGGACACAGAGGCCTTTATGGAGGGGCAGAGTCGGGAGAGATACCAGACTTCCATAGAACAGCTGTGGAACAAGCTCCAGGACTACATATCAGGCTGGTTTCCGCCCGAAGGGGAGCTGAACCGCCAGCGCTGTAAGATCCTGGAGCAATGCATTCAGGAGGGAGAAACGCGAGCGCCGGGGCTGTTTTCTCTAACCGTGCCAACTGGCGGAGGGAAAACCGTGGCCTCCCTGGCTTTCGCTCTGACCCATGCCAAACAGCACGGTCTGAAGCGAGTGATCTATGTGATCCCCTACACCTCCATCATTGAGCAGACAGCGGAGGTATTCCGGGAGATCCTAGGTGTGGAAAACGTACTGGAGCACCACTCCAACGTACTCTACGATCTGGACAGGGAGGCTGATCCCCACACCATTTCCCTGGCCAAAGCCACAGAAAACTGGGACATACCGGTAGTGGTGACCACAGCAGTACAGTTTTTTGAATCTCTGTATGCCTGCCGCTCCTCTCAATGCCGCAAGCTCCACAACATAGCCGGCAGCGTAGTCATTTTTGATGAAGCCCAGATGCTGCCTATCCCCTATCTTCGTCCCTGTGTCTGGGCTATTTCCCAGCTGGTGAAGCGTTACGGCATCTCCGCAGTTCTCTGCACAGCGACGCAGCCTGCGCTGGAGCCGATCTTCCGAGAATTTCTCCCTCAGGTTCCGGTGCAGGAGCTGTGTCCGCCCGATACCTGCCAGTGGGATCTATTCCGCCGAGTGACCTTCCGGCAGACAGGCTGCCTGACCTGGGACGAACTGACCGCACAGCTTAACGCCCACGACCAAGTTCTGTGCATTGTCAATACCCGGAAAGCGGCTCAGGAGATCTATGGGCGGCTGGACGGAGCAGGCAGTTTCCATCTGTCCACCCTCATGTGTCCCAGCCACCGTAAAGTACAACTGAGGGAGATCCGCCGCCGATTGAAGGAGGGCCTTCCCTGTCGTGTTGTGTCTACCTCCCTGATCGAGGCGGGTGTGGATGTTGATTTCCCGGCAGTATTCCGGGAAATAGCCGGTTTGGACTCTATTTTGCAGGCCGCCGGACGGTGCAACCGGGAGGGCAGGCGGTCTGCTGAGGAGAGTGTAGTCCACATTTTTAAAAGGGAGGAAAAAGCCCCTCCCCTCTTCTCTACCGCTATCGGAGCAGGAAAGGCGGCCATGGCCCGCTATGCCGATATCGCCTCCCCGGAAGCCATCCACACCTATTTTTCTGAACTTCTAGATCTGAAGGGATGCGATGCGCAGGACAAAGAGCGGATTTTGCCGCTGATTCAATCTGAGTTTTTTCCCTTCCGCAAAGTAGCGGAGCGATTCCATCTCATCGACAGCCCCACCCGGACGGTCTATATTCCTTGGGAAGAAGGAGCAAATCTTGTGGAGCAGCTGCGCACCGGCGGGGGGGGACGAGAGCTGTTCCGAAAACTAGGACAATATGGGGTATCTGTCTACGAACAGCACTTTGCTGCCCTGGAGGCAGCGGGAGATCTGGAGGTGCTGGAAAATGGCGCGGCCATTCTGCGCAATCCTGCTCTGTACTCTGATACTACAGGTCTCTCACTGGAGGCTGACAGTGGAAAGGGCTTGTTTATCTAGGTAGAAAGCGGTGGGGAAGAAAAACACTTCCCCACCGCCCTGGCCGGATCTTCTCTAAATCAATATTTCAATCCACGCATCTCTGCGACGTACCCAGTATACCACAGAAGCTTCTTTGTTTGCAAATCACCATATTCTATTTCATTGATTTAGAAAAGATAATATTGACTTATATGTTAGCGCGTGCTATATTGAAACCAGAGCAAGATAAAACTCTGAAAGGAGTGACGCCTATGTCCATCAAGCTGGAGGTCTGGGGAGACTACGCCCTCTTTACCCGCCCGGAAATGAAGGTAGAACGGGTGAGCTATGACGTGATGACTCCCTCGGCTGCCCGGGGTTTGATTGAGGCCATCTATTGGCACCCGGGTATGCGTTGGTACATTGACCGCATTCACGTCTGTACCCCCATCCGTTTTACCAATCTGCGGCGCAATGAGGTGAAATCTACCATCTCCGCTCGCACCGCCCGCACAGTGATGGAGCGTGGGAAGGGAGAGCTGTACCTCAGTACCTCGCAGGAAATCCAGCAACGGGCTGCCTTGCTGCTGCGGGAAGTCCGCTACGTAATCGAAGCCCATTTTGAGATGACAGAAAAGGCTACACTGGGAGATAATCCAGGGAAATTCCAGGACATCGTAAAACGACGGATCCAGAAGGGACAGTTTTACCACCAGCCCTGCTTCGGCTGCCGGGAGTTTCCTGCTCAATTCCGTATGTGTGAGAAAATCCCTCCCTGTCCCGATGCTCTGAATGGAGAGCGAGATCTGGGCTGGATGCTCTATGACATGGACTATGCTGACCCGGAGAATATTACCCCCCTCTTTTTCCGGGGAGTGCTGCGGGATGGAGTATTGGAGATTCCCCCTTGGGACAGCGAGGAGGTGCGCCGATGATCCTACAGGCGCTGACAGAATACTATCGCATGCTGGCTGACAGCGGCAAGATCTCTCCGCCTGGCTGGGGCGAGGTCAAAGTCTCTTTTGCTCTGTGCATTGGAGCAGACGGGACGCTGGAACAGGTGGTCTCCGTCCAGACCGAGCAAACCAAGGGGAGAAAGACCGTACTGGCACCTCAGCCCATGATGCTTCCGGCTCCAGTAAAACGTTCGAGTGGAGTTGCCGCTAATTTCCTCTGTGATAATTCCAGTTATCTGCTGGGCGTGGACAATAAGGGAAAGCCTCAGCGAACTTTGGAGTGTTTTCAGGCGTGTAAGAAGCTCCACGAGGAGCTGTTGGAAGGAGTAGATAGCCCCGCAGCCCAAGCTGTGCTTGCCTTTTTCCGGACATGGCAACCGGAGCAAGCCGCCAGTCACCCTGCATTGTCCGTCTGCTGGGAAGAGCTTATGGCCGGAGGCAATCTTGTATTTCGCTTTGATGGGGCCTTTGTTCATCAAAATATGCCAGTCCGGCAGGCTTGGGACGATCACTATCAGACGGAAGAGGATGGTCCTCAGATGGTCTGCTTGGTCACAGGAAACCGCGGAGCAGTAGAGAGCGTCCACCCCTCCATTAAAAACGTACAGGGCGCCCAGTCCAGTGGAGCAGCCCTGGTGTCTTTCAACGCGCCTGCCTTTTGTTCCTATGGTAAGGAGCAAAATTATAATGCTCCTACCAGCAAATACGCTGCTTTTGCCTACACCACCGCCCTCAATCACCTGCTCTCTGATCGGGAACACGTCTACCGAATGGGAGATACCACGGTGGTCTGCTGGGCCAAATGTGGTGGGGATGTCTATCAGAATCTGATGGGCTGGGCCCTTTTTGGAGCAGAGCCATCTTACACGCTGACCGATTTACAGGGGGCGCTGAACAATCTGTGCAATGGTATGGCGGTAGACCTGGACGAGACACGGCTGGACCCCGACATGGAATTCTATATCTTAGGGCTCTCCCCCAATGCCGCCCGGCTCTCGGTACGCTTTTTCCTGCGCAACAGCTTTGGGGCCTTCCTCCGCAATACCCAGGCTCACCAGCAACGGTTGGAAATCACCAAGCCCACCTATGATAAATTTGACACACTCCCCATGTGGAAGCTGCTGGACGAGACTGTCAATCAGAACAGCCGCGACAAGAGCCCGGCCCCCAATATGGCTGGCGAGGTACTGCGCTCTGTCCTTACCAATACTCATTATCCGGCCACCCTGCTCAACGGCGTGGCACTACGTATCCGAGCAGAGCACCGCGTAACTCGTGGCCGAGCCGCCATTCTCAAGGCTTACTACCTAAAAAATATACATCCAGATGTCCCAAAGGAGGTTTTGACTGTGTCGCTCAATCCAGACAGTACCAATGTTCCCTATAACCTGGGACGGCTCTTCTCCATACTGGAAGCCGTCCAGTCCAGCGCCAATCCTGGCATCAACACCACTATCAAGGACAAGTACTTCAATTCTGCCTCCGCTACCCCCGCCATTGTGTTCCCAATCCTGCTGAATCTGGCGCAGAAACATCTGAAGAAGTTGGATGCAGGCCTACGTACTTATTACGATAAACAAATCACCGGGCTGCTCTCCAAACTCGGAGAAGTCTACCCTCCGCGCTTGAATCTGCCCCAGCAGGGTTCCTTCCAGCTGGGATATTACCATCAGACCCAGAGCCGCTTTGAAAAAAAGGAGGAAAAGTAATATGTCTGAGCCCATCAAAAACCGCTATGAATTCGTTATCCTCTTCGATGTAGAAAACGGCAACCCTAACGGCGATCCCGATGCCGGTAATATGCCCCGTGTGGACCCGGAAACTGGTCTGGGCATCGTGACCGATGTGTGTCTCAAGCGAAAAATCCGCAATTATGTGGAGACGGTGAAGGAGGATGCCACTGGTTACCGCATCTATGTAAAGGACGGTGTGCCCCTGAACCGCAGCGATGGAGAGGCTTACACCGAGTTGGATATCACGGAAAAAAATGTGAAGGAGAAAAAGAAGGCTGACCCCGATTTGGACCGGAAGATCCGAGATTGGATGTGCGCTAACTTCTATGATATCCGTACCTTTGGCGCAGTAATGACTACCTTCGTAAAAGCAGCCTTGAACTGCGGTCAGGTGCGCGGCCCGGTACAGCTGGGTTTTGCCCGCAGTGTGGAGCCCGTGGTACCTCAGGAAGTCACCATCACTCGTGTAGCCATTACCACAGAAGCTGATGCCGAGAAAAAAGGGACTGAAATGGGCCGGAAGTACATCGTCCCCTATGGTCTTTACCGCTGTGAGGGCTATATCTCCGCCAATCTGGCCCGTAAGACCACCGGTTTCTCCGAGGAGGACCTGTCTCTGCTATGGGATGCAATTCTCAATATGTTTGAGCATGATCACTCTGCTGCCCGTGGCAAGATGGCAGTGCGGGAACTGATCGTCTTTAAGCACGACAGCGAACTGGGCTGTGCTCCTGCCTGGAAGCTCTTTGATACGGTGACAGTTGCCCGCAAAATTCCGGATGACCCCTCCCCCGCCCGTTCCTATCAGGACTATACCGTCTCCGTGGATGAGGCTGCCCTGCCGGCCGGTATCACCTGTCAGCGCATGGGGTGATCTACACCGAGGAGGACTTCCTCCAGCTGTCCGGTTTGCAGCACTTTGCCTTCTGCCGACGCCAGTGGGCACTGATCCACGTTGAGCAGCAGTGGAGAGAAAATCTGCGCACGGTAGAGGGCGATTTGTTTCACCGCCGGGCCCATGATGAGCAGTCACGGGAGCGCCGAGGAGATATCCTCATCCTGCGCGGGTTGCCGGTGGCCTCCCCCACCCTAGGAATCTCTGGAAAGTGTGATGTGGTGGAGTTCCGCACAGATATTAGCGGGGTCCCTCTCCGCGGGGAAGAGGGCTTGTGGGTTCCCTTTCCTATAGAGTACAAGCGAGGCACACCCAAATCCCACCGGGCCGACGAACTACAGCTGTGCGCCCAGGCCATGTGCCTGGAGGAGATGCTCTGCTGTGCCGTTCCGGAAGGAGCCCTTTTCTATGGCGAAACCCGGCGGCGGACGTTAGTGCCCTTTTCCGCAGAGCTGCGGGAAGAAGTGCAGACGATGTTGGAAGAGATGCACCAGCTCTACCGTCGGGGACATACCCCTAAAGTACGGCGTTCCAAGTCCTGCAATGCCTGTTCCCTCCAGGAACTCTGCCTGCCCGCACTACTGAAGGGGAACGATGTGGACACCTATTTACGTCAGGCCATGGAGGTGGAACCATGAGACATCTGCTCAACACCTTGTTTGTGACCTCAGAGGACATCTACCTCTCTCTAGATGGGGAGAATGTGGTGGCCAGTCGGGAAAAGAGCCCTGTGGCCCGCTATCCCCTTCACACCCTGTCTGCCATTCTCACGTTTTCCTATCCCGGTGCTTCTCCCGCCCTAATGGGAGCCTGTGCCCAGCGCGGGATCTCCCTGTCCTTCTGTACGCCCCGGGGGAAATTCTTGGCCCGAGTCACCGGTGAAGCCAACGGGAATGTACTGCTACGCCGAACCCAGTACCGAGCGGCAGACGACCCAGCGCAGAGCTGCACTATCGCCCGATCAATGGTGTTCGGAAAGGTCCACAACGCCCGCTGGAGCATCGAACGCACCCGCCGGGACCACGGACTCCGGGTAGATGACCAGCGGCTCGGGGAGGTGTCCGGCCAGCTGAAAGCCATGCTGCCCCAACTTTTGCAGGTGACAGAGCTGGACAGCCTGCGCGGGCTGGAGGGGGCCGGGGCCACCGCCTATTTTGGTGTATTCGATCAACTGATCCTGGGGGACCGTTCTGTGTTTCGCTTTGAGACCCGTAGCCGCCGACCGCCTCTGGATCCGGTAAATGCCCTACTTTCCTTTGCCTACAGCCTGCTGTCCCATGACTGCACCTGGGCTTTGGAGAGTGTGGGACTGGACTCTTACGTGGGCTTTCTCCACCGCGACCGGCCGGGCCGCAGTTCCCTGGCACTGGATCTGATGGAAGAATTTCGCCCCTGTATCGCAGACCGTTTTGTTTTGACCTGCATCAACAACCGCGTCTTTCAGAAATCAGATTTTATCTATCACGAAAATGGTAGTGTACTGCTCAACGAGAGTGGACGACGTACTTTTCTCCAACGTTGGCAGGCGCGCAAAAAAGATAGCCTGACTCATCCTTTTCTGGGAGAGAAAGTGCCGTGGGGATTGGTGCCTTACCTTCAGGCACTTCTTTTGACTCGATATCTCAGATGTGACCTGAAGGCCTATCCACCCTTTTTGTGGAAGTGAGGATGCTATGCTGGTACTGATCACATACGATGTCAATACAGCAGATGCCGCCGGACGCAGGCGTCTGCGCCAAATTGCCAGGCAATGTGTCAACTATGGGCAGCGGGTCCAATGCTCGGTATTTGAATGCCTGCTGGATTCGGCCCAATGCAAACTGCTGCAGGCAAAGCTGCTTTCCATTATTGATCAGGAAAAAGACAGTCTGCGCTTTTATTATCTTGGGAAACAATATGAAAACAAAATTGAGCACTTTGGCTGTAAATCCTCTTATCTCCCGGAAGAGCCGTTGATTCTATAATGGTGCGAAGAGACAGCAGTCACATATTCCCCTGGAGGTTCGCACTGGAATAGAGCCCTTTCTTGCAGCGCGGAAGCAGTGTCGTCTGACAAAACTTACTCAGATACGCTAAATTTTATCTAAGTTCTATAAGTTTACAGGTGTGTATTTGTACATATCTGCTGTCGCTCCCCACACGGGGAGCGTGGATTGAAATTCGCTCTGGACAGGGAGCGCGCTGCCTCCAGACAGTCGCTCCCCACACGGGGAGCGTGGATTGAAATCTGACGCTCTTGAAGTGCAGGTTGCGGAAATCCTGTCGCTCCCCACACGGGGAGCGTGGATTGAAATATCTCCGGGAAATCCCGCAGGAGCTCGTCCCAGCGTCGCTCCCCACACGGGGAGCGTGGATTGAAATGCAGAGTCACATGCAGACCGCCGATTGATGCGGGTCGCTCCCCACACGGGGAGCGTGGATTGAAATATACATACGACGACGCACACATTCCCATCCACAGGGTCGCTCCCCACACGGGGAGCGTGGATTGAAATCGGTGAAGAGACATTGCAAAATTATTATGATACGTCGCTCCCCACACGGGGAGCGTGGATTGAAATATTTTGCTCCTAAGTTTAAAGAGGGGTGCAATAGTCGCTCCCCACACGGGGAGCGTGGATTGAAATTCTTTTGTTTACTTTTTATTTTAACAGGCTCTAGTCGCTCCCCACACGGGGAGCGTGGATTGAAATTTCTTGCTCTCCGCCCGGATGCGGCTCAGCTCCGGTCGCTCCCCACACGGGGAGCGTGGATTGAAATGTAACTCTTGCATTTTTTGAATCTTTCGGTGGAAGTCGCTCCCCACACGGGGAGCGTGGATTGAAATCAAGCTTATAAAATATAAGCAAAAACTCAGCCGCCGTCGCTCCCCACACGGGGAGCGTGGATTGAAATATATTTCCACCTTAAATAAAAAGCGGGGTATAAAACCGTCGCTCCCCACACGGGGAGCGTGGATTGAAATCAATAGGGAATTTAACTGTTCCGCCACCAGAAGCGTCGCTCCCCACACGGGGAGCGTGGATTGAAATAAATACGCTTTTAGTTTCTACTTCATCTGAATAGTCGCTCCCCACACGGGGAGCGTGGATTGAAATCTCTAAGAGTTCTGAGGACGAAGAGGACGAGGACGTCGCTCCCCACACGGGGAGCGTGGATTGAAATAACCGGGTATGCTATTATCTCTCTCGAATTGATGTCGCTCCCCACACGGGGAGCGTGGATTGAAATTACATCAAAAATCCATTATAGTCAATAGCCATAAGTCGCTCCCCACACGGGGAGCGTGGATTGAAATCCGCCAGGAGAGACCGCTTGACCAGGACATTTTTGGTCGCTCCCCACACGGGGAGCGTGGATTGAAATCCTGTCGAACTACTCCCACCAGAGCGCTATCATGGTCGCTCCCCACACGGGGAGCGTGGATTGAAATACTGTGCCCCGACTCACGTCCAGCTCAGCGGCCACGTCGCTCCCCACACGGGGAGCGTGGATTGAAATCCGCCTGACGCGTCATCTCCATGTCGGTCAGTTGTCGCTCCCCACACGGGGAGCGTGGATTGAAATAGTTTATACAGATGGAGCTTGTAAAGGAAATCCCGGTCGCTCCCCACACGGGGAGCGTGGATTGAAATTATCCCTCTAAGATATGCAGTATCAACAATAGTGTCGCTCCCCACACGGGGAGCGTGGATTGAAATTGAGTTTTAACAAGATTTGAACAATTGCAACAAGTCGCTCCCCACACGGGGAGCGTGGATTGAAATTGGACGAGACGCTGTGGCTCCTCTCGGCCATGCTGTCGCTCCCCACACGGGGAGCGTGGATTGAAATCACGCGGGTGGTGCGGTCCTGCCACGAGCGATACGGTCGCTCCCCACACGGGGAGCGTGGATTGAAATCGCTTTAACAAGAGCAAGAAGTGAAAATTTAGGGTCGCTCCCCACACGGGGAGCGTGGATTGAAATAAGATAGATCGCGCGCGCACGCGCGCGTGCGCGGTCGCTCCCCACACGGGGAGCGTGGATTGAAATTGGGTGAGACGGCGGATGGCCCATCGGAGGCAGCGTCGCTCCCCACACGGGGAGCGTGGATTGAAATATGCTCCTCGGCTTGCTATAATACAGGATCACTCCAGTCGCTCCCCACACGGGGAGCGTGGATTGAAATATGCTCCTCGGCTTGCTATAATACAGGATCACTCCAGTCGCTCCCCACACGGGGAGCGTGGATTGAAATAGGCCGTGTATAGGCTCGGAGAACTGCACCGTGTCGGTCGCTCCCCACACGGGGAGCGTGGATTGAAATATTTCTCCTCCAATTCCTGGACGATTGCCTCAAGTCGCTCCCCACACGGGGAGCGTGGATTGAAATACGATCACCAGGTTATTTGCGCCGCAGTCTCCGGGTCGCTCCCCACACGGGGAGCGTGGATTGAAATATAGAGAAGAATGCTGAGATCAGACATCATTCCGAGTCGCTCCCCACACGGGGAGCGTGGATTGAAATTTTCACCATCTGACGTGTTTACCGTCCAACCGCGGTCGCTCCCCACACGGGGAGCGTGGATTGAAATTCCGTCATGTCGAGGGCGGACGAACCGGCGTAGCTTGTCGCTCCCCACACGGGGAGCGTGGATTGAAATTGGAGCTGCGGCTTTGTGGCGATTACCGTAAAGGGGTCGCTCCCCACACGGGGAGCGTGGATTGAAATATCAAAGATGTATTCTGGGCGTAAAAGCCGTCACGTCGCTCCCCACACGGGGAGCGTGGATTGAAATACGCTCCAGCGGTTGGAGGAAATGGCATCCAACGTCGCTCCCCACACGGGGAGCGTGGATTGAAATCAAAAATATCGTGCTGGTCAAAAATACGGTTGAGGTCGCTCCCCACACGGGGAGCGTGGATTGAAATCAGAGCCGCCTGTACCGGGTCTGTCCGGAGCCCCCGTCGCTCCCCACACGGGGAGCGTGGATTGAAATACGCCCTTGGGCTTTCGCAGCACGCCGTCTTCCCGTCGCTCCCCACACGGGGAGCGTGGATTGAAATAACGACAATATGGCGACCATCACCACCGAGACCGGTCGCTCCCCACACGGGGAGCGTGGATTGAAATCAACAGCAGCAGAGAGGTAGGCGCAAGCCCCGGCGTCGCTCCCTACTCGGGGAGCGTGGATTGAAATAACTTGTGGCTACGGCAGCCCTCCCGAACCAACGTCGCTCCCCACTCGGGAAGCAGTGACACAAAGGCCCCCTGATGTAGTCTATTTTCCTACATCAGGGGGCCTTGTCATAGAAAGATGATTGACCACTATATCCACTTTTCCAATTATGAACGCGTTCCAGCTAAAAATGAAAGAGACAAATGGCTCATCTTTTACATCAAAACCTTTGTCACACTCCCAGCGCTTACTTCGCCGCGCCGGCCACACTTCCCTCTTCGGCCGCAGAGAGAAAGTCCAGCTGCTCCTTGCTGAGCTGGATCTTCAGGGTCCCCATTGCCTCTTCAAACTGGGCCATATTTGTGGTGGTGACCAGCGGAATGGCGGCCGGATCTTGGTGCATGAGCCAGTAGTAGACGATCTGAACCTTGCTGTACCCCGTCTCTCTGGCCACCCGATCCAGCGCCGCCAGACGTGCCTGGGCATCTGCTCCAACATACTGGGCCATAAAGGGCTTCTCCGGATTGACATAGGCGCCCTTCAGCAGAGGGCAGTAGGCCAGCAGTGTGATCCCCGTATCCCGGATATATTCCCGCAGGTCCTCCACCACATACTTCTGGCCGGGAAACACCGCGTCCTGTTTCGGGCGCAGATAGGAGTACCGCTGCTGGATGCAGCAGATCTGTGTCCAGTGGTTGGCCTGGCAGATCTGACGGGCGCGCTCCAGCCGCCAGGCGCTGAAGTTGCTGGCGCCGATGGCCCGCACCTTTCCCTCCCGCACCAGGGTATCCATGGCAGAAAGTGTCTCCTCCAGCGGTGTATTCTCATCGTCGGTATGGAGGTAATAGAGGTCCAGATAGTCGGTCTGGAGCCGTTGGAGGGATTTTTCACACTCCTCCCGGATCTGGCGGGCAGAGGTCCCGTAGGAGATGCCCGGGTATGCAAATCCCACCTTGCTGGCCAGGACGACCTGATCCCGGCATCCCCGCTCCTTGAGCCACGCTCCGATGATCTCTTCACTTCTCCCCGCGCGGCCCGTGCCGTCGATCTTGCGCCGTCCGTAGATGTTGGCCGTGTCCAACAGGTTGCCGCCCCGCTCCAGATAGGCATCCAGCTGTGCAAAGGCCTCCTCCTGTTCCAGCTTGGGGCCAAACATCATGCAGCCGTATCCCAGCTCGGTGACCTCGATCCCACTGTGTCCCAGCTCTACTCGCTTCATGGAACTCTCCTCCTCAGATCAGTGTGTTGTCTGCAAAACCGAACAGATGGTTCCAGGAGCGCTTATAGCTGTGCCCCCAGACCCAGGCATTCCCATACTGGGGATTCTTCCGCCGCTGGGCAAAGATCCCCTCGTAAATACCGTGCAGCTCGTCATAGCTGGTGATCTCAAAGATGCTCTTGATCCGGTCGTCATCGTTACTGCCCCGGCAGGGAATCACATTGCAGAATTCGCTCAGGGTGATGGATTCCGGCTCATTGAACTCCCGGAAGTATTCCTCCTTGTGGGCAATCAGCTCATCAATGTGGTAGAAGAACAGATCCCGGGAGGCATCCCGCAGATAGAGCGGGTCCATCGTCCCGGAGAGATAGTCCCCATTCCCCCCAGTCCCGTTGAAATAGGCGTAAATGGTGTGCAGTCCCAGGCCCAGCTCGTCGGCAAAGACCTTTGCCGCACGGACCTCGCCGATGTTGAACTGGTAGAGATGGTAGTTGATCATGGCATATCCATGGAACCCCCGCGCCCGGATGGCCTCCATGGTAGCGCGGATGTTGGCCTTGACCTTTTCAAAATCAAAGCCGTGGATGCGGTCATAGGAGCTCTGGCTGAATCCCGGCATGGAGAAAAGGATACCATACCAGTTTTCACAGGACTCCACCCGGGAGAAATCAATGGCCTTTCCCGCATTCGTGCTCATATCCAGCCGAATCCCGACCTCGTGCATATAGTTGAACAGATCGGGCAGATGGGGATTGAGGGAGGGCTCATACCAGTTGTAGATCCGGTAGATACAGTCCGGCGTGATGATGTTGTGGTCAAGCAGATGGCGGTGGAGCCGCTCAAACTCCGCCCGTGTCATGTAGTAGGGCGGCACCTCCCGGCTCGCGCCGCAGAGATTGGCCTGTCCCGTTTTGCAGTATTTACACATGGCGTTGCACTTGTTGGTCACATCCATGTAGATCTCGGTATAACGGCCGGGAACCACATTGTGATAGAGCTCCTCAAAGCGCTGTGGATTCCGATGATCGGTACGCTCCAGACACATAAATTCAGTCCACCCTTTCCTCTTTTGTCACCCTGCACGGAATGCCGCGGCAGGAAAACGCCTGGATCTCCCCGCCGAGCAGGGTCCGGTCCGACGTCAGGTTGTTGCAGTTTCCGGCCAGCACATCCCGCTCACCGGCAGCATCCGTGTCCCACCAGCCGATGGCCAGGGCAATGGTGCCGGCAGGCATACCCGGTCCGATGTGCACCCGCTGACAGGTCTCCCCGGTCGGTGTGGTGATCCGGGCCCAGTCCCCCTCGCGCAGTTCCTCCCGCGCGGCCACATCTTCACTCACATAGGCCACCGGGTCTGGCTGCCGGGTACGCTGTCCCGGCAGCTGCCGCCCCGCCGAGTGGAAAAAGAAGGGAGATTTGTAGTTCGTGCAGCGGTCGGGGTATGCCTCATCGGGCTCCGGGAGGGACCGATACCTGGGCACGCTTCCGCCGCTTCGCTCCTCCAGCTCCGGAAGGGCGAGGTGGATCGTTCCATCGGCCGTGGGGAATCCGCACTGCCGGTATCCCCGGGGTGCGGGCTGCCGCTTGGTCCCGTCCCCCTCCAGCCGTCCGGTGGTGCGGAGCTCTTCCAGCGTGACTCCGCTCCCCTCCAGCAGGAAGTTCCAGAACCCGTCCATGTCAGGCCAGAACGCATCCGCCAGTCCCAGCCGCTTTCCCATCTCGTTGATGATATCCATATCACTGCGGGCATCCGAGCCGGATACCAGCGCCGGGCGGTACTGGATACTCCCGTCCCCCTCAAAGAAGAGGTTTTCATACTCCAGATAAGTGGCCACTGGGAGCACCAGGTCGGCAATCTGCGCGGTGGGCGTGAGGAAGAAGTCCTGCACCATCAGAAAGTCCAGGGACTGCAACACCGACTGCGTGCGGCGGCTGTCCGCCCACATGACCACCGGGTCGCCGCCGACCACCCAGCCTGCCCGGAGTTTCCCTGCCTCGATCCCCTGGAGCATGGCCTGCCCGCTGGTCTGCCGGGCGGTGGGAAGCAGCGCACGGTCCCAGCCCCACATCCGTTCCCGCTGGGCGGCGGAAAAGCGGTCTGCGCAGGTCAGCCGGGGCGTCCGGATCGGGTTGCGGCCGGAAGGAGGCGCCGCATGGAGTGCCGCCCCCGGGACATCCACATTTCCGGTCAGCGCCAGCAGGATGGCCAGGCAGCGTCCCTTCTGATAGCTGTCCCAGTTGTGGTCCAGCGCATTCCCGCCAAAGAGGATGCCGGGCTTTGCACAGGCAAACCACTCGGCCCCCTGCCGGATCTGCGCGGGCGCAAGTCCCGTAAGGGCCGCGGTATATTCCAGCGTATAGGGCGCGCAGGCCTTGCGGATATCCTCCAGGCCGGTCGCCCACCGGCTGAGCAGGTCGGCATCCTCCCAGCCCTCCTCCAAAATGAGGCGCATCCACCCCAGGGCCAGCGCCATGTCCGTGCCGGGACGGATGGGCAGCCAGAGATCGGCCAGCTCGGTCATCCGGGTGGGCAGCGGATCCACCACCACCAGACGTCCCCCGGCCCGTTTCATCTCGGCAATATCCCGCTGCACCCAGCGCATGGTATTGCTGGGATTGGAGCCCCAGAGTACCACCGTCCGGGTCTCCGCCGTGATGCGCCGGTCCGCCGGAAAGCCGAAGGTGTCCACAAAGGACTGGGCTTGGGCCTGATGGCACATGTTCCCTGCACCCAGCCGGTTGGGTACCCCCAGCAGATTGGCCAGCCGGTCAAAGACCGCGCTCTGCAACGGCTTATTGAAGCCCTTGATGAAGAGCAGTCCCTCCGGTCCCATCTGATCCAGGGTCTTTTGAAGCTCCCGGGTCGCCAGGTCAAAGGCCTCGTCCCAGGAGATCTCCTCCCACTGGCCGCTCCCCCGCGGTCCGACCCGGCGCATGGGGTGTTTTACCCGCTGTGCATGGTTCATAAGCTCCAGGGCATGAAGCCCCGTGGGGCAGGAGATGGTTCCCTCCTCATGGGCCGGACGGATGGCCGCTGGCCGGCCGGCGGCATCCAGTGACACCGCCATATGGCACTCCCGGTCGCAGAAGCGGCAGGTCATCGTTTGTATCTGCATCTGTGTAACCTCCCAAACAGTCAGTTTTTGATTCCTGTTCCGGCAATTCCGGCAATAAAATAGCGTTGGAAAAAGACATACACCAAAAAGGGCGGCAGGAAATTCATCAGCGCCCCGGCCATGGTGATGCCATAGTTGATGGTGTGGGTCCCCTGGATGGAGGCAAGTCCCACCGGGAGGGTCCGTGTGGCGTCGGTATTGGAGATGATCAGAGGCCAGAGGAAGCTGTTCCAGCTCCGGGCAAAATAGAGAATGGCCACCGTGATCAGGATGGGCCGGATGACCGGCAGGACAATGTTCCAGTAGATCCGGAAATCCCGGCAGCCATCCACCCGGGCGCTCTCAAAGAGCTCCTTGGGCAGGGCCAGGATAGCCTGCCGGATCAGGAGCAGTCCCAGCATGGAGGGAATGGGGGCGATCAGCGGGAAAAAGTTGTCGATCATTTTCAGCTTCCCCATCATCAGCCAGAGGGGAACCACCGTGGCGGTGAACGGGATGGCCATCGAAATCATGAGGAAGTTCATGAGTCCCCGGCTTCCCCGGAAATGCTTTTTGGCAAAGGCAAAGGCGCCCAGACTGCACACCGCCAGGGTCAGCAGTACACCGGCTAAGGAGATCACGATGCTGTTGCGCACCCAGAGGGAAAAGCCACTCACGGCAAAGGTCTTTCGGAAGTTGTCCAGCGTGTAATCCGCCGGATTGAAGCTGATCAGATAGGGTGAATAGGTCTCCTGAAGGGAGCAGACCAGCATATACGCAAAGGGGAGCAGCATCAAGAGTGCAAGGGATACAAAAAACACATACCCCAGTGCACTCAGCACCTTGGAATATCCTTTTTTCATGTCTCTCCCCCCTTAATACAGTATATTTTCTTTCCGGCCAGCCAGTCTGCGCTGCACGATGGTGAGCACAGCGATCACCAGGATCAGCACATTGCCGATGGCCATGGCGAAGCCGATCTTGGAGTATTTGAAGCTGTACAGATAGAGGTAGACCATTGCCGTCATGGTCGTGGAGCGTCCCGGTCCACCTCCCGTCATGGTGTACACCAGATCAAAACTCTGGAAGGCCGAGATGCTCCCCAGCAGGATGACCAGCAGGGTCATGGGCCGCATCAGCGGGAAGGTAATCTTCCAGAAGATCTGAAACTGGCTGGCCCCGTCGATCTTGGCCGCCTCATAGTAGCTGTGGGGAATATCCAACAGGGCCGCCAGATAGATGACCATATAGTAGCCCGACCCAATCAGGATCTCGATCACGATCAGAGTGGGAAAGGCGGCCTTCTCACTGCCCAGCAGTAGGGAGGGATTGAGCCCGAAAAGAGAAAAGAGCGTGTTCAGCGGAGAACTGGGATTGTTGAGCAGGATACGGCAGACAATGCCCACAATGCTCACAGAGGCCAGGCTTGGAATAAACATGGCCCACCGCACAAACTGCGTGGCGGGGTTTTTCCCCTTCCGGTCGATCCAGGATGCCGTCAAAAAGGCCAGGATGGTCTGTCCCGGTACCACCGTAATAACAAAAATCAGCGTATTGATGAGGGACTGACGGAAAATGCGGTCCTCAAACAGCGCTTTATAGTTTTCCACTCCATTAAAGTGAGGGGTAGAAAGGGCGTTATACTGCGTGAAGCTCAGCACCACCGAGATCAGGATGGGAATGATCCAGAAAAAGATCACAATGGCAAGCATGGGCAGGATGTAGAGGTAGGAGCTCCAGTCCTGTTTCTTCCGACGGGGATATGCCAACTCCTTTGACATAACTGCACCACCTTAATCAGGAATTCCAAAGAGATGATTCATGGAGAGTTTATAGCTGTGGGCCCAGAGATGGATCTGCCGGTAAATGGGATCGTTGCCCCGCTTTGCGGCCAGACTGTCGTAGACCGCTTTGACCTCCTCATAGCTGTGGAGATCAAAGATGCTGCACACCTTCGACTCATCGTTACAGCCACGGCCCGGGATGACATTACAGAATTCACTCAGGGTGATGGATTCCGGCTCCACAAACTGTTCCAGGTACTTCTCTGCATGCTTCTCCAGCTCATAGAGATGCCCGAAGAAAATCTCCCGGGTGGCGTCTTTCATCTCCTCGGCACTCAGCGTACCGCGCAGGTAGGGCTCAAATTCTCCCGAACCGTTGAAGTAGGCGAAAATGGAGTGGAGACGCAGTCCGACCGAATCGGCAAACGCTTTGGCGCCATAGATCTCCCCAAGGTTGAACTGATAGAGGTGGAAATTGATATACGCATCTCCCTTGAAGCCTCTCCGGCGGAGCTCTTTCATGGTGGTGCGGATGTTCTGCTTTACCTGCTCAAAATCAAACCCGTGAATGCGGTCGTAGGAACTCTGGCTGAAGCCCGGCATAGAGAAAAGGATGCTCTCCATATGCCCACAGTCCCCCAGTCCAGAGAAATCCATACAGCGCCCGGCATTGGTGCTCATGTCCACCCGCAGCCCATGCTCCCGCATGTAATTGAGAATCCCCGCAAGATGGGGGTTCAGAGTGGGCTCATACCAGTTGTAGATGTGGAACAGCGCATCCGGCGTCATGATCTGATGGTCCAGCATATGCCGGGCCAGACGGTCAAAGGTAGGGACATCCATGTAGTAGGCCGGAAACCGGCTGCTGTATCCAGTCCGGTTGGCCTGACCGGTCAGGCAATATTTGCACCGGGCATTGCATTTGTTCAGGATATCCATGTAGATTTCAGGATACATTGAGAAAACCGCCTTTCCAAAAAAACAGGCAAAGCAGGCGTCCGCCTTGCTTTGCCTGTTTTTTAATCTGTTTGTCAGAAATCCCAGCCGATCAGTTGGCCGGAGCAGCGTAATCCAGGCTGTTGGCGAATTCCGCCACCTCGTTCATGGCGTCCTCGGGGCTGACGTTTCCGTTCATCATCTCCTGCAGGGTCTTCCACAGGAAGTCATAGACCTCGGTGGCACGGCGGGCGGCCTTGATGGGCCGGATGGAGGTATCCAGGCTGGCCGCCAGGGCCTCCTTGGTCACCTCATAGCCGTGATCCTCCTCGCCCACGGTGGAGGGCGCGCTTCCGGTCAGCTCGCGGTACTTGGCGCCTCCCTCGGGGCCCGTCATGTACTTGACCAGCTCCCAGCCCAGCTCCTTGTCCTCACAGGCGGACATGAGCACGATCTGGTCTACACTGGCACGGGCGCCCATATCGCCGTTGGGGCCCTGGAGGTCATAGGTAAAGCCGTACTCGAAGTCCCCGTCAGCCAGCTTGTTGAAGGTGCTCTCCGAAGTGCCCACGAAGGCCAGGGCCGCATTTCCGGGCACAAAGTAGTTGTCAAAGGCCTCGTTGTTGATGAGGGACATGGTGTCCTCAGGGAGGGCATTGTAGGTATTCTTCAGATCATAGAGCAGCTGCGCGGCCGCAATTCCCTGCTCGCTGTTGATGATGCACTTGCCCTCGTCGTCAAAGATGTCGCCGCCGGCCTGCCAAATGAAGTTATACCAGTTCCAGTTCAGGTCCTGATAGAAGGTCTGGCCCCAGCCCTGGGCCACACCGTACTGGTCAATCTTTCCGTCGCCATCGGTGTCCTGGGTGGCCTTCTGGGCAATGCGGATCACATCATCCCAGGTCTTGGGGGCCTCTTCCCCGATGGAGTCCAGAATGGTCTTGTTGTAGACCAGGCCGCTGACCGCCTGGGGACCGCTCTGGGCGATACCATAGAACTTGCCGAAGATCTTGTATTTGTCCGTCAGAGTCGTATAGGTGGCATAATCCTCTTCCGTCAGGTAGTTGCTCAGATCCTCCACCGCGCCGGCATCGATATAGGTGGGGAACATCTCAACATACATATAGCCCACGTCCGGCCCGGTCCCTGTGGAAATACCGGAGCTGTACTTGGCCTCATAGTCTTTCCAGGAGATAAACTGGAAGGTAACGTCCACGTTGTGCTCCTCCTCAAAGGGAGCCACAACCTCATCCCAGATCTCCGCATCGTTGCCATCGGTTGCCTTGGCCGGCAGCCAAACTTCCAACACCTTCGTGCTCTCTCCCTCCGAGCCCCCCTGTGTGGGTGCCGCAGAAGGATCGCTCCCGGCGCTCTGTCCGCCACAGGCGGCCATTGAGAGCGTCAACACCGTGGCAAGGCCAGTGGTACCAATTCTTTTACCCCAGATGTGTGCCATGAAAAACTCCTCTTTCTTTCTAAAGTTGCAAGGAAATCCATAAGTTAAGATAGCAGACTTAGAATGAAAACTCAAATTGCAATAACGAATAAATCACTGGCACAAATATAGAAAAATTTAATTTTTATACACTTTCTATCCAGTTCCATTTTGATTCTGCCATCCTCTTCCTTCCTGCTTCCCACCACACTTTTCTATCGAAAATTCAGATATGTTTTGTGCCATTTTAGTATTATTATTGTACTTTTAAAATTTTTGTGTCCTCCACCTACGTACACATGTCCAAATTCATATAATGACCCAACATGCAAAACGGATGAGATATTTGAATTGCCCGCGCTTGCGTTTTCCTCCCTTACGTCTTCCCTTTCCGTGTAAAAAGAAAAAATTGACACCTGATATGATGCCAATTTGCCCCCTTCCCTACTCCCCTATCCAGTCCTATAAGGGAAAATATGGCGGCCTATATATGCGCTCAGATTTAAACAAAAGCAAGAGTCAAATGCACATAGATTATGTGTTCTCTTTTGCTTCCTTACTCTTTGTGTTTTTTGTGCTTTTTTAGATAGCCTATTGTATTTTCATAAAACAAGGTGTACAATATCTAATCGAATAAATACAGGGGAGCTTGTGTTTGCAGGCTGAGAGGAAGTAACCGAACTTCGACCCTATAACCTGATGCGGATAATGCCGCCGTAGGAAGTCATACACAAGGATTTTTTACAGGAGGCATCCGAAAGGGTTGTCTCCTGTTTTTATTTTACAATTAAAAAAAGCGGGGAGCTTGTATGACAGGCTGAGAGGAAGGTGCAACCTTCGACCCATAAACCTGATTTGGATAATGCCAACGTAGGGATTTTTGTGAGTGTTGCGGGAAACGTCCAAATCGGAGGTTTCCCGTATTTTATTTTGGAGGTGCAATCGTGGTAAAGGTAAATGGCACGGAACTTGATGTTGCAGGAAAGACAGTGTCGGAGTATCTGGCAACAACCGCCTATGATCCCAAACGAATCGCAGTTGAACAAAATGGCGACATCGTATTTAAGTCTCAGTACGATGATACCATTCTTAAAGATGGCGATCGTTTGGAGATCGTCAGCTTTGTGGGAGGTGGTTGATTGATACCGTCTAAAAAAGAATGGACGGACGCTTTGATTGCCCGCCACGGAGCCACACTTTATAAACAGTTTTCTTCCGCAACTGTTGCAATTTGCGGCCTTGGCGGTCTTGGATCAAATATCGCCGTCGCTTTGGCAAGAGTTGGAATCGGTAAACTGCTGCTGATTGATTTTGACCGTGTAGACATAACCAATCTGCACCGACAGCAATACAAGGCAAATCAAATCGGATCCTACAAGGCAGATGCTCTTGTGGAAAATCTGTTAGAGATTGCCCCCTATACGGAACTCCAAGCTGTAACAGCAAAGATCACAGAGGAAAATTTCGCGCGTCTGCTAAAAGACGCGGATATTGTATGTGAAGCATTTGACGATGCAGAGTGCAAGGCAATGATTGTAAACGGCGTTTTAGAGCAATTACCCCAGTGCTATTTGGTTGCAGCTTCCGGCATGGCTGGTATAGATACGCCCAATACCATTAAAACAAGAAAAGTTACGAAACGATTTTACCTATGCGGTGATGAAGTCAGCGATGTGGCAAATACCATTGGACTGGTGGCCCCTCGTGTTATGCTTTGCGCCGCACATCAGGCTCATACCGTCCTGCGTATCCTCGCAGGCAAATATGAAGTATAAGAAAGAAGGAGTTATTATGGTTAACAACGATAAGCTCGTCATTGGCGGTCACGAATTTAATTCACGTTTTATTTTGGGTTCCGGTAAGTATTCCATGAAGCTCATTGAAGCTGCAATCAAAGATGCCGGTGCAGAAATCATCACGCTTGCTGTTCGCCGTGCAAACACCAAGGAGCATGAAAACATTTTGGACTACATCCCAGAAGGCATCACCCTGCTGCCCAACACCTCCGGTGCAAGAAACGCAGAGGAAGCTGTCCGTATTGCCCGTCTTGCGAGAGAACTTGGCTGCGGTAATTTTGTGAAGGTAGAGATCATGCGTGATACCAAGTATTTGCTGCCCGACAACCAGGAAACCATTAAGGCTACTGAGATTCTTGCAAACGAAGGCTTTGTTGTCATGCCTTATATGTATCCTGATCTGAACGCTGCCCGTGATATGGCGAATGCAGGCGCGGCTACCATTATGCCTCTGGCTTCGCCCATCGGCTCTAACAAGGGTTTGGCAACCAGAGAATTCATTCAGATTCTCATTGATGAGATTGATCTGCCTATTATCGTGGACGCTGGCATTGGTAGACCTTCGCAGGCTTGTGAAGCCATGGAAATGGGTGCGGCTGCTATTATGGCGAACACCGCCCTTGCAACTGCCGGAGATCTGCCGCTGATGGCATCTGCTTTCCGTCAGGCTATCGAAGCAGGCAGAAAGGCATATCTGTCCGGTCTGGGCCGTGTGCTGACCCGAGGTGCTTCTGCTTCCGATCCTCTGACCGGCTTCCTGCGTGATTAAGGAGAAGGAGAACGACTATGGAAAATCAATTTTTTGTAGATTCTGAGTATCTGTCACCGGCTGCTCTGGAGAAAAAACACAAACTGGAAACAGACCCGTCCAGTCGTAAAAATCACATGGAATATTTGCCGGGTATGGAGATCATCGAATCTGATGTTTGCCAGCAGGTTATGTACCAGATGAACTCCTTTGATTATTCCGTCTATACTGCTCGTGATGTTCGTGCTGCCCTCGACCATGAGACTTGCTCTGTCGAGGACTTCAAGGCACTCTTATCTCCTGCCGCGGAACCTTTTCTGGAAGAAATGGCACAGAAAGCCCGCATGGAGACAAGCAAGCACTTTGGCAATACTGTTTACTTATTTACCCCTCTGTACATTGCCAATTACTGCGAAAACTACTGCGTTTACTGCGGCTTCAACTGTTACAACCATATCAACCGCATGAAACTGACTATGGAGCAGATCGAGCATGAAATGAAAGTGATTGCTGACTCCGGTATGGAAGAAATCCTAATCCTTACTGGCGAGAGCCGTGCACAAAGCGATGTGCAGTATATTGGGGAAGCTGTCAAGCTGGCTCGAAAGTATTTCCGCATGGTTGGTCTGGAGATCTACCCCGTGAACACCGATGAATACAAGTATCTCCACGAGTGCGGTGCTGATTATGTAACCGTGTTCCAAGAGACCTACGATGCCGACAAATACGAAACACTCCATTTGTTTGGGCACAAGCGTGTATGGCCGTATCGTTTTGATGCCCAGGAGCGAGCACTCCGTGGTGGTATGCGTGGTGTCGCGTTCTCTGCACTTCTTGGCTTGTCCGATTTCAGAAAGGATGCTCTGGCAAGTGCACTTCATGTGTACTATCTGCAACGCAAATATCCCCATGCAGAAATGTCCCTGTCCTGCCCGAGACTGCGCCCGATCATCAACAACGACAAGATCAATCCTCTTGATGTAGGCGAAAAGCAGTTGTGTCAAATCCTTTGTGCTTACCGTATCTTCCTTCCATTTGTGGGAATTACCGTCTCTTCGCGTGAGAGTGCAGAGTTCAGAAACGGTATTGTAAAAATTGCTGCAACCAAGATTTCCGCTGGCGTTTCTACCGGCATTGGAGACCACGAAAGCAAGTACACCGGCAAAGAAGATGATGCCGTTAAGGGTGATGAGCAGTTTGAGATTGACGATGACCGCAGCTTTGAAACCATGTACAAGGATATGTCGGGTGAAGGTTTACAGCCAGTGCTGAATGATTATGTATATGTCTGATATTCTGTGTGTCACCAACCGAAAACTGTGCCGGGAAGACTTTCTCACAAGGGTCGAACGGATTGCAGCCTGCCATCCTGCAGGAATCATCCTCCGTGAGAAAGATATGTCACCGGAAGAATACGAGACATTGGCAGCGGCGGTCATGGAGATCTGCGGTCAATATGATGTGAAGTGTATCCTGCATAGCTTTTCTGCCGTTGCTCTGTCTCTTCGTGCAGCTGCTATCCATCTGCCGCTGCATCTTCTAAGGGAGCTTTCACAGGAGCAAAAAGCCCATTTCGACGTCTTAGGAGCATCTTGTCATAGTGTGGATGATGCTTTGGAAGCACAGGCTTTCGGCTGCACGTACATTACTGCCGGCCATGTGTTTGAGACAGACTGTAAAAAAGGTCTGCCTGGCAGAGGATTAGAATTCCTGCGGAATGTGTGTGCTGCCGTAGATATTCCTGTGTATGGAATCGGTGGAATCTATCCCTATAACATTGCTTTGGTGCGCAGCGCAGGAGCCAGCGGAGCTTGCTTAATGAGCAGCTTGATGGCAACCGAGGATGTAACAGGGCTTATGAAAGCCATGGAGAGCTAAATGAAATTCAATGAGAAAATGTTACTGCTATACGTCGTAACTAGGTGTTGAGGGTGCGCCTGTGGCAGAGATTCGTAAGCGTGTCCCCTCCAACTTGGTCATTGGCGCTGCTTGCAAAACTGTGGAACAGGCAAAGGTTCTAGTCGAATTATGATTCAAGGTATAATTTTCGATTTTGATGGAACGCTGTTCGATCTCATGTTTATATGGGATGTTGCTGGCAAAGTAGATATGCGCTCCATCGGAAAGGTGCCAGAAGCCGATCTATAGAAAATCCTAAAGCCATTGAGCCCGCTTCCATTTGCGAAGTACATTCGTGAGAAATATCAGAGACTTCTTCAAATTATGTGTAAACCTCCTGAGTGGTGTAAAATAGAAGCATCACACAGGAGGTTATACATATGGCCAGAAAGAATCGCACGCCGGAAGAAAAAGCCCGGCGGGAGAA